>UCCS01000232.1 GCA_900470965.1 Hyphomicrobiales bacterium
CGTTGCCGACCTTCTGCATGGCTTCAGCAATGTCGAGACCGACCTGCTTGTCGCCGTTTGCGGAGATCGTGCCGACCTGGGCAACTTCTTCCGACGTGGAGATCTTCTTGGCCTTGGCCTGGAGATCCTTGACGACTTCAGCAACGGCGAGGTCGATGCCGCGCTTCAGGTCCATCGGGTTCATGCCGGCTGCAACAGCCTTGTTGCCTTCGCGAACGATGGCCTGTGCGAGAACCGTGGCGGTCGTGGTGCCGTCGCCTGCAATGTCGTTGGTCTTCGAAGCAACTTCGCGGACCATCTGCGCGCCCATGTTTTCGAACTTGTCTTCGAGTTCGATTTCCTTGGCGACAGAAACACCGTCCTTGGTGATGCGCGGAGCGCCGAAGGACTTGTCGATAACGACGTTACGGCCCTTCGGACCGAGCGTGACCTTCACTGCGTCAGCGAGGACGTCGACGCCGCGCAGCATCTTTTCGCGCGCGCTGCGGCCGAACTTTACTTCTTTAGCTGCCATTTTGAGAACTCCTGAAAAGGGGTGTCAGCGATTTCGATGAAAGACAATCGGCCGATTAGCCGATAATGCCCATGATGTCGGCTTCCTTCATGATCAGAAGGTCTTCGCCGTCGATCTTGACTTCCGTGCCCGACCACTTGCCGAACAGAATGCGGTCGCCGGCCTTGACGTCCAGCGGAACGACCTTGCCGGATTCGTCACGAGCGCCGGAACCGACAGCGACGATTTCGCCTTCCTGCGGCTTTTCCTTGGCGGTGTCCGGGATGATGATGCCACCCTTGGTCTTCGCTTCGGATTCAACGCGACGGACGACGACGCGATCGTGAAGCGGGCGGAAATTGGTGCTTGCCATTGCTAATCCCTCGATCAAATGACATTCGCGGACCGGGTTGGTCCACAATGAAGGTGTTAGCACTCAACTCCCGTGAGTGCTACCGCCGTGCATTTAGGGATGGCTCCAGAAGGAGTCAAGAAGAGCCATCACGGATTTTTGTGCCGGAATTGTGGAGACAGGCGGGATTTGTCCGGCGTGGTTACCGAGCTTCGCTCACGTCCAGCTTTTGAACCTCCGGCGTTCTTCGCCTGACGCAGAAAATGCCTTGCCATTGAAGCCCGCCTTTGCAATGTCACCGGTGACTGAAAGCGAAGCAGGAAAGCGGAATGGCAAAGCGGATTGCGAACTTCTCCGAAATCACCGATCGATACGATGCGGTGCTCTGCGATGTCTGGGGCGTCGTGCACAACGGCGTCGATCCCTTTCCGAAGGCCGGGGAAGCGCTCCAGGCCGCCCGTGCCGCTGGCCTCACTGTCGTTCTCATTACCAATTCGCCGCGCGTCTCCTGGCAGGTCGTCGAGCAACTCCGCCAGATCGGCGTACCCGACGACGCCTATGATCGCATCGTCACTTCGGGCGATGTCACCCGTGCGCTGATTGCCGAAGGCCCGCGGCAGGTCTTCCTGCTCGGTCCGGAGCGCGACAATCCGATCCTTGAAGGCCTCGATATCGAATGCGCTGCCGCCGGCGACGCCACTTCCGTCGTCTGCACCGGCTTTTTCGACGACGAGACGCAGACGCCCGAGGACTACACGGACATGCTGCTGGATTTCAAAGCCCGCAATGTGCCGATGATCTGCGCCAATCCCGACCTCGTGGTCGAGCGCGGTCACCGCATCATTCCCTGCGCCGGCGCCATGGCCGCCTATTATGAGCAACTCGGAGGCTCCACCCGGATCGCAGGCAAGCCACACCGGCCGATCTATGAGGCCACACTTGCCGCTGCCCGCGAGGTCCGTGGTGCTTTCCCTGTTAACCGTGTGCTGGCGATCGGCGACGGCATGCCGACGGATGTTCGCGGCGCCTTGAATTATGGCCTCGACCTTCTTTACATCAGCGGCGGTATTCACGCGAAGGAATATACGCTGCACGGTGAGACCGACGAGGCGATCCTGCACGCCTATCTCGAACGGGAAAAGGCAGCGCCAAAGTGGTGGATGCCGCGCCTCGCGTAAGAGAATTGAAGCCGATGACCGTTTTCCACCGCAATGAAACCCGTGATCCGCTGCCCGAGCATTTGAAAGGCGGTGTCATCGCCATCGGCAATTTCGACGGCGTCCATCGCGGCCATCAATCGGTGCTGAACCGGGCTCTCGATATCGCGAAAGAGCGCGGTATCCCCGCCCTGGTACTGACCTTCGAGCCGCATCCGCGCACCGTCTTCAAGCCGGATGCGCCGGTCTTCCGCCTGACGCCCGCACCGTTCAAGGCGCGCATCCTGGAAGAGCTCGGCTTCAACGCGGTCATCGAATATCCCTTCGATTACGAGTTCTCGCAGCGCTCGGCGGAAGAGTTCATCCATTCCATCCTGAAGGACTGGCTTGGCGCGTCCGAGGTGGTGACCGGCTTCGATTTCCATTTCGGCCGCGGCCGCGAAGGTGGGCCTGCCTTCCTGATGGATGCCGGTAACAGGTATGGTTTCGGCGTCACACTGATCGACGCCTTCCGCGACGAGAACACCGATGTCGTCTCATCGAGCCATATCCGCGCGCTGCTGAAGGAAGGCGATGTCTCCTCGGTCGCCGCCATGCTCGGCTATCATTATACGGTCCAGTCGAAGGTCATTGACGGAGAGAAGCTCGGCCGCCAGCTCGGCTTCCCGACCGCCAACATGCAGTTGCCGCCGGAAGCGGAACTTGCAGCCGGCATTTACGCCGTTCGTTTCCGCCTCGAAAACGGCGGGCTCTATGATGCGGTGGCAAGCTACGGCCGGCGTCCAACGGTGACAGAAAACGGCGTGCCGTTGCTCGAAACCTATCTTTTCGATTTCAGCGGTGATCTCTACGGCCAGACCTGTTCGGTCTCCTTCTTCGGCTATCTGCGCCCCGAACTGAAGTTCGACGGGCTCGATCCGCTCGTCGCGCAGATCAAGCGCGACGAGGAGGAAGCGAGGGCACTGCTGGCAGGTGTGAGACCGCTCGGCGAGCTCGACCGCAAGCTCTGTTTCAATTGACCTCAGGCCGTGCCGAGCGCGGGCTGTGATTTCTGGCGCGGCAAAGGCGGGAAAGCAAGTGCAATTGCCGCCGCACCGAGCCCGACCAGCGCGGAGCCGATGAAGAGCCACGAATAGTTGGCATAGGTATCGTAGATCCAGCCGCCGATCAGCGGGCCGAAGGCCATGCCGATACTGGAGAGCATTGTCGCCGCCCCGAACACCGTGCCGATGACGCGCGGGCCAAAATATTCACGCGCCAGCACGGCATAAAGCGGCATCACCCCGCCATAGGCGCTGCCGAAGATGACGGCGAGCGCATAGAACTCCCCGAGCTTGCTGACGGCAAGGTAGGTGGCAAGGGCCGCCGCCTGCACCAGCAGGCCTGCGATGATGACCGGCTTCACGCCGATCCGGTCCGCCAGCGTGCCATAGAGCAGGNNCGCCGAGACCGGCAAGACCCTCGACACTGTAGATGCTGACGGCAGCCATCGGTGCAACGCCGCAGAGCGTTGCATAGCTCACCATATGGAAGATCGGTCCGGAATGGGCAGCACAGCAGGCGAAAAAGGTCAGCCCGAGCACAATGAACTGCGGCGAGCGGAAAACCTTCCACAGATTGGGGGCACTGCCATCACCTGACACGATGGCCTCATGCGCATCCTGCGGTGACGACGGCCGCCGACGCACGAGAAGTGCTGCCGGGATCATCAGAATGAGCGCACCGATGCCGATGATCATCATCGCCGGGCGCCATTCATAGGCAGTGATCAGCCAGCGCGCGAAGGGCGAGATCGTCATCGGCGCAACACCCATGCCTGCCGAAACCAGCGAGACGGCAAGCCCGCGGTTCTCGTCGAACCACTCCGTCGTCGCGGCGATCATCGGTGCGAAAAAGGCACTGGCTGAAAGCCCGACCAGCACGCCATAGGTCAGCTGGAACTGCAGTAGCGTTTCCGCACGGCTGGCAAGCATCAGCGCCAGCCCGAGG
>UCCS01000016.1 GCA_900470965.1 Hyphomicrobiales bacterium
ATGGCTCGCTGATCTGGAAGCCGGACTTCGACGCGGTGGAATGGCAGCACGCCCGTGCCCGCGGCTGGCACAGGTCCTTTTGCCTGCAGATGACGCGGTGGCGGGCGACCGATGCCGTGCCCGGTCTGATGATGGCGCTCGATCAGGGTGGGCAATGCAACGGCGTCGCCTACAGGCTCTCGGAAGAAGACCGCATGGGGCAGATCCGTCGCATGATCCGCAGGGAGATTGGCACGATCACCGACTCCTCCTTCATCCGATGGGTTCCGATCGAAACGCCACAGGGACCTTTGCGCGCCTTAGTGTTCTGGGCCGGACCGAAAGGCAAGCGCGTTCTGCGCGGGCTGCCTCTGGAAAGCGTCGCCGAGGTTCTGGCCAGGGCCTGCGGGCATATGGGGTCCTGTGCCGAATATCTCTATCTCACCGTCAAGCATCTCGAAGAGAAGGGCATCCGCGATCGAAATCTATGGCGGCTCCAGGCACTGGTCGCCGAGGAAATCAGGCGTATTCACGGGCTTGAGGCCGCGTAGCTGCGCAAGACCGCTCCCCACTTCCAAAAAAGCTTCAGCGTCACCGGCGTGGTGTTTGCGCTCGATGCCTTGGTTCTGAGATCCATCACCGATGAGACCCGCCTGGCGCGGGACACGAGACCACCAACGACAATCGTTATTCGAAGGAAAGCGTCAGCAGATGAGCCACGAACTGGATATCGTCGACATTCACACACATCTCTGGCCCCTCGAATGGGGTGCTGATGGCAGCAAACGCATATCCGCCGGGCTTCCCGACACTGTCCTGAAGAAGATTGTCGACCCGGCTTCCCTGATTGACGAGTTTTCCTCGGCTGGTGTCTCGCTTGCTGTTTTGAGCACGACCGTCGAGAGCCTGTTCGGTATGGAGAAGCCTGCCGATCCTCATGTGATCGTCGAGGTGAACGACTGGCTTGCCGGGCTCGTCAAGACCCAGCCCGACCGCCTGGCCGCACTGGCGACCATCGATCCCTTTTCCGGCGAGGTGGCCGCCCGGGAGGCAGAGAGGGCGCTCGGCGAACTTGGACTGGCCGGCCTCGTCGTCGATTCCTATCGTGATGGCAAGTTCATCGGTGATCCGGTCGCCCGCCCTACGCTCGCCGTCGCAGCTCGTTTCGGCAAGCCGGTTTTCGTGCATCCGGTCAATGCGCCGCAAGCCGGCGTCCTTATTGCCGGTGCCGGCAAGCTCGGCAATTCGCTGGGCCGCGGGCTGATGAACGGCGTTGCCTTTCTGTCCCTGCTGGAAAACGGCGTGCTGGACGAGTTCCCGGATCTCAACTTCGTCTTCGCAACCCTTGGCTTGGGCGCGGTCGTGCAGGCGGCGCGTGGTGGCCGCTACTCCCAACAAAACCGCGCTGCCGGGCATCGGCCGAATGTCTACTTCGACACGATGGGCGACGATCCGTCGATCATCGCCATTCTGGTGCAGTTCTTCGGCGCCGAGCGTGTTGTTGCTGGAACGGACTGGCCCATCCTTCCCGCCCTTTCCCGGCAAACGCTGGCGCAAAACCTGGCAGCGGCAGGTCTTGACGCGCAAGCACGGTCTCTGGTTGCCGGTGGCAATGCGCGTCGGCTATTGGGCCACGTCCTTCGCTAGATCCCATCTTTCACCATTGGCAACGTCGAGCGCCGTCCGCTGCCTGTTGCAGCGGACGCGATGCCTGCGCGACAAGCTTTGCTTCTCCGCCGCGATAGAAAATCTGCCTTTGCTTCGGCCGGCCGCAAAGGGATCATTCCGACAGCGGGGCATGGGGCTCCGTCAGCGCTTTCTTGAGCGTCGCCGCCTTTGGAGCCGACCATGTCGATCAGCCGCCGTCAATTCAATCAGTTCCTCCTCGCAGGCGCCGCCGGCCTTGCATTTGGTGCCGCCGGTCCCCAGGTTGCCGGCGCCGCAAGCGAGACCCCAGTCAGAGGCGGCACGCTCAACTGGGCCTATTATCCCGATCCGAGCGCACTGATCGCCATCAATACATCCTCAGGCACCGGCCAGGCCATCGGGCCCAAGATCAACGAGGGCCTGTTCGACTTCGACTACGATCTTAATCCCATCCCGCTTCTTGCGACCGAGTGGTCGGTCAGCGAGGATCAGTTGCGCTATACGTTCAAGCTGCGCGAGGGGGTCAAATGGCATGACGGCGCCGACTTCACATCGGCCGACGTCGCCTTCACCATTTTCCGGCTTAAGGAAGCCCATCCGCGCGGCCGGATCACCTATCAGAACGTCACGGCCGTCGAGACGCCCGATCCGCACACAGCAATCGTCGTGCTCACCAAACCCGCGCCCTATCTCATTACGGCGCTCTCCAGTTCGGAATCGCCGATCGTTCCGAAACATGTCTACGAAACCTTCAAACCACAAGAGCAGCCCAAGCTTGCCCAGACGATCGGAACCGGCCCGTTTCTTCTGAAGGAATGGGTTCCCGGCAGCCACCTGATCTTCGAGCGCAATACGAATTACTGGGATGCGGGAAAGCCCTATCTCGATCGTGTCATCCTGCGTGTCATCCTCGATCCGTCCGCTCGCGCTGCCGCGCTCGAGACCGGCGAGATCGATATCGGCGCCAACCCAGTGCCCCTGTCGGACATCGAGCGCCTCAAGGCCAATCCCAACCTGGTCGTCGATACGACGACCTATGCCTATTCCGGACCACAGCAGCAACTGTTCTTCAATTATGAGAACGAAATCCTGACCAAGCGCGACGTGCGCCTGGCGATCGCGCATGCCATCGATTTGCAGAAGCTTGTCGATATCGCTCTGTTCGGCTATGCGCAGGTCTCGCCGAGCCCGATCAGCACCGCCTTGCCGAAATGGTATGATCCGAGCATCAAGGCCCGTGAACCGGATCCCAAGCTCGCAGAAAAGCTGCTCGATAAGGCGGGCTACCCGCGCGGTGCAAATGGCGTGCGCTTCAAGCTTCGTCTTGCCTACAATTCCTTCCTGCCGCCCTCTTATGCCGACTTCATCCGCCAGTCGCTTTTGGCCGTCGGCATCGATGCGGAAATTCTCAAATTCGACCTCGCGACCTTCCTGAAGACTGTCTACACCGATCGCGCCTTCGACCTCGTGATCGAATCACTGTCTAACACGTTCGATCCGACGCTCGGGGTCCAGCGCGCCTACTGGTCCAAGAATTTCAAGATCGGCCTCGTCTTCTCCAACGCCAGCCACTATGCCAACCCCGAGGTCGACCGGCTGCTCGAAGCTGCAGCCGTCGAGCCCGACGAGGCCAAGCGCCGCGATCTCTGGTACCAGTTCCAGCGCATCATTCACGAGGATGTCGTCTCGGTCGATCTTGTCGCCGCAGGCTCGCAAATCGTCGCCAGTAAAAAGGTGAAGAATTTCGCGCCCGGAGCGCAGGGCATCAACAACAGCTTCGGCCAGATATGGCTGAGCCCGGATGCCTGATGGCTCCGACATGACCGGCCGCCCCTACGGGGACGGCCGAGCCTTGTGTTATTTCGAATTTCAGATACGCCCCGCCTCCAGGCGAGCGAGGGCGTTTTTGGCGGCGATCACCCTGACCATGTGGTTCTGCGGCGCGTGCGAGCGGCCGGTGATCGCATCGCGATGCTGACGTTCGAGTCCGAAATCCCTGTTGAGCCCGGGATTACCGGCAAGATCGAGCGCCAGGCTTGTCACCGCAACCGCGTTGTCGATCACCACATGGCGCACCGCCATGCCGTCGATCCCGACCGGCCTTCCGGCATCGACGTCTTCGCCGAGCGAACGCAGCAGCCTGGCATTCGTCGACAGGCGAACCTCGATCTCGCCGAGACCATCCTGGATGCGGGGCACGGTTGAAATCGGTGCGCCGAGGCTTGCAGGCGCATGATGCGCCGAGAAGGAGATCACCCTGTCACGCGCCGACAGCGCCACGCCGTGATAGACGGCGCCGATCAGCGAAAAGAAGAAGGCCGTCGCGTGCTCCTCCCGCCTTATCGGCTCCGAAGCGGGCTGCGCCTCGATAACGTCTTCGAGGGGGATCGCGACATCATCAAGAATGATGTCGTCACTGGCGGTCGCGTGCATGCCGGCGGCGTTCCAGGTCTTCTCGATCGTCAAACCGGGGCTGTCGGTCGGCACGAGGAAGGAGGCAAGTCGTGGCTCGGGCTCGTCGGTCAGGGCCAGAAGCGATACCCATTTGAGGATCGGAATGCCGGTCACATAGGTCTTGCGACCGGTAATCCGCCAGCTGTCGCCGACCCGCCTTGCAATCGTCTCCGGCAAGGCGCCATGGGCCGGAGAGCCGATACGCGGCTCGGCCTGGGCGGCGTTGATCAGGGCCGGGCCGAGCCGGTTGGCAAGAAGCACCCGCTCGGCGAGATGGCTCGGCCATTTTCCGAACCGCCGCAGGCTGTAGTGGCTATTGTAGTGCATGGCGAGCACCAGCGCCGTGGAGGGTTCGCCGCGGGCGATCTCGCTGATCACAGCCTGCGCATCCGCAAGCCCGCCGCCATAGCCGCCGTGCTCTGGCGCCGTCATCAAGCCGAGCAGGCCCGCCTCGTAGAGCCGGGCGAAGTTCTCGAAAGGAAATTCGCCGCTCGCGTCGAAATGATGAGCGTCTACCGCGAAATCCTTAGCAAGCCGTCGTGCTCTGTCGATGGGGTCGATCGTTTCCTGCAGCATGCTTATCTCCTGTCAGGCGACAGCGCGGGCATCAAAGCCGTCGATATGACGGCGGTCGACCCAATCGGCGATATCGAAGTCGGCAGCGAGGAAACCAAAGTCGCGCAGGAAATCCTTGTAGTGGCCGACCGCTTCGACCAACCCGGGCTCCAGACCGAGGCCGAGATGGCGGTGGATCTCCGCCCCGTTTGCCGCCAGTACCTGCTCCTCGGTGGCGCCTGCCTCGCGCGCAACGAAGCGGCGGGTTTCGTCGGGATGGGCTTCGGCCCAGTCGGACGCCTTGTAGATCGCCTCCAGGAGCCGGTAGACGAGATCGGGTCGCTCGTCCGCAAGCAGTTCGTCCACAGTGAGGACGCGCGGCGAACCGGAATTGATGCGGATCTTCGGGTCAGGGTGAAAACCGAATTCAACGACCTGAACGGCACCGATCAGATTGGCGACGCTGATGCCGGCCGTTCCCTTCACATAGATCGCATCCACCTCAGCACGGAGGAGGGCTGCGATCTCCTCGCCATAGGCTTGACGACGCTTTAGACCGAATAGCGATGGTCCCTCCTGGGTGGCAAGCACGGAATCGGCAAGTGCGATGTCGATGATCTCCACATCGCCAAGCGCAAGACCTTCGAGTGAAAGGGCCGACTGCAGACCTTTCAAGGCCGTGGCGCGCATGAAGTCGACGATACCTTCCGGCCGGCGGGCAATGCCGAAACGACGCCCCTTCAGGTCCTTGGTGTGTTTGATCCCGGTCTGGGGCAGGGTGATGATCGCTTGAAACTCGTCGGTCCAGGTGATGCCGACGAGCCGGGTCTTGCGGCCTTCCGAGCGGGCGCGGATTGGCGGCACATTGCCGCCATGGCGGAAGGACCAGTCCAGCGTATGGTTGAAATGGCTCTGGCGGATGGCGCGGTCCGGCGAGTCGATGATCGAGTTAAGTGTCACACCTTCCTTGCGGAAGCCTTCCTCCAGGTAGCCGAGTTGGGCGGCAAGGCCAACCGGTGTCGGCACCGGGCAGCGCGTGTACCAGATTTCGGAAATGGCATTGCTGGTCATGGTTGTCCCTTTCTCAGTGGCGCAGGCCGGCCTGCTTCATCAGCGGCAGCACGTCGCTGCCGAAGAATTCGAGGTCGTCACGGAAATCGAAGAAGCTGAGCTGCAGACCGTCGACGCCGGCTGCCTTCAATTTCAGAAACTGGTCGACCACGCTTTCAGGCGAGCCGATGACGCGGATATTGCCGCCGACGAAGCGGTAGGGATCCTGGGGATCGCGGCCTTTCCAGGCCTGGGCGTCGGAGTTTAGCGACGAAAACCCCTGCGGCGAGCGCTGGTCGCCATGGGCGACGATCCTGTCGGCAAGCTCCCAGGCCTCTTTTTCTGTCGGCCGGCAGATGACCA
This sequence comes from Hyphomicrobiales bacterium, assembly GCA_900470965.1. Classification (GTDB taxonomy): domain Bacteria; phylum Pseudomonadota; class Alphaproteobacteria; order Rhizobiales; family Rhizobiaceae; genus Rhizobium. The sequence goes on from UCCS01000016.1 coordinate 6,049, forward strand.
TCGGATTGAGCAGCGTGCGCACCGTGCGTCCGACATCCTTGGCCGCATCCTTGACCCTCTTGGTATGGGCGGGCAGCGACTGTAGCGCGCTGTCGATATCGGCCCCCGTCGGGCTGGTGATGAAGACGATGTCCGAATAGCGGGCCGCAAAGGCGATGCCGGCATCCGAACCCGTGGCATTGACGAGGATCGGTCGGCCGAAATTGGGCTTCGGCGTCACGAAGCCGCCGCCGAGTTTCCAGCTGCTTTCGCCCTCGAAGGAATAGTTCTCCGTGTCGGTCCAGAGGCGCTGCACGACCTCGAGGAATTCGGCCGCCAGCTCGTAACGCCTGTCATGTTCGATGCGCGGCCAGCCGAACATTTCGTGCTCGACCGCGCGGTGGCCGGTCACGACATTGATGCCCCAACGGCCGCCGGTGATGTGGTCGAGTGTGGCGCCGAATTTGGCAAGATGCAGCGGATGCCAGGGACCGTAGAGAACATGCATGGTGGAGATCAGCATGATTTTCTTCGTGAGCCCGGCAAGGGCTGCGGTTGATACGAAACTGTCGAGGGCCTGGCCGTTGAAGACGCCGCCATAGCCGCCCTTCGGCAGCCATTGCGACAGGGCGAAGACGAGATCGAAGCCGAGTTCCTCGGCCCTTAACGTGAGCGCCTTATTGTAGTCGAAGCGCCAGTCGGTCGACCGCTCAAGGGTCGATTGCGTCCAGCCACCGGCCTGGATCGGCAGGAAAAGGCCGAGCAGTACCGGCTGTTTGAGCGCCTGCGAGAGCGGGCTTTCGGCAAAATCGGTGGGGGCGGAAAATTTCGGCAGGCCGACGATGGAGCCGGGAGGATGTTGGATGGACATGACGGATCTGTTTCTCTTTCTGCCTGCCTAGGCTGCCACCACATAGGCGTAGGCGAGGCTGCCCGAAACGCCTTCGCCACCGACCGTGTGGTCGGCGATGCGCTTGTTGTAGATGGTCAGCTCCGGCTGGCTGGCTATGTCGATCGCCGGTAGGTCCTCGACGAGAATTTGTTGGATCTCGCGCCACTGATCGACACGTTTTTTCGCATCGACCTCGATCGCCGCAGCCTCCAAAAGCGCATCGACCTTAGGATTGCTGTAGGCGGAGCCGTTGGAGAAGGGCACGCCCGGCTTGAAGTTCTTGCTCCAGTAGAGACGTTGGACGCCGACGGTCGGATCGAAGAGGTTGCTCATGCCCTCGAAGGCGAAATCGAAATCGCGGTCGGTATAGATGCGTTTGGTATAGGTGGCGAAGTCCTGGCTGCGGACGGTCGCATCGACACCGACCTTGGCGAGCGCCTGGCGGATATATTCCGAACCGCGCGGATAGGTTTCTCCGCTCGGCACATAGTCGAGATTGATGCGGATGCGCACGCCGTCGCTGCCACGCGGATAGCCGGCCTCGTCGAGCAGCTTTTCGGCGGCAGCAAGATCGATCGGATAGGTCTTCAGATCGCCATCATACCATTTGGCAAGATTGGGATTGATCGGACCGGGAATGGCCGCGCCATAGCCGTAGTTGATGGTGTTGAGGATCACCTTGCGGTCGATCACATGGGCGAAGGCCTGGCGGACGCGAATGTCCTTGAAGAAGGGACGTTCGAGGTTGAACTCGATGCGGCTGACGCCGTTCGCATACTGATAGCCGCGCTGCTCGAAGGCGATACCGGGGACCTCCTTCAGACGTTCAAGGTCGCTGAGAGGAACGGGCGTCGAGGGCGCAAGATCGATTTCGCCGGTTTCGATCGCGATGGAGCGTGCCGCTGCATCGGGAATGAAGCGGACGATGAGCTGGTCGAGATAGGGACGCGGTTGATCCCAGTATTCAGGATTGCGCTCATAGACGAGGTGGCTGCCGCGAACCCATTCCTTGAACTTGAAGGGGCCGGTTCCGATCGGTGCAAGGTTGGCCGGGTTTTCCGTGACCTTCGTTCCTTCATAGATATGGCGCGGAACGATCGGCGTCTCGGAGGAGGCAAGCGCAGTGATGAGGTAGGGAGCCGGCTTGGAGAGTTTCAGGATCGCAGTCAGCGGATCCGGCGTTTCGACGTCGACGAGGTTGAGGAACGTGTTGCGGCCACGCGGATGAACCTCCTTCAGCGTCTTGATCGAGAAAGCGACGTCGGCCGATGTGAAGGTCTGGCCGTCATGCCATTTTACGCTCTCGCGCAGGTGGAACGTGTAGGCCAGCCCATCCGGGCTCACCGACCATTCCTTGGCCAGGAGCGGCTGCGGGTTCAGCTCGAAATCATAGGTCAGAAGGCCTTCGATCACCTTCGGCGAGACGTAGACGGAATTGAAGGCAGTGTTAGCAATCGTCGTCAGCACCGGCGGCTCGGCCGACAGGAGCAGCGTCGCTGTGCCGCCACGCACAGGGGCCGCAAAGGCCGGCAGGCGTGTCGCCGACGCCACGGTGAGCGCAACGGAAGCAAGAAGGAAATTGCGGCGTGTCGGGGCAGGAAATGCTGGCATGGTCGGTCCCTCAATGATTGTGCGTGCCCGTTGCCAGGCGTCCTGGGTTCGCCTTTCCATACTTCGGCGCCGCAGTAGAGTTTTTTACCCAATTCCGGAGCTGCTTCGGTAGGAAATTCTTATGTAAATCTTAGTGACGTTAAATAATTTCAAAAGACTTCGATATTCGATCTCTTCTTGGAATTATTTACTAATATGGATTTGACAAAACCCACAGATTTAGTCAACTACTATCTCAACGCAGCACGATGAATTCTTCCGGCGACGCGAGGTGGAAATCCATGTCGGCACTCAAGCGGGTCGCCCGCACAATCAGAAAGACCGTCATTCAGGCCGTGCCGACCATGCTCGGCATCGTCATATTGAGTTTCTTCCTGCTCAAGCTCGCACCGGGCGATGCGGCCGACGTGATGGCGGCAGAATCCGGCTCGGCCACGGAGGAAACAATGGCGGCTCTGCGCCAGCGCTTCGGGCTCGACAACCCTCTCCTCGTGCAGCTCGCCAACTACCTGGACAACCTGGCGCATTTCAGCCTCGGTTTTTCACCGCGCTACGGAATGCCGGTTGCCGATCTAATCGGCCAGCGGCTGCCTGGAACACTGACGCTGATGCTGGCCGCGCTGCTGATCGCCATTGCCGTTGGTCTGCTGCTCGGCGCGTTGATGGCAAGCTTTTCCGGCAGGCTTGCCGACCGGGTGATCTCGGTCGTCTCGCTGCTGTTTTACTCAATCCCCGGCTTCTGGATCGGCCTGATGCTGATCCTGTTTTTCTCGGTCAAGCTCGGCTGGCTGCCGAGCGGCGGCGACAGCACGATCGGATCGCGGCTGACCGGGCTTCCGGCGCTCCTCGACCGGATCCGCTACATGGTGTTGCCGGCAACCTCGCTCTCCCTCTTCTATCTGGCAATCTATGCGCGACTGACACGCGCGGCGATGCTGGAGGTCAAGTCGCAGGATTTCGTCCGCACCGCCCGCGCCAAGGGCGTGTCGCCCTTCTTCCTGACCACGCGTCACGTGCTGCGCAATGCGCTGATCCCGATCACGACAATGGCCGGCATGCATTTCGGGGGCATGCTTGGCGGAGCCGTCGTGGTCGAGACCGTCTATAGTTGGCCGGGGCTCGGCCGGCTTGCCTTCGAAGCCGTGATGGCCCGCGATTTTTCCGTGCTGCTCGGCATCTTGCTCTTGTCCTCCTTCCTTGTGATCGTCGCCAACGCGGCCGTCGATCTGCTGCAGGCATGGATTGATCCCAGAATCGGAGCCAGCCGATGACCAGTCAGAAGCTTCATACCTATGCCGGCAGCGCAATCGATCTGGCCGAGCACGATAGCGACGCCTCGCGGCCGCTGCCCCAAAAACCCGCCGAGCCGAGCTGGACGCATATCCATGCGCCCGACGTGCGCGCCGCCGCCGCACCCGGTATTGCCTGGCGCGGTCTGCGGCGGGAGCTCAAGGTTTTTCTGTCCAATCCCACCGCATTGTTCGGCGTCCTGTTCCTGATCGCCACCGCACTCGCTGCCCTTCTTGCTCCCGTCTTTTATCCCGGCGATCCGATGGAGATGGTGGCGCGACCGTTCCTCTGGCCGGGCCAAAATCCGTCCTATCCGCTCGGTACGGATTCGATGGGACGCGATGTGCTCGCAGGCATCCTCCACGGGGCGCGCATTTCGCTTACGGTCGGTATCGCTGCGACCGCCCTCGGGCTTTCCGCCGGCATCGCGATCGGCGCGATGGCGGGATATTTCGGCGGGATCGTCGATGATCTCCTGGTGAAATTCATCGAGATCTTCCAGACGATCCCGAGCTTCGTCTTGCTCGTCGTCCTGGTCGCCATCGCTCAGCCGACGACCTCGACCGTCACAATCGCGATTGCGATCGTCAGTTGGCCGACGGTGGCGCGCCTGACACGGGCCGAGTTCCGCGCCATCCGCGAGAAGGACTATGTGCTGGCCGCTCGAAGCCTCGGCTTCGGCCATGCACGCATCATCTTCCGCGAAATCCTGCCGAACGCCCTGCCGCCGCTGATCGTCACCTCCTCGGTTATGGTCGCAAGCGCCATCCTGATGGAATCGGCGCTGTCCTTCATGGGGCTTGGCGATCCCAATCGCGTCTCCTGGGGATCGATGATCGGTGCCGGCCGGGACGTGATCCGCACCGCTTGGTACCTGACAGCCCTGCCGGGTCTCGCGATCGTCTTTACCGTCCTCGCCCTCAATCTTCTGGGTGATGGGCTCAACGATGCGCTCAATCCGCGCTTTTCGGAGGAACGCTGATGAGCCATCTTCTCGAAGTCCGCGATCTCTTCGTCCGCTTTGCGACCGCAGAGCCGGTGAAGGGCGTAAGCTTCAACGCCAATCCCGGAGAGATGCTGGCGATCGTTGGTGAATCCGGCTCCGGAAAATCGCTGACAGCCCTTGCCCTAATGGGGCTCCTGCCACGGCACGCCCGGCCGGGTGGCGAAATCCTGTTTGACGGTCGCAGTCTGCTGACGCTGTCGGAACGGCAGCTGCGCCGGATTCGCGGGCGCGACATCGCGATGATCTTCCAGGAGCCGATGACCTCGCTCAATCCGGTCCTGTCGATCGGTGACCAGATCATCGAGGTGCTGCGGATCCATGAGGATCTGAGCCGCCGCCAGGCGCGTGCCCGGGCGATCGAGCTTCTGGACCTCGTCAGTATTCCGGAGCCGGCCAGACGCATCGATGACTATCCCCATCAGCTGTCGGGCGGCATGCGCCAGCGCGTGATGATCGCGATTGCCGTTGCCTGCAATCCGAAACTTCTGATCGCCGACGAGGCGACGACCGCGCTCGACGTGACCATCCAGGCGCAGGTACTGCAGCTTCTCGACAATCTGCGCGCCAAGCTGAACATGGCCGTCATCCTGATCACGCACGATCTCGGCATCGTGGCGCAATGGGCTGATCGCGTCGTCGTCATGTATGCCGGCCGCAAGATCGAGGAGGGGCTGCCCGGTCCGGTCTTTGATACGCCCTATCACCCCTATACGCGCGGCCTCCTGGCTGCCTCGCCGCGGCTGACGGCTGATTATCATTATCGCGATGGGCCGCTTGCCGAAATTCCGGGCTCCATCGTCTCGGCCGCCGGCGAGAAGGGCTGCTCCTTCCGCCCGCGCTGTCCGGTCGCCCGTCCCGCCTGCGCCCAGGCGGTGCCGACGCTGTTTTCCATCTCGGCGGGCCGCGAAGTCGCCTGCCCCTATGTTTCAGTCCATGCGGAGGTCGCTCATGTCGCTCCTGTCGGTCGATAGGCTCTCCACCCATTATCCAGGCAGCGCCGGCACGGTGCGTGCCGTCGACGGCGTGTCACTGGAAATCGCGGAAGGCGAGACAGTTGCGCTCGTCGGCGAATCCGGTTGCGGCAAGTCGACGCTCGGCAAGTCGCTGACGCGTCTCGTCACGCCGTCTTCCGGGCAGGTCCGCTTTCGCGGCCGCGATGTTACGGCCATGTCGAACAAGGAGCTGCAGTCGATCCGCCGCAGCATCCAGATGATCTTCCAGGACCCCTTCGCTTCGCTCAATCCACGGCAGACCATCCGCACCATATTGACGGCGCCGCTTGCCGTGCATGGCATCGGCGATCGCAGGAAACGTGATGCGATCGCTGCGGGAATGGTCGAGCACGTCGGCCTGCCACGCGACAGCCTGGAGCGCTATCCGCACGAATTTTCCGGCGGCCAGCGCCAGCGCATCGGCATTGCCCGGGCGCTGATCCTGCAGCCCGAGCTCGTCATCTGCGATGAACCGGTCTCGGCACTTGACCTGTCGATCCAGGCCCAGATCCTCAACCTGCTGGTCGAGATGAAGACGGAGCTGTCGCTTTCCTATCTTTTCATCTCGCATGATCTATCCGTCGTTCGTTATTTCGCCGACCGTGTGCTCGTCATGTATCTCGGGCGTATAGTCGAAAGCGCCTCGACCGCCGACCTCTGGAACGGTGCCAAACATCCCTATACGCAGGCCCTGCTTGCCGCCGTGCCCGACCCATCGCGGCGCAAGCAGGCCGCCCCGATCACCGGCGACCTGCCAAGTCCGCACAATCCACCTTCCGGCTGTCGCTTCAACACGCGCTGTCCGCTTGCCACCGATATTTGCCGGGCCGAGGATCCGGCATTCCGCCAGTTCGGCGCCGGCCATGCCGTCGCCTGTCACCACGCTCAATGAATGGAGAATGAAATGGTCGATTATCGCTACCTCGGGCGCAGCGCGCTCAAAGTGTCACCGCTCAGCCTTGGAACCATGATGTTCGGCGGGCCGACGCCCGATGAGGTCGCCTTCCGCATCATCGACAGGGCCCGCGAGCAGGGGATCAACTTCATCGACACGGCCGACGTCTATCACGACGGCAAGTCGGAAGAGGTCGTGGGCCGTGGCATCAAGTCAAGCCGCGACCATTGGGTATTGGCGACCAAGTTCGTCAACTCGCACACCAAGGGCCCGAACCTTGGCGGCCACTCGCGCAAATGGGTGATCGAGACGGTGGAGAATTCGCTGCGCCGGCTGAACACCGACTATATCGACATCCTCTATTTCCACCGCGCCGTCTTCGACGCGCCGCTCGAAGAGCCGGTGCGCGCCATTGCTGACCTTATCCGCGCGGGCAAGCTTCGCTATTTCGGGGTCTCGAATTTCCGCGGCTGGCGCATCGCCGAGATCGCTCATCTTGCCGATCAGCTCGGCATCGATCGGCCGGTCGCAAGCCAGCCACTCTACAACATCGTCAACCGCACGGCCGAAGCCGAACAGTTGCCGGCCGCCCACTACTACGGCCTCGGCGTTGTCTCCTATTCGCCGCTCGCCCGCGGCGTGCTGACCGGCAAATACGAGCCGGGCAAGGAGCCGGGTGCCGATACGCGTGCAGGGCGTGGCGACAAGCGCATCCTCGAAACCGAATGGCGTCCGGAATCGATTGCGATCGCCAAGGAGATCGCTGCCCATGCCAACCGCAAGGGCATTACGCCGACCGAGTTCGCGCTCGCCTGGGTGCTGAACAACAAGCTGATCTCGGCCGCCATCACCGGTCCGCGCACCGAAGAGCATTGGGACAGCTATATCCGCGCGCTCGACGTCAAGCTCGATGCCGAGGACGAGGCCCTGGTCGACAGGCTGGTGACGGCCGGTCATCCGTCGACGCCGGGCTTCAACGATCCAAGCCATCCGGTCGAAGGGCGCGTTCCGCGCGTCAGCGAAGGTGGGACCGACAATGTCGTGTCGCTGACGCGCGCCGTCGCCTGAGGCCGTCAGGGAGGATCCGCTCTCGTGTGGATCCTCCCCATTCTTCAAAAATCCGCCGTTGAAAGCTTGACCATGGCCACTCCGACCTCTTCCGTGCTGTTATCTGCAGGTGGATCTGCGCCCGATTCCGATCTTGCCGCCCTGCTTTCGACGGTACCGGCGCTCGTAGCCGAAATCGGCAAGGAAGCGGCACGGCGCGATCTCGATCGCGAGCTTCCGTTTGAGGCTTTCCGCCTGTTCAAGGAGGCCGGTCTCGGAGCGCTGCGCATCCCCGTCTCGCTCGGCGGGCCTGGCGGCAGTGTCCTCGACTATATCGAAACGATCATGGCGATCGGTGCGGCCGATTCCAATGTGGCGCATGCGCTTCGCAGCCACTTCAATTTCACCGAGAGCCTCATTCTCAATCCGAATACAGCGCTCGATCGCACACAGCTTGCCAGAGTGCTTGCCGGCAAGCTGTTCGGCGGCGCTCATACGGAACAGGGCACCAAGCGGCCCGGCGAGGTGACGACCAGGCTTTCAAAATCCGGCGACAGCTATCGCCTCAACGGCCGCAAATGGTATGCGACGGGCACTGCCTTTTCCGATTTCGCTTCCTTCAGCGCGAAAAATGACGAGGACCAGCTCGTCAGCGTTCTCTTGCCGGTCGACCGCAAAGGCATCACCATTCTCGATGATTGGGACGGCATGGGCCAACGGCTGACCGCAAGCGGCGGCGTGCTGCTCGAGGACGTGGAGGTGCTGGCCCATGAGATTTCCACGCGCGGCCTCAATTCGCTTGTCGGGCGTCATACATCGACCCTGCGCCAGCTCCACCTTGCCGCTTCCATGGCAGGTGCGGTGCGCGGCGCAGTGGCCGAGGGTACCGATTACGTGCGCAGACAGGCACGTTCGGCTGCCCATAGCGCGGCCGAGACGGCCAATGCCGACCCCTTTGTCCAGAAAATTCTGGGTGAGATCGCCAGCGGCTCGTTTGCTGTCGATACGCTGATCCGCGAGGCGGCCCGCGCGCTTGACCGTTCCGTCGCGGCGTTCGGAGCAGGCGATCCGGAACGACTGGAAGCGGCTCTTGTCGAAAGCGCCCTGACGACGGCGCGCACGCAGATCGTCGCCTCTCAGATCGCGCTTTCTGCCGCAGCCAACGTCTTCGAGCTCGGCGGTGGCTCGGCTACATCGAGGCATCTCAACCTTGACCGCCACTGGCGCAATATCCGCACTGTGCTCAACCATAATCCGCTTTTGCACAAGGCGCGTGTGGTCGGCGATTTCTACATCAACGGAACGACGACGCATCTGGAGGAAGGCAAGGTCTTCTAAAGCCCAGCCGGTCGCGTCGCTTCCATCTATCACCCGGGGTCATCCGGATCTCCGGCCGCCGCGTCGGCAGGAGATCTTTGCGCCTTTCTTGCTGTCGTCCCCCGGATCTGCGTGACGGGGAGGGAGGTCTCATGCATTTCGATCCAAAGCCAGGCCATTCCGTCATCATTATCGGCGGCGGGTTTGCCGGCGCGCTAACCGCGCTCAAACTGCTCGACCAGACCACGGTCGCGCTGTCGATCACCATCATCGAGCCGCGTGCCGAGCTCGGGCGCGGCGTTGCCTATAGCACCAGCGATCCCGCCCATCTCGTCAACGGACCGGCTGAGATCTTCTCGCTCTATCCCGAAGACATGGGGCACCTGGCCCGCTGGCTTACCGAACACGGCCCCGCCAACGGCTGGCAGCCGCCCGCAGACGTTGCCGCAAGCAGCCCGCCGCGCCATCTTTACGGGACCTATGTGCGCTACGAACTGAAGCGCGCGGTTGCACAGGCACGTTCCGGATCGAGCCTGCAGCATGTCCGTTCGTCGGCGGCACATCTGTCATCATCGCCACACCGGGTCCGTGTTGCGACCACGGACGGCACTGTCTTGGAAGCGGACGAGGCCGTCCTGGCGCTCGGGGTATTCCAGCCCGATCTGCGCCCTGCCGAGGCAGCTGTGGCGGGACATCCGCGCTTTGCCGAAAATCCCTGGAACACGGCAGCGCTCGACCGGTTGCGCGACAGTTCCGATATCCTCATCATCGGTGCCAGTCTCTCCATGGTTGATGCGATCGCGAGCATGGAGGCGAGGGGGTTTCGTGGACGCTACCGGGTGATTTCGCGGCGGGGCCAGTTCGTCGAGGGTCGCAGGAATGCCGAGCCGGCCCGCGACTTTCTCGCCGAGGGACCCTTTCCTGCGACGGCGCGCGGCCTGCTTGCGCGCGTCAAGGCGGAACGGCGCCGGCTTGCCGCCGCTGGTGGGGACTGGCAGGGGCTGCCGCTTGCCATTCGCCCCTACATCCTGCCGCTCTGGCAGAATGCAGAGGATCGGGAAAGACTGCGCTTTGCCCGTCATCTGAGGGCCTTCTGGGACGTGACGGCACATCGATCCGCGCCGGAAAGCCACCGCAGCGTCGAAGAAGCGCGGTCGCAGGGACGGCTCGTCGCAGAGACGGCCCGCCTGCTGGCGCTAAGGCCTGATGAGAACGGTATTGCAGCAATCCTGAAGACGGCGGGCGGCCTCGAGGATACCGTGTTCGGCGGTGTGATCGATTGCCGTGGACATCAGTTGCACGACTGGCGGCAAATCTCTGATCCGTTTGTTCGCCAGCTTCTTTCAAGCGGCGAGGTGCGCCCGCATTCGACCGGCTTCGGCATCGACGCCACCCCTGAAGGCGACCTCATCAATGAGGAAGGGTGCGTTCACCGCAACTTGAGCGCCATCGGCCATCCGTTGCGCGGTGTCGCCTGGGAATCGAGCTCGATCACCGAGCAGCGCACGCAGGCGATCGCGCTTGCCGACCGCATCCTCGCGAAATTCACGCCGGCCCGCGCCGCCTCTTAAGCAAACATTTATTCGACAGATCGGAAAGCGATCGGGGGCGCATCTGGCGATGCGCCCCCGATCCGTGAAGGCTGGTCGTGACCCCCGAACCGTCAGCCTTCGCCGTCCTTGATATAGACCTCGGCGAAATTGGCCTGGACGCCTTCGGCGCCGATCGTGTGGTTCTTCACCCGCTTGTTGAAGACCGTGACATTTTCCAGCGCGATCAGATTGACCACCGGAACCTCGTCGGCGATGATCCTCTGGAAATCGTTGAATTCTTGTCTTCGCTTGTGCTCGTCGATTTCGATTGATGCTGCCTCCAGCAGCCGGTCGACCTCCGGGTTGGCGTAATGCGCCGCATTGGAAAAAGGCAGGCCGAGCTTGAAGTTCTTCGACCAGTAGATGCGCTGGACGCCGAGCGTCGGATCGAACTGGTTGCCGAGATATTCGGCCGTGACGTCGAAGACGCGTTCGGTATAGACCTTCTGGATGTAGGTCGAGAAATCGTAGGAATCGATCGTCGCGGCAATGCCGATACGGGTGAGATTCTGTTTCAGATATTCGATGACCCGCTTGAAGCCTTCATTGTAGGAATTGTGGGTGAGCCTGAGGGCAAAGCGCGTGCCGTCGGCGCCGCGCTTGTAGCCGGCCTCGTCGAGAAGCTGTTCGGCTGCCGCAAGATCGTAGGCGTAGGGCTTGATCGAGCCGTCGTGGTAGCGTGACAGGAAGGTACTGATCGGTGTCGGCGAAATATGGCCGTAACCGTACCAGACTGTGTTGAGGATGACGTCGAGATCGATCGCGTGGGCGATGGCGCGGCGAACTCTGACATCCTTCAGATATTCGTTGTCGAGATTGAAGATGAGCTGGGTCTGATCGCCCTTGGTTTCGTAACCGCGGGAATCGACGCTGATATTCGGCAGCGCCTTGATGCGCTCGAGATCGCTGAGCGGGATCGGATTGTCGCCGCCGATATCGAATTCACCGGTCTCGAATCCTGCTGCTCGTGCCGCTCCATCGGGCACGAAGCGGATGACGATCTGGTCGAGATAGGGTTTGCCTGCATCCCAGTAGTCGGCATTACGCTCCAGGATGATATGCGAGCCGCGCGTCCATCCCTTGAAGACGAAAGGGCCGGTGCCGATCGGTGCGCTGCCGTTCTTGTTGAGCGGCACGTCGGCGATCGCGACATTGTCGTAGATATGCTTCGGCACGATCGGCGATTCCGCCGCATAGAGAGCGCTGAGCAGGTAGGGTGCGGGCTTCGACAGGCGGATGACCGCTGTCAGCGGATCAGGTGTCTCGACCCTGACGACATTGGCGAAGGTGCCGCGCCCGCGCGGATGGACCTGCTTTAAGAGTTCGATCGAATAGGCGACGTCATCGGCGGTGAAGGGTTTGCCATCATGCCATTTGACATCAGGTCGCAACCTGAACGTGTAGCTCAGGCCATCGTCCGATATCGACCATTCGGTCGCAAGCTGCGGTTTCGGGGTCAGGTCGAAATCATAGGTCAACAGCCCCTCGGTGATCTTCGGACTGACCTTCTGTGTGCCGCCGGCGGTGTGCGCCAGCGCCAGGATTGTCGGCGGTTCTGGTACGACAATGAAGTTCAGCGTTCCGCCCGGCTTCGGCTTGTCTTCTGCGGCCTTGAGGCCGAACGAGGGCACGAGCGTGCTGGCGGTGGATAAAAGCAGCAGCTGGTTGAAAGTGCGGCGATTGATGCTCATGAGGATCGTCCCTGTCAGGCGTTCTTGAGGAGATAGGCGGAGGAGAGGCTGCCCGAGAGACCGTCGGCAACCACCGTATGGTCCTGGACCATCTTGTTGAAGATCGTCAGCTGCCGGAAGGAGACGAGCGTGATATCGGGCAGATCGCGGGCGATGATCACCTGCATGCGGTTGAAGAGTTCGACGCGTTTGGCCCTGTCGTTCTCGACCGCAGCCTGTTCGAAGATCGCGTCGATTTCCGGATTGTTGTAGCCCGAGCCGTTCGAGAAGGGCACGCCCTTCTTGAAGTTCTTCGACCAGTAGAGACGCTGCACGCCGATGGTCGGATCGAACGTATTGCCCATGCCGTTGGTGACGAAGGCGAAATCGCGGTCGGTGTAGACGCGCTTCAGCCAGGTCGGCACATCCTGTCCGCGCAGCGTCACCTTGACGCCGATCTTGGACAGCGCATCGCGCAGATAGTCACCGATACGAGTATAGGTGTCGCCATAGGGCATCACATCGTGCGGCACCTCGAAGCGCACACCGTCTGGCCCGCGCGGGAAGCCTGCTTCGTCGAGAAGCTGTTCGGCCTTTGCCGGATCATGGGCATAGACCGGGACGTCAGGATTATAGAAAGCCTTGAGGAAGGGGCTGATCGGGCTCGGCGCTGCGACCGCATAGCCGTAGAAGGCGATATTGGCGACAGTCTGCCGGTCGATCGCATGGGCCACGGCCTGGCGGACCTTGTCATGCTTGAAATACTCGTTCTGCAGGTTGAACTCGATGCGGTAGACAGTCGGCGAATAATCGTTGCCGCGATCGTCGACGGCAAGCGTGGGCGAGGCTTTCAGCCGGTCGATTTCGCTCAGCGACACCGGCGTATCGGGAGCAATATCGACTTCGCCGGTCTCAAGTGCTGCAAGTCTGGCGCTGGCATCGGGAATGAACTTGACGACGATGCGGTCGAGATAGGGCTTGCCCTGGTCCCAATAGTCGGGATTGCGATCCAGGATCACATGGCTGCCGACCGCCCATTCACGGAAGATGAAAGGACCGGTGCCGATCGGGGCGCGGCCATTTGCGTGTCCGGCAAGATCGGTGGCGCCCTCGTAGACATGTTTGGGCACAATCGGGGATTCGCTCGCCTGCAAGGCGCCGATCAGATAGGGCGCCGGCTTCGACAGGCGGATGATGGCGGTATGGGCATCCGGTGTCGCGACCTCCTTGACGCTGGAGAAGGTGGCCCGGCCACGCGGATGCACCTCCTTGAGTGCCAGGATCGAGAAGGCGACATCCTCGGCGGTAAAGGGTTTGCCGTCATGCCATTTGACGCCTTGCCTGAGTTCGAAACGGTATTCCAGCCCGTCGTCGCTGACGTACCAGGCGGTCGCAAGCTGCGGGATCGGCTTGAAGTCCAGCCCGTAAGCCAACAATCCTTCGGTGACCTTGCCGGAGATGCGGGTGGTCGGGCCTGCCGTATGCGCAAGGGTGACGAGTGTGGGTGGCTCCGGCTGGACGAGCAGATTGAGCGTACCGCCGGCGACAGGCTCCGCCGCCTCGGCAAAGCGGCCGATGGGCACCACGGCGCTGAGCGCCGTGAACGCGAAGAGCTGATTGAGCTGACGTCTATTGATATCCATAACGACCCCCTGTGTCCGTTTCGGCCTGCCGAGGCCCACGCCTTGGTGAGCGCGCATGATCGGTCCGGGGAGGGGAGATCGAGAAGAATGTTTTTCTAACAGCGCCCGAAAGCAAAGCTTCGCGCAAATCGGCAGGCGTGCCGTGGCCGTAATAATCTAGTCTTTTAGTAGACAATTTTCCGATTTTAGTTTTTGCTTCTCCGGCAAGGGTGATCACGCGCAAGGAAATGTTTCCGGCCTCGCTATCGGCGCAAAGTGGGTTCTCGTCTTGTCTGGTCGGTTTGTGGTGCAATCAGCTCATGAACACGCTCGCGCCCCACCGCAGGAAGACCATCAATCCGACGCTTGCCCGTCTGCCGCCGCTGACGTCGCTGCGCGCCTTCGTCGCGACGGCGCGTCATCTCAATTTCATCCGTGCCGCCGAAGAGCTGCACGTCACCTCGGCTGCCGTCGGCCAGCAGATCAGGCTCCTGGAAAACTACCTTGGCCAGCCGCTGTTCAACCGGGTGCGCGGCCAGCTGCAGCTGACACCAGCAGGCCACGCCCTAATGCCGGGTCTGACCGATGCCTTCGACGCCGTTCTTTCGGCCATGACGCAGTTTGCGACGAGCGATCACGAGCAGCCGATCCGGGTGTCCGTCGCACCGTCCTTCGCCAGCAAATGGCTGATCCCGCGGCTCGATGCGCTTCGCCGCGCAGCCCCCGGCCTGCAGGTCCTGGTCGAAGCCTCGACCGATTTGACGGACCTCGACGCGAGCGACGCCGACTGCGTGATCCGCTTCGGCAGCGGCGCCTATCCCGGCCTCGCGGTCGATCATCTCTTCTCAGAGGCGGTCGTGCCAGTCTGCAGTCCGCAATTTGCCGACCACCACGGATTGTGGGAGCGACCGGAGGCGATCGAAGACGTGCCGCTTCTTCATGAAGAAGGGGCTGAGCATGACCATGCCTGCCCGGACTGGCATGCTTGGCTGCGCGCCGAGGGACTTTCCTATCGCCCGTCGCGCGGCGGCTTCCGATTGAACCAGTCCTCGCTGGTGCTCGACGCGGCTGTCGCCGGCCAGGGGCTCGGTCTCGGCAAGATCCGGCTCGCGGAAGCCGAGATCCGCAGTGGCCGGCTCGTCTGCCCCCTCGGCAGTCCGCAGGCGGTCGGCTATTCCTATTTTTTCGTCACATCCACCCACAAGGCGCGGCTGATGCGGGTCGATCTCTTCCGCAACTGGCTGCTTGCCGAGGCGCGCGCCGCGCAGACGATTGAGGTCGCCTCCTCCCGTAGCCCTCGATCCGATTTCGATATGATCGCCGCCGAGTGAGATCGTGCAGAGGCAGGCCGGGACGGCCTATTTCAGCCGGAACCCCAGTTTGCGCGCCACCTCGCCAAGTACATGGCGGCCCCTGAGCGCCTCGACCGTGCCGATGCGATTGCGAACCTGATCGGTCCAGTCGATCAGAGGCATGGTCTGTTCGGTCTGGAAGGTTCTGAGAATATAATTGTAACCGGCGAGATCATCGGCCGGTGCGCCATCTCGATAGCGCTCGCGGTGCAGGACGCTTGTCTGCGGCAGGCGTGGCTTGACGCCGGCGGGCACCGCCGGATCGGGATAACCGACCGTCAGGCCAAAAACGGGAAAGACACCATCGGGCAGGGCGAGTTCGCGGGCGACCGTTTCCGGATCGTTGCGGATCGCACCGATATAGCAGGTGCCGAGGCCAAGAGATTCCAGGGCGACGACGGCGTTCTGGGCGGCGAGTGCCGCGTCGATCACGCCAAGAAGAAAGCTTTCCACGTAGTCAAGACCTTCGCCCGTCGCGCCGCGCTCGGTTGCAATCTTGCGCGGTCGGGCAAGATCGGCGAGCCAGACGAGCAGAAGCGGGGCCTGGGCGATCTGGCGCTGATTGCCGGCAACCGCATTCAAACGTCCGCGACGTTCGACGTCTTCAACGGCAACCACGCTCCAGGCCTGCAGGTTCGAGGAACTCGGTGCCGACTGGGCGGCGGCAACGGCAAGCTCGATTGCCTCCGCCGGTACCGGGTCCTGCAGATAGTGACGCACGCTCCGATGTGAGAGGATCGTCTCGATGGTTTCGGTCCAATCGCCCGAAAGCTGCTGCTTATTGCGGTAACGCTCGCCGGCAAGCGCCTTCAGCCTGTCGTTGCCGACGTTTCTTTCTGCTGCTGTTGATGGCGTCATATCGATTTCCCCTGTCTGCTGTCATTGTCGATCGCTATTCTGCCGCGGCCGCATACGGGTTGGTCGGGCGGGCAAGACCGAGATGCTCGCGAAGCGTCCGGCCGCTATAGGCTCGCCGGAATAGTCCGCGTTTGCGCAGGATCGGCACGACCTCGTCGACGAAGACCTCGAGCCCGTGCGGCAATACGTCCGGCATCAGGTTGAAGCCATCTGCCGCGCCGGCGACAAACCAGCGTTCGATGTCGTCGGCAACGTCCTGTGGCGTGCCGACAATGGTGCGATGGCCGGTGCCCCCGTTCAAGGCACGGATCAGGCCGCGCACGCTGAGCCCTTCCCGTTTGGCGAGCGCCAGCGTCGCACGGAAGAATGTATGGCCGCCATCGGGTGGCAGCGGAATGTCGTCCGGTAGCGGCGCGTCGAGGTCGAGGTTCTTGGCGTCGAGCTGCAGCACGCCCGCAAGTCGAGCGAGACTATATTCGAGCGGTATCAGCTCGCGCAGCTCTTCCTGCCGGCGTTTGGCCTCGATCTCGGTACTGCCGATGATCGTCGCGAGGCCGGCAAGCACGAGGATGCTGTCGGCCGGCCTGCCGAAGCGGGCGGCACGCCGGCGCAGGTCACCGGCATAATCGAGCGCCTCTTCGAAGGATTGCGAGGCGGAGAAAACGGCTTCGGCATGTTCGGCCGCAAGCTCTCTTCCATCGTCCGAGCCGCCGGCCTGGACGAGAACCGGATGGCCCTGAGGCGGGCGTGGAATATTATGCGGCCCGTGCACCTGGAAATGCTTGCCGCGATGGGCGATCGCATGGACACGTGTCGGATCGACGAAACGGCCTGTCGCGACATCGCCGATAAAGGCATCTTCCTCCCAGCTGTCCCACAGCGCCTTGACGACGGCGGTAAATTCGCCGGCGCGCTCGTAGCGGCTGGAATGGGCGACCGGCTTTTCGAGGCCGAAATTGCGGCTCTGCGACAGGTCGGCGCTGGTGACGATGTTCCAGCCGGCCCGGCCGGCGCTCGCATAGTCAAGCGTCGCAAAGCGACGGGCGATATTGTAGGGTTCGTTATAGGTCGTCGAGGCGGTGGCGATGAGCCCGATATGCTGTGTGTTGGCGGCGACCAGCGCAAGCACGATCGTTGGCTCGAGCGAGGTCAGCGGCCGGAAGTCCACCCGGTCCGAGATCGCCGCCTGGTCGGCGAGGAAGACGGCATCGAACGTGCCGCGTTCGGCGATCCTGGCGACATTGATGTAGTGATTGATATCGAAGGAGGCGCGCGGATCGCTGCCTTCCATCCGCCAAGCCGCAGGCGAGAAGCCCGAATGCAGGATATTGATGTTGAGATGAAGCTCTCGCCCGCTCATTGGAATATCCCGGGTTCAGGACAGTCGCCCGTCAGGAACCACGTCCCGACATTGCGTGTCTTGTATTCGGCCGGATTGTGCAGCGTATGGATGCGCACATTGCGCCAGAACCGGTCGAAACCATGGGCGCGCACCGCCGACCGCGCGCCCATGACCTCGAAGATCTCGCTTGTCACCTCGAGCGCCACCTTGCCGGCCAGCACGTTGGCGGAAGCAACTGCAATCGCTGCCTGGCCGCGCTCGTCCGCCGTCAGCGCAGCGCCTTTGGCATAGGCGGCGTCCATGGCCTGAGCTGCCCGGTCGGCAAGCGCGGTCGCAGCCTGCACCTTCGTCCAGAGCTCACCATATTGCCGCTTGATCCAGGGATCGTCGACGTGTCGCTCGACGCCGGAATAGATCCAGGGCCGTGATTTCGTGACCGTATAGTCGCGGGCTGCTGTGAGCGCGCCCTGGGCGGTGCCGACAAAGACGTTGAGGAGCACGCTCTGCTGCTGCTGGGGCGCCAGAAGCGCGATCGGGTCGCGCGGGCGCTCCGCCAGGATTTCGTCACCGTCGATCCCGACATCCTTGTAGAAGACTCTACCGCTGCCTGTCTGCCGTTGGCCGATACCGTCCCAATCGTCGGCGATGGTGATCCCCGGACGATTGGCCGGAATATAGGCAAAGCTGCGCTGGTTGGTTTCCTCGTCTTCCCAGGCGACCATGAGATAGTCGGCGACATGCGAGCCGGAGCCGAAGGGGCGAAAGCCGTTCAGGATGACACCACCGGCGGTCTTTCGGCCGAACAGGCTCTTCGAAAAACTGTTGGTCGTATTGCCCCAGAACCAGCGGCCATCCGCTGAGCGACGCAAGATCTCATGTGAGCGCTTGTCGCCAGCCGTCGCCGCGTTCTGCAGCGGGCTGAAATGATAGCCGTAGAGATGACCGAGCGAACCATCGACCTTGGAAAATTCACGCAGAACCCTGAGCGCGGTCGAATAGGGCTGCCCCTCACCGCCGAATTCCTTCGGGATCAGCAGATTGACGAGGCCGCTCTCCTTCAGAAGCCTAATCTGTTCGCAGGGTCGGCCGCCGAGCTGGTCGCGTTCGACAGCATCGTGAGCAAAGATCTCCGTGAGTTCGGCCGCCTTGGCGAGATAGGGATTGTCTCGATCCGCCTCAAACAGGGCAGGCGGATTTGGTGTCGGCTCTGGTTGATTTGGCTCGAACGTTCCAGGCTTTACGGTCACGGTGTTCTTCCTTCACTTATGAAGCCGGGGGAAGCCATGGCGCTCGGCAAGCAGTTCGAGGATGCGATCGGTCTTGTTGACGAAACGCACGCCATTCCAGTGTTCCGCATCAGCCGGTGCGTTCTCGGCGAGAACAAGCACGGGCAACGACTGATGTTCCTCGCCGACGGCAGCAATCACGCTTGCGCGCGGCCGGGGAAAGGCAACCCGCTCCACCTCGATCCTGCCTGCAAGATCGGGGAAGGACGCCAGCAGTCCCTCGATAGCGTTGCAATAGGGGCAGACGAAACTGACGCCCGGCTTGTTGGGATCGGAAAAACCCGGTTCGATGAGATAAAGCTTGTCGTGGCTCATTGGTTTCTCCCTATTCGGCCGCCGCAGCATTGCCGGCATCTGCGAAGCGGTTTGCCGGGCGCTTGAGACCCAGATTCTCGCGCAGCGTCGCGCCTTCGTATTCAGTGCGAAAGAGGCCTCGGCGGCGCAGCTCCGGAACGACGAGCTCGATGAAGTCGGCAAGCCCGCCCGGCATCAGCGGCGCCATGATGTTGAAGCCGTCGGCCCCGTAATTTTCGAAACGCTCTTCGAGCACATCGGCGATCTGGACCGGCGTGCCGACCACCTGCCAGTGGCCGCGGGCGCCGGCGATGCGCAGATAGAGCTGGCGGACCGTCAGATTTTCGCGTCGGGCGAGATCAAGGACGAGAGCCTGTCGGCTTTTACCGGCATTGGTGGCCGGCGGATCGTCGGGCACCAGCCCATCGAGCGGATAGGCGGATAGATCGACACCGGAGAGCTGGGAGATCAGGTTCAGTCCGACTTCGGGCTGAATGAGCGCCTGCAGGGATTCGAACTTTTCCTGCGCTTCGGATTCTGTTCTGCCGACAACAGGGAAAATGCCCGGCAGGATTTTCAGATCGTCATGTGAACGGCCGAATTTGGCAAGCCGGCCTTTGACATCGGCGTAGAAAGCGACCGCTTCCTCAAGGGTGATCTGGGCGGCGAATATGGCTTCCGCGGTACGCGCGGCAAGCTCCTTGCCGGGCTCGGAGGCTCCCGCCTGAACGAGGACTGGCCGCCCCTGCGGTGAGCGCGGGATGTTGAGGGGGCCGCGCACCTTGAAGTGCTTGCCACTGTGATCGAGCCTGTGGAGCTTATGAGGATCGAAATAGCGTCCCGATTGCCTGTCGCGAATGAAGGCGTCGTCTTCAAAGCTGTCCCAGAGGCCGAGGACGACATCGGCGAATTCCTCGGCGCGCTCGTAACGGTCGGCATGCAGGATCTGCGCGTCATGCCCGAAATTATAGGCGGCGTCCGGATCGGAAGATGTGACGAGGTTCCAGCCGGCCCGCCCGCCGCTCAACCGGTCGAGGGACGCAAACTGCCGTGCCAGATTGAACGGATCGGAAAAGCTCGTCGAGGCGGTGGCGATCAGGCCGATATTGCGGGTGACGGAGGAAAGCGCGGAAAGCAACGTGATCGGTTCGAACGGATAAATGCCACTATGGGCCTTGCGGCTTGCCGCTTCGACGTCTTTCAACCGTGCTGCCACGCCATCGGCAAAGAAGATGGCATCGAATTTCGCAGCCTCGGCAAGGCGTGCAAGTTCGAGATAATTTTCGAATTCCGTGCCGACAGAGGCCTGCGGATGGCGCCAGGCGGCGACATGGTGGCCGGTGAAGAGCAGGAAGGCACCGAGCTTGATCTGGTCCTTGCGTCTTGCCATGGAATATCCTTTCAGCGGTAGATGGCCGGCACGGGGAACTCGCCCGTCAGCAGAAAGGCGCCGACCGTGCGCTTCTTGTATTCGGCAGGATTGTGCAGCGTGTGGGTCCGCACATTGCGCCAGAAACGGTCGAAGCCGTTGGCCTGCGTGGCGGAACGCGCGCCCATGACCTCGAAGACCTCGCTCGACACGGCAAGGCCGACCTCGCCCGCATAAAGATTGGCCGTGGCGATATCGATGGCGGCAGCACCACGATCGGCGTGGCTCAGGGATGGTCCTTGCGCATAGGCGGCATCTAGGCTGCGGGCAGCCTTGTCGGCAAGTTCTGCGGCCGCAAGCGTGCGGATATAGAGTTCGCCATACTGGCGTTTGATCCATGGGTCGTCGATGTGTCGTTCCACACCGGAATAAATCCACGATCGGGATGCCGTTACGGTGTAGTCGCGGCCCTCTTCCAGGATGCCCTGGGCGCTGCCGACGAACACGTTGAGAAGGACGCTCTGCTGAAGAAGCGAGGTGAGGGACGCGTAAGGCGTCAGTGGCACGGAAGGGGCACTGATGACCTCATCGTCGCCGATCTGGAGGTCGCGGAAATGGACGGTGCCGCTGCCGGTTTGCCTCTGCCCGATCCCGTCCCAGTCATCCGCAATCACGATTCCCTGACGATCTGCGGGGACCGCCGCGGTGAGGCGTTCACCGGCCGAATTTTCCCAGGATATCTGGATATAGTCGGCAATGTGCGAGCCCGAGGAAAAGGGACGGCTGCCGTTGATCATCCAGCCGCCTTTGGTCTTTTCGCCTGTCGAGGTCTTCGACATGGCATTGCCGGAATTGCTCCAGACCCAGTTGCCGGCAGCCGATCCACTCAGCCACCTATCCCTCTGGGGATTTGAACCCCGAAAGAGGATGAGGTTCAGTGGCAGATGATGGTAACCGAAGAGGTGTGCGAGCGATCCGTCGGTCTTGGCGAATTCCCGCACGATGCGAAGGATCGTCAGCCAGGGAGCCCCCTGCCCACCATAGGCTTTCGCGATTTGCGCCGACGGCAGGCCGCTTTCCTTCAGGAGCCTGATCTGCTCAACAGGTCTTCCCCCTTGCTTGTCCCGATCGACCGCATCCCGGTGGAACGCCGCCCGCAACTCGGCAGCCTTTGCTAGGAGCGGATCATCAACGTCAAATTCGAACGACATATCGCCTCTGCGCATCATGGCGCCAGGTTTTCTGGCGGCGTCTATGGCGCCGACCGTCGACCGATGCTCGGGGCAAGTCCAGACAAATGAATTTGGGGTTCGGGAAAGAAATTCTTTCCGGAACCAGCGCATAGTCGGATTACGAGTCTCGGCCTGCTTCGGGTCCTGATACGGCTCAGTCGCCTAACTGATGAGCGCCACCCGTCATCGCAGTTGACGTGGACCTTCTTCGCGGGAGACTATCTCGCAAGGACCGACTTTGACGCGTGTGCCCGCAGGAGTCCTGGACGTCGCCTATTTCCGAAACTTAGTTAGTGGAGGACATTATGCAAACCATCGTTCTGACGGGAGGCTGCCAATGTGGTGCCGTCCGATATTCGCTCGATCAGCAACCACAGAACGTTCACATTTGTCACTGCCGAATGTGCCAGAAGGCAGTAGGCGGCCCCTTCGCGATCATCTGCCCCGTAATGAAGACGGCATTTCGCGTGACACGTGGCGCAGTCAGCTATTTCCGCAGTTCGGATGTCGGGCGCCGCGGATACTGCTGCGACTGCGGCACCCCGCTGACATTCGACTATCCTGATGGCGAGGACATCGGTGTTCTCGTCGGTACGCTCGACGAGCCTAACCGTGCGCCGCCCGAAAATCAGTACGGTAACGAGAGTCGTGTATCTTGGTATTCTGGGCTCGTACAGGTACCCGGCGACCGACCGACTTACGCCGACAACCCTCAGATGCTGCACCGGATCACGAGCACCAACCATCAGCATCCAGACCATGAAACGGATATCTGGCCTCCGACTCTCTAGCGCCCGGTTTAGTGTGAGCGAATAATAGTGTGACGCGACCACCGCCGAGCGCTGTGCAACTTCACGCACTTCTTTCGCGACGACGGCGAAACTCTTCCCCAGCACGCGCCACTTCAACGCCGACCAAGGCACTGCTTGCCAAGGCGGGATATCCGAACGGCTTTGAGGCGCGACTGCTCGCGTCATCGCAATATAGCTTCCATCAGAATACGGCGATCGCCATTCAGTCGGAGCTTGCAAAAATCGGCATCAAGGTGAAGCTCGACCTGCCGGACTGGGCAAGTCGCATGGCCAAGGCAACCGCTGCAGACTACGATTTTACCGTACTCGGCAGCCTCGGCGAGATTACCGATGCCGACTGGCTGAGCAATTACTACTACGGTGGCGACAAGCTCGTCCGAACCAACAATTCCCCCTACTTCAACGATCCGCAGATCAACGAGTTGCTCGACAAGGGCAGGGCAACCATCGACAAGGACGAGAGAGCGAAAGTCTATGATGCCTTCGTCGATAGAGCGCTCGAATTGTCGCCGCTCGTCTACTTTATGTGGCGCGAACAGAACTACGCCGTCAGGAAGGGTGTAACTGGTTTTACGAACATGCCCGGCTTCCTGACATTCCAGTCGGGTCTCAGCATCGAGAACACCAAAGTCGAATGAACACGAGGCTACCGGACGCAAAGGTGTCCGGTAGCCTCGTCTCCTCGCCGCGCATCCGATCCATCCCGACATCGATCGCGTGCCGAAGCGCGCCTTGTTCTAACCCATCATATGACCTCGCAACCTTCGGAGCATCTCCGGGCCGGTGCGTTCGACGGTGGTTTTGCCTGCACCGTCATCGTCTCCCTTGCGCTCGATCAGCGATCTGTTGTGGGCCATCAGGATACGGACGCTCGCGATCGCATGCGCGGGTGCCGCAACGACGGAAGAAGGTCTCGCGCCACACGGAGCATGAGCAGAACGGCGTCATCGGCGACACCGAGTGCCCGCCGAAACGCATGTTGAGGAGGAGATCTCCTCGTCCGATTTACACCCTGCGAGCTGTGATGATCCACGCGCGCGACTCAAAGAGTACGCCCTCCGTGGTCTATATGCCTCCAGCAGTTCGCGCAGCCGCTGCAGCGCCTTGTCGGGCGCTTCACCGGTTTGCGCCAGCGCGTCCTTCACAAGATAGAGCTCGACGAGCGCGTCAAAGGCCGTATCGACGTCCGGTCCGTAGAAAACCGGTTCTCGCACGTCGATAAAATCGATCGAAACAAAGCCGGCCGTCTTGAGGAGTTCTGCAGCGATGGTGGGATCGCCAAGCGAAAACGGCGTGGAAGCCTGTGCGGAAATCGCAATTCCCGGAGCCAAGGCTTGCCTGATGGCACCAGACCAAGCGTTGCGCTCCTGGCTCTGCCAGACCATCCATGCAAGGCGCGCGCCCGGACGCATCGCGCGGGCGACATTGTCAAACGCTGCCGCCGGATCGGCAAAGAACATGACGCCAAACCGGCTGATGCAGAGGTCGAAGCCCGCAGCCGGAAATGCGTGGTGCTGGGCGTCACCCTGCTCAAAGGCAATATTTCGCAATCCCGCTTCGTTGGAACGTCGTCGCGCAACCTCGAGCATCTCTGTGGAAGTATCCACGCCGATCGCCTCGCCTTCCACCGCGACACGGGCGGCCTCCCGCGTCGTTTGTCCTGCCCCGCAACCGATATCGAGCACACGGTCACGTATTCCAACGGAGGCGGCGGCACGCAAATGCCCATTGTGCCGCTTTAATTCTGCATCATAGAAGTCAGCACGATCCAACATGTCCATCCTCACGTGGTTTTGCCTCGGTCACTTGACGAGAGTTCGTCATGTTCGTCGATAGCAGAAATGATCGTTTCCCAATCCTCGGGACGAATTTCATGGCCGTCGCCTTCGATCTTCACGAACTTCGCGTCCGCCACAGCTCGCGCGAGTGCCTTGCCGTGCGCGACGGGGAAACTGGATCGTTGCCGTGAACGACGGGAGGCGGCACGTTGATCTCGTTCAGCCGGCTATGCCATGTCTGGCCCGGAAGTGCCGTCAACAGTCGTCACTGATCGAGAGGCTGGCATATCAAAGACCCCATACGACCGCTTCTTCGTGGCGTTTGATGAGGTGGCGCAAGTTTTCGAAACCGGAGCGGACAAATGTGGCAAACTGGTCGACGGCGGGAGAGCGCGGCGCATCAACACGGCTGAGGATCGCCAGTGCCCGTTCGGGATGCGGAATGGTGATGGGCAAAGCCGTGATCGACTTGTCCTTGCGTTGCGCAAAGACGACGCTATGGGGCATGATCGTCAGCGCATCGGCCATCTTCAGATAATTGATCACCGCCATCAGCGAACCACCCGAATAGCGGATCTTGAGTTCGGTTGCGCCGAATGAGAGAAGCAGCGCGCGCAAGTCCGCAAGCAAGGGACTGCCTGGTGGCGGTGCGACCCAGGGATATTCGAGAAGATGGCTCGGCTGCGGCCGCCGCTTCAAGAGCAGGGGATGCGTGACCCGGCAGGCGACAACGTTACGGCCGGGAAGAATCTGTTGAAACTCGAGCCCCGAGCCTTCATCGAGAATATCGATCGGGCAGATAGCGAGATCGATCTGGTCGGCTTTCAGCGCTGCCCTGAGATCCCGGAAGTAGCCGTAGCTCTGGTCGATGCGCACATCGGGGTGGCTCGACTGAAACTCCGCACAGATTCCGGCGATCAGCCCATCCATGAAAAAAGGCGTGCCGCCGACGCGCACGACGCCACTCTTGCCGACTCTGAAACTCTCGACGAGATCGGAGGCCTTGCGGGAGGCCGCCAGCATGACGAAACCATGCTCGGCGAGCGCCAGGCCAAAGGCTGTCGGCTGCAGGGGGCGACGGCCCCGGACGAAAAGCGGCTCGCCCAGGCGCTTTTCCAACATGGACAAGGTGCGCGAGACGGCAGGTTGTGCAAGTCCCAGCAAAGCCGCGCCTTCGGTAACGCCGCCGGTCTTGACGACGGCGGCGAGCTGGATCAGGTGACGCTCATCGATCTTCATAACGATCCGTTATATTATCTCTTAACAAAATCATCAATCGACGTGGCTCTGCCTGCTATTCTACCCGCACGTCGCAGAGCAAGTCGGGGAGGATTGGCATGGCGGGGCACTCTCAACCGCTCACATTCAGCGAGGCGACATCGTCTGAAGCCTTCGCTGAGCGTTTTTCTGCCGGCAGGGACGCCAGGCTAGTCGAATTGCTCTCAGCCGCCGTGACCCATGCGCACGACCTCATCAAGCAGTTTCGGCCGACCCAGGACGAGTGGCGAAGCTTCATCGCTTTCCTGACGGAGGTCGGTCACGCTTCGGACGAGCGCCGACAGGAATGGGTGCTTCTATCCGACCTGATCGGCGCTTCGGCACTTATCGAAGACATCAATTCGCGCCGGCCGAAGGGGGCAACCCCCAATACAATCCGCGGCCCCTTCTTCCGCGCCGATGCGCCTGCACGTGCCTCGGCTTCGTCGATCTCACTCGACGGCATCGGCGAGCCGCTTATGGTGTCGGTTCGCGTCCAGGATCTCGACGGCCTGCCCGTCGCAGGCGCTGAAGTCGTGACCTGGCAGGCCAACGCAGAGGGCTTCTACGAGAACCAGCAACCGGATCTCCAGCCCGAACATAATCTGCGGGGCCTGTTCAGAACCGATGTAGAGGGGTGCCTTTCCTATCGCTCTATTGTTCCGTCCGGCTACGGCGTGCCGGCCGACGGTCCAGTCGGTAGGCTGCTGTCTGCGGCCGGTTATCCCTTGCGCCGGCCGGCGCATCTGCATTTCGTCGTGCGTGCAAAGGGCTTCGAGACGATTACGACACACGTTTATGACGCAAGCGACCCGCACCTGCACGAAGACGCGCTGTTTGGCGTGCGCCCCGAGCTCATCACCTCTTTCGATCCCGTCGAGGTCGACGGACGTAATGCAAAGGCGGTGGAGCTTATCTTCGTCATGGTCCGGGCAAAACCGGAGAGGGCGGCATGATCGACGCGTTTTCCTATGCCGGCAGTCCGGCCCGGATTGTCTTCGGCGACGGCAGCAGGAGCAAGGTTGGAGAATGGATTGTGACGGCCGGCTGCAAGCGGGCGCTCGTCCTTGCAACGCCTCATCAAAAGGCGGATGCGGAGGCGTTGGCAACCGAAATCGGCTCTCTTGCCTGCGGTGTTTTTACCGGCGCTACCATGCATACGCCGGTCGACGTGACCGAGGCCGCGATGAAAATGGTGGCCGAAACCGAGGCGGATTGCGTGGTCTCGCTCGGTGGAGGATCGACGACCGGCCTCGGCAAGGCGATTGCCTATCGCACCGACCTTCTGCAGATCGTCGTGCCGACCACCTATGCCGGTTCCGAGGTCACGCCCATTCTTGGCCAGACGGAAGGCGGTCGGAAAACGACTGTACGTGACGCGCGGATCCTGCCGGAAATCGTTCTCTACGACCCGGCCTTGACCCTGGGGCTACCGGTTTCGATGAGTGTGACGAGCGGCCTCAATGCCATGGCGCATGCCGTCGAAGGCCTTTATGCACGTGACCGTAATCCTATTTCGACCCTGATGGCTCTTGAGGGGCTGCGCGCTTTTTCCAGAAGCCTGCCAAAAATCGTAACAGCGCCCGACGATGCCGATGCCCGAAATGAGGCGCTCTATGGTGCCTGGCTCTGCGGCACAGTGCTTGGCACGGTCGGTATGGCGCTGCATCACAAGATCTGCCACACGCTCGGCGGCTCCTTCGACACCCCGCATGCCGAAACCCATGCGGTGATGCTGCCGCATACGGCCGCCTTCAACGCGAGGGCGGCAGCGGCAGAACTTGCCCCAGCTGCCAATCTCTTCAGAGGCTCGATCGGTGGCGGCCTGTGGGATTTTGCCAAGTCGATTGGCGCGCCGTTGACGCTCAAGGAATTCGGGCTGACCGAGGCCGATCTCGACCGTGCGGCGTCGATTGCCGTTGAAAATCCTTACTGGAACCCGCGCCCGATTGACCGGGGTTCGATCAGGGCACTTTTGCAGGAGGCCTGGGATGGCCGCCGACCAGCAGATTGATCGTCTGCCTGACTACGCACTCTTTGGGAGGAGAGGACAATGGGAGGACATATGTTTACGAGACGCAATTTTCTGAAGACGACGGCAGCCGGCGGAGCCGCGCTTGCCGCATCCAGCCTTGCCGCCCCGGCAATCGGTCAGACGGCGGCAATCAAGCTTGGCTATGTCAGCCCCCAGACCGGTCCGCTTGCAGCCTTCGGAGAGGCCGACAAGTTCGTCATCGATGCCTTCCTGGCGACGACCAAGAAGCTCGGCCTCAACTATGAGGTCGTGGTCAAGGACAGCCAATCCAACCCCAACCGCGCTGCCGAGGTCGCCAAGGAGCTGATCGTCGATGATCAGATCAACCTGATGCTGGTTTCCTCGACGCCGGAGACGACCAATCCGGTCTCGACGACCTGCGAAGGCGAGGGCATGCCCTGCATTTCCACGGTCGCGCCCTGGCAGCCCTGGTTCATCGGCCAGCAGGGCAATCCGGGCGATCCTGCTTCCTGGAAGCCCTTCGACTATGCCTATCATTTCTTCTGGGGCCTGGAGGATATCATTGCCGTCTTCACCGGCATGTGGGGACAGATCGAAACCAACAAGAAGATCGGCGGGCTCTTTCCGAATGACGGGGATGGCAATGCCTGGGGCGACAAGGTCGTCGGCTTCCCGCCGGTGCTTGAAAAGCTCGGCTATGGGCTGACGGACACGGGTCGCTATCAGAACCTGACGGATGATTTCTCGGCGCAGATCAACGCCTTCAAGCAGGCCGGCACGGATATTCTGACCGGCGTGATGATCCCGCCGGATCTCACCACCTTTTGGAACCAGGCCAAGCAGCAGGGCCTGAAGCCAAAGATCGCCTCGATCGGCAAGGCGCTGCTTTTTCCGCAGACGGTTGAGGCGCTCGGCAATGCCGGCCACAATCTGTCGACGGAAGTCTGGTGGACACCGAGCCATCCGTTCAAATCGTCACTGACGGGCGAGACGACGGCTGCCGTCGCCGATGCCTTCACGAAATCCACCGGCCGTCCCTGGACGCAGCCGATCGGCTTTGCCCATGCACTGTTCGAACTCGCCGTCGACGTCATGAAGCGCGCCGGCGATGTCAGCGACGGTGATACGGTCGCAAAAGCGATCGGCGAGACCAAGCTCGATACGCTTGTCGGACCGATTGCCTGGGGCAATGAGAAACTTCCGCCTTTCGCACAGAAGAACGTCGCCAAGACGCCGCTGGTCGGCGGCCAGTGGCGGCTGAAGTCGGGCGGCGGTTACGATCTCATCGTCGTCGAAAACGGCCTTGCCCCGAACGTGCCGCTCGGCGGCAAGCTCGAAGCGCTGGCGTAAGGCACATCCGCCCGGCTTTGCGGCCGGGCGGACCTTTGCGGAGATTGGCCGATGCCCATCCTGGAACTCAATGCTGTCTCGAAATCCTTCGGCGCGCTCGTCGTTGCCGAGGATATCCGCTTTTCGGTCGAGCCGGCCGAAGCGCTCGGCGTCATCGGGCCGAACGGTGCCGGCAAATCCACGCTCTTCAACCTGATCAACGGCAATCTGTCCGTTGCGGGCGGGGCAATCCGCTTTGACGGCCGGGACGTTACTCATACGCCGCCGATGCAGCGCTGCCTTGCCGGCATGGGTCGCACCTTCCAGATCCCGCAGCCCTTCGAGCGTCTGACCGTCTATGAAAACCTGCTCGTCGCAGGCGCTTTCGGCACCCGGGCGAGCGAAGCCGATGTCGCCGGTTTCTGCGCCGACATCCTGGTCGAGACCGGCCTGATCGCCAAGGCCAACAGACAGGCGGCATCGCTGACCCTTTTGGAGCGCAAGCGGCTGGAGCTTGCCCGCGCGCTTGCGACCCGGCCGAAGCTCCTGCTCCTCGACGAAATCGCCGGTGGCCTGACGGAGGGCGAGTGCCGGCAGTTGGTGGCGACGATCAGGCGCATTCACCAGCGCGGCATGACCATCATCTGGATCGAGCATGTGCTGCACGCGCTGACCGCTGTCGCCGAGCGCATCCTGGTCCTCAATTTCGGGCGTGTCGTCGGCATCGGTGCACCGGAGGCGATCATGGCCTCGGACGAGGTGCGCGCCATCTATCTCGGCATGGAGGTCTGATGGCAAGCCTTCTTGAAACCCGCGGCCTGACGGCCTTTTACGGCGACTTCCAGGCCGTTTTCGGCATCGACATTGATCTCGATGCCGGCGAGACGATTGCCGTCATCGGCGCCAACGGGGCCGGCAAGTCGACGCTGATGCGCTCGGTCGCGGGTGTGATTGCCAACCGGGCGGATATGGTCCTGCATGAGGGCGAGGCGATTGGTGCGATGCCTGCTTTCGATATCGTGCGCCGCGGCATTGCTCTCGTGCCGGAAGGGCGCAAGCTCTTTGCCTCGCTGACGGTGGAAGAAAATCTGCAGGTCGGCAGCTACGGCTGCAAGCGATCCGGCCCCTGGTCGCTGCAAAGCGTCTACGCGCTGTTTCCGATCCTGAAAGAAAGGCGCAGCAATCCGGCGACTGCGCTTTCGGGCGGCCAACAACAGATGGTGGCAATCGGCCGTGCCCTGATGTCGAACCCGGAGATCCTGCTCTGCGATGAGCTCAGCCTCGGTCTGGCGCCCGTTGTCATCAAGGATATCTACGCAGCCTTCAGCCGCATTCGCGCATCCGGGATGGCGATCGTCGTCGTCGAGCAGGATATCGCCCAGGCCCTGAAGGTCGCCGACCGCGTCTATTGCATGATGGAGGGACGGATAACCCTGAGCGGGCGCCCGGCCGACCTCGATCGGGCCGACATCCACGCAGCCTATTTTGGAGCGGAGAGCAATGAACTGGCTTGATACGCTTCTTCAGGGCGTGTTGCTCGGCGGGCTCTATGCCCTGTTTGCTGCCGGCCTCAGTCTGGTGTTCGGCATCATGCGGCTTGTCAATCTTGCCCATGGCGACCTCATCGTGCTGGCAGCATTTTTGATTCTGCTTCTCGTTTCGTCGCTCGGCCTCGATCCATTCATTGCGGCGCTGATCGCAGCGCCCTTGATGTTTGCGATCGGCTGGCTGCTGCAATACCACCTTCTCAACCGCACGCTCGGCAAGGATGTCTTGCCGCCACTGCTTGTGACCTTCGGCCTGTCCATCGTCATCCAGAATGGTCTTCTGGAGGTCTTCACTGCCGATAGCAGAAGGATTTCCGCCGGATCTCTGGAGACGGCGTCGCTGCAGGTGGGCGGCATCAATGCCGGATTGATGCCGCTTCTGACTTTCGGCTCGGCTGTCGCGGTGATTGTCGCTCTGAACCAGCTCATCTATCGCACCGCACTCGGGCGCGCCTTCCGCGCCACGTCGGACGATGTGGTCACAGCCGGCCTGATGGGTATCCGTCCGAACTCGATCTTTGCCATCGCCACGGGACTGGCAATGATGATCGTGACCGTTGCCGCGCTCTATCTCGGCATGCGGGCGAATTTCGATCCGACAGCCGGGCCGGCGCGGCTGATCTATGCTTTCGAAGCCGTGATCATCGGCGGTCTCGGATCGCTCTGGGGCACGCTTGCCGGCGGTGTCATCCTCGGGCTTGCGCAGACGATCGGGGCCGCCATCAATCCGGAATGGCAGATCCTTGCCGGACATATCGCCTTCCTGATCGTTCTGCTCCTGCGGCCGCGCGGCCTCTTTCCGCGCGCTGTCGATTGAGGCGGCGCCATGACCACGGGTTTGGAAACCATGACAACCGATAGTCAAGCATTGCCGGATTGGAGGATCGAAACAGGCACGCGGCTGTCCCAGATCTTTTCGCTGGTCTGCCTGGTTGTGCTCGCCGGCCTTGCGGCAGCACCGCTTTTCCTGTCACGCGGCGTGGTGCAGGATCTGTTCTTCATCCTGACGATGCTGACCCTGGCGCAGAGCTGGAACCTGCTTGCCGGCTATGCGGGGCTGATTTCGGTCGGCCAGCAGCTCTTTGTCGGCTGCGGCGCCTATGCTCTCTTCGGCCTCGTCATTCTGGCCGGGCTCGATCCGATCCTCGCCATCCCGCTTGCCGGCGTCGCCGCCATGGTGATCGCCGTACCGACCGCTTTCTTCGCCTTTCGCCTCTACGGCCCGTATTTTGCGATCGGCACCTGGGTTATCGCTGAAGTCGGGCGACTGCTGCTTGCCCAATGGAAGGCGCTCGGCGGTGGCACCGGTACGTCGCTGCCGCGGGATGCGACCCGCGACATGCTGGGCATCTCCCTGCTTGAAGACTGGTTCGGCATGCGGGCTGCCGCGGCAGCCGATGCCCTGTCCTTCTGGCTTGCGCTGATCGTCGCGGCCGCAACGATTGCGACCGTCTACAAGCTGTTGCGCAGCCGTCAGGGGCTTGGGCTTGCCGCGGTGCGCGACAACGAGACGGCTGCGCGCGCACTCGGCGTCGATGCACGCCGGCTTAAGACGATGATCTATCTGTTTACGGCCTTCATCACCGGCATCATCGGCGCGCTCATCTATCTCCAGAAGGGGCGGATATCGCCCGATGCCGCCTTCTCGCTGACCGACTGGACGGCCTATGTCATCTTTATCACGGTCATCGGTGGGATAGGCACGATCGAAGGGCCGATCCTTGGCGTGCTGGTCTTCTTTTTCCTGCAGAACGCCATTTCGGCCTACGGCTCCTGGTACCTTCTGGCGCTCGGGGCGCTTGCCATCGTCACCATGCTGTTTGCGCCCCGGGGACTCTGGGGGCTGATATCCGACCGCACAGGTTGGGAACTCTTTCCGGTTCGCCGCCTGCTCAGGGGCGGATCTGTTCTACCAGATGAAAAGGGAGGGCCGAATGGCTGATATCACCACCGACGTCTTGATCATAGGAACGGGACCTGCTGGCTCGGCGACTGCCGCATTGCTGGCGAGCTACGGTCTGGAGCCGCTCGTGATCAATCGCTATCGCTGGCTCGCCAATACGCCGCGCGCGCATATCACTAACCAGCGCACGATGGAGGTTCTGCGCGATCTCGGCCGTGATGTGGAAGACGAGGTCTATCTGTTTGCGACCGAACAGGACCTGATGGGGCAAAACGTCTTCTGCACGGCGGTCGCGGGCGAGGAAATCGGCCGCATGCAGAGCTGGGGCAATCATCCGCTATCGCGCGCCGAACATATCCTGTCCTCGCCGGGGCGGATGAACGACCTGCCGCAGACCTATATGGAGCCGCTCCTCTTCAAGACGGCCTGTTCGCGCGGCGCCCAGTCGCGCATGTCGACCGAATATCTGAGCCATGTCCAGGATGCTGACGGCGTCACGACGACATGCCTCGATCGCCTGACGGGGAAGGAAGTGACGATCCGCTCGAAATTCCTCATCGGCGCCGATGGCGGCAATTCGAAGGTCGCCGAGCATGCCGGCCTGTCCTTCGAGGGCCGGATGGGCGTCGCCGGCTCGATGAACATTCTCTTCGAGGCGGATCTGTCGCGTTATGTCGCCCATCGCCCCTCCGTGCTTTACTGGGTTCTGCAGCCGGGTGCCGACGTCGGCGGTATCGGCATGGGCCTCGTACGCATGGTAAGGCCGTGGAACGAGTGGCTGATCGTCTGGGGCTATGACATCAATCAGCCGGCCCCCGCAGTCGACAATGCCTTTGCCACCAAGGTCGTGCGTGAACTGGTCGGCGTTCCCGAGCTTGAGCCGAAGATCAAGTCGGTCTCCACCTGGACCGTCAACAACATGTACGCGACGACCCTGTCGAATGGCCGGGTTTTCTGCATCGGTGATGCCGTGCACCGCCATCCGCCATCGAACGGTCTCGGCTCCAACACGTCGATCCAGGACGGCTTCAACCTCGCCTGGAAGCTTGCCATGGTGATCAGGGGCCAGGCCGGAATGGGCCTTCTCGACAGTTATCAGGCTGAGCGCGCGCCCATTGCAAAGCAGATCGTCACGCGCGCCAACAAGTCGATCGAGGAATTCGGCCCGATCTTCAAGGCGTTGGGCCTTCTGGATTCCGTCGATCCGGTCAAGATGCAGCAGAATATGGATGCACGGTGCGATGACGGCGAGGCCGCTGAACGGCAGCGCACCGCCATCCGTGATGCCATCGCCTACAAGGTCTATGAATTTGATGCCCATGGCGTCGAGATGAACCATCGCTATGCATCGCAGGCCGTCGTCAAGGACGGGCAGGCAGAACCCGCCTTCGAAAAGGACCCCGAGCTTCACTGCCAGCCGACAACCTGGCCGGGAGCACGGCTTCCGCATATCTGGCTGTTCGGGACGCAGGGAGAGAAGGTTTCCAGTCTCGATCTTACGGGGCATGGCATTTTCACGGTCCTGACCGGGATCGGCGGCGACAGTTGGGCTCTCGCGGTAAAGGCGCTGTCGAAGGAGTTCGGCATCCCGATCGCCATCCACAAGATTGGTCCCCGGCAGGTCTGGCAGGATCTGACGGGAGATTGGGCGGGCGCCCGCGAAATCGGCGATTCCGGCGCCCTGCTGGTTCGTCCCGACCATCATGTCGCCTGGCGCTCACAGGCGGCGGTCGCCGAGCCTGAAGCCGAACTGCGCCGCGTCCTCAAAACAGTCCTGGATCGGTGAGGTCGTCATGAGTGCTGAAGAAAACGGCTATTTCACCGAAGAAAATTCCGTCGACGTCGTCACCAGCCGCAATGGCGGGGCAAAGAGCGCGCGGTTGAAGGTGATCATCGAGGTCGTCACCCGCAAGCTCCACGAGGCGGTGAAGGAACTGGAACCGACGCAGGAGGAATGGATGGATGCGATCCTGTTCCTCACGCGCACCGGCCACACCTGTACCGACTGGCGGCAGGAATTCATCCTCCTTTCGGATGTGCTCGGCGTTTCGATGCTCGTCGATGCGATCAACAATCGCAAACCCACCGGGGCCTCGGAGAGCACGGTACTCGGACCGTTCCACGTCGCCGATGCCCCGGAATTGCCGATGGGTGCCAATATCTGCCTCGACCACAAGGGCGAGGATATGGTCATCAGTGGCCGCATCCTGGATACCGATGGCAAGCCGATCGCCAATGCCGTCCTCGATGTCTGGCAGGCCAATGACGAAGGCTTCTATGACGTGCAGCAGCAAGGTATCCAGCCGGATTTCAACCTGCGCGGCGTCTTCCGAACGGGAAAGGACGGGCACTATTGGTTCCGCGCGGTCAAGCCCAAATATTATCCGATCCCTGATGACGGGCCTGTCGGGCAGATGTTGGGTGCGCTCGGCCGACACCCTTTCAGGCCGGCGCATCTGCATTACATCATCAAGGCGGGAGGGTTCGAAACACTTGTCACGCATATCTTTGATCCCGACGATCCCTACATCCATTCGGACGCGGTGTTTGGCGTAAAGGAGAGCCTTCTTGCCGACTTCAAGCTGACTGAGGATCCCGCTCGAGCCAGAGAGCTCGGCTTCGAGGGAAAATTCTGGCAGGTCGAGCACGATTTCGTGCTCGCACCAGTTAAGTCTTAGGTTGGGGCAGGTCCGCACCGGTCGCGGCAATTTGGTCAAAAGCGTTCCATAGACCAAATGGAGCGGCCGCTCGTACTTCAGAGTCCGCAACGACGACATCCCCCAGTCTACGCTCCGCGCCGTCCTTGCTGCCCGAGACGGGCGTAGAGTTGCGGAAATCCCACGTCCGCGCGTAATCTTTGTGTCCGGCCGTGATCTAACTGGTGATGGGGACAGCCAACCTTAGCTTCGGCGGGAAAGAAGCCGCACTGGCCCGGCAGCGACGGCGGAAGTCCCTCATTCGGGTCTTCCCTACGACGCTCCACAGGCTTGGGCAAAGGCATTGATCGATCATCCGGTGAGCCCTGACGGAATTGCCTATCATGGTCGCCATGACGATACCGAACTCTGCTACGCGATCTTCAACCGGGCTGAGTCCGCCATTGGAGAGGTGTCCCGTGAACCCGATCTCGATCAGGACTGGTTTTGGCGAGTGGGGTGCCCCCATGGAGTCGGCTTGGCGCCCTAGAAGTGCAACGCACGATTGCGTTGGCGATCAGCTGTGAGGCGGTTCATCCAGGTACCGGCGGTAGATGCCGTAGCCGAAGGCACCCTCACACTCAGCGCTGCCTCGGTTGAGGGCCTGGCGGTGACGATAACCCTTCCACGAACACCACCGTTATTTGCCAGGCAGCATAGTCTCGAGGACCCCATCGCGACGGACGAGCCCGTGGAAAAGCGCCGCCGCAAGATGCATCAACACAAGAGCGAAGAACGCGAAGGCAAGATAGTAATGCGCGCTCCAGAGCAGTGCGTGCAGGGTGTCGCTCTGCGGCAGTATCGGGGGGAGCCTTATGCCGCCATAGAGCACGACTGGGTAAGCGGCGGCGGACAACATCGCCCACCCGATCAAGGGCATCCCTATCATCAGCACGTACAAACCTACGTGGGACAGATGAGCGGCAAGCTTCATCGGTTCCGGAAGGTCTGCGGGCAACGGTGGAGCGCCGGATATGAAGCGAACCACGAGGCGAACCAGGGCAAGGACAAGAATGGCGATCCCTAACGTCTTATGCGTCAGCAAGAGCGGCACATACTCACGTCCGATGGTGGAAACCATTCCGACGCCGATGAATAGCATTGCCAGGATGCCTATCGCCATCAGCCAGTGCAACAAGCGCTGGATGGTGGAGAATCGTGTCTTGGTGCCGTCCGTCATGGCTTCGCGCTCGCTCCTGTTCGAGGATAACTGCTCGCTTCCGATGTCCGCAGATCATAGGATTTGGCATAGGCTGCCGAGCGGGCCGCGGGGAACGGATCATCGGAAACCTTGATTCCGTCAGGCAGGATGGTCGGGTCGAAATTGATGTCACGGCATGGGCCGTCCGCCTCCGGCTCTATTTTCTGCACGACCAGAGTTCCAGCTTCGACAGTACGCCGCCCCGGGGGCCAGGCCTTGGTAGGATCTGATATTGGATCGGAGGGATCGGCCACCGTCAGCAGGAGCGTCCAACGCTGAGGCGACCTCGCAACGCGTTCGGTTATATCTTGCTCGAGATGATTGGCGCCGAGCTTGGCGAAGTCTTCGGCCGTGATCGGCGCGGCCTGCGCCTCCGGACGCAAAGACCAACGAACGGCGTGCTCTACGCCCGACCCATCCTTGAACATGAATGCATTGAGGCTGTTGAACGCCACCTCGGCGTAGCTGGCCGTCCAGGGAGCCGTGGTCGCCCACTCGCCGAACGCAGCGAATTCTGGATGCGCTGCCACAAAGCCTTTCATCGCTTCCGGATCCTTGCTCGCAGACGCATTAAGCAAGTCGTAGAAACCTTGCGGCGTGGAGACCGCAAAAACAGGCGGATCGATCAGAGCCATCCGCCAGACGTTGCCGTCGGGCGCTGCGATCTGCACGCCAATGCCCCGAACTCTAACTGTCGGATCGGCAGCATTCGGGTCCGGCGTTGCGAGGTTGAAGCGGCCAAGGACGGGGTACTGTCCGGCGGCAAGCATTGACGCCCGTGAAATCGCAGTACCGTTCCCGTTCGCTTCGAATGTGCCAGTGAAGCAAACGCCCTTTGCGTGGTTTCTCCGATGTCCGAGAGCCGGTCCGCCAGGAGGCGCCAACGCATTTACGAGCTTCGTCGACGTAAGGCGGTCAGGGCTGAGCCATCCAGCAGTGTAGGCAAACGCGCCGACGCCGAAACCTATGACGGCCGCTATCAATACGAGGGATCCTAGGGCGGAACGCTGCGGGCCAGGCATCCAAGACTCTCCCTTCGTGCCAGTTCAACGCGGTGCGGGGGCTTCGATTTCAGTACACAATGAGAAGTAGCCGGATTCTATGCGCAGGGCGCACAGGGAAGATGCCACCGTCGAGCTGCCAGGTCAAACCCTCGCCGCGAACAGCGCAGGAGCTCGGCCGGCGTGCCGAGGATTTGCATCAAGATTGCGGTGCATCTTCGGCAAACCATTCGGGCTTTCGCGTCGGACTGGCTTCCGAGAATGCCTTTCGAACCCCCTGGAGATCGAGATTTGCCCCGTATACCGCTCCTCCGACTATGACCGCGCTTCCCAGTACCCATCCCCAAAAGGAATGGGCGCCTATTTTGGCCGCCTGACGAAATTCCATGTTCGTATAATCTTGTGTCGCCTTGGCACGTGCAGGCTCTACTCTCGATGCACCAGCATCGGGGTGCACGACCCGCCATCGGGCCAAAACTGTCGGCGCCGTAGCGCCTTTCGGTTGGTGGCATTTGCGACAACATTCGGGTACGTGCGGCCGAAGGGGTGGAAGGGCACACGTTCCACATTCCACCTACCATGCTCAAACCCTGCGCGCCCGCCGGTCGCCTCCCATTACGCAGGCACACACCTCACCTCATCCGCCCGCCAGCAACGCCCTTGCGCTCTCCTCATCCGTGATCAGCGCGGTTGCGAGGCCGGCGCGTACGGTGGCGGTGAGGATGGCGTGTTTGTGGATACCGCCCGAGGCGACGATGCGGCAGGGGATCCTGCGGTAGTCGGTGAGGTCGGGGGCTAGCACCTGTGCGTTCAGCGGGTGGGCGACGGGGCGGCCCTCGGCATCGATATAGCGGCCCAGCAGGTCGCCGACGGCGCCGACGGCGATGAGGTCACCGATGTCGGTTCCGGCCGGCAGGCCGTAGCGTACCTGCAGGGATTGCCTGGTCACGTCGCCGACACTCAGGTAGGAAATATCCACTTCGCAGGTCTGGCGGAAAATGCGCTCGAAGACCGATTGCGTGATGATCGCGTCGCGCGATTGCGGGCTCTCGGCATAGATCGGTGCCGCGAAATAGTGGCATTGCGCCTTCAGGACCTGCGCGAAGCCGCGCACGATCTCGAACGTGTTGATCTCCGAGCCGCGTGTCAGCCCGCCCATCATCGAGCGCAACTCGATCCCGGGCTCGCTTGCCGGCGTCATGTTGGTGACGGTCTCGCGCAGCGTCGCGCCCCAGCCGACCCCGATGGAGCGGGGCTTGCGGGCCTGGATCAGCCGGTCGAGATAGGCGGCCGCCCCGCGGCCGAGCGCCTGGTGCAGAAGCTGCGGATCGGCAGGGGTGGGCACGACGACAGCCGCCTCCAGGCCGAAACGTCCCTGCAGGCGCGATTCCAGCTCCATGCCGGCGGCAAGCGGCGAGGCGAAGCTCACCCTGACGATGCCTTCCTCAAGGGCTGAGGCCAGGAACTCGTTCACCCGGCGACGGGTGAGGTACATGCGCTCGGCGATCTGTGCCTGCGTCAGCCCCTCCACGTGATAGAGCCAGGCCGCCCGAATTTTCAGTTCATGCGATTCCATCAATCCCCATCCCGAAACGCCTCGGCGTTACATATTTCACATTGGTGTAACATATGTAACGTAATGCCGTCTGCATGACGATAGAACTTCTGATCTTCGATTGCGACGGCGTATTGATCGACAGCGAGCCGGTGGCGAGCGGCACGCTGGCGCAGGCCCTGCAGCGCGCCGGCGTTCCCTTGAGCCACGCTGAGGTTCACCGTCGCTTCACCGGACTTTCGAGGGAGGCGGCCGGCCGCCTCTGTCGCGAGGAACTCGGCCTTGCCGATCCGGATCGTGTCTTCGCCGATGCCAAAAGCGCGCTCTACGCGGAGTTTTCCCGTTCGCTGCGGCCGATGGCCGGCATGGAAGAGCTGGTGCGGAAGGTGAAGCAGCGTAAATGCGTCGCGTCCAACAGCGACATGGAGAGGCTGCGCCGCAGCCTCGGTCTTCTGGATCTGTGGACGGAATTTGCACCGCATATCTACAGCGCCGAGATGGTGGCGAGGCCCAAGCCTGCGCCTGACCTTTTCCTTCTCTGCTCCGAAAGTCTCGACGTGGCGCCGCACCGCTGCCTTGTCATCGACGACAGCGCGCTCGGGATTACGGGTGCCGTGGCGGCCGGCATGGCGGCGATCGGCTTCGTCGATCCGGCCGATCCGCGCAGCGGACGGCACGCGGCGCTGAAGGCGGCAGGCGCTCTGCAAACGGTGGAGGGAGCGGGTGAACTGGCGCGCGCGCTCGAAGCGTTTTCGGCGGGAACCGCCGCTTCGCCTGCAAGCAAACCGGTGGTTCCTGTCGCCGGCTGATCTCGTCGCGCGGGGGCCTTGCCTCACGCGCTGGAACGGCTCTTCGCGGCATCCGCGACGGGCGCCTTTATTGAAAAATTCATGAAGCCGTCAATGCGGCGACATCTAGCTGATTTTAACAACACAGACCACGAGCGGGGGCTCGTCGGTCAAGACACAAGGAGTTTCCGATGATTTCGATCAATCGACGCGGCGCGCTCGGCCTTATCGGCGCCACCGCCGGCACGCTCGTTCTGCCGCGCCTCGCTTTCAGCCAGGGCAAGCGCCCGTCCATCACCATCGCGGTGCAGAAGATCACCAACAACAACTCGCTCGACGTCTATCACGAGCAGTCCAACGTCGGCGAGCGCATCTTCTTCCCCAACCTCTGGGAAGGCCTGATCCTGCGTGACTGGATGGGCAATCAGGGTCCGGTTCCGGGTCTTGCCACCGAGTGGAAGCGTATCGACGACAAGACGCTCGAGCTGAAGCTGCGCCAGGGCGTCAAGTTCCACAACGGCGATGAAATGACCGCCGAGGACGTCGCCTTCTCCTTCTCCAAGGAACGCGTGTTCGGTAACACGGAGCCCGCCGGTGGCAAGACCATTTTCGAAGCTGACCACAAGCCTGCGACCGCCAAGGAACTGCCGGCAACCGTTCCCGGCGTCGGACGTCGCCTGTGGCCGGCGCTCGCCGGCATCGAGATCGTCGACAAGTACACCGTGCGCCTGCACAACACGACGCCCGACGTGACGCTGGAAGGGCGCCTCTATTCCGGCGGCAGCCAGATCACCAACCGCCGCGCCTGGGATGAGGCCGCGAGCTTCACCGAATGGTCGCGCAAGCCGATCACGACCGGCCCCTATATGGTCGGCGAATACAAGCCGGACGTTTCGCTGACCCTCGTCGCCTTCGACGAATATTGGGGCGGCCGCCCGCCGCTCGAGCAGATCCGCTTCGTGGAAGTTCCGGAAGTCGCCTCGCGCGTCAACGGCCTCTTGTCTGGCGAATACGACTTCGCCTGCGACCTGCCGCCGGATCAGATCGCCGCCGTTCAGGCCGCTCCGGGCTACGAGATCCAGAACTCGACGATCTGGAACCACCGCATTTCGGTCTTCAACACCCAGAACGAGATCCTCGCCAACCCGCTGGTTCGCCGTGCGATGACCCATGCCATCGACCGCCAGGCGATCGTCGATGCGCTCTGGGCCGGCAAGACGGTCATCCCGGCCGGCCTGCAGTTCGAATCCTTCCGCAACAGCGACATGTTCATCGATGGCTGGGCGCCCCCGGCCTACGATCCCAATCTCGCCAAGGACCTTCTGAAGCAGGCCAATTACAAGGGCGATGCGATCCCCTACCGCCTGCTCAACAACTACTACACGAACCAGACGGCCAACGGCCAGATCATGGTCGAGATGTGGAAGCAGGTCGGCCTCAACGTCGAGATCGAGATGAAGGAGAACTGGGCGCAGATCCACGATCCCCAGGGCATCAAGGGCGTGCGCGACTGGTCGGCTGGCAACTCGATCAACGACCCGATCACGCCGATGGTCGTGCAATTCGGCCCGAACGGCGAAGTGCAGCAGAAGAAGGACTGGACGAACGCAGAGATGAACAAGCTCGCCGTCGTCATGGAAACCTCCACCGACCGCGCACAGCGCAAGAAGGCCATCGCCCGCATGCTGGAAATCGCCGAGCGCGAAGACCCGGTCTATCAGGTCCTGCATCAGAATGCCGTCTTCAC
The DNA here is from genome assembly GCA_900470965.1 of Hyphomicrobiales bacterium. Classification (GTDB taxonomy): domain Bacteria; phylum Pseudomonadota; class Alphaproteobacteria; order Rhizobiales; family Rhizobiaceae; genus Rhizobium. Next base: position 47,305 of record UCCS01000016.1, read on the forward strand.
CGGCATGAAGTCGTCGCTGAAGTGGAAGGCCGCTCCGGCCTTCGCCATGGACTTCCGCGCCACCAACTGGTCGATCTGATCGGTCCGTCACTCCGGTCTCCGGCGGCTGAAGGGCTGCCGGAGATCCTCTTTTTGACGTAAACGAAGAGCGGGGATGAAAGATGGGCACGACCGGCTCCAATCTCCTGGAACTGCGTGACCTGAGGGTCGCCTTCGACGGCGTGCAGGTCCTCCACGGCATCGATCTCGATGTCGCCAGGGGCGAGGCGCTCGGCCTCGTCGGCGAATCCGGCTGCGGCAAGTCGGTCACGTGGCTTGCGGCCCTCGGCCTGCTGCCCGGCAAGGCGGGCGTTTCCGGCTCGGTGCAAATCGAAGGCCGCGAACTCATCGGCGGATCGCGCACGGTGCTCGAAAGCGTGCGCGGCAGCCGCATAGCCATGATCTTCCAGGATCCGTCCAGCTCGCTCAACCCGGTGCTGCGCATCGGCCGGCAGATCGCGGAAGCGCTGTGGGTCCATCGTGGGCTCGGCGGCGAGGCGGCAAAGGCCGAGGCGCTGCGGCTGATCGACATGGTCGGCATTCCCGATTCGCGCCGCCGCTTCGATCTCTATCCGCACGAGTTTTCCGGCGGCCAGTGCCAGCGCCTGATGATCGCCATGGCGCTGGCCGGTCAGCCCGATCTACTGATTGCCGACGAACCGACCACCGCGCTCGATGCGACGATCCAGGCGCAGATCCTCGATCTCTTGATCCGCCTGCGTGCCGAAACCGGCATGGCGACCGTTTTCATCAGCCATGATCTCGGCGCAGTCAGCCAGGTCTGCGAGCGCGTCTGCGTCATGTATGCCGGACGCATCGTGGAGGAGGGCAGTGTCGAACAGCTCTTCTCCGAGCCGCGCCACCCCTATACGCGCGGCCTGTTCGATGCCATTCCGCGCCTCGACGGCACCCGCGAACGGCTGATCCCCATTCCTGGCACCGTTCCCAATCCCAAACATCTGCCGGAGGGCTGTTCCTTCTCGCCGCGCTGTCCGCGCGCCGTCGAGGCCTGTCGCAGCGAGCCCCCGCCGCTCGTTTCCCTCGATGGCGGCCGCAAGCTCGCCTGCACGCGCCCGGTGCCCGTCGCGGGCGCCGTCGAGACCCGGTCGTCCCGTATCGCCGAAGGCCTGCTGCAATGACGCCGCTCATCGAAGTCCACGATCTCGTCCGCATTTATCAGATCCGTCGCGGCCTCTTCGGCCGCCCGACGCCGGTGCGCGCCGTCGACGGCGTTTCGCTCTCGGTCATGCCCGGCGAAACACTCGGGATCGTCGGCGAATCCGGCTCCGGCAAATCGACGCTTGGGCGCATGCTGCTCGGCATAGATGACGCACAGCAAGGAAGTGTGCGCTTCCAGGGGCAGCCGATGCCGGCGCGCCATACCGCGGAATGGCGGGCACTGCGCGCCAAGATGCAGCTCGTCTTCCAGGACCCGCTCGCAGCGCTCGACCGCCGCGTAACGATTGCGAAGCAGATCGCCGAGCCGCTTGATATCCACAAGCTCATTCCTAGGGAGCATCAGGGGTCGCGCGTGACGGAACTGATGCGGGCCGTCGGCCTACGCGATGACCAGGCCGACCGCTATCCCCACGAACTTTCGGGCGGCCAGCGCCAGCGCGCCGTGATCGCCCGGGCGCTGGCTTCGCGGCCAAAACTGCTCGTCTGCGACGAGCCGGTTTCGGCGCTCGACGTCTCCATCCAGGCACAGGTCGTCAACATGATGCGCGACCTGCAGGAAAAGAACGGCATTGCCATGGTCTTCATCAGCCACGACCTGAAGGTGGTGCGCAACATCGCCGACCGTGTCGCGGTCATGTATCTCGGCCGCATCGTCGAGGAGGCTTCTTCCGACGTCATCTTCCGCGCCCCGCAGCATCCCTACACGAAGGCGCTGGTATCCAGCGTGCCCATTCCCGGCAAGCCGCTGGAAGGCCGCGTCATCCTGCAGGGCGAGCCGCCGAACCCGGCCAAGCGCCCCTCTGGTTGCGCCTTCCATCCGCGCTGTCCGCTGGCCCGCGACATCTGCCGTTCCGTCGTGCCGGAGCTCCAAGGGATCGGCGAGTACCGCACCGCCGCCTGCCATGTCGTGGCGGGCGAGACCACGCCGGTGGCGGCATAGGGGAGGGTTCCATGATCCGTTTTGTTCTCGTCCGCCTGTTCCGTGCGATGGTGACCATCATGGCGGTCGTCACCTTCGCCTTCGTGGTCCTGCGCATGTCAGGCGATCCCGCCATGGTGATGCTCGGGCCTGACGTGCCGCGGGAGGCGGTCGATGCCTTCCGCAAGGCATGGGGCCTCGACCAGCCGCTCTGGATCCAATATCTCGCCTATATCAAGTCGATCTTCACCGGTGATTTCGGCGTCTCGATGCGTGACAAGGCATCCGCAATCCAGCTGGTGCTGGAACGTGTGCCGGCGACACTGCAGCTGACGGTGCCGGCCCTCATCCTGAAGCTCGTCTTCGGCATTCCGGCCGGCGTCTACGCGGCGCTGCACCGGCAAAGCTTCTCCGATCGCGGTGTCATCCTGCTAGCCGTCCTCGGCTTCACCATTCCCTCCTTCGTGATGGGACTGCTGCTCGTGCTGCTCTTCTCGGTCATCCTCGGCTGGCTGCCCTCGGGCGGGCAGGATACCTGGGTGCACGGCATTCTGCCGACGCTGACCATGAGCATCGGCGGCATCGGCATCCTCGCCCGCTTTTCGCGCAGTGCCATGATCGAGGTGATGGGCCAGCCCTATATCCGCACCGCCTCGGCCAAGGGGCTGACATGGCGCGACGTGGTCTGGAACCACGCATTGCCCAATGCGGCGGTGCCGATCGTCACGATCGTCGGCTTCATGGTCGGCTCGCTGATAGCAGGCGCGGTCGTCGTGGAATCGATCTTTTCCTGGCCCGGCATCGGCCGCCTGCTGGTGGTCTCCGTCAGCAATCGCGACCTCGCCGTCGTTCAATGCATTCTGCTGATCATCGCCGCCGTCATGGTCCTGTCGAACCTCGTTGTCGACCTGCTCTACGGTTGGCTCGATCCGCGGCTTCGCTCGCACGCGGCCGGACATTGAGGAGAAAGCCGATGGCAACTGTCGATCTCGCCGGTACGCCGGCTTCCGGAAAGCCGAACCGTCTCGTCTCCTTCCTGCGCCGCAACGTGCCGCTCTCGGTGGCGTTCGGCCTGCTGTGGCTTGCGGCAATGGTGCTGACGGCCATTTTCGCCGATACCATCCGCCCGTTCAACATCACGGCCATGGATCTCAGCAGCCGGCTTTCGGCGCCGGGCGGGCTCAAGCATCTGCTTGGCACGGACGAACTCGGCCGCGACGTGCTTTCGCGCCTCATCCAGTCGATCCGCGTCTCGCTCGTCATCGCCTTCGGCGCGACGATCCTGTCGGCACTCTTCGGCACGCTGCTCGGGTTCCTAGCGGCGCAGCTGCGCGGCTTTGTGGAGCATCTGGTCCTGATGCTCGCCGATTTCCAGGCGGCACTTCCCTTCCTCATCATGTCGCTCGCGGTTCTCGCCTTCTTCGGCTCCTCGATGCTGCTGCTCGTCTGCCTCATGGGTTTCTACGGCTGGGAGCGCTATGCGCGCATCGCCCGCGGCCTCGCCATTGCCGCCGGCGCGCAGGGTTATGCGGCGGCGGTGGTGCAGCTTGGTGCCACACCTTCGCGCGTCTACCTGCATCATATCCTGCCGAACGTCGCCTCGACGCTGATCGTTTCCATGACCCTCACTTTCCCGGAAATCATCCTGATGGAAAGCGGGCTCTCCTTCCTTGGCCTCGGCGTGCAGCCGCCAGAAACCAGCCTCGGCAACATGGTGGGCTTCGGGCGTGAATATCTGACGCGCGCACCCTGGATCATGCTGGCGCCCGCCGCCGTCATCATGCTGACGACGCTTTCGATCTCGCTCGTCGGCGACTGGCTGCGCGACAAGCTCGACCCGACGATCCGCTAATGCTTATGAAATCAACAGGTTGAAGGATATTTCATGACGCTTATCACCGGCCACCGCGGTGCCCGCAACCTCTGGCCCGAAAACTCGCTCGCCGGCTTCCGCAACGCGACCGCGCTCGGGGTCGACGCCATCGAATTCGACGTGCACCTGACGCGCTCGGGCGAACTCGTCGTCATCCACGACGCGACGCTGGAACGCACCGCCGAAGGTGTTGGCCCGGTGCAGGACCTGTCGGTGGAAGCCCGCAAGTCCGTCAGGTTGAGAGGCACGGACGAGGCCATTCCGACGCTCGCCGATGTGCTCGACGTGCTTGCCGTCAACAAGGGCATCGACCTACATGTCGAGATCAAGATCGACGAGACCGGTACGCCTTATCCTGACATTGCCGCGCGCGTCGCAGCCGAGCTTTTTCGCTTCGGTGTCGGCGAACGTTCCTACCTGACCTCCTTCGATCCGTCGGTACTGGAGGAGTGCCGTCTTCACGCGCCTGATGTTTCCCGCCTCGTCTCCGTCAACGCCGCCTGGGCCGACAAGCAGGGCGGGCTCGCCGCCTTCATCGACCGCCTGGACGGGCTGGTGGAGATCGTTGCCATTCATCACGAGCTGATGGAAGCCGAATGGGACTTGATCCGCGGCCGGCTGCCGCTCGACCGCCTCTGTGTCTGGACCCTCAACGACGAGCCCGGCATCCGCCACTGGCTGGAGCGCGGCATCGGCAGCCTGACCTCGGACAGCCCGGATCTGGCGCTGAAACTGCGCGCCGGCATTGCTGCGTGAGCTATGGCTTTGCCACTTCGCCCTAGCGGGGAACGGCCCGCTAAGCCTGTGCCATTGGATCAATGACGCGGTCATGGCGCTGTGCTTTCGGCTGGTCGGCTTGGACATCATGCGAAATGGTCGACGGCCAGCTTTCGTCCACATATCGAAAGCGGCACCACCGGTGACGCATCCGCCGTATCGAGGCAGGCCGTATCAATCTCGGCTTCATACGGCCAGTGGAGCTACTGGCTCGAGCGGCGGTTCCCTGCGTCCAGAGTGGGATACAATAACGCCGAAGACCAACACCGCGAAGATAACTGCCGGAGTCGATTTCGATGTCGTCTTGTGCCGGCGTTTTCGCGCCATATCAACTTCCGATGGAATGCCCGCGATTATGACATTCTCGCCATTGCACCCTCAAGCCGATCGGAGAGTCGGACTTTTTTGGTGGATTGGCGTCCGCATCCACAGCTTTAGGTAGTCCGGTCGCCGGGCCGGAACCGTTTTATCCGCCGCCTGGAAGGATGTTCTTGCCGACACAGATTAACCGTGGTGAGCGATTAAATTCCGCTCGTTGACGCAGCTGCTGGACCGATCACAACCTCTGAGCTACGCATTACAAGTTAGGATTTCCGCAACCATGTTTCCGATGAGGACGCATTGCCGTTTGAAGCACTAAACAAGCTCTGGACCAGTGTTCGCGAATCCAGTCACGACTTCCGCGCATCCACGGAGATTTTCGCGTCACTCGATACGGACAAACTGGTCCAGACGCTGGAAGTCCGGGAGAAGGGTGCTGAAAACGGAAAGGCTAACCGTCCCGCACCGTCGGCACAGTCGCTGGACGAGGTCGAGCAGCGTATCGTCGGCCGCATCGAGCAGGAAAAGGCATCGGCCTATCAAGTGCTGGAGGATCAATTCCAGACCTTCGACGGACGGCTTCGCAATCTCGATTTCGAGGGGCAGTTCGGGCTCATCCGGCAGGCGAACGCGTCCAGTCTTTCCGATTTCAAGGCCGAGATCGCAAGCGGCGTCGACGAACTCCATGGCTTGCGCCGCGATCTCAAGATCGCCGAAGACGAGATGACGTCTTTCAAGAGGCAGCATCGGCTGGATCGGGCGGCGAAGGTACCGAGCGCCGGAGCAACAAGCGTCAAGATCGCGTTGCTCGTCGTCTTGGTGCTCATCGAGATCGTCATGAACGGCAACTTCCTGGCCAAGGGCAGCGAACAGGGCATCATTGGCGGCATCACCGAAGCGGTAGTCTTCGCGGTGCTCAATATCGGCGCTGCGCTGTTGTTCGCCTTCTTCTGCGTTCGAAATCTCGTCCACCGGTCATGGCTACTGAAGCTCGGGGGATTGCTTGGCCTTGCAGCCTATATTGTCGTTGCGCTGGCCGTGAACCTTGCTCTAGCCCATTATCGCGAGGTGTCGGCCACCATTCTGGAAGGGGCGGGGACCGAGGTTATCAGACGAATACAAGAGAATCCGCTCGGTTTGACCGAGTTGAATTCCTGGATGCTTTTCGCCATCGGGATTTTCTTCTCGATCCTGGCATTTATCGACGGCTGCATGTTGACCGATCCGTATCCGGGTTTTGCCGGCGTCCAGCGCCGTCTGGACGATGCGCGGCAAAATTACATTTCCGGGAAGCTGGACCTGATCGACAACCTTCGTAAGATTCGCGACGACCACAACGACAAGATCGAAGAGATCGTCAGGGATTTGAGCTCGCGCCGCCAGGAATCTGCTGCCATCATCGCCCATCGTGCGCGGAGCACGGGACTTTTCGCGGAGTACCAGAGCCACCTCGAGCGCACGGCAAACGCTGTTCTTACGGCTTACCGCGAGGCGAATCGGGCTGCGAGAACAGGGCCGGAGCCTCAATATTTTACGAGCGCGTACAAGCTGGAGCGAATAACGCCCGTCCTGAAAACGAGCGAAGAATGGGACGATCGCGTTCTATCAGAACGCATCCAGGTCGCCCAAGCAGAACTCAGCGATCAGATCAGAAAGATCGGTTCCGCGTTCGAGATGGCCGTCGAGCAGTACCACAGACTGGACAATCTATTCCCGGAGGCAGGCGTTGGCGCGGAACAGGCGGCGTAGCAGTCGTTCCAGAAAAGGCGGCTTTTCGACGGGCGCTGTTGTGGCGACGATTGCACTTTCGGCAGTCGCGCTTGCCATGATCGGAGCCTTTGGTTGGCTCAAGTACCAGGCGATGTCCAGTGTTTCGCTCGATAAGGCATCTCTATGCCCGACGACGGGTCCGACCAGCGAGACGGCCATCCTGCTCGATGTCACTGACCCGATTTCGGGCACGACATCGCTTGACCTCAAGAACCAGTTCCAGCGCTTGGTTTACGGCGTTCCGGTCAACGGAGCGATCGACGTCTACGCGCTGACCGAGAAGGAAGGTGAGCTTGAAAGAACCTTCCACGGCTGCAATCCGGGCAGCGGCGATCTGACCAACGAGTGGACCAGCAATCCGAAGCTGGTGCAGCAACGCTGGGAGAAGGGTTTCCAGAAGCCCCTGGATGAAATCGCGGGCAAACTCGGGTCTGGCGCTTCGGGTGAATTCTCGCCGATCATGGCGGGTATCCAGCGCATAAACCTTGAAGCCTTCCAACCCTTGCCTGCAGGCATCCCTAAGACCTTGTATGTTGCCTCGGATATGGTCGAACATACTGCGGCGTTTTCCAGCTATCGCGACGGCGTTTCGATCGCCAAATTCGAAAGCAGTCCTGCACGGGAGAAATTCCGGACGTCTTTGGATGGGGTGCAGGTCAAGGTCCTAGCTTTCCAGCGGCCGGGCCAGAAGTTCAAGATGGAGGACTTGGCTGCGTTCTGGAAATCCTGGGTAGAGAAGAATAACGGCGAGTTCGCTGGTTTCACCCGTCTGGAGGGACTGGAGTGATGGCATCAAACGACACGGGAAGAACTGCGTTTCGGGACTGGGCTCCTATCGTGCTGTTCGCGGCGGTGACGATCGGGGGAATGATCTTCATCTGGTCGGCGAAACTCGCCGCCTGGTCGACATTTGTTGTGACGGCAGTGCCCCTGGTGCTAATGGCGATCTACTTCCTGGCGTCGATAGCGCTGGCTGGCTTCCGGCTGCACAATGAGCAGGCGGGCGACAACCTCTACTACATGGGGTTCCTGTTTACGCTCTCGAGCCTTGGTGTATCCCTGTACCTGTTCGCCGGGGAGACTTCGATCGAGACAATCGTCCGGAACTTCGGTATCGCGGTGACATCGACAATCGCGGGCGTGACGCTACGCATCCTCTTCAACCAGATGCGCCGGGACCCGATCGACATCGAACGCAGCGCCCGCCACGAGCTTGCGGAGATGACGCGGCGGGTCCGAACCGAGCTCGACACGTCCGCTCGCGAGTTCTCGAATTACCGCAGGGTCAGCAATCAGATGCTGACGGAGGGCTTTGAGGAGATCGGTCGCCAGGCGGAAAAGAACGGCGAGGAAATCCGCAAGGTCATCGAGTCGATCTCCAAGGAGGCCATTATCCCGATCCAGGAGGCCGCGACCAAGCTTTCATCGATCATCGAGGACCACAACAGGTCGGTGACAGATCAAGCAGCGGAAGCTACCCGCAAACTGAGTGAGACGACGGATAAGCTCTCGACGATCATCGACAAGTTCGGTGTCGCCGTGGAGGGCGTCGGTACCCGTCTCGGAGAGATCAGGCCACCCGAGGATGTCATCCGTTTCGAGCTGACACCGACAATAGACGCGATCAAGGATATGACCGCTGCCCATCTCAGGCGGATGGAGGAGGGGATCGCGGAAACACGCTCGCAGTCCGCCAAGGTGGATGATGCATTGAAGCCCTTAGCCAGCATCGACAATAAGCTGGATCGCATCGCGGAAGCGCTTGAGCGTGACAGGGAAAATCCGCAACCGTCCATCCCTTCGAAAACGGCAGACGTTGTCGAGGTGGTCGGGGCGAGCGAGAGTGCGACGGTGGATGCCGAACCGGTTGTCCCGGATGGCGAGAAGACGGAGACCAGGCCGACACTAGACGAGCCGAAACGGCGGTTGTTCAGATGGTGACCCAGGCAAGCGGAAGCCCCAAGCTGGAGCATAAGGGATACAACCGCGGGCTCATCCTCGGGCTGACGATGGCGGAATCCATGCTTCTGCTGGTGTTCTGCTTGTTGCTGGTTGCCGCCGCCATGATCACGGCCGAGCGGAAACAGCGGATGGACGCCGAGCAGCGCCTCGCGCAGCTGGAACAGCAGAACAAGGAACTGTCCGCCCAGCTCGTAGAGGTGCAGTCGAAACTCGGCTCGAACATGTCGGCGACCGATCGCGCGAAATTCGAGAGCGAATGGCGCGAGCTGGTCTCTGCCCGGCAGATCATCGACAGGTTGAAAATGAACGACGCCAGCCCCGCTGATCTGGCCAAGCTGGCCGCGGTCGCAAAGGTACTGGCAGCGAACAACATCCCACTCGACAAAGCTCCGGACCAGCTCGAGCAACTGCTGCACGGGGACATCAAACCCCATGAATGGCCGCCTATCATTAGCCTCTCCGAAGCCGGCGGATATTACTTCACGTCAGGCAGCGCCGCGTTGACGCGGGAATTCGAGGACAAGCTTGAGACCTCGATCGCGGACCAGATTGCCGACAACCTCGAGCGTTATCAGGTCGACGTGGTCGAGGTGATCGGGCACACGGACGAGCAGCGCGTCGCCAGAAGCACATCCAATCTCGACGACGCTTCGATCGGCGTCATCGACGGCCAGTTACCTGTCGATTTCCTCCAGCCTGCCGATAATGCCGGGCTTGGACTCGCGCGGGCGATCGCGGTTGCGAATATTCTGAAGGAAAATCCGAAGCTGAAGGACGTGACCGTGTTACCGATGTCAGCTGCCCAGCTGGTTATTCCGGGTGATACGCTCACCAGCGGGCAGGCGGGAGACGTCAAGGAACGTCGCCGCATCGAGATCAGGATCAGGCGTCGGGCCGAGTCCCTGCAGCCCTGACCGGGAGCGCAGCTAGCAGCTTGCACGTATGGTGAGTGACCATAGTGGCTCGCAACGGAAGCCTGTTGCTAGCCCGTCCGATAGCACCGCGGGACGGGCGGGTCTGGTCGCTGAACGTGCCATTCAGGATATAGCGCCACCGTTTATATCGTTAGCGGCTTAGAACGTGGTCTCCTGCACCAACCACCAAACCGGGAGAAATCCCAGCGCAATAGCAGCCAACCATACGGACGCGAACTTGATCAGGTACCGCCTGCGTGCCTTCGCCTCGCTCCACTCGTAATACATCGCTGCCTACTCCCTCTCAGCAGCGGAAATTGAACCATTGAGTACCACGGGAGTCGAGTGCGAAACTGCAACACCGAATTAGCGAAAGCGATCGGATGAGGGCGGCACTTGTCTGAGCAGGTTGAGGGGAGACGGGCCGGAGGTTGGGCGACTGTCCGTTTCAAGTCACAGCTCTTTAAGAGAGCCGCCCGTGCGAACCAAACTCGACGCCATGTTGTCGCAAGCGCCTACCTTACGGACATATCGGGAGGCTCCGAGACCAGGAAATTTCCGTTGACCATGGCCGCTGACCATGGCCGCTCCGGGCCAGCGTCATTCGCTCTACCACAGCGCCTGGACGGCGATGACGACGAGAAAAGCAACTACCACCACGGAAACCATCCGTAAAACTGTGCGATTGGCCTGGGCGAGTACCTCTGGCTTCGGGTCTCGCTTGGGATGGAATTTGTGGCGACGTTTCTGTGGCGCTCCCGCTTGGGACGATTTGTTTGCTGCGGCCATGGCTGTTTCGCTCGTGGTGGATTTCCGGAACGCCAATCTAGCATGAAAGCTGTCTGGCGTTTAGTGCAGCGACACTGCGCTCGCGCTCCACGAAGGCTTGGTAGGTGTGGACCTTCTGGCCAGAACAGCTTGCGTTGTGCGGGATGAAATTCATTGAGAAGGAGGGTGCCGCCATCCGCCGCAAGCTCTCGCATCACTCAAAAAAGCGGTCCAAGTCTTGGTGGTGGCGGAAAAGGCCCCGCGGACCGTACTGTCTGATTTGACGCGTTCAGTCAGGCGTAAGCAGCAACAGCGACGTTGGAATATGCTGGGAAAGTCTAGGCTTGGTTCGAGACATCCCGATGCTCTTCGGATTGACGTATCTGAGGGTCGGCGGCGCTGGATGCACCGTCCGTGTCCGTCGTCGCTTTGGCCGTCCGGGAAGCGCGCCATTGGGCGGGGGTCAATCCGAGATGCTGCTTAAAGGCCCGCTGGAAGGCAGCTTCAGATCGATACCCGGCCAGATCGGCCGCCGTAGCGGTCGACGTCGTCGGCATCCGCAGCGCATTGGCTGCCAGGGTGATGCGAACGTCTTGAAGAAGTTCGCTAGCGGAGCGACCCAAACTGCTCTCGAAGTAGCGGGCCAAAGTCGCCCGAGACAAGTTGCAAAGGCTTGCCAGTTTTGAAAGCGTCCATGGGCGGGCAGGTTCGAAGAAGATCGCGTTGAGCGCGGGAGCGAGCCTGACGTGGCTCGCAAGGGCGACCAGCCCTAGTGGCGCATCGTGGGATTGACTTGCCAGTCGCAGCGCCAGCGTGAACAACGCTGCCGAAAACGCGTTGAGCATCGCCTGACCGCCAATCCCCTCGACATTTGCCTCAGCCCGCATGAGGCCAACAAGGGCCTCCATCTGTTGGCGCGTCACGGATTGTGGCGATATCGCTGATTTTGATGTTCCTCGTACGATCATCCGTGAACGCAGATAAGTCCCCAGCAGACGGTCGTGAGGAGGGGCAAGCACAAAGCGGCCGCAAAGCATGTCCAGCCGTTCGCCCTGACCGGAGTTCTCGCTGATCACGACGTTCAGCCCTTGCCTTTGCGTCGCCTTCACCGGCTCGGTGCCGCTGCCATCGGTGAGGACGTGCGGTGCTCCAGCGGGGACCAGGAGGATGTCGCCAGACGTGAGACGCTGTGCTTTGTTGCCATGGCGATCATTCAGCCATGCCTCGCCGCTCAATATCACGTGATAAACGATGTCCTGGGCGGCCCCCTGCTCATACGCAACCCGCCAAGGTGCACCATAAAGGCAATGAAGCTCCAGCTTGCCGGTGACCGGCATCATTTCGAGCAGACGGCTAAGCCAATCGATGCGCTGCGACATGTCGATCTTTCCAGAATGAGCTGATCAAGCATGAATATGAGCTAAATTGGCATTAATCAAATCATGCTGCCGTTATAGCCTCCTCCCATTGTCATCGCAGAGGCAGATCGCATTCGACGCGCTGGGCTTCTGCCAGCTGAAGGGGAATTCCTATGCACGATATTGAGAATTTCGACACACTGATCCTTGGTAGCGGCCAGGGCGGCAAATTGCTTGCTTGGCACCTGGCTCGTTCCGGTCAGAAAGTTGCGGTCGTCGAACGAAGATGGGTCGGCGGTTCCTGCCCGGCGGTCGCCTGCCTGCCGAGCAAAAACGAGATCTGGAGTGCGCGGGTCGCTCATCTGGCTCGCCATGCGGCAGAATTTGGTACTGCGACTGGATCGGTGACCACCGATATGGCGGCCGTCCGCCGGCGCAAGCAAGCGATGGTCGATCGGGAGATTGCGTTTCACCTTGATGCCTACAAGGCGAGCGGTGCCGAACTCATCATGGGGGAGGGAAAATTCGTCGGGCCGAAGACCATCGAAGTCAGCTTGAATGACGGCGGCCAGCGCAGGCTTTCCGGTAACCAGGTCGTGGTGAATGTCGGCAGTCATGCTGCGATACCGGATATCTCTGGCCTGTCGGCAGCGCGCGCAATGACCCATATCGAGGCGCTGGAGCTCGACTACCTGCCGTCGCATCTGATTGTGCTCGGAGGCGGCTATGTGGGTATCGAAATGGCGCAAGCGTACCGCCGCTTCGGCAGTCGCGTGACCATTGTCGAACCCTCGCAGCGATTGATGGGTCGGGAGGACGCCGATGTTGCCGAGGAGATGCAGCGTATACTTGTTTCAGAGGGTATCGAGGTCCTTTTGGGTGCAAAACCGACACAAGTGTGGGGCTTGTCGGGGGACGCTGTTGTCGTCGAAGTTCATACCGACGCCGGAAACCGAACCGTCGAGGGTAGCGACTTGCTGGTGGCGGCTGGCCGGGTTCCAAATACTGCGGACATCGGACTTGAGAAGACCGGCGTCGAGCTGGATGATCGCGGGTTCATTCGCGTCAGTGAGCGTCTGGAAACTACAGAAGAAGGCGTTTGGGCGATCGGTGAGTGCGCCGGCAGTCCGCAGTTTACGCATGTGTCCGTTGACGATTTCAGGATCGTTCGTGACAACATGGCGGGAGGCAACCGTCGCACAGACGCGCGCCAGATCCCCTATGTAATGTTTACAGATCCTCCGCTTGCTCGTGTTGGCATGAGCGAAAGCGAGGCCCAGCACCTGGGCATTGCCTATCGTGTCGCGACGCTGCCAATGGGAAATGTGTTGCGCACCGAAGCGACCGAGGAGACCCAAGGCTTCATGAAAGCCGTGGTAAGCGCGAATGATGATCGCATCCTGGGCTTTACGATGATCGGCTCCGAGGCTGGAGAGGTCATGGCTGTGGTTCAAACGGCAATGATGGCCGGACTGCCATACACCCAGCTTCGCGAAGCGGTGATCGTGCACCTGACGATCGCGGAAGGACTCGGCCCGCTTTTTGCTCGTATTCCCCCACTGCGATAGTTGCTCAGGGCGTTTTGGGCGCACAGAGAATACGCCGTCAGGCTTTCACCAACCGACATCGATAAGGTGAGCATTCGGCCAGGTGGTACATCTACGATTTTCCAGGTCGGTCGAGCATTCAAAGAGGAATGACCTATCGCCGCCCTAGAGTTCGACGTGTCAGAAACCTTTTTTCCTGGGCCGGGACGTTTCCCGGTCCAGGCAAGCTGTCACGCGTGCTGATCGCTTCAATCCTGAATGGAGGGGGCGCTTCCCGGCTTGAGTTTGACGTCGATGACGGGGACCACGACCTTGGGTCGGCGCACCGGCAGGACGAATGTCAATTGATCGTCGGCGACGGGGAATTGGGTATTCGACCATAAGGTATTGGCGGACGGCTGCAGCCAGGTGACCTCGCTGCCGTCATGCAGGAATTGCGCATATTCGATCTTGCCCGCCAGCGCATCGAAATGCAGATGGCGATAGGGCCAGTTGAAGAGGTGGATGTAGAGGCGATCGCCATTCTGGGTCAGCCGGCAATCGAGCGGCGCGGAGAAATCGGACTGGATGCAGCAGACGATGCTGCGCTCGTGCAGCGCCATCCACTCCTCATAAGTGGCAAGGCTGCAATCGCGCGGTGGTCGAGCGTGCCGCGCGCCGTCGGCCCGACATTCATCAGGAGATTGCCGCCCATGACAACGGTGCCGACCAGCATCTGCACCAATTGTTCCGCGCTCCAAGTATCCTCGTCGCGGTGGTAACCCCAGGAGCCGCTCAGCGTATGACAAGCTTCCCAGACGCGCATGCCGCAATTGCGCGGCGGTGCCGTGCAAAAGGGTATTGAACTCTTCGATCTGTCCGGCAAACGTGCTCTGATTACCGGATCCAGCCAAGGCATCGGGTTTAGCCTGGCTCAGGCCCTGGCCGCGGCGGGTGCCGAGATCGTGCTCAATGGCCGCGATGCCGAAAAGCTCGCTACCGCGGCCGGGCTCCTGAGCGCGGCCGGCATGTCGGCGCAAACGCTGCTGTTCGACACGACCGACGCCAGGGCCGTACGTGCAGCCATCGACGCGTTCGAGCAATCCACAGGACCGATCGATATTCTCGTCAACAATGCCGGCATGCAGCATCGCGCCCCGCTGGAGGAGTTCGAGCCCGACATGTTCGAACTGCTGATGCGAACGAATGTCTCCGGCGCCTTCAACGTCGGCCAGGCCGTCGCACGCCACATGATCGCACGCGGGCGCGGCAAGATCATCAACATCGCTTCGATCCAGACCGCGCTCGCCCGGCCCGGAATTGCGCCCTATACCGCAAGCAAGGGCGCGCTCGGCAATCTCACCAAAGGCATGGCGACCGACTGGGCCCGCCATGGGCTGGCAGTCAATGCCATCGCCCCCGGATATTTCGATACGCCGCTCAACGCAGCGCTCGTGGCCGATACCGAGTTTTCGAGCTGGATCGGGCGGCGCACGCCGGCCGGCCGCTGGGGCAGACTGGAGGAACTGACGGGCGCCTGTATTTTTCTTGCCTCGGACGCCTCAAGTTATGTCAATGGTCACATACTTTACGTGGATGGAGGCATGTCGGCATGTCTGTGAGAGCCAATAGGACACTGGCGATTGGGCCGGCAAGCCGCTGATCGGCATCCTATCCACTTGGTCCGATCTCGATCCGCGTCACGCCCATTTCAAGCATCTGCTGCCGATGCTGAAGGCGCTGCTGCCATCCCGATATTCCGACGCTCATTGACCAAAGCTGTTAATTGACATATGAGTGAGACAGGTCTGTCTCACTTGGATTTTCGCGATGCCACGCCGCGCCATTGCCATCGAGAAACGTCAGCACATCATTGAAACTGCCTATACCCTGTTCAAGCGCGACGGCTTCCACGCCACCGGCATAGACCGGATCATTGCCGAGGCGGAGGTCGCCAAGATGACCATGTATCGGCATTTTCCCAGCAAGGGCGGCCTGATTGTCGAGGTTCTGAACTGGCGGACAGATCGGTTCAAACGCCAGCTCGACCGGCTTTCGGAAACCGCAATGACGCCAGATGAGAAGATCATGGCGGTTTTCGATTGGCATGAACGCTGGTTCGACAGTCCGGATTTTCACGGATGCCTGTTTCAGCATGCGCTCGCGGAGTTCGGCGAGCGGGATCATGCGGTATTCGAGGCCGTCATGCGCCAGAAGCGCGATCTTCAGGACCGCATTCGGGACATCCTGGCGCCGTCGATGCAGGAGGGTCGGGCGCCGCATATCGCCATGATCCTGTTCATGCTGATCGAGGGGGCAACGATGCTCGCTCAGATGGGCCAGGGGAAAGAGGCGATCGACAATGCCCGGAACGTCGCCGCCGAACTGCTGGCGACGAGGACGCGGCAATGAGCGCCGCCGTCATCGGCCTGGCGCTTTTCGCGGCGATCCTTCACGCCACATGGAACGCCTTCCTGCGCAGCGGCGGCGACCGGCTCTGGACCGTCACCGTCATGAGCTTTGCGAGCACGGTTGTCGCGCTTCCATTCCTGTTCATTTATCCGCTGCCGCCGTCGGCCGCATGGTCCTATATCTTCCTCTCTGCCCTCCTCCAGGTCGGCTACAGCGTCTTCCTCGTCGCGGCCTATCGTTATGGGGAACTGGGGCAGGTCTATCCGATCGTTCGCGGAACGGTGCCGCTTCTCGTGACGCTCGGCGGGTTCGTCATCGCTGGCGACCACCTGGACCCTTTCCAGATTGCAGGTGTCATTCTCATTGCCCTCGGGATCATGAGCCTATCCTTTGGCAAGGGCAGATCCTCCACTTCGTCTATCCTGTTCGCTTTGGCGACAGGAGCGATCATCGCCGCCTACGCAACGGTCGACTCCATCGGCGTACGACTGGCCGGCCAGAGCGGCGCATATACTGCCTGGGTGCTCGTCCTCTACGGCACGTTCCTGCCTGTTGCGTTTATCGGTATGCGTCGGCGGCTTCGGGTCGATTTTCGAGCGCCGGACACATGGAAGGCTCTCGGAGGTGGCTTGGTTGCAATGATCGCCTACGGTGTGGTGATTGCCGCCTTCTCAATCGGACCGGCCGGCCCAATCACGGCGCTACGGGAAACAAGCGTTGTATTCGCCGTTTTGATCGGCTGGCTATTCCTTGGCGAAATCTTGACCGCTCGGCGCATTCTCGCCTGCATTATTGTTACGGCAGGGGCGATCCTGCTCGGGAGTTGAACCCTGCCGCGAAAATCCCAAACCTCTCGCCAGCGCGCCTCGCTGGCATTTTTCGCCAATCTATTTCCTGAACGCAAACTGCGCGAGGCAACGGGAGAGGCAGCACGCGGGCAACGCGCTTGCCGTCAATGATTTTGATCGACTGGCTGCTCCAAATCCGAGGGAGGTTCTGCGAGCATATCTCGCATGCAAAATCTGCACTAAGGTGCGATTGGTTCGGACCGCAAATCGACCTATGTTCAGCGTCTGACGTTTCTCATCGCGTCGCCCTTGACCGCGGCGTCAAAGCACACAGGCACCTTCCATGACCAAAGGCTCGGATCTCCTCATTGCGGCGCTTGAGAACGAAGGCGTGGAGCGTATCTTCGGCATTCCAGGCGAAGAAAACCTCGATGTCGTCGAATCCATTCGCAAATCGTCAATCGAGCTCGTGCTCACGCGACACGAGCAGGCAGCTGCGTTCATGGCAGCGACCTACGGACGGCTGACGGGTAAGCCTGGCGTATGCCTGACGACGCTCGGGCCAGGAGCGCTGAACCTGTCGACTGGAGCGGCCTATGCTCTTCTCGGCGCAATGCCCATGGTGATGATCACCGGCCAGAAGGGTATTCTTTCATCGCGCCAGGCCCGCTTCCAGATCGTTGACGTCGTCGCATCGATGAAGCCGTTGACGAAGCTGACGCGTCAGATCGTTTCGCCGCAGATGATCCCGACCTTGGTGAGGGAGGCGTTCAGGATCGCGCAGGAGGAACGGCCTGGTCCAGTTCATCTCGAACTGCCTGAAGACATCGCTGCAGAGGAGTGTGAAGACATCGCGCTGGTAGCGCCGCATCAGCTTGAACTACCGACCGCAAGCGACGCTGCGCTTGATCGTGCGGCTGCGCTGATTGCATCGGCCAAGCGTCCATTGCTCATGTTCGGAGCGGCAGCCTCGCGTCCTCGATCCACGTCGGACATCGCCCAGTTCGTTATTCGAACACGCATCCCTTATTTCACGACCCAGATGGGGAAGGGGACGGTTCCAGGGGGAACTGAGCTCTATATGGGCACCGCGGCCCTCTCGGAGCGAGACTACGTCCACGAGGCCATCGAACAGGCGGACCTGATCGTCACGATCGGCCATGACACGATCGAAAAACCTCCGTTCATCATGGGCAAGGGCGGCCCCAAGGTCGTCCATGTCGGATACCAGCCGGCGACGGTCGAGCAGGTCTATTTTCCTCAGACCGAGGTCATCGGCGACATCGGACCGTCACTCAAGGCGCTCGCCGATCGCCTGGAAGGCAAGCTCCCAAACGCGCAGGCGCTTCTTCACCTGCGAGAGCGAATTCTCAATCGTATTGCAGACCGGGCGACCGAGGAACGGTTTACGCCCCAGAGGCTCGTCCACGACATCCGAGAGGTCATGCCCCACGATGGCATTCTCGCTCTCGATAACGGCATGTACAAGATATGGTTCGCTCGCAATTATCGCACCAAAATGGCGAATACTCTGCTTCTCGACAACGCGCTTGCGACGATGGGGGCTGGCCTTCCGTCCGCGATGGTCGCGTCGATGCTTTACCCGCAACGGCGGGTCATGGCGATCTGCGGCGACGGCGGGTTCATGATGAATTCGCAGGAGCTGGAGACCGCCGTCCGGCTGAAATTGAACCTTGTCGTTCTCGTGATTGAAGACGATGCCTATGGGATGATCCGTTGGAAGCAGGCCGTCGACGAATTTCCGGACTTCGGCATGACATTCGGCAATCCGGACTTCGTCAAATATGCGCAATCCTACGGCGCCAAAGGAACGAGGGTCGATGATATCGGCCAGCTCAAGCAGGCTCTTGAGGATGCATTCAAAGGTGGGGGCGTGCATCTGGTCAATGTCCCCGTCGACTATTCGGAAAATGAACGTGTGCTGGTGAAAGAGCTGCGCGAACGGCTCCCGGCAATTCTGGAGGCATGAGATGTCGCATAGCTTAACGGTTTATCAGGCGTTTGATCGAGCGATCATCACCGAGTTACTGACCGATGACGCCGCCGCGCTTGATCGCAAGCTGGATACTGCCGCGAAAGCCTTTGCTGATCGCGATGGGTGGTTGCCTGCGTATCAGCGCATGGCGATCCTGAGAAAGACGTCGGAACTGCTGCACGACAACAGGGATCGTTTCGCGATGATGATTGCGCGGGAAGGCGGCAAGCCTCTGGCGGACGCCATCGTCGAGGTCACACGGGCGATCGACGGACTGATCAACGCCGCCGATGAAATCCGCAACTTCGGCGGCAAGGAAATCCCGATGGGGTTGACGGCCGCGAGCCTGAATCGCCTGGCGTTTACAACCAAAGAGCCGATCGGTGTTGTCGCGGCGATCTCGGCATTCAACCATCCCCTCAATCTCATCGTCCATCAAATTGCGCCTGCGATCGCCGTCGGGTGCCCCGTCATTGTAAAGCCCGCAGCAACAACGCCCATCTCATGCGTCGAAATCGTGAAGTTGCTTTGGGAGGCCGGCCTGGACGAGCGCTGGTGCCAGACCTTCGTCACCGACGACAACGCGCTTGCTGAATCCTTTGCGACCGATCCCCGCGTCGCGTTTTTAAGCTTCATCGGATCTGCGAAAGTCGGCTGGTATCTCAAGAGCAAGCTGCCGCCAGGCACGAGATGCGCGCTTGAACATGGCGGTGCCGCACCTGTTATCGTTGATCGAAGTGCAGATGCGGCCGCAGTCGTCAGTCCCATCGTCAAAGGTGGCTACTATCATGCAGGCCAGGTCTGTGTGTCGGTCCAGCGGATATTCGTGCACGAGGAGATCCTGGAGCCGTTGACCGAGAGCCTTGCCGCTGCGGTCGCGGCCCTTCGGGTCGGCGATCCGACCCTCAAGCAAACCGAGGTGGGGCCACTGATCCTGCCACGCGAAACGGAGCGGGTGTCGAACTGGATCCGGGAAGCCGTTGATGCCGGAACAAAACAGCTCGGAGGCGGGCGTCTGTCGGAAACGACGCTGCTGCCGTCGGTGCTGCTCAATCCGCCGGCCGACGCAAAGGTGTCGCAACTCGAAGTCTTCGGTCCGCTGACCTGCGTCTACGGTTACCGAAACCTCGACGATGCAATTCAGAGTGCCAACTCGCTGCCTTATGCGTTTCAGTCGAGCGTATTTTCCTCTGATATTGCCGTTGCACTCCGGGCGGCGAAGCGTCTGGATGCAGCCACCGTTCTCATCAACGACCACACTGCGTTTAGGACGGACTGGATGCCGTTTGCTGGTCGCCGCCAGTCCGGTTATGGCGTCGGCGGTATCCCTTGGACGATGCAGGAGATGGCCGATGACAAGATGGTCGTTCTCAATGTGGTAAGCTAGGCGCTTGCCTCTTGCGCGGAGGGGAGTGCCCGGCACCGGGGCAGCGCTCTCCCTTTCTCCTTCGGATCGTTATGCCGAACTTGCTTCGGTTGACATTGTCGATGAGGCCGGCGCCATCTTCGATCTGGATGTTCGCCTGTAGGCTCGCAGATGGAACTCAGCCGACGCGTGGCTAGGTTTCTGCTCTCAAGTCACGGTAATGCGCCGTCAGTCGCTCGAGGCCGAAAGCTCTGTTAAGCCCGCTGGGGTTCGGCAGAATCCAGGTGTTGGCGCCGGCGAATACCTCACTCTGCCTTCCCCAATCGCAGTCCGCCCGTGCGGTAATCGCTGCGAAGGCAGCCTTGCCGAGAAAGGCGAGGTTGGCCGGCGCGAACTTGGTTATCTTCGCTTCGAGCAGAGGTGCAGCCTTTTTATAGTCGTCCAGCCGCAATTCGCTGGCGCTCTTCGTGGCTCGCGAGACGGCGGCCGTGATGCCGCATCCATAGTGGAGCAGTTCCTGCTCTTCGTCGGCGCGCAAGAGGCGCGACGTAAAGCCGGAAAGGTGTAGCACCCTCCAGAAGCGGTTGCTGGGAGACGAGAAATTATGGCCGTCCCGGACTGCTGACAGTGCAGGGTTCAGGCCACAGAAAACGACGGACAGGCCCAAGCCGAGCACGTCCGAAAGCCCGGCTGGCGTTTGTTTCACATCCCCGCCGCGATCCATCTGCGCAGACACCAGCCGATCTCCCTTCAATTGATTGATCATACCCGGCGCGCTCCCTTTGCCCATAGCGTCGTTCTGACCTCGAGGCAATCACGCTTCACCCCGTAGGCGTGGCACGTCAGGGTCTTGCACTGTTCGACATGCCGGCAATCTGCATCATTACGGGGTCGGTGACAGGACTGTGACGATTGTTACTTGCAATGTTTATAAAAACGTCTATCACTAAACATATTGCTAAACATGAGGGTTGAGGAGTTCATGTAGGCATTCTCTGAAATTGGTGGACTTGCATGTCGGCGGGGAGCCGGCTTTGGTTCTGGGAGGAACGTATGCAAAAGAAATCGAAAGCCCTTCTCGGGCTGGCATCGGCATTCATCATGTCGTCAGCGCTGCCCAATCTCGCAAAAGCTGATCAACTGACACTCTGCTGGGCGGCCTGGGACCCGGCCAACGCGCTTGTCGAACTCTCGAAAGATTTCACCGCCAAAACCGGCACCGAAATGAAGTTCGAGTTCGTGCCGTGGACCAGCTATGCGGACCGCTTTCTCAACGAACTGAACTCTCACGGAAAGCTCTGCGACCTGATCATCGGCGACAGCCAGTGGATCGGCGGCTCGGCTGAAAACGGCCACTACGTCAAGCTCAACGATTTCTTCGACAAGGAAGGCATCAAGATGGATGACTTCGTGCCGGCGACGGTGGTTGGCTACTCGGAATGGCCGAAGAATACGCCGAACTACTGGGCGCTGCCTGCCATGGGCGACGTGGTCGGCTGGACCTATCGCAAGGATTGGTTCGAGCGGCCGGAACTGCAGAAGGAATTCAAG
Source organism: Hyphomicrobiales bacterium (assembly GCA_900470965.1). Classification (GTDB taxonomy): domain Bacteria; phylum Pseudomonadota; class Alphaproteobacteria; order Rhizobiales; family Rhizobiaceae; genus Rhizobium. The sequence goes on from UCCS01000016.1 coordinate 68,824, forward strand.
GAAAAATATGGCCGCGATCTCACCGCGCCCAAGACCTATGACGAGCTGAAGCAGATCGCCGAGTTTTTCCAGAAGCGTGAGATCGACGGGAAGACAGTCTACGGCGCTTCGATCTACACCGAGCGCGGTTCCGAAGGCATCACGATGGGTGTGACCAACGTGCTGTACGACTGGGGTTTCCAGTACGACAACCCTGAAAAGCCTTATGAAATGGAAGGATTCGTCAATTCACCCGATGCGGTGAAGGGGCTGGAATTCTACAAGTCGCTCTATGATTGCTGCACTCCGCCCGGCAGCTCCAACGTCTACATGGTCGAGTCGGCCGATGCCTTCAAATCCGGCCAGGTCGCGATGCAGATGAATTTCGCCTTCACTTGGCCTGGCCTCTACAAGGACGAGAAGGTGGGCGGCGACAAGATCGGTTTCTTCCCCAACCCGGCTGAAAAGAAGCACTTCGCTCAGCTCGGCGGACAGGGCATCTCGGTCGTTTCCTATTCCGACAAGAAGGACGCTGCCCTCCAGTATATCAAGTGGTTCGCTCAGCCCGAGGTGCAGGCGAAATGGTGGCAGCTCGGCGGCTATTCCTGCCTGAAATCGGTGGTGAACGCTCCTGACTTTGCTTCCAGCCAGCCCTATGCCCAGGCTTTCCTGGACTCGATGGCGATCGTGAAGGATTTCTGGGCCGAGCCGAGCTACGCGACCCTCCTCCAGGACATGCAGAAGCGCGTTCATAACTATGTCGTGGCCGGCAACGGCACCGCGCAAGAGGCGCTTGATGGCCTGGTGAAGGACTGGACCGAAGTCTTCAAGGACGATGGCAAGATCTAGTGTCCGGCTGGACGCACAACCTTCTTGTCAGAATGGCGGCCCGGCTCGCCAAGACTGCCGGGCCGCCACATGTCTCATATACGCAAAGACCAGGTGACACCTTGAACATTTCTTCTTCCTCTATGGTCGAGAAGGCTGCAGACGCAACTGCAAGGGCGACGCCGACATCGCTTGCCCGCCGCGTCCGCGGACTATCCGATCGAGCAATCGCCTGGGTATTTATCGCGCCCACCATTATCCTGCTTCTCGCCATCAACATCTTTCCGCTGATCTGGGCGATCTATCTGTCGTTCACGAATTATCGCGCCAACCGTCCGAATGCGCCGGTCCTGAACGTTGGATTGGGCAATTACGAGCGGGTGCTCAACGACCCCGACATCTGGCAGGCGATGCAGACGACGGCGCACTTCGTCTTCTGGACGATCCTGCTGCAGACCGTCATCGGTTTTACGCTCGCCTATCTCATCGACCGCAAGTTTCGCGGCCACGCCTTCTGGACGACGCTGATCCTGATCCCGATGATGCTGTCTCCAGCCGTCGTCGGCAACTTCTGGCGCTTCCTCTATGAGCCGCAGATCGGTCTCTTCGCCTATGCAGTTTCCCTGGTCACCGGCATCCCGACAGCCGACATACAGATGCTCGGCAGCGTTTCGCTTGCACCCTGGGCGATCATTATCGTCGACACCTGGATGTGGACGCCGTACGTCATGCTGATCTGCCTGGCAGGCCTGCGTTCCATCCCCGACTATATCTATGAGGCGGCCGAGGTGGACCGCGCCTCCGCCTGGCGGCAATTCTGGTCGATTACCGTGCCGATGGCGCTGCCCTTCATCATGCTTGCGGTGCTGTTTCGCGGCATCGAGAATTTCAAGATGTTCGACATGGTGACACTGCTGACAGGTGGTGGCCCGGGCTCGACCACCGAGGTTGCCTCCATCACCTTGAAGCGGGCCGCCTTCGAGAGCTGGGCAACCGGACGGGCGTCGGCCTTTGCCATCGTCCTCTTCGTTGCCGTGTTCGGTCTCGCAAACATCTACGTCAAGGCACTCAACAAGGTGAAGCAGCGATGAGCTCGGTTACCTCAGCCCATTCGGTCGTCGAGCCGAGCCCGACCAGCAAGAGGATCGCCGGTGCTATCGTGATCCTCTACGCCCTGATCACGATGATCCCGCTCGTCTGGATCTTCCTGACCAGCATCAAATCTCCGCCGGATTCCATCAGCTATCCTCCGAAGATCGTCTTCACGCCGACCTTGGAAGGCTACTGTAATCTGCTGACGACGAGAACGCGTCAGACGCCGGAATACATCACCTCCTTGCCTGCACCGACCGGCACCTGTGATGAGGTTACCCGCAAGCGAAACATGGTCATTGCGGGTCCCTCGAATTTCCTGCCACGCTTTGCCAATTCTCTGGTGATTGCCTTCGGCTCGACATTTCTGGCCGTATCGTTGGGAACCTTGGCCGCCTACGGTTTTTCCCGTTTCAGGATACCGCTCGCCGACGACCTTCTGTTCTTCATCCTGTCGACGCGCATGATGCCGCCCATCGCGGTCGCCATACCGATCTATCTGATGTACCGCGAGCTTGGCCTCTCCGACACGGCGCTGGGCATGATCCTGCTCTACACGGCAGTCAACGTGTCGCTCGCCGTCTGGCTGCTTAAAGGCTTCATCGACGAGATCCCGCGCGAATATGAAGAGGCTGCGATGATCGACGGCTACACCCGGCTGCAGGCCTTCTGGAAGGTCGTCCTGCCGCAGGCAACCACCGGCATCGCCGCCACTGCGATCTTCTGCCTGATCTTTGCCTGGAACGAATATGCCTTTGTCGCATTGCTGACCTCGGGTGAAGCCCAGACGGCACCGCCATTCATCCCGACCATCATCGGCGAAGGCGGCCAGGACTGGCCTGCCGTTGCTGCGGGAACAACGATCTTCCTGATCCCGATCCTCGTCTTCACCATTCTGCTGCGCAAGCAGCTCTTGCGCGGCATCACTTTCGGAGCGGTTCGAAAATGACCCATCTTATCGAGACCCCACGCCCATCCCGCCCGAAGCGCCCGTTCTTTTTGCGCCGAGGCCCCATGGAGAACATCGCGACCGCCTTGATCGCCATCGGTTTCCTCATGCTCTTCCAGCCGTTCCTTCTCGTGCTCTATACCTATTCGTTGGTGACGCTGCTCGCAGGCACCGCCATGTTCATCATCGTCTCGAAGTTTCCGGAGTGAGCCATGGCGGACATCAGGATAGAAAATCTCCGCAAGCAGTTCGGCGGCTTCGTGGCGGTGCAGGATTCGAGCTTCGTCATTCATGACGGCGAGTTCCTGGCGCTGCTCGGCCCCTCTGGCTGCGGCAAGACGACGACGCTTCGCATGATCGCCGGCCTGGAATTGCCGACCAGCGGCAAGATCTATCTTGATGGGGAGGATGTCACCTTCAACCGCGCCAGCGCCCGCGACATTGCCTTCGTCTTCCAGCTTTTTGCGCTCTATCCCCATATGAATGTGCGCAAGAACATCGGCTTCCCACTCCTGTCGCAAGGTATGCCGAAGGCGCAGGTCCGCCAGCGCGTGGAGGAGACCGCGCGGCTGCTGCAGATCGATCATATCTTGAACCGGTCCGTCTCAGGACTTGCGGGCGGCGACCGCCAGCGCGTGGCTCTCGGCCGCGCGATCGTGCGCCGTCCGAAGTGTTTCCTGATGGATGAACCGCTTGGCACGCTGGATGCCGAATTCCGCGAGGTGATGGTCCATGAGCTGCGCGAACTGCATAACCGCATCCACGCGACGACGGTTTACGTGACGCATGATCAGCATGAGGCGATGGCGATGGCCGACAAGATCGCGGTCATGAACCATGGCGTCATCGAGCAATTCGGCACACCGCAGGAAATCTACAGCAAGCCGGCCACCATGTATGTCGCAGATTTCATCGGCTCGCCGCCGATGAATTTCATGCGCTTCACGTCGGGTCTCAAGGCGGGAGCGCGGTCGATATCGCTTAACGGCGTCGACGTCAGCATTCCCGAGGTGCACCAGGATATGGCCGAGGCGGAGCTTGCGCTCGGCGTCAGGCCCGAACATATCCGCTTCAGCGACGCGTCACCCTTGCGCGGAGCCGTCTACGGCAGCGAATATCTCGGAACCAATCAGGTCGTGGCAATCGAGACATCGAGCGGCGTGATCAAGGCACGCGTTCCGGCAAACCGCGATTTCCGTATCGGCGAGACTGTTGGCCTTGAACTCAATCCGGGAAAGCTCGCGCTGTTCGACTGCAAGTCGGGCCGCGCCGTCGCCTCGGCACTCTACTCGGAGGCTCAGCATGGCTGACGTCGTTCTCAAGGGGCTCAATAAGCGTTTCGGTGACACTCAGGCTCTGGCCGATCTCAACCTGTCGATCCGAGACGGTGAATTCGTCGTTCTGCTCGGGCCGACGGGTGCTGGCAAGACGACCACGTTGCGTCTTATTGCGGGACTGGAGCACCCCGACGCTGGACGTATCGAAATCGGCGGCCGCAATGTTGCAGGCGAAGCTCCCGCTGAACGGGATGTCGCCTTCGTCTTTCAACAATACTCGCTGTATCCGCATATGACGGTCTACGACAACCTTGCCTTTCCGCTGCGGGCCCCGGCGCACCGACTTGCAAGCGAAGAAATCGACCGCCGTGTCCGCGAAATTGCGCGCATGGTCAGGATCGACCACAAGCTGGAGAACCGTTCAACGCGTCTGTCGGGCGGCGAAATGCAGCGCGTTGCGATCGGCAGGGCGCTCGTGCGCCGACCCGCCATTTATCTGATGGACGAACCGCTCTCGTCTCTCGATGCGAAACTGCGCGCAGAACTGCGCCTGGAACTGAAGCGCATCCAGAAAGAACTCGGCTCGACCCTACTCTATGTAACCCACGACCAGGTCGAGGCGATGACCATGGCGGATCGGATCGGCATTGTCTCGGAAGGACGACTGTTGCAGGTCGGAACGCCGCGCGAAATCTATGGCAATCCGGCCAGCCTTCATGTCGCCGCGCGCCTTGGCCAGCCACATATCAACCTGTTGCCGGCCGATCTTCTTCCCGGTGCCAATCCGCCGCCGGGAACGAAGACGATCGGCGCGCGAACCGAGCATCTTGATATCATCGTCGATCAGAACGCCGATGCGAAGATCGATTGGATCGAACATCTGGGGGACCAGAACCACCTTCACATCAAGGTGCGCGACCACAAGCTGGTCACGCTTGCCGATCCATATCTCGCGATCCGGCCGGGTGATCGAATAAGCCTGACGCTGCGCGATCCACTCTATTTCGACGCCAGCGGTCAGCGCGTTTGATAAGCAACTGAAAGAAACGAACTCACTGGCATAAAAGACGGGTCTGTCTCCATGAAACATTTCTTCAATCGCCGGGAAACCATTGTCACCGAAGCCCTGGACGGCCTGATCCAGACAAGCAGTGCCGGTCGTCTTGCCCGTCTCGACACGTTCCCGGAAATCAAGGTGATACTGCGTGCCGATTGGGACAAGTCGAAGGTCGCCATTATCTCGGGCGGCGGGGCGGGACATGAGCCTTCGCATGCAGGCTTCGTCGGCAAGGGCATGCTTACCGCAGCCGTATCCGGCGAAATCTTTGCCTCGCCGAGCGTCGATGCGGTGCTGACGGCGATCCGCGCCGTAACCGGCCCCAAGGGCGTCCTGCTGGTTGTCAAGAACTATACGGGCGATCGCCTCAATTTTGGTCTCGCCGCCGAAAAGGCCCGTGCCGAAGGTTTCGACGTCGAGATGGTCATTGTTGCCGACGATATCGCGATCCCCGGCATCAATCAGCCCCGCGGCGTTGCCGGCACGCTGTTCGTACACAAGATCGCCGGCTACCATGCCGAAGCCGGCGCCGGGCTCAAGACGTTGGCGGGCCTGGCGACCGCCGCAGCGGGCGGCATCGTTTCGCTTGGCATGTCGCTTTCAACCTGCAGCGTGCCGGGCCAAACGCATGAGGATCGACTGGGCGCCAACGAAGGCGAACTAGGCCTTGGTATTCACGGCGAGCCCGGGGTCGAGCGTATTTCCCTGCAGCCGATTGCCGATCTGGTCGCGACGATGACCGGGCGACTGGCGGCGAAGCTCGATGGTGCGGGAGATCATGCGCTGCTGATCAACAACCTCGGCGCCGTGCCGCCGCTCGAAATGGGCGTCATCGCCAACACTGTGCTGTCGTCACCGATCGCCAACCGTGTCCGGTTGATCATTGGGCCGGCACCGATGATGACCGCTCTCAACATGAACGGCTTTTCCCTGTCGCTCATTCGACTGGACGCCGACCGTGAAGCCGCCCTGAGGGCCGCCGTCGAACCCCATGCCTGGCCGCCCGCGACCGAACGGCACGAGATCGCTATCCTTTCCGCGCCTCAACGGGCGTCGCAGAGCGAAGCGGCGCCCGCCAGCGAAGATCGGGATAATCGTCGTCTCCTGACCGCACTTTGCGAGCACCTGATCTCGCTCGAGAGCGAGCTCAACCGCCTGGATGGCCGGGTTGGTGATGGCGATACCGGCTCCACCGTTGCGACCGGAGCCCGCAGCATTCTTGCCCGCATCGACACACTTCCCTTGAAAGATCCTGCCGCGACGATGGCCTCCATCGGCGAAATCCTGAGCACGAGCATGGGCGGCTCCAGCGGCGTCCTTCTCTCGATCTTCTTCACGGCCGCATCCAAGTCCATGGCCGAAAAGGAGGATATCGCCGCTGCCCTGCTTGCCGGGCTTGATCGGATGACGTTCTATGGAGGCGCCGTTGTGGGCGACCGCACTATGGTCGACGCACTGGCTCCCGCGCTTGCGGCCCTTTCATCGGAGGGGGTTGCAGCCGCGGCAAGAGCGGCGACGGCAGGTGCTGAGTCGACAAGAGCGATGCGACAGGCCAAGGCCGGTCGTGCCTCCTACGTTGGCGAAAGGGATCTGGAAGGTGTGCCCGATCCGGGTGCCGTGGCCGTGGCAGGCGTATTCGAGGTAATGGCAGCGCTCGTATGAGCTCTGCAGGCGGGAGGGTTTCGGGTGCTGGCTGAACCGGTTCTTCTCATGGGATTGATCGAAGCTTGCCGTGCGACGATCGCGGCAAACAGCGAGCACCTGTGTGCGCTTGATCGCGCTATTGGTGATGGCGATCATGGAACGAACATGCGCCGCGGCTGCGAAGCGGTGAGCGCCGAGGAAGCCTTCGTTTCTGCCCTTCCCTTGCCTGACGCGCTTGAGAAAATTGGCCTGACGCTCGTCATGAACATCGGCGGAGCGGCAGGCCCGCTTTACGGGACGTTGCTCATGGAGATGGGCCGCGAGCTCCGTGCCCCGGACGAGGAGAAGGATTTTCCTTCGGCACTGAAACAGGCGATCAACGCCGTCGCGCGTCGTGGCCGCTCACATGCTGGGGACAAGACGCTTCTTGATGTTCTCTATCCCGTTCAGGACGCGCTCGCACATCGATTGCCTCTGACGGACATCGCGCGCCGGGCCGAACTTTCTGCCGAGCTGACGGCAGCGATGAGAGCCATGCGCGGGCGTGCCTCCTATCTCGGAGACCGGTCGATCGGTCATGTCGATCCGGGCGCCTCAAGTTGTGCACTGCTGACAACTGCGATCTGCCGCTACCTCGAGGAGTACCGACCTGTATGAATGGGAAGAGGCCCAACGTTGGGATTGTGATTGTTTCCCACTCGCCGCTGGTTGCGCGTGGTACTGCCGACATGGTGCGGCAGATGGTCGGCGACAGTGTGCCGCTTGCCTGGTCGGGCGGTAATAGAAGCGGCGAACTCGGGACGGATGCCCGCGGTATTCTCAAAGCCATCGAGGAGGCTTGGTCGGACGCAGGCGTTGCCGTCTTCGTTGATCTTGGTGGAGCTGAAACCAACAGTGAAATGGCGGTCGAAATGCTCGGCCTGCCGAGGTCGAAGCTGGTATCGATCTGTAATGCACCCGTCGTGGAGGGAGCTGTTATCGCGGCGGCCGAGGCCTCCGGCGGCGCATCGCTGGGCAAGGTGATTGCGACGGCAGAGGAGCTATCACCCTGATGAGCAGCGGATTGCGCATGGGAGGCCGTGAGGGCGAACAGATGCATGCCAACTGCCAGACGGAGGTAGAGGTCAAGCATGGCGTTGGACTGCATGCTCGGCCCTCGGTGACATTCACGCGGCTTGCAAAGTCGTTTCCCTGCTCGATCGAGGTCGCGATCAACGGCAGCGATGTCTGGCTGAATGGCAAGAGCATCATCAAGATCATGGGTGCCAGGATCCGTAAGGGATCATTGCTCAAGATTCGCGCCGAGGGGATCCTCGCCGAGGAAGCGATTCGCGCATTGAAAGGCCTCGTCGAGCGTAACTTCGATGAGGAAAAGAAGCATGGCCGCACCGCCTAGTCTGAAAGCCATAGGTGCATCGCCGGGCGTTGCAACCGGGCCGGCCTATGTCGCGAGGCCGATGGCCGCTGCTGCGTTGCCGCCATCGAGCCTTTCGGGCCATGCCGAACTCGGCGATGCCATCAAAAAGGCCATACACGAATTACGCAACATTGCGGCCGGGACAGACCCTGAGAGCGGAGAAATCATCGAGTTTCAGATCGAAGTGCTCGAGGACCCGACGCTGATGGAGACGGCCGGCGCGCGGATCGACGCGGGCGAAAATATGGCGTTTGCCTGGGCCGGGACACTCGATGGCTATATCCGCGAACTGGAAGGCGCGGAGGAAGACCAAGTGCAGGCGCGTGCCGTCGACATTCTCGACGTCAAGAATCGCGTCCTGTCGATCCTGACCGGGGCGCCGATCGACGACTTTCCGGCCGGCTCCATCTATGTTGGAAAAGACATGGAGCCCAGTCGCTTCTTGGCACATGACTGGTCGGCCGGTGGGGGTATCGCCCTTTACGCGGGCAGCGCAGTCGGCCATGTGGCGCTGCTTGCCAGGTCTCGCTCGGTCCCGATGGTCATCGGCGCTGGTCGCTTCGCGACGGAGAAAGGACAATACATCGGGGTTGATGGCGATTCAGGTATCATCATGCTTCAGATAGCCAAGCAGAGGGCGACGCCGGCTCCGCTCGACCATCGCCTGACAAGCATGGCATCGACAGCCGACAACGGCACTTTGTACACGGCCGACGGCTCGCAGGTCCTGCTGGCCGTCAACGTCAACGCTCCCGACGAAGTCGATGCGATTGACGTTGCGACAACCGCCGGCATCGGGTTGATGCGCTCGGAATTCGCCCTGACATCGCTTGGAGATGCCGCAAACGAGGAAAAGCAGTTTGCAATCTACCGCCATCTGCTGGATTGGGCGGACGGTCGGTCAGTTACAATTCGCATGCTGGATATAGGCGGCGACAAGCCGCTCGCCGGACTTGCCGAAGTACCCTCGCTACGCGGTATTCGTCTCCTGCTGGCCCGGCCGGAGATCGCGCGTGTTCAAGCCCGCGCGCTTTTGCGTGCGGCAGTCTTCGGCAGTCTTCGCATCTTGCTGCCGATGGTGATGTTTCCATCCGACGTCGATGATATCAGGCAGATCTATCGCGAAGAATCGGACGCGCTCGCCCGACGCGGTGTGCCGCATCGCATGCCTCCCATCGGAATGATGGTAGAGGTCCCGGCCGCAGCCCTCATGCTGGACGAGTTCGAAAGCGCTGACTTTTTTTCGTTCGGGACGAACGACCTTGCGCAATATCTCGTCGCCTCGCCACGCGAGAATGCCGACTTTACGCTTTACCAGGCCAAGGCGGTGCCGGCCGTACTGCGCCTGCTGACCCAGGCCATAAAACTCGCCGGACGCAAACCGGTCAGCATCTGCGGCGACATGGCCGGGGATCCATCCCTGACCAAGGATCTGCTTGCCGCAGGCATACGGCATTTTTCCGTGGCACCCACTCAACTTCCCGCGATAAGATCGGCAATCGTCGGCCTGAAGGCAGATGGGACAAAGGCAGCCGGAGAATAGGATGGCGCGCGAAGACACGGAAGACGCCATTATCGCCTACAAGTCCATTCTGGCGCAAATCATCGACAACAGGCCTTCTGGAACACGCCAGCGGCTTGCGACGGAACTTGGCAAACATCGCAGTTTCGTCACGCAGATAACGAGCCCGACCTATGCAACGCCGCTTCCTGCACGGCATCTCGCGACGATCTTCCGGGTGTGCCATTTCAGCGTCGCTGAACAGGAGCGCTTTCTGGATGCCTATCAAGCTGCGCATCCAGGCAAGCTGCCGGAACTTGGCGCCTCGGAAAAACTGCGGCACATTTCGCTGATGGTGCCCGATTTCGGCGACGAGAGACGCAACCGGCTGCTGGAGGAAGCGATTGCCGATCTGGTGCAGAAGATTGCCGCAATTTCAGGGCTGCCGGATTAAGCAAGCCCTTGTGGCACATGCAAAAGGATTGGCATGATCATCGCCTTGGGAGGGGCTTGATGAAGAAATTCATGAACACAGCGGAGACCATGGTCGCCGAAAGCATCGAAGGCTTTGTGCGCGCCCATCAGGAGTTCGTTGTGTTTGGCGCCGACCGTAAATGTATACGCCGCCGTGAGCTCGTTCCTGGCAAGGTCGCCATCATTTCTGGTGGTGGGGCAGGCCATGAGCCAATGCATATCGGCTTCATCGGTCGCGGCATGCTCGATGCCGCCTGCGTCGGATATATCTTCACATCGCCCACGCCCAGCCAGATCGTCAGCGCGATTGAGGAAGCAGACACCGGCGCCGGTTGCTTGCTCGTCGTCAAGAACTACGATGGCGACGTCATGAACTTCGAAATGGCGTCGGAGATGGCGTCGGACCGGCATAAAATTGAAATGGTCCTTGCCTGCGACGACATCGAAACGACGAGGGCCGGCGACGGTCGTGGGCGACGTGGGGTTGCCGGCACGCTCATCACTGAAAAGCTGCTCGGAGCGGCGGCCGAGCAGGGTCGCTCCCTTTCGGAACTAAAAGCCTTTGGCGACAACCTCGCTTCACGCATCCGGTCGATGGGCGTTGCCCTGACCGGTGTCGCCGTGCCGGACACCCAGCGCACAACCTTCGCGCTCGGGCCGAACGAGGTAGAAATGGGCGTCGGCATTCATGGGGAGCCGGGTCATTCGAGAGAGCGTTTCTCCAACGCTGACACTATCGTCAGGTATCTCAGCGAGACGATCCTCAACGATACCAGCCGAAGCACAGACAGAGCATTGCTTCTGGTGAACGGACTTGGCGGCACGCCGCCTGCTGAACTCTATCTCGCCTACAACTCTGCCCTTCGCATCATGTCGGAGTACGGGCTGCGGGTCGAGCGCTCGCTTGTTGGCACCTACGCCACTTCGCTCGACATGCAGGGCCTTTCCATCACGCTCGCCTTCCTCACGGACGAGGAGCTTTCTCTATGGGATTCGCCCGTTGCTACCGCTGCATTGCGCTGGAGGTGCTAGGCAGCTCGTGATCAGCCGGTTTTGCAATGGTGAAGTGTTCGCGGAAGATCCGCAAACCGTACTGTGCCTCTCGAGCCAAAATCATCGGCGATTTACGGAAGCGTCTAGTCGAGGCACGAGCCGGTGGCAGGTTCGAATTCCATCAAGGCGACCAAGCGTCTGGCATTGGCCGATGCGTTGTCCCAACTCTGCTCGGGTAGCAATCGGATCGTTGCGGGTGGACTAGGCCCTCCTGGCCGGCGCTATGAAAGCGGCGATTGCAGCCTCAGCATGCCCGGCTTCCTGAAGGAGGCGTCTGGCAAGTTCCGTCGCCGGCCCGCTCAAAGGTCCGTCGGCCCGCACGAGATGAAACGAGACGTGATAGTCCAACGCTCTTTCGGAGACCGCGACCAGTCGACCCGACGCAATGGCTGCGTCCGATAACGGTGGGCGGGCGAGCGCGATGCCGACGCCCTGGACGCAGGCGTCGATGACGAGGTTGTAATCCTCGAAACGACGATCCTGCCCGCGCGGCAGATAGTCGATGTCTTCGGCGGCGAGCCAGCGCCGCCAGCCCTCGATGGTCGAATCATGCAGGATCGGCATCTTAAGGAGCGATCGGGCGTCGCAGTTCCCGGCCAGTTGGCCTGCAAGCGACGGTGCAGCGACCGGAAAGGATTTCTCCTGCCAGAGTGGTGTCGCACGAACGCCGGCCCAGGGACCTCTTCCGCACCGAATGGCAAGATCCGTTCCCTCGCCGAGATCCGCAAGCCTGTGCTCCAGGAAGAGTTCGATGTGAATGTCGTCGAGTTCCAGCTTTCCTAATCGGGGAAATAGCCACAAGGACGCGACGGACGGCGTGAGTGAAAGGCGCACCGTCGTCTTGTGCCGTCGCGGGATCCATCGCTCGTCAGCCCCACTGAGTAGGGCAAGGGCCTCCTCGGCGCGGGCAAAGAAGCGGATGCCTTCCGGTGTAAGAGCGACGCCCCGCGCCTGACGGGCAAAGAGCCGAACGCCCAGCCACCGCTCCAGGCGCGAGATCTGTCTGGAAACCGCCCCGTGGGTGATGCCGGCTTCTTCGGCAGCAGCGGAGAAGGATCCAAGGCGCGCGGCCCGGGAAAAGGCTTCGAGCGTATCGAGTGGCGGGAGGCTTTGCGAGCTGTGAACCATGGACACACCAGATCATCGATTGCGGTGCTTTTCAAGCCGGAAAGGAGACGCTTAATTCGGCGCACGCAAGCCTGGAGGCAAACATGGCGACGGTGGTTGGAGATCCGGAAGATAAGGCAGGGTTCGATCTTGTTGCCTTTTTGGCGATTGTCGTGACGATCGCCTTTTGGGCATCCTCTTTTGTCGTCATCCGCGTCTGTCTCGGGCCGTTGACGCCTGTCGAGCTCGCGACTGCCCGTTATGTGACGGCCGGCCTGATTGCTGTTTGCTATCTGGCATTTCGCTGGACCCCACTGAAAGGGACCGATCTTGCCCGGATTTCCGTTGCTGGCGTCTTGTTCATTGCCGCTTACGCGGTGCTCCTCAATACCGGTGAACAAACCGTGCCGGCGGGACCGGCAAGTTTCATTATCAACACCATGCCGATCTTTACCGCGTTGATCGCCACCCTCTTCCTTGGCGAGCGCTTCGGTCTGTGGGGATGGGTCGGTACCGCCGTATCGTTTGCAGGCGTGGCATTGATCGCCGCTTCCGCCGCCGGCGGCCTCGGCCTCGACCTCAACGCTGTTCTAATTCTTGGGGCTGCCCTCTGTTCGGCAGTTGCAAGCGTCTTGCAAAAGCCTGTTCTCGCCCGCTTGCCGGCGTTGACGGTGACCGCCTGGGTTCTATTTCTCGGTTCGCTTCCACTCCTCCCGGCGATGCCCGCCACCGTCAAGGCTCTGGCTGTTGCCCCGACGATCGTCATTTCAATCGTTGCCTATCTGGTGGTTTTCCCGACGGTGGTTGCCTATGTGACCTGGGCGGTTGCCCTGAAGCGGCTTCCGGCCGCGCGTGCCACGAATTTCCTCTATGGCGTGCCGCCGACAGCAACATTGATCGGGTTTACCTGGCTGGGCGAAACGCCAACGACAATTGGTGCGGCTGGTGGAATGTTGGCGATCGCAGGTGTTCTCATCGTCAATGTCATGCGGCGGAGGTAGCCCTCCATTTGCGGGCGCCGGCGCCGCCTATGGACGGGTCGAAGCATTGCCTCGCTCACCGAGAGTTGCGGCGGCCTTGTCCCTGTCTTCGCAGCGAGCCGTTACGCCAGGCGCAAATCAAGCAGCGGGTGCAATTTTTTCAGATTCGGAAGCGATTTCGCCTGCCAGGGATATTGGTTGGTGCCTTTCACAACGAGCTGCAGCTCGCCCATTTTCCTGGCCTCGATGGTCAGTTTGGCAAGTAGGTTTATGCCGGAGGAGTTGAGGAATTCGAGACCCGTCAAATTGAACGTGACTTGTTTGTGTCCTTCATGGAGCAGCCCCAGTACCATCGAATGAATGGGCGCGTAGGCGTCGGGTCCTGCCAGCCGAAATATACCATCGAAATATACCTCGGTATTTTCTGCCCACACGCGGAAATTTTCGTCGCTGATTTCCATTTTTCGCTCACAGCTTGGAGGAGGGCGGCAACGCCACCAATGCAGTCGTCGTCAGTTTGAAATGGTGGTCGTTGGCTTGTTCGAATGCCCATGCCATTTTTGCATCGTAATCGCTTAGGAGGGTGAGCAATCCCAGACCCGATCCGCTCCCTTCCGATATTGCATTGCTTTCGATCCGTTCGAGAAGAAGCTCGCCGGGTTCCCTCGACCGAAGTCGGTGCAGCAGCTGCTGAAGACGAGATGACGATGCGCTATCGATACTGTTCGTTGTCCTCATGAAAAAACAATCGTCCGATATCCCGGCTTCGATGAGGATTTCTCCGGGTTGTCGAAATTTGACGGCATTTTCGATTAGCTCATTGCTGAGATATCCGATGTCGTGATGCGCTTGCGTGTACGCTCTCTTTGAGTGGGAATACGGAAGGGCCATTACTTCTGCGATGAAGTCCGATGTCATCCCCGAATGCTTCCACCCGAGTTGAAGCGGTCCATCGCGCAACGTCAGACGCGTGCTTGCATCCAGGTTCTCATTTGCCAGAGATTCGATCCCATATAACGTTGGTGTCATGCGTCACCTATGTCTTATTGCGAGAAGTGTGATGTCGTCGTGGATCTTTTGTGACCCGATAAAATGCATTAATGCCGCAACGATTTCGGAGACGACTTTGTCGGCACTTTCGTTCCTGAGCCGAAGTGCCTCGAGGCAGAGACGGTCAATGCCAAACAGTTCTCCAGCGTCGTTTTCGGCTTCCGTCACGCCGTCTGTGTGGAGAAGAATGAGGTCGCCCTTCTCAAACACTATCCTGCGGGTATTGATGAACGTGGAAATATCGGCCTGCAGTCCGATCGGTATTCCCAAATCCATCGTATCGATACGTTCGATCTCGCCGCTCGCCCGTATTACGATCACCTCTTCGTGCTGGCCAGACAGGATCATCTCTTTCCCGTCGTAGTCGAGGAATGCCAAAGTGAGGTGCTTGTCGATCTTGGTTCTCACGATATTCTTGAAAAGAGCGCTATTCAGGTCAGTGAGGAATTTCACCGCATCGACATTGCCTGCCTCCTGCAAAGCGCGAGCGACCGACTGAACCATCAACATCAACACTCCGCTTTCGAGCCCGTGCCCGGCGACGTCGCCAATGCCGATTTTCAAACGATTGCCGCTTTTCAAGACATCGTAATAGTCGCCGCCGACCTCCTCGGCGGGTCTCATGTATGCCGCTATTTCCAGCGTCTGCAGTTCGTCAAGTTCCTGATGCAATGGCAGCACCATCAACTGGATTCTCTCGGCGACGGCCAGTTCTGTCCCAAGCCGTCGATTTTCGCGCTGAAGCTGCGCGTTCAACGTTGAGATCTCTTCCTTTGCATCTTCGATCTGGGCCGTTCGCTCTTCAACAAGTTGCTCGAGATTTTCCGTGTGGAAGCTAATCTCTTCCGCCATCCTGTTGAATGCTTCTCCGGCCTCGCCAACCTCGTCTTTGCTGGCGATGGCAACCCGTACCGAGTAGTCCTTCGTCTGGATCCTTCTCGCGGCATCTGCGAGGGCACTGATACCACTTGTTATTCGCTTTGAGGCGGCAAGCACCGCGAGGGTCACGATTGCCAGCGACATTGCGATTGCCAGGATCTGATAGAGTACGATGCGGTTCGTGGCTTCGGAAATCTTGGCTTGCGCCGCGTATAGGGAAGCATCGATTTCCCGCTCGGGTACAGCCAGCACGAGGGACATCGCCTCTTGACGGACCGGGCCGCTGGACCAGAGATTGGTCGCTGGTAGTTTCTTCACGATCACGATGTAGGGGACTTTTTGCCCGTCCCGTTCCAACAACAGGTGTTGGATGCCCTGTTCGCGGTCCAGCGCCATTTTTGCAATTTCGGGTTGGGAGCTTCCCTTCAACGACCGCTCCAGTCCGGTCACGCCTGTTCCGCTCGCATCGCTCGCGGATCGCAGGCCGAGGGTCTCTTCGCCTGTATGGTTGATCGCGACGACATTTCCGTCGGACATTGCGAGGAAGCCAAACCCGGATTGGGCCACTTTAACATTTTCAACAGTCTGCGCGAGTTGGTCGAGCGTGATGTCCGCGCCAGCCGTGCCGGCGACGTCCTTCCTGTCGGCTGTCCATAGAGGATGAAAGAAACTCACGATGAGTTTCCCGGTAATCGCATCGGTATATGGAGCTGTCTGTGTGATATCGTCTGCGACCGGCCGCGCATTCCGATTTGTGGCCCAGCTCTCCCAAGACTCGTAGAGCCCTGGAAAAAAGAAGTCCCAGAAATTTGCATCGTTGTGACCGGGATAAAGACGGTCGAAAGTCTGAGCCTGATCCGTATACGGTGCGGTTCTGAAAATTGGCCTTTCTTTCGGGCCAATGTAATACATCTGGAGCTTGGAAGAACCGTGTTGCAGCAAACTCGGCGCTACGATGTCCAGAACCGCGCTCGCCTGGATGTCGGCCTCGACGTCAGGTCTTGGACTATGGTCAGGCCTCAGCAGGTAGCCCCAAACGCTCACTACGGAGACAGAGCCCGGAACGTTTTGAGACCAATTGCCCTTCTGGTCATAAGCGAGGCGGACGCTGTCGGGAGAGGTTCGAGCGATCGCCGCACCGACGTCTAAATTGCGCTCGGGATCATCGATTTGTGCCTGAAGCACGCCTGCCAGCGTGCCAACATCGTTGTGCACCTGCCGTAACAGCAAACTGACCTGGGCAGCGGTGGAATCGGCATATGTCCCGATGTATTCCTGGCTTGCTGCCTCGAGGCCTTGCCCGACCTCCAGCGTCGCGTCGCGTGATAGCCGTTGGACGTTCCAGAGTGCCAATCCTCCGCTCACCAGCAGATCAAAGAGGACTGCTCCGCCGACAACCAAAATGAACTTTGCGCGGAATGAACCCAGCTTGATCGGCCTTTTCGAAGATATCCTGTCCATCATAGCGGCTTTCGGCCGGACGCCGCCCAGATCGGCCAGCCCGCGTAACCCTTCGGATGAAGGGCCGCGAAGACGTGGTCTTTGAATCCCTGCCTGAACCTGCGAATGAACTCCGGTGTGTCCCCCCGTCGGACAGCCATCTGGCCCGCGTAGACGTTTTCCCAGGCTTCGATGATGTCGGCGAAGTCTTGGGGATCGCCGTCAAGGTTTGTCACCATGAAAGCATCGACCTTGATCGCCTCGAAGCCTGCGTCGGCGAGCAGGTGACGGCTTTTCGGCCCCATCTCGACGTCCATGTCGAAGTGCCTGAACAATTTGGCGACTTCTTCATATGTCCACTTGATCGTCTCCGCATGTGGCTCGCCCAGGCAATGCGAGTTTTTCTCGTTTGTAATGTAGACCCGGCCGCCGGGCTTGCAGATACGGTAGAGCTCCCGCAGCAGCATCTCGGGACGGTCGAAAATCTGGAGGGAATGCCGGCAAGTCACAAAGTCGAATTGATTGTCCCGAAGCAGCATCTGGGACGCATCGCCATAGGTGTATTCGATTTCCTTCAAATCGAAGTCCGCAGCCACTCTACGAGCGTAGTCCAGGCTACGCACCGAGTGATCCAGGGCGACAAGGCGGGAGGGCTTAAATTCCCGTTGAACCAAGGCTGCGAAATCACCAATCCCGCAGCAGATGTCCGCAACGACAAGACCACTCCGAAGACCGTGACGAGGCAATAGTTCTCTCTCGTGCCTCCATGTCATTTTAGTCTGAG
This sequence comes from Hyphomicrobiales bacterium, assembly GCA_900470965.1. GTDB lineage: Bacteria > Pseudomonadota > Alphaproteobacteria > Rhizobiales > Rhizobiaceae > Rhizobium. The sequence goes on from UCCS01000016.1 coordinate 86,335, forward strand.
TACGGAGAATGGGAATGAACTGCTCGTCTTCCACAAAGCTCTGACCCGGATAAAAGGCCGAGTCGTAAACTTCCACCGTCAGGTTGGGGTAGCGTTTGGCCAGCTTTTCAAAAACCGGAGCCGACCAGGCCATCACGCTCGAGGTCACAATGACGATTTTCCGCTCCGGTCTCGTCCGGCAGCTTTCCATGAGGATATCGGCCAGGGCGGAAAAGGCCGTCATGTTGATATGCGTCAGACGTTTGACATTGAGGTAGACAACCCCGCTATACCTTTCCAGGCTTTGCTGCATCAGCGATAGGGCATCGGCGATTTCTGCGGCACCTTTTGGCCGTATCTTGCCAGACAAAACCAGCTCTTGGTTTGTCGGATCAAAACGAACTGCGAAGGATGCGTCGTGGCTCATTGAAAGTCCTCGGCCAAGGGGAAATCCGCGACGATCTTCGTGCTCTCCACACCGTCTGTCTCAATCCGGATCGCTGAGCGGAATATTGTCGCCAAATCTCCGAGCAGCGCCGTCGTATCGGCCGTGAACGCCTTCCCGTCTCCTGCTTCTCCTGCCTCACCCGCGAGGGGAGGCCGGAGCTCGATCAGGCTCGCACTTTTGTGACGACCACCGGACAGGTCCTGATAGGGGAGTTCAATCGTCAGGCGATTTGTTGTGGCGTTTCGATGGAGACTGAAACTCATCAAACCTGATTGACCCGACCAGCGGAAAGCAAGTTCAACGAGCTCGTTTGCCGCGACTGAAAGAAAATTCGAATATCGGGCGGGGTCGGTATGTCCTTGGCCGAGAATGTCGGAGAGATACTCGGTAATCCTGTCGCAAAATCTCCATTCGGATTTCACCAATGCGACATCCATTTCCAGCGACAACATGAGGGTGAATGCACGGCGATCGATGCTGGTTGCTATCTCTTCCAATACATCCTCCGTTGGTACATGGGTGGCGCATGCCATCTTTTAGAACACGTTGTAACGTTCGCACTCACAATTGCGTGGCGCGGCCTTGGGATGTGTTCGCATGATCGATAAACTCCCCAATCGTCGCGATCGGGAGCGGTCTGCTCACCAAATAGCCTTGTAGCCTGTCGCATCCCGCCTTGCGCAACCAGTCCGCCTGCTGTGCCGTTTCAACCCCTTCGGCGGTGACGCGCATGTGGAGGCCATGTGCAAGCTCAATGACACAGCGCACGATTGCCTGGCTTTTGAAATCGCTTTCGAGATCGGTAATAAAATATCGATCGATTTTTATCGTGTCGAAAGGGAATGTTTTCAGATAGCTGAGGGATGAATATTCTGTCCCGAAGTCGTCGAGGGCGATTTTGATGCCCAGCACGTTGAGAGTATTGAGGGTGTCGATGTTGTTGACAGTCCGCTCGAGCAGCACGCTCTCGGTTATTTCAAGCTCCAGGCGATCCGATGGAAATCCGACAAGATCCAGCGTTTGCGAAATCCGATCGGTAAGGCCGTTTGTCAGGAATTCAGCCGCCGACACATTGACGGCGACGATGTAGTTCTGTGGCCAGTTCATCGCTTCCCGACATGCCTGTTCCAAAACCCATGCGCCTATTTCCGGCATCAAACCATCTGCTTCGGCCATCGGAATGAAGGTGCTTGGAGGAATACTTCCGAGCAGGGGGTGGTGCCATCTCAGAAGCGCTTCGAAGCCGACGATGGAACCGACCTCCGCGATCGGTTGATACTCCATTGAGAATTGGTGGTTTGCCAGGGCTATTCGAAGGCTCCGGCGCAGTAGCTCGCGCTGCTCCAGCAATTCAAGCATTGAAGGATCAAACGATTTTGCGCGACGGCGACCTTCTTTCTTCGCGGCGTAGAGTGCGACGTCAGACGCCTTCATGAGTTGCTCCGGACTGGCGCCGTCCGGTGGCGCACTTGACACGCCAACGCTGCTGCCGACAAACACCGCGATGCCGTCGATCATGAAGGGCTTTTGGAATGCCGCAACTAGGGCTTCCGCCAGTTGGTGACCCTTGGCCGGATGTCCCAGGCCCATGGAGATGACCATGAATTCGTCACCCGCGAGGCGATAAGCCCTGTCGTCTTCTGCAAGGCATCCTTGAATGCGGCTAGCAGCAAGCTGAAGAAGCTTGTCTCCCGCCGGATGACCCAACGTGTCGTTCACAGGCTTGAAGTCGTCGAGGTCAAGCTGCATCAGAGACAAGGTCTCGCCCGAGGCAGCTATTTCCGTCAACGACACAGCGAGATCCTCGCTAAACTGGCGTCGATTTGGCAGGCCCGTCAACGGATCGTGAGTTGCCAGATGCAATAGGGTTGCTCGTTCGTCGTCAAGGCGATCGCCCGATCGAACAACGGCGTACATATTTCCGATCTGAAAGATCGTCAGTCTTTGCGAACCAGGTTTCCTGATATTGATCGACAATCGCAAGGACTGGACGCCTTCGCCCATTGAGCGGAGTGCTTGCATGGTCGCCGATTTGTCCAGCTCTGGAAAATGCTCCCATAGCGACATCGCGGGCGCAAGCGCAGCGGGCAGTTCATCGCCCAGCAAGTTTTTGATCGGATTGAAGTCGTGGTCGAAGAATAAGAGCCGATCGATCGGGCTCGGGGCATGTTCCCGTCTATCTTCAGGGGTCGCGCGTGTGGCACGAGCTTTACGCATGTCTGAGCTCTCCATGGTCGAGTTTCCCTGAGAACGATCACCGCAACTCAAAGCCGCCACAACTTAGGTATGCATTATCTAATTTAGATAGTCCGGATTAAAAATGTTCAAACCTCTTTTCCGCACAGGCAATTGCAACTTTCGGCTGGCGTGCCGATTGCTGGGCCTTCTCCTTATATAGCTAAAAGTGTGGGTCGGGGACTAGGTCGTGGTGACGATTTAACGTTTTGGAATTCGCGGCTTGGGCAAATCGGATTCAAGACTGGCGATTCGAGGCTTGTCATGGATATCGAAACACCCAGCGCTGACCGATGGTCTCGGATCGGACCTTTTTGCGCGGAGGGCGAAGGAGCAACGACGGCCACGCTCTAAACAATCGTAGCTTTGTCGATGCGTTGATCTGGATGGCCCGGTCAGGCACACGCGGCCGCGATTTGCGTGCGCAATATGACGAACATCTGGCGTCAAGCGGGCGCTAATATGGCTGGACCGAGATGGGTGCGTTTGAGAACTCCGCTCCCTTCCGCATCGGATGCCGGTTACGGCAATCGCGTGCACAATGCCGCGCGATCCTCGGGGAGTTCGTTCCACGCCTTCGGCCAAAAATAGAATACAAATTCTATATACTAAATGATGATAGGGCTAGCTTGATCCCGTATCAATTTCGGGGCTTTTCAAAATGGGCATCAAAGCCAAACGTACTGCCGCAACATTCCTGGCCGCATGGATGTCGCTTGCGGCACCCGCGTTCTCTGCCGATCAGCCGGTCAAAGGCGGGACGCTGATCTATCTGGAGCAGCAGGCGCATACCAATCTCTATTCGCCGGCCGGTGGCTTCTATCCGAACGGCGGTATTCTCAACCAGATCACGGACAAGCTGACCTACCAGAACCCAAAGACGCTCGAAATCGAGCCGTGGATCGCTGAATCCTGGACGGTCAATGACGATGCGACGCAATACACGTTCAAGATCCGGCAGGGCGTGACATTCTCGGACGGTTCGCCGCTCGAAGCCAATGCGGTTGCCAAAAACTATGACGTCTACGGTCTGGGCGACAAGGGTCTCAAGCTTCCGGTATCGGAAGTGATCAACAATTATGATCACAGCGAAGTCGTCGATCCCTACACGGTGAAGTTCTACTTCAAGCGGCCATCGCCGGGCTTCCTGCAGGGTACCTCGGTCATTGGCTCCGGCCTGGTCTCCCTGAAGACGCTTTCCTTGCCATTTGAACAGCTGGGCGATGCGACGAAGATTATCGGTTCCGGACCGTTCGTCGTCGAAAGCGAAACCCTGGGCAAGGAATTATCGCTGAAAGCCCGTGACGACTATAGCTGGGGACCAGCCAAGCTGGAGCACCAGGGCAGGGCGTATCTCGACGGTATCAAATATATCGTCACTGGCGAAGACAGTGTCCGAATTGGAGCTCTTCTATCGGGTCAAGCTGACTTTATCCGCCAGGTACAGGCCTATGACGAGGAGCAGGTCGAAGCCCAAGATTACAAGATCTATGCCGCCCCGACACGCGGTGTGAACAACAGTGTTGTGTTCCGGCCTGACAATCCGCTCGTTGCGGACCTTCACGTTCGCCAAGCTCTTCTTCACGGAACCAACGCGCAGGAAATCGTAACGACGCTGTTTTCCGACCATTACCCTCAGGCAAAATCGATCATCGCCTCGACCGCCCAGGGCTATGTCGATCTCTCTTCCAAGCTGAACTACGATCCCGAGCAGGCCGCCAAGCTTCTGGACCAGGCCGGTTGGAAGCTCGGCGCGGATGGGCAGCGCGAGAAGGATGGGCAGAAGCTCGTCCTGACCGCTTATGAATCGCTGCCGCAGCCACAGAACAAGGCGACGCTTCAGCTGGTCGCCCAGCAATGGGCAAAGCTTGGCGTGACGCTGAACGTGTTGGCTGGCGACGCAGGCAGCAAGACGTTGGACGATCTCGATCCGGCAAAAACCCCGGTAGCACCAGCGATGGTCGGCCGCGCCGATCCGGACGTGATCAAGAGCAACTACTATCCGAAAAACCGGGACGTTCCGCGCCAGAAGGGCGGTCAGAGCGACAAGGTGAAGAGCTTCGTCGACGACAAGCTCAACCACCTGTTAGAGGGCCTCTCCTCTGAACCCAATCGTGATAAGCGCCTCGCCATCGCCGCCGACATCCAGAACTACGTCCTCGACCAGGCCTATGCCATTCCAATCTTCGAGGAGCCGCAGGCCTTTGCGGGTGCTCCCTACGTCAACGGCGTTGCCTTCGAAGCCGTTGGTCGACCCTCCTTCTACAGCACCTGGCTTGCCGAACATTGAGGAGTACAAGCTGGCCCGGCGTGGCCGGGCCAGGTTTGGAGATCGTCATGGCTAAATATTTCTTCTCGAGGATCGGACAGGCATTGCTCGTTTTATGGGCTGCCTTTACCGTTTCATTCGTCCTGCTCCAGGCCTTGCCCGGTGACGCGGTCCTGATCAAGTTTCAGAACCCGGACTACGGACTGAGCCCCGAACAGATTGCCGACATCCGCGCCGCCTATGCGGCGGACGGGACGATCTTTTCGCAATATCTCCATGCCATCGGCAATTTTCTCACCGGAAACTTCGGCTATTCGCTGCAGGCTGGCGTCGCGGTGCGGGATCAAATCGCGACCAATCTTCCGCCAACCCTTTGGCTTGCCGGACTGGGTCTTCTTGGCGCCATCCTGCTGTCAGTCTTGATTGCGATACTTGCAAACCTGCCGCCCTTGAGATGGCTTCGATCGCTGGCGCACTCGATCCCTTCTCTCTTCATCTCGGTTCCGACCTTCTGGCTCGGAATCATGCTGATCCAGATTTTTTCGTTCCGCTTCCGGCTTGTCCCGGTCATCAATCCAGGTCCGTGGCAAGGCTTGATCCTGCCTGTCCTGACCGTTGCCGTTCCAATTTCCGCGCCTCTCGCCCAGATCCTCCTGCGCAACATCGATGAGGTGCTCACTCGCCCGTTCGTTCCGGTCGCCCGCGCCAAGGGGGCTTCACATGTCTGGGTCCTGTGGCGGCATGTGGCCAAAAACGCCCTGCTTCCCGTGATGACCGTGGCAGGCCTCCTCTTCGGAGAGTTGATTGCCGGAGCGGTCATCACGGAAACCGTATTTGGTCGTAACGGCATCGGAAGCCTCGCAGAGCAGGCTGTCAATTTCCAGGATGTCGCTATCTTGCAGGCGATCGTCGTTATCTCCGCTGCAGCCTTCGTCGCTATCAATCTGGCCGTGGACCTCCTCTATCCGGTCTTCGATCCGCGCCTGAGAACAAAGCTGGGGGACGCCTGATGAGCCACGTCGAAGCGCCCGAACGTCATTTCAATATCGATAGCCCTGATCCGGTCGACTGGACGGCACCGGCGAGCCGGGATGCTCTTTGCGATACAAAGTCGATCAACCGAAAGCGGCGTCTTGCTATTGAACCAGGCCTGTTGCTTGCCTCATTAGTGCTCGCAATCGTTCTGCTTTGGGCCATCGCGCCCGGCCTGTTCACGTCCTACAATCCGATCGAGGGAATTCCACGTCAGCAGTTGAAGCCACCAAGTGCGCTCCATCTGCTTGGCACCGATTCTCTGGGTCGTGATCTCTATGCCAGGCTTGTCTACGGGGCGGTCCATTCGTTGTCGGGGGCACTCGCTGCGGTTGGCATCGGGCTGGTTGTCGGAACAACACTTGGGCTTCTTGCCGGATCCTTGGGTGGATGGGTTGAAACTATCGTCATGCGGATCGTCGATGTCCTGCTCTCCGTTCCCGTGCTCCTGTTGTCGCTCAGCATCATCATTCTCCTGGGCTTCGGCACGATAAACGCTGCGATAGCAGTCGGCGTGACCTCGATCGCGAGCTTTGCCCGTCTGGTTCGGTCGGAAGTCGTCACCGTCAGACGAAGCGACTATGTCGAGGCGGCCTTCGGCAGTGGTGGAAGCTTCCTGAAAGTGCTCTGGCGGCACATCCTCCCCAACTCCCTGACCTCCGTCATTGCCTACACTGCCCTGCAGATCGGTTGGGCGATCCTGCAACTGTCGACGCTCGGTTTCCTCGGCTACGGTGCACCGCCGCCGACCCCAGAATGGGGCCTGTTGATTGCCGAAGGACGAAACTATGTCGCGACCGCCTGGTGGCTGACGGCCGCCCCGGGGATCGTCGTTGTCATCGTGGTGTTATCGGTAAACCGCATCAGCCAAGCCATCGGAAAGGGATCTCGATGAACCGCCCTCTCTCCAACCCTGTCGACGGCAGCGCCCGATCGGAACCTGTCCTCGACATATCGGGGCTGACAGTCGGATATCAAGATGGTGACCAGGTCCGTGTGGCCGTCCATGAGATCGATTTCAAAGTGGCTGCCGGTGAAGTGGTCGCGCTGGTCGGTGAGTCCGGCTCTGGGAAAACCTCTTCGGCTCAGGCGATCATCGGTCTGCTCGCCGACAATGGCCGCATCATCAGCGGTACGATCCGGCTCAATGGAACGGATGTTACCGCCTGGCCGCAAAAGCGCCTCGACGCGATCCGTGGCTCGATTGTGAGCCTGATCCCGCAGGATCCCGGAAACGCGCTGAACCCGGTCAAGACAATCGGCAAGCAGGTTGCGGAGATCCTTGCCATTCATGGCCATGCAACCGGGCCCGTCGCCTATTCGCAGGCGATCGAGCTATTGGAACGGGTCGGCTTGTCGGAGCCCAGGCTTCGCGCGCAGCAATATCCCCATGAGCTTTCCGGCGGCATGAAACAACGCGTTCTCATTGCAATCGCGATCGCATTGAAGCCGGCTCTGATCATCGCCGATGAGCCGACCAGCGCACTCGATGTCACAGTGCAGAAGCATATCCTTGATCTCATCGACGAATTGCGCAGCGAGTTCGGGACGGCGGTGCTTCTGGTCACCCACGATCTCGGTGTGGCGGCCGATCGTTCGAACCGGCTCATCGTCCTGAAGCAAGGCCGCATTCAGGAACAGGGCCGCACAGCCGACATCCTCGCAAACCCGAAAAGCGCCTACACAAGACAGCTTCTTGCGGATGTCCCGTCCTTGAACTTGAAAACGCGTCGCACAGAAGCCAGGCACCTGAGCGGGCCCGCAACCGACGACGTTCTTGTTGTCGAGAACCTTGTCCAAGACTTCGGTCTCAGCAAGAGCGATAGCTTTCGTGCAGTTGATGACATCTCCTTCCGGGTTCGCCGTGGAACCACTCACGCGGTTGTCGGCGAGTCTGGCTCAGGCAAGACCACCACGATCCGGATTGTTTCGGCCTTTCAGAAGCCGACATCGGGGAGGGTGATTGTCGATGGTCTCGACCTTGCCACTCTGCGCGGGGAGACCCTGCGACAATTCCGCAAGAAGATACAGCTGGTTTACCAAAACCCGTTTGGATCCCTCGATCCCCGCCAGAGCATCTTCCGTATTGTTGAAGAGCCGCTTTTAAACTTCGAGCCTTTGTCCAAAGACGAAAGGGCAAGACGCGTGGCAACGACAATCGAGAGGGTTGGCTTGCCCCTCGACGTCCTGCAGCGCCGGCCTCGAGCATTATCGGGTGGACAGCGCCAACGCGTTGCAATTGCCCGCGCCTTGGTGCTGAAACCGGAAATTCTTGTACTCGACGAAGCCGTATCGGCCCTCGACGTGACCGTGCAAGCGCAGATCCTTGCCTTGCTCGACGAGCTCCAGCGCGACCTCGGTCTGACCTATCTCTTCGTTTCCCATGATCTCGCTGTGGTCAGGCAGATCGCCGACACCGTCTCGGTCCTGAACAGCGGACGTGTCGTTGATAGCGGACCCGTAGAGGAGGTCTTCCGCAATCCGAAGAGCACCTATACGCGCGAGTTGATCGACGCGATCCCAGGCAAGAAACTTGTTCACCGTGCCATTCAGCCAACGACGTCTAATGCAGGAAAATAGCATGACCCGGACAGATATCCCGAAAAAGCTCGGCTTCTTCAGCCGAGTGCTTGATCAGGCGGACCCTGCCACCCGTTACCGGCTTGTGGCCGAGCAGATTATTCACGCCGAGGCATTCGGTTTCGACACTGCCTGGGTGGCGCAACATCATTTCAATGGCGATGAAGGCGGTTTGCCAGCCCCCCTGGTGTTTCTGGCCGATGTTGCCGCAAGGACCTCGCGCATCCGCTTGGGCACAGGTGTCATAACCCTACCTATGGAAGACCCGGTTCGTGTTGCAGAAGACACGGCCGTTCTCGACCTGCTTTCCAACGGTCGCCTCGAGGTCGGCTTCGGCACTGGCGGGACGCCTCAATCCTTCCTGCCGTTCGGACTGGAAAGCAGTAATCGCGGATCCGTCTACGCCAGGCATCTGGCAACGGTTCGTGACGCTTGGGCGGGCAGGGCGCTTGCCGGCGATAATTATCTCTATCCCGCCGGCGGGGACCTCGGCGATCGTGTCTGGCAGGCAACATTTTCTGTGGGCGGCGGTGAGCGAGCAGGGCGAGATGGCGATGGTCTGATGTTGTCACGCACCCAACCCCGGCCGGCCGAGACGCCGAAAGCGGAACTTTGGGAGTTGCAGAACCCGATCATCGACACCTATCTGGCTGCCCTCCCAAAGGGGCGTGCGCCGCGCATCCTGGGCTCTCGAAGCCTGTTCGTCGCAGACGACCGCAAAGAGGCACTTCATTTCGCCGAGATCGGTCTCAACCGCAGCGTCGAGCGCTTCATCGCCAACGGACACAAGGTCAACGCATCGACGACCGCAGAGCTCATCAAGGCCTTCGACGTCCACGTCGGGACGCCTGATGACGTGATTGCCTCTTTAAAGGCCGATCAGTCGCTCGCACGGGTCACCGATCTCGTTTTCCAGGTCCATTCGGTCGATCCGCCTCATTCCTACATCCTGCGCTCACTGGAATTGATCGCAACTGAGGTCGCACCGGCGCTCGGATGGCTGGGCGCCACGCGCAATTCTCAACCGCAGCGTCACGCTGTTACAGCCTAATTCATTGGAGGGAAATTCCATGTCGTCATCGAAGTCATCGTCAAAGGATGTGATCGAACTTCTGGCCGGGATAGAACCTGGCTCATTCGTGGATCGAATTCGTGCCGAGCGGCCGGAAACCAGGCTCAATGCGCAGAAGAGCTATCTGGCGCTGTTCGAGCCCCGCGAAGAAGGCGATGTTACGCGTGGAGAGCGACTGGCACTCGCCACTTTCGTCGCGAGGCTCCACCAGGCCGACGAAGCGAGCGGGTTTTACGATGCTGGTCTTAACGAATTGGCCGGCGGATCTTCCCTCTCCGCCGCGGTGAGGGCCGAAGTGGATCATGGCGTGACCAATGGTCCCTATGGTTCCTATCCCGAGGGTCCTTTATCCCCCGAAAACAAGGAAGGGCTTGTCTTTGCCGTGTCCGATTTTGGCCGCGCGGTATTGGGAAAGAAACTGAGCGCAGGATTGGAGCACACCCATCTCTTGGTGTTTCGTCCACGCGACGCCAGTCCGAATGCACTTCAGAGCCTGTTGGATGCAGGCTGGTCGACGACCGGGATCGTCACGCTCTCGCAGATCGTCGCGTTTCTCTCGTTCCAGATCAGGGTGATCAAGGGGCTCAAGGCGCTTGGCGCCGCTGGCGCCGGACAGGCTGCCTCCTCGGCAGCTGCAGAATAGGAAGCTTGATATGACTGAATCGGTTATTCGTCCGAACGTCGAAAATTCTCCCAACGTCTTCACGCAAGATGAAATCGGCTGGACGCCTTGGCTTGAACCTCTCTTCGAGTCCGATCTTACAGACCGGCATTGGGCAGGTCTTGTGGATGCTGCGCGGTCCAAGTCTCCATACTTCATGCTGCTCGTCCGAGATCCGGACACGCTGGAGGCGCGCACGAAGACGGACAAGGACATATTTTATAATACGACATCCGGCCTGCCTCGTGCGGAAAGGGAACTTGCCGCAACGGCCGCCTCGCGTACGAATGGCTGCATCTTCTGTGCATCCGTTCACTCGCGGTTTGCCTCCCATCACTCCAAGCGGACCGAAGACGTGGAACGGCTTCTGAAGGAAGGCACAGAAGTGGATCTCGGCAGCCGTCGCTGGAACGCGGTGGTCGCGGCATCGGTCGCGATCACTGCAACGCCCACGAAGTTCGACGTCGAGGATATTGTGGGTCTTCGGGAGGAGGGGCTGTCGGACCTGGAGATTGCCGACGTTATTCACGGGGCAGCCTTCTTCAATTGGGCGAACCGACTGATGCTCTCGCTCGGTGAGCCGACGCCCGCGGGCCGCTAACGTCCATCTCGAAGGTTGAGGCGGGACCCGAAAAGTCCCGCCCGCTTCGCACCTGTCTGATCTGACAGGTTCGGCTGGGCGTAAGCAGCGCCAGTGACGGTTGGCGAAGGCTTCCCGACGATAAGCGTCCGCCGGCGATCGCCAACAAAAGAATTTTATTCCGGCATTGCCTTGAAAACGCAACGGTCGCCTTTTGTCTATTAAGCCGACAATTTTTTACCGCCTCGACCGCTGCAAGCCGGACCTATTTTTGCGTCAGCCAGGCCTTCACCTTGCGGCTGAAGGCATCCGATAGCCTACCCCAGCTGCACAAACTCTGAAACCGGAATACCCCCGTTTGGCGGCATCTCCTTGCGCTTGTGCTCAGGTCCGCTTGCCGTCCCGGCCCCTCACGTCATATAGACGCCACCGGTAACGTTGATGCCCTGGCCGGTCATGAAGCGGGCGCTGTCAGAGCATAGGAAGACAACGACGTCGGCGACGTCCTCAGGTGTTTCGATGCGACCGAGCGGTGTTTGCCCGACATATTCGTTGAAAACCTGCTCCGGCGTGATGCTTCGCAAGGTGGCCTCCCACTCGATCTCGCGGCTCTGCATGCCGGTCTTGACGAAGCCAGGGCAAACGGCATTCACCCTGATCCCCTGGGGAGCAAGCTCGCGCGCCAACGCCTGCGTCCAGCCGAGCACCGCAAACTTGCTCGCGGAATAGTGCGCCAGAAGCGGAGCGCCAACCTTGGCGGCCAGCGATGCGGTGTTGACGATGCAGCCGCGGCCCTGTTCCGAGAAATGACGCCCGGCGATCTGGTTGGTCAGGAATATGCCGCGAGTGTTCACATCGAAGTTGAAATCCCATTCCTCGTCGGTCAGTTCCAGCGCCTTCTGCATGGTCGAAACCCCGGCATTGGCGATCAGGATATCAATGCTGCCCAGTTTCTCCAGCGCGGTCGAAAAAGCCGCCTGCACCGACGCGCGCTTGCGCACATCGACCTCGAGGGCAATCGCGCCGTTTCCGATTTCCTGCGCCGCCTTTTCGGCAGATCGCACATCGATATCCGCAATGGCGATCGTTACGCCCTGCCGGGCGAGCGCCTTTGCGATGGCAAGACCGATGCCGGTACCGCCTCCGGTAAGGAAGGCACGGCGCTCGCGTAGTTCTGGGAAACTCGGATGAGTCATGACTGCTCCTTATTATGCTGCACCACGATAAGAAACAAAATCGAACTTATCAAATGTTTTTTTTGTTTGCTTACGTTCGTTTCTCTGTCTATGCTTTCGACATCTCGCACCGGACGGTCGTTTCGCCCGGAAAAGTCTGACGCCGCTAAAGGATCTGGAAATGGTTTTTGACTGCTTTGGAGCCCGCAAGAAAGTCGTGATCTCCATGGCCCATATAGGGGCGCTGCCGGGTTCTCCGCTCTATGATGCCGATGGCGGCGTCCAGAAACTGGTCGATGGCGTAATGTCGGATGTGGAGAAGCTCCAGGCCGGCGGCGTGGACGCCATCATGTTCGGCAATGAAAACGACCGCCCGTATGTGTTCAAGGGCTCGCCGGAAGGCATCGCGGCCATGACGGCTATCGTGCAGGCGATCAAGCCGTCGCTGAAAGTACCGTTCGGCGTCAACTACCTGTGGGATCCCCTGGCCAGCGTCGCCATCGGGGCCGTCACCGGCGCAAGCTTCGTACGCGAGATCTTCACGGGCCTGTTCGCCTCAGACATGGGACTGTGGCAGCCGGATTGCGCCGGCGCCGCGCGCCTGCGCGCCACTCTCGGCCGCAAGGACATGAAGATGCTGTTCAACATCAACGCGGAATTTGCCCATTCTCTCGACCAGCGCCCGATCGCTCTTCGCGCCCGGAGCGCCGTATTCTCCTCGCTTGCCGATGCGATCCTCGTTTCGGGCCCGATTACCGGCCAGCCGGCCAATCAGTCGGACTTGCGCGATGTCTGCGACGTCATAAAGGACGTCCCGGTCTTCGCCAATACCGGCGTCAACATCGACAACGTCCGGGATATTCTCGGCATGGCGCAGGGTGTCGTCATAGGCACCCATTTCAAGGTCGACGGCAACACCTGGAATGCGGTTGACGCAAGTCGCGTCAAACGCTTCATGGACGTAGTCGAAACATTGCGCTGAGACGGAACCGCTTTATGACCGTTGTTCTTGGCCTGGATATCGGGACGACCTCGACCATCGGCATCCTGGTCGGGCTACCCGACCGCATATTGGCGACCGCTACCCGACCGGTCACGCTTTCCTCCCCCCACGCCGGATGGGCCGAGGAGGACCCGGCCGAATGGTGGGCCAACGTGCGCGCCATCGTGACCGAACTCCTGAACGCGAGCGGCATCGAAGCGTCCGAGGTCAAGGCCGTCGGCGTCACCGGCATGTTGCCGGCTGTGGTGCTGCTTGACGGCGAGGGTAACGTGCTGCGTCCGAGCATCCAGCAGAGCGATGGCCGTTGCGGGGCGGAGGTTGCCGAACTTCGGCAGGAATGGAACGAGCCCGATTTTCTGAAGCGAGCCGGCAATGGCATCAACCAACAACTCGTCACGGCCAAGCTGCGCTGGATCGAGCGGCATGAGCCGGACGTCTTCTCCTGCATTGCCACTGTGTTTGGCTCCTACGACTACATCAACTATCGCCTGACAGGCAGCCGGGCCATGGAGCAGAACTGGGCGCTCGAAGCAGGTTTCGTGGATATTTCGACGGGCCTTGTCGACGAGGACCTGATCCGCCTTGCCCATGTCAGGCCAAACGTCCTTCCGCCCAAGCGGGCTTCGCACGAGATCATGGGCTTGATCGATGCCCGCGGCGCGAGCGAGACTGGCCTGGCGGCCGGCACGCCAGTCGTCGGCGGCGCGGCGGACATGATCGCCTCGGCGCTCGGGGCAGGTGTCATTGATGCGGGCGACGTGCTCCTGAAATTCGGCGGAGCGGTCGACATTCTCACAGCAACCGATCTCGTCAAGCCCGATCCGCGCCTGTTTCTGGACTACCATCTCGTGCCGGGCCTGTTCATGCCGAATGGCTGCATGTCGACTGGCGGTTCGGCCCTCAACTGGTTCGTCGAGACATTTGCCGGAGGCGAGCGGGAAGCGGCGCGGGCCGCGGGGCGAAGCCTTCATCAGCATCTTGATGTCCTGGCTTCTGCCAAACCTGCAGGCGCGGACGGGCTGACCATTCTGCCATATCTGCTCGGGGAGAAGACCCCAATACATGATCCCGCAGCGCGCGGCGTCATTGAGGGGCTCACGCTTTCGCACGATATCGGCCATCTCTGGCGAGCCCTCCTGGAGGCCTATGCCTATGCGATTCGCCACCATATCGAGGTTCTGGTCGATATGGGCCACCATCTCAGGCGCTTCCTCGTGTCGGATGGCGGATCGCAGAGTACCGTCTGGATGCAGATCGTTGCGGATGTGCTGAATGCGCCGGTACAGCGCCTGTCCGGTCATCCTGGCTCCTGCATCGGGGCGGCATGGACGGCAGCGATCGGCGTCGGCCTTGAAAACGACTGGCGGGGCGTGACCCGCTTCGTCACCTTCTCCGAAGTCCTGCAGCCGCAGGCCGAGAACGTTGCTTCATACCGGGAGGGTTACCTCCGCTACCGTGACCTCTACGAACGGCTCGCGCCGCGCTGGAGAGCCGGCTCGTGAGTGATGCTGGCTTTCTGGCCGTTGCGTGGGATATCGACGGAACGCTGGTCGACAGCGAGCCGTTGCACCATCGCGCACTTGTGGCGGCATCGCGGGGTTTCGGCGTCGACCTGTCCGATCTTCCGGATATGGCGTTTCGCGGCGTCCACATGGGCGACGTCTGGAAGCTGTTGCGCTCCCGCCTGCCGCAAGGGCTCGCAGAACAGGAATGGCTGGACGCGATCAATCGGTACTATATTGAAAACCGGCACAGCCTGCAGGCCGTGCCAGGAGCGGTCGAAACCATCCGGATGCTCGCCGATATCGGCATTCCGCAAGTATGCGTTTCCAATTCCTGCAGGCCCGTCGTCGACGCCAATCTCGATGCCATGGGCATTTCCTCCTGCATCCGTTTTTCGATCAGCCTCGATGATGTAGCGGAAGGCAAACCCTCGCCCATGCCGTATCGCAACGCGGCAGAACGCCTGAGGGTTTCGCCTGCATCGATCGTGGCTGTCGAAGACAGTCTCACCGGTCTCGTCTCCGCCAGGGCCGCAGGTCTCTATTCTGTGCTTTTCACTATGCAGGACGGCGGTCTCGAGGAAGAGGACACGGACCGACGACCGGATCTGACGATCGACGCGCTGGCCGGCGTCGCAGCGCTCTTTTCGACAGGCAATGCAACCAGTCATACGCGTTAGGCAAAATGTGCAGCCTGTACTTCCGCACAGAGGTGATCATAATCGCCTGTGCATGGCGTGTTTGATTCGAACAAGCTTTGTTTGAAACGCTTTCCCTTTCGGCTAAGCTAGCTTTTATCTTCGTCGCAACGGACATTGGCGACAAACGAAAGACAAGAGGCAGATGGCGAGGGAACAGTCGGCGTTGAAAACGAATGAACGGCCCAAATTCCTGGCGCAGGTCAGGCAGGCCGCAATTGTCGAAGCGATCGGCCGCTTCGGCTCAGTGACCGTAAGCGACCTGGCCCAGCAGCTCTCGGTGTCGGAAATGACCGTCCGCCGCGATCTCGTAGAACTCGAAAAGGACGGCAAGCTTATTCGCACCCATGGCGGCGCGGTGAAGCCAGATCGTGCGCCGGCGATGCCGGTCAGCGAAAGTGCCGACAGCGAAGAGCCAGCCTTCGAAACTCGCCTTGTTCGAAACGAGAACCTGAAGAAGCGGATTGCTTCTGCCGCCGTCGATCTTGCCGCGGGAGCTCGCAGCATCGCGCTCGACGTTGGAACGACCACCTATTTCGTATCGGAAACCCTGACGGTACGTCCGCATACTAAGATCTTCACCAATAGCATTCGCAGCGCCGCACATCTGGCCGGAAGGGGAGCGGAGATCTATCTCGCCGGCGGTCGAATCCGCGGCGAGGAAATGTCCACGAGCGGTTCTTCCGCCGTCAGTCAGTTCGAATCCCTGTGGTTCGACGTGGCCTTCGTCGGTGTTTCCGGCCTGACGCCAGAAGGGATCTTCGACTATTCGTTCGAAGAAACGGACATGAAGCGTATCTATCTTTCACGAGCGTCTCGGCGTGTGGTGTTGTGCGATTCAACCAAATTCAACAACATGTCTCTGGTGTATGTGGCCGCGTTGACGGAGTTCAATACGCTTATCTGTGACGAAATGCCGACGGGCGATCTCTACAAGGCGCTGACCAACGCAAACGTGGAAATTATCGTCGCCAATTGACCGGGCCAGTTCCGGATGTCCGCGATGCAGTGTCCCTAAATTCGGATCACGATTGCTTGCTGAGAACGTGCTTGTCCTTTGAAGAGGTAAATGCGCATTGCATGCATTGATCGTGCGAAGGATAATCCGCTGGAAATTCCCTCGGAGTGAGGGGAGGGAAGGTTGCTATTTGTTGTTTTTTGTTAGAGATTGTTCTTTATTCGTGAATTGAGCCCTATGGCTCATTTCCGATGGGCAGAAGTCTCCGGACAGAAAAACGGTGCGCGCGATCATGTTCACTTCCTTGAAAGCCATTTATCCCGATCCGTCGGCCGGGGAGCGGCTGCCCTCGTTGATCGCCGATATCGGCCGTCACAGCGGCGAGTTTCCGGTCCTGCTTGCCAACCATCTTCCCATGGTGCTCGAAGCCATGGGAAGGCTCGGCGCTTCACCCGCGCGGCTGGAGGAATATGCGGAGCATTACACGCGCATTCATGCCGTTCCCTTTCCGGCGGCGCCGGTCAGGCAGCTCGATGCCTCGAACTGGGAAACGGTGCTGGGGCAGCGCGAGCATGAGGGCGACCTGCGGCGCTTCTTCCAGGGGGTCGTTGCCGAGATAGGCGGGCACGCAGCCATCCGGCGCTACCTGCCACGCCTCTTTCCCGGCGTTGCCGCTTCCGCCACCCATGGATTGATGAGGCTCGCCTATGCGGTGCTTCGCAGCGACGATACCGAAATCGCCGTCGCGCTCGGTTACTGGGCGGCCACCTACCTGTCTTACGACGCCATTCCGGCCGATCGCCGGCGCGACGTCATCGATCCGGTCGCTCTTTTGCTCGACATGCATGCCGATCCACGGCTTCGCAATATCGACGCGCCGACCTATCTGCTCTGGAAATGGATCGAGGCCATGGGCAAGGTGCCGGCGTTTCAGGAGCGGCTCGGGCGTTTGGCGCCGTCGCCGGATCTGCTGGGCCGGATGCGCCCCGCATCCCTTGCGCTGTTTGCGGCGACAATGAGTTTCGAAGCCCTGCATGCCGTCACCGGCTGTCATTGGCTGCGGCTCGTCAGTCCCCATCTGGATGAGCCGCAACGCCTCGCCATGCATTTCTGGGAAGTCGTCATGGCGCTCTATACCAAGATTAACATGCCGGCGTTGCCCTCGCCGGAGGTCCTCGACCAATGGCGGACTGTGCCGGTGCCGCCGGATGAGATCATTGCCGCCGCTGCCGTCGCCTCAAATGACGAACACGACCATTCGCTGGTGTTTTCGGCATTCGAGGAGTTTCGCGATACCGGCGATCCGCTCTACAAGGTCGTCGCCGCGCGCCGCATGGGGCTGATCGATTTCGACGCGAATGCCCTTCAGGGGTAAGTCACGGGCTGAACGTCGGGAATATTCTTAGCGCCCTGAGGACAGATGACGGGCCGGCGCCTCAGGCAGCGTCGCCGTCGAAGCAATATTCCGGCTGGAAATGGATCTTGTCGTAGCCGTCGAGCGACCGGTAGAAATGCTCGATATCGGCCTTGAAGAGGCCGCGGCAGATGCCGGCAACGAGTTTCGGCACGCCGGATTTCAGTCCGGTGATGCCGTTGCATACAGGCCCAAGACTCGGGACCGCCGCATTGTTGAAGACATGGATGTTGGTGAGCATCGGCAAAGAGCCCGGCGTCTTCTCGAGGAATTCGAAAGCCGGGCCCAGATAGGGATAGGCCAGGAGATCGCGGTCATCCTCTCCCTCGTTCGGGATGAAGCGGTCCTCCCATGTCGCAACCGAACCGATCAGGTTGGAAAGCTCCGGCCGGCATGAAAGATCGACGCGATAGCCCGTACCGAGCAGGAGGTGATCGAACCGAAAATCGCCGGCCGCGGTTTCTATGCAAATCTTCTCGCCCTCCATGGCGACCGACCGCACATGGGCGCCCGTCACCAGCCGGCACGCCTCATGTGCCATGGCGCGGTTGAACATCTCGTTGGTCGGCGGTGTCTTGAAGGCAAACATCCGCCGGGTAAATCTGTAGCGGCTGTGATCATCGAGATCGGCGAAATGGTTGAGAAAGCCGGGGAAATTCGACCAATCAAGCAGTTCCGTGCGAGGCAGGACAGTCGAGCGCGCCAGAACCGTCACGGATACAGCGCCAGCCTCGAGAGCCGCGACCGCCCAGTCGAAGCTGGATGCGGCCGCACCGAGCACGCCGATCCGTTTGCCGACAAAGAAGCCGGCATCGATCTCATCACCGCTATGGGTCCAGTGCTGACGTGGAAGGTTTTCGCGGATTGCGCCCGGCACGTTCAGGCTGCCGGCCCCTTCGAGGCCGGTGGCCAGCACGACCTTGCGGCAGGAAAGCTCTCCTAGCACCCCTTCTCGTTCCACAAGGAGGCGCAGATGCCCTTCATCGGGCTCGATCCGGATCAGTTTTGTATCGTTGTAAACATTCAGTGCAAGGACCGATCTGAACCAGCCGAGATATGCCATCCAGTCGATCCGATCGATCTTATCCAGCGTCTCCCAATGTTGCGGCCCATATGTGGCCTCGTGCCAGGCCCGATAGGTCAATGACGGAATTCCGAGATCCGGCCCGGTGAGGGTCTTGGGTGAACGCAATGTGCGCATGCGCGCCGTGGTGATCCAGGGTCCTTCGCGGCCCTCCGGTGCAGCATCAATGAGGAGTATGCGCTGGACGCCCTGCCGCTTCAGCCCAAAGGCAACCGACAGGCCAGAGAGACCTGCTCCCACGATGACGACATCTGATATCGCCTCGCCGGATGTGCGGCGTCGTTCCGGCACCCACTCGCGCAGGCCCGCTTCTATCGTTGTGAGGTCGCGCGCAACCTGCGCTTCAAGTGCGGCGACGGCCGCGGCACCAAATGCGGGGCGGTGTGGGGCTGAAACATCCATCGATGGCTGCATGGCGACATTTCTCCGGGAAACGACACCAAGGTATCGAGAGGGGGAAAGTTGTAAAGTGTTTGATTGTGTTGTTTTCATTTTTTTCGCACACGCACTCTTCTTCGCAACACAAACGGCGGCTCCCTTCTGAGAACGAAACGGGGAAATATAGAGTGGAAAAATATCTTAGCAAAAACAATAGGATGAAAAATTAGACGCTACTGCCTTAAAATAAATCAGATCGCGGCTACGCATTGGTCATCCTGCAAAAGGATTAATCAGAGAGATCGACTTCGGTATGTTTTTTGTGATAGATGTGAATTTTTGTTTGACTTGAGTGCGGTCATAGCTAACCTGCCTTCATCCGGTTCAAAAACAGAAGGGGTTGGCGATCCATGATGAAACTATCCTCACCGTGCATGACCATTAAAGCAGGCAGGCTGGCGGTATCGGTGCTCGCGCTCATGGCTTCTACTGCCTATGCCGAGGCGAAGTCGCTCGATGGCGTAACGCTGACGATTGCCTCCATGAACGACGGCTTCGCGAACGTCCTTCAGGCGCTCGCCCCCGCCTTCAAGGAGGAGACGGGCGCGGACGTCAAGGTCGAGATCATGGACTATGGCACGCTGCTGACCAAGACGACCGCCGACTTCATTGGCGACACCAAGGGCTACGACCTCGTCACCATGGACATCGTTTGGGCCGGCGCCTATGCGGAGAACAAGTATACAGTTGACCTGACCGACAGGGTAAAGCGCGACGCGGCGGAACTCGATCTCGACGATATCTATCCGGTGATCCTTGAATCCCTCGGGCAATATGACGGCAAATATGTTGCCTATCCGCTTGCGGCCTATGCCAACGTTCTGGCCTATCGCAAGGACTTGTTGGAAGCGGCCGGTCTGAAGCCGCCGGCGAACATGGAAGAACTTGTTCAGGACGCCCTGAAACTCAACGACCCGTCCAAGAAGCAGTATGGCTTTGTCGCCAATGGCCAGAAGGGGCCTGCGGTCGCGCAGGACTGGATGCAGTATAACAATCAGCTTGGCGGCTCCATTCTCAACAAGGATGGCCAACCGGCGCTGAACTCCGAAGCCAATATCAAGAGCCTCGAGGTTTACAAGCAGCTCTTCACGGAGGCTGCACCTCCCGGCGCAATCGAATATGACTGGGGCGGTCGCGAAGAAAGTTTCCGTCAGGGGCTTGCAGCCTTCATGCAGACATGGTCCGTCGGTGCGACGTCCTATTCCGATCCGAAGGTCTCCAACGTGGTCGGCAAGGTTGGTATTTCGGTCGCTCCGGTCGCAACGGGCATGACGCCGCAATACGGCGTCGGCGGGTGGGGCCTGTCGATCAATGCCGACATCGACGCCTCCAAGCAGGACGCTGCCTGGACCTTTATCAAGTGGATCAGCAGCAAGAAGGTCCACAAGGAGTTCAACATGCTCGGGGCAGGTGGCTTCATCCGCAAGAGCGAGCTCGACGACCCCGATCTCAACGCGAAATTCGACTTCCTGCCGGTTCTGAAGGAAACTTATGAGCACGGCAATGGCGAATTCCGCCCGCGCATTCCCCAGTATCCGGAAATCCAGGATCTGCTTGGCACTGCCGTGAAC
Source organism: Hyphomicrobiales bacterium (assembly GCA_900470965.1). Classification (GTDB taxonomy): domain Bacteria; phylum Pseudomonadota; class Alphaproteobacteria; order Rhizobiales; family Rhizobiaceae; genus Rhizobium. Next base: position 107,034 of record UCCS01000016.1, read on the forward strand.
TCGGCGCTCTCTGGCTCGGTTACGCCGAAGGATGCGCTGGACAAAGCCCAGGCGGCAGCCGAAAAACTGTTCTGACAGACTTTGACGCCCGCCAGCCGAGGAAAGGGTGGCGGGCCGACCTTCAATGCAACCTGAGTAAAGTTGCGAGCCATATGACAGGCGCTGGCTGTTCCCCCGACCTGCCGAATTTAGAGTGGAGCGTTGACCTGTGCGTTACAGCTTCTCAGACCGCCGCAGGTTTTTCCTATCTCTCATGGCAGCGCCGGCCGTCATATATGTCGCAGCTGTAGGGTTGTGGCCCCTTGGACAGGGCATCTGGTACAGCTTCTATAAATACCATCTTCTGCGCCCGGCCCGCACCCAGTTCGTTGGCCTCCAGAACTACTTCGACATCTTCTCGGATCCGTCGGCCCGCAAGGCCATTCTCAATACCGTTCAGTTCACGATCTTCAGCGTCGGGTTGCAGCTGGTTTTCGGCTTCTGCCTTGCGCTGCTGCTGTGGCGCGACAGTCGCTTCAATCGCATCGTCCTTGCCTTCCTGCTCATTCCCGCCACGATCACCCCGCTGGTGGTCGGCCTGATCTTCAAGGCGCTGCTCGGTGCGGACTACGGCATGATCGGCTACTTCCTGTCAGAGGCCGGGATCGGGCCGCGTAGCGGCCTTCTGACGGACGGCAGCACGGCGCTCTGGGTGCTGATCCTTATCGATTGCTGGGAATGGACGCCCCTGATGGCGCTGATCCTGCTCGCAGGATTGAAAGCGCTGCCGGCAGACGTGCTGGAGGCGGGGCTGGTCGATGGCGCAACGGCCTGGCAGCGCTTTCGGATGCTTATCCTGCCTTTGATGCTGCCATCGGTCTTCCTGGCGCTCACGCTGAGAAGCATGGACGCCTTCCGCGTGTTCGATTCCGTCTTCGTCACGACCGGGGGTGGACCCGACGACGCTACGAACACGTTGATGATGCTCGGCGTCAAGGAAGGGCTGCAATTCTTCAATGTCGGCTATGCGTCGGCGGTCGGCAACGTCACACTGCTGTTTATAGCGCTGATGGCGACCGCGCTGATGCTAGTGGTGCGCCGCGCCGATGTACGGATCAATGGGAAGTAATGCGATGGCCATGGTTTCCAAACGACGCGTCTTTCTCGAGCGGACCACCATTCTCACCATTACCGTGCTCTTCCTGCTGCCGGTATGCTGGCTGATTTCCACGGCTTACAAGCCCTCGAACCAGATCTTCTCCGTGCCGCCGCGGTTGTTCTTCGAGCCAACGCTCGACCAGTTCCGCAAGGCCTTTGCGGCTTTCGACGTGTTCTCGCTGGTGCGCTCGTCGCTTGTCATCAGCGTCGGTACGACGCTTCTGTCGCTGCTGCTCGGCACTCCCGCGGGCTATGCACTGGCAAGGTCGAAGTCCAGGTATGCCGCGGGCTTTGCCTATTTCTTCCTGGCGATCCGCATGATCCCGGCAATCGCCGCCCTGATCCCCTTCTATCTGCTCATGCGTGACATCGGCCTGCTCGGAAGCTGGTGGGCGGTCATCGTTTTCAACACCATGCTCAACTGTGCCTTCGTGACCTGGATGATGTTCTCCTATTTCAAGTCGCTGCCTCCCGATATGGAAGAGGCGGCGTTGACCGATGGCTGCACGCAGATGGGTGCCTTCCTCAAGGTCGCTGTGCCGACCACCCGTTCAGGCATGATCGCCTGCGCCTTGTTCTGCATGATGTTTTCCTGGAACGACTTCCTTCATCCCATGTTCCTCACGACACTCGATTCCAAGCCGATATCGGTCGCGTTGCTGACCGCCTACGGTACCAAGGACATCACCTGGGGCACGCTCGGCGCGCTCGCCCACTTCTCAACAATTCCGATTGTCCTGATGGCGCTGTTCATGAATCGCTACTTCGTTCAGGGCGCAACGAACGGCGTACAGTAGGACCCAGATCCATGGCCCAGATTTCGTTTCAGAACGTGTCCAAAACCTATGCGGGCGGCAAGTCCGCAGCACTGACGGACTTTAACCTCTCGATCAACGACGGTGAATTCATGGTGCTTGTCGGTCCGTCGGGCTGTGGCAAGACCACGGCGCTGCGCATGATCGCGGGCCTTGAGGAGATCACCGGCGGCACGCTCAGGATCAACGATACCGTCGCCAATGATCTTGCCCCGCGCGAGCGCAATATCGCCATGGTGTTCCAGTCCTACGCGCTCTATCCGCATCTGACCGTAGGCGAAAATATCGCATTCGGACTGAAGGTTCGCGGCGCCAAGCCCGAGGAGGTGGCGGAGAAGGTTCGCGAAACGGCTGCGCTGCTCGAACTGACGGAATTCCTCGACCGGAAGCCGGCGCGCCTCTCTGGTGGCCAGCGCCAGCGCGTGGCCATGGGACGGGCGTTGGTTCGCTCGCCCAACGCCTTCCTCATGGACGAACCGCTTTCGAACCTCGATGCTCGACTGCGTGGCCAGATGCGGACAGAGATTTCGAGGCTGCAGCGTATGCGGGCGGTCACCACGGTCTACGTGACGCACGACCAGGTGGAGGCGATGACGATGGGTCATCGCGTCGCCGTGATGAACAAGGGAACACTGCAGCAACTCGATGCCCCTCGCAGGCTCTACGACAATCCGCTGAATATGTTCGTCGCGAGCTTCATAGGCTCGCCGCCGATCAATTTCATGGAGGCGACCCTCGTCGGTCACGATGGCGCGCCGGCCCTGCAGATCGGTCCCTTCCTGCTCCCGCTTCTGGCCTCGGCGGACCGGCTGGCCCGGCGTATTGGCGGCAAGGTTGTCGCCGGCATCCGCCCCGAAGCCTTCAAAGTGACCACGGGCTCGACGGGACCCGGAACCCTCTCCGCAAGGGTCCTGTTCGTCGAGGATCTGGGAGCCGACCTGCTACTGCATCTGGATTCTGGCGAGATCGCGATGGGCCATGCCGACATGATCGAGGACGAGCGCGATGTGATGAAGTCGTCGCCGAAGCTGAAAGCCATGATCGACGGCAGCCATCGCATCAGCCGCGACGAGAGCGTGTCCTTCGCCATCGATCCGGCGTCCATCCTCGTTTTTGATGCGCAAACGGGAGTAACCTTGTGACGAGTCCGGCAACCGGCGGCTTCTGGCCGCTCGGCGGTCCCGTCTCAAGGGCGGAGATCGCGCTCATCATCATCGACATGCAGGTGGATTTCTGCGCCCCCGGCGGCTGGGTCGACCAACTCGGCGAGGATGTCTCCAACACCCGCTCCGTCATCGCGCCGATCCGCGATGTCCTCGAGGCTGCCCGGGCGGCGGAGATCACCGTTATTCACACCCGAGAGGGACACCGACCCGATCTTTTGGACCTGCATGCCAACAAGCAATGGCGCACCCGCGTCCATGGGCTCGGTATCGGCGATCAGGGCAAGACTGGCCGTATCCTGGTGCATGGCGAGCCGGGCTGGCAGATCATTCCCGAACTAAGTCCCGTCGAGGGAGAACTGGTGATCGACAAGCCGGGCAAGTCGTCATTCCACCGCACCGAACTGGCGGGCGAACTGAAAAAGCGCGGCATCTCTCGCCTTGTCGTTACCGGTGTCACCTCGGATTGCTGCGTGCAATCCACCCTGCGCGACGGTTTCGAATACGGTATCGAGTGCGTGCTTCTCGAAGACTGCACGGCGGCGGTCGAAACACCCAATCACGAGGCGACCATCGAAATCCTTGGGGCATTCGGCGGGCGCTGGGGCCGCGTCTCCGACCGGGCTGCGTTCAAGGCCATGCTGGAGATGCTCGATGGCTGAGCGCGACATGAAAAACTTCGGCGCCATCGCCGCCAATCCCTATTCCTGGCCCTTTGACGGGGTCTGGTCGGCGAGCGACACCGCGCTTCTGCTCCTCGGCTTCCAGAACGGCAACATCGCCGCGCTGTCGGCCGGGCCGGAGCTCGAAGCCGCCATGGAACTGCTGGAAGGGGCCAACAAAGCCGGCCTTACCGTCGTTGCCGCCCGCCGTGGCGCAGACCCGTCCGAAAGCGCGATGGCGGCTCGCCGTCGTCTCCTCGGCGACCATGTTCCCGCTAGACATTCTGCCGAATGGGCGCTGAGCGACAGGCTGGAGCTGCCCGCTAACGCAATCCTCGTCGATCATGGTGGCGACAACGCATTTTTCCGCACGGGGCTCGAGGATGAGCTGCGCCAGCGCGGTGTGCGCAACCTGCTCGTGACCGGCCTTCCGACCGAAGGCATCGTTCACGCCACACAGCGCGCGGCCAACGACATGGGTTTCGAGTGCCTGGCGGTGGCGGATGCCTGCAAGGGCACCTCGCCCCTGCGCCACAGCGCGCAATTGCGCATCACAACTTTCGGCAACGGCCTTTTCGGCACGGTTGCCGCCACCGCCGACGTCTTGGCGGCACTAACGACGCTTCAGGAGTAGCATCATGTCAGAATTCACCTGGTCCGACGCCACAGGCAGCCTCGATCTCACCACGCTCGGCAAGGCTTATGCTACCGGTGAACTGACGCCGGCCCGTGTCGTCAACGCCATCTACGACCGCATTGAAGCACGCGGGGACGACCACGTCTGGACCTATCTCGTGCCGCGCGCGACCGTGCTCAGGGCCGCAGTCGAGCTGGAGGCCGCCGGCCATGATGGACGACCGCTCTGGGGAATCCCCTTCTCGGTGAAGGACTGCAACGATATCGTCGGCCTGCCGACGACGAACGGGCTCAAGGAAGCCGCCTATGTTGCCCACTCCTCCGGCCAGGCGCTCGACCGCCTTTTCGAGGCCGGCGCGCTTCTCATCGGCAAGACCAATATGGACCAGTTCGGCATCGGTCTGGTGGGCATGCGCACACCCTATGGCGCCTGTTCCTCAGTCTTCGACGAGCGTTACATTTCCGGGGGGTCGAGCTCGGGCTCGGGCGTTTCCGTGGCCGCCGGTCTTTCGAGTTTTTCCATCGCCAACGATGCCGCCGGCTCGGGACGCGTACCGGCAGGCTTCAACAACATCGTGGGCATCAAGCCGACGCCCGGTCTGGTCAGCAATGCCTGCGTTTCCGGCGGCGGCTGCGTAAAGACCATCGAAACCCTTTCCGTGTTCTCGCTGACGGTCGAGGACGGCATGAGCGTGCTGAAGCTGATGGCGGGCTATGACCCGTCCTATCCCTTCTCGAAGCCCGAAGCCGACGACGTGCAGCTCGCTCCCGTCGCGCCGCCGCCGCGCTTCCGTTTCGGCGTGCCGGCCGGCGATGCGCTTCGTTTCTTCGGTGACGCCGAAGCCGAGCGCCTGTTCGGCGAAGCTGTCGAACGGCTGATCGCCATGGGCGGCGAGAAGGTCGAGGTGGATTTCACGCCCTTCGAGGAAACGCAACGCATTCTCTATGACGGCCCCTGGATTTCCGAACGCGCCCTCAGCCTCGACAGCGTGCTGGAGAAGTATCGGGATGCGATCCATCCGGTAACGCGGCAGATCCTCTCGAAATCCGGCAGCTTCAACGCCATCGACACCTTCGCGGCAATCCATCGCATCGCCGAACTCAAGCGCGACACTCGGGCCGTATGGAAGGACATCGCCGTTCTGATGGTGCCCACGACGCCGACGATCTACACAAAGGAGGAGATCGCCGCGAACCCGATCGAGCTGAACAGCAAGCTCGGCATCTATACGAACTTCGTCAACCTCATGGGGCTTTGCGGCATTGCCGTTCCCAACGGCTTCCGCAAGGACGGCCTGCCGCTCGGCGTCACGTTCCTGGCGCCTGGCTTCGAGGAGGCGCGCACAGCCGGCATAGCTGCCACCTTCCACAAGGCAACGGGCCTCAAGCTGGCCAAGTTCGACAACCCGTATCCGGAAGTCGTCGCACAACCGCTGCCGGAAGGCTATCGGGAGATCGCCGTGGTTGGCGCCCATCTTTCCGGCATGCCGCTCAACCACGAACTCGTCGAACGCGGCGGCTTTTTCCGCCGGTCCACCGCCACCAGCAGCGACTACAGGCTCTACGCGCTGACGGCAGCTGTTCCGGCCAAGCCGGGCCTGATCCGGGCCGAAAGCGGCGCTCCGATCGCCGTCGAAATTTGGGCGCTGCCGGTTGCCGGTTTCGGCGATTTCATCAGTCGCATTCCCGCGCCGCTCGGGGTCGGCAAGCTGACGCTCGACGATGGTTCAAAGGTGACCGGCTTTCTCTGTGAAAGTGCGGCCATCGGCGGCCAGCCGGATATCACTGGTTATGGCGGCTGGCGTGCCTATTGCGCGCAAAGCGCCTGAAAACGATCCAGCGACCTGTTCGCCGGGTCCATAATGATGCGAACGTCGGATCCATCGCACATCGAGCTTCGATGAAGCGTATGAAAAGGGCGAAAGAAGCGTTTGCGCCGAGCACGGCATCGAGCCCGAGAAGACTGCCGGGCAGGTGGGGCCGGCGTCCGGTTGCTACGGGAACGATGTTTGCGAGCCCGACCGTGTTGCTGCCACCGGCATGTCAACGCCGGTGGCATTTGTGATCATATGCCGATTGCGACCGCGTCGCTTATCTTGCGCTTTCGGGCAAGGCCGGCAGGCGCGAAATATGGGTGGGATCGTGTTGGATGACGAGCGTTGCGTTCAGCCCGGCTGCGACCGCTTCGAGGCGTTCCATCGATGCGAGTGTGTCGGCACGGTTTTCATTGAAACTCGGCACGCCGTGGGTGGCCAGATTATCCTCGAAATGCACGACATCGCCGGACAACAGGACCGGCCCCATCTTTGCAAGCTTTACCAGGAGGGCGGCTTCCCCTTTCGTATGACCAGGCATCGACAACATCATCACTGAACCGTCGCCGAAGACGTCACGGTCACCCGTCACGAGGTCGAGTTTCGCCTTGCCATCGAGCCAGGGTTTGACGAGATCCGGTACGACCGCGAAGGGCGGAGGATTGTCGTGAAAAGTCTGCCAATCGGCAGCGCCGATCATAAGCGTGGCTTTCGAAAAGGTCGCAGCCTGCCCGAGATGGTCGAAATGGTTGTGGCTGATGCCGACGGTTGCGATTTGCTCCGGTTTGATGCCGATCTGTTTCAACTGGGTCGGGATGTCGGTTTTGAGCGAGACGCCGATCGGCGCATTCTGATCGGGTGCCTTGCCGATGATGCCGGCAGGAAGCCCGGTGTCCCAAAGAAGGTAGTCGCCGCCGTGGCGGATAACGTAGCAGCTATCCGTCAGCTCGCCCTTCTTGCCGGCAAAAGCGAAGGTGTCGGAAAACATCGATAAATCCTTGACGATGACGTCGCCGCAGTCGAGACGCCAGAGTTCAAGGTCTGGAGCAGCGCGTGTCGGCGTGGAAGCGAAGGACAGCGATGCGACCGTTGCCCCGATGGCAAGCGCAAATTTGAAGGTCTTCATGAAGGTCTCCTTGTCTTGAAGATCCTTCTTGTGCCGCCGCTCGCCACAAGGCATGCGCCAGATTTGTGATCACTTGGGCCCGAAACGCTCACCGGCGGTATTTTTTCTTGCCGCGCCTTCTCATAGATTGCGCTTATGAACATGATGATCCGCGACCGACGTTCCGAGCTTTCCCAACGCCTGCTCGATCGACTCCGCCCCATGGTGGCGGGAAAGCTCGATGTTGGGATGCATCCCTATGGCGGGCAGCTTTTCGCCTATTGCTGCTTCGACCGCGAACGGGTGGCAGCTCTTCGACTTGATTGTCCGATGATCTGCGTCGTGCTCTATGGCCAAAAGGACGTGTGGCTTGGCGATCGCACCCGGTCCTTTTCGGCCGGCTCGCTCTTCGTGTTGCCCGGTGGCGTGCCGATGGACGTGGTCAACATTCCAGACGATAAAACCGGCGTCTACGCAGCGTTGCGGCTCGATGTGCCGTTCCTGCCGGAGGGCATTCCACCGCTCTCCGTTGCGGAGCGCGCCCATAATGCAGTCGATCTCGACGCCGTGCCGCTGAGCATCGATCTCGTCGAGACGATTTGCCACGCAGCATCCACGATCGCCGATGTCAGCGTCGGCGAAACAATCAAACGGCTGAGGCTGACAGAGGTACTGGCGCTATTGCGGCCACTTGCCGAGGCGCGACCGCTCTTCAGACAAAGCCTGTCCGACGATATCGCCTGGCTGATCGCAACGGCCCCTTCGGAGGCTTGGAACGTTTCTGATGTCGCAGGAAAACTCGGAATTGGAGCGTCCACGCTACGACGTCGATTGGCCGCGGACGGCACGTCCTTCCGCGTAATCTTGCGGCGCGAGCGACTAAAGGCCGCGCAACATGCAATCACAGCCGGCGCTACGGCAGTCGCCGCCGCCGAGGCTGCGGGCTACGTGTCGCGCTCGCATTTCTCCCGCCGGTTCCGCGAGAGTTTTGGGACGAGCCCAACAGGGCGAGCATAGCTTCGCGCAGGTCGATGAGCTTCGGCAAATCACAATATCTTGGCCTTCTCATTCCGGTTGTCGCGAAGAGATGCGTGGGCAGTTTCGCCTTCATTCGAAACATCCCGATGCATTTCCGATCGATGCCTTTTGGATCGTCCCAACCATTTTCGCTGCCGCGGTCGGCGCCCTGATGGCAATTGTGGAAGCGGTTCGACGGGAGCGGGATTGCGAGGGGCGCATGGGCGGTGGACCTCGGTAACCGGATAGATCCTGAGGATACCTAGGCGGTGATCAGTCGTGATCGCAGCAATACCCGCTTCATATGCAGCGCGGACGATTGCCTCGTGCAAGTTCTCGGGTTCGGTATTTCCGGTAAGGACCTCCAAACAGATTCTCACCGCCGTGAAGAATTCCTCGCCATCGTCGGTGGGCCATTCATTCAGCAGCAGTGGCGCAGCCTCGCGAGCGGTACGGATCACCTTGCGATCTTTACCTCCCGCAAAAGCAAGAATTATCGTTGGGAAATTTGTCATCATATCGAATCTCATTGTTCCTGAACTTCGTCAGACAGATTCGTTTCGACCTTACGGGCTGCTGTCTCCAGGAGTTGCTTCAATTCTTCGCTGGTTACGCCGTCGGCCCGCATCACCATGGCGATCAGCGGATCACGAAGAGCTTCTGATATCGTCAGCTCACCATTCATTCCGCCAGTTTCGCCAGCATCGTAGATGAGCGAACATGGCGCGAGTGACCACATCAGTGAATGCGGCGCCGCCGGATTGATGGCATCAGCGATTTCGACAGGTTCCTTCTTGGCGCCTCCAGGAGCGACGAACTGGCCTCCGCTTGCGAGGTTTTTGGAAGGAGAACGGAGCTCGCCCTGATCGGTTTTGAGGTTGGCAATCCATCGGCGTCCTGGCGAGGCAGAGTGTTTCGAAAGGCATTGTTGAGCGATCTGCGAGACGGCATGCACCACGACAGCGGAACTGGTGGTGCGATAGCCTCCGTAGCGGCTCGCTTGCAAATAGGGGGGCATGCCGGCTGCCGATGCGCGACCGGCTGCCACGAACTTCCCTACCGAAGGGGAATCCTCGCCGGCGAGAATGACGAACGGGTTATGGGCATAGTCTGCGATCAACCGAAGCGCAGCAGCCCCTTCAGCAGTTTCCGGCAGTGCAAAGACCTTGGCAGAAAACCGGGCAGCCAGATAGGTCGCCAGCTTGTCTGTCTTCAGACAGCCGAGGTCAGCTTTTCCCGCCCAAGGGAGGTCGCTTAAGTTATTCTCGCCGATATGATCCGCATCCGCGAGAAGGAAATGGCGCGCGCCGAGGGTCGCAAGCTGGATGGCAATCTGCGAGCCGACGCCGCCGCATCCGATGATGACGAAGTCAATTTCGCGAAACCGCGCGAAGTCGCGTTGCCGATGGCAAAGAGGCGTCAGGAAGGTGTCGTGGTGATCGATTGCTGCGGAGACATATTCGTTCTCCGCCGGCATATCGGATGCCCACGACGACGCGCCGAATGCAGCACTGGTAACATTGGGGCTCTGTTCCTCGACAGCATCAGCACTATTGCCGGTGAACAGAGCCCCTCTGCCGCCCCGCCCAAAGCTGTGGGCGAAGAGGTTCGGGAAATCGACGGACGCGCTAGCCGCCGCTGACAATCGTTTAGACCGAGAATTGACCATCACATCGCCTCCATCTCGCTGGGCGCAGTTACACGGGTCGTCTCGGCGCAGCGACCGTAATCCTTGCTCATTGCATGGTCGGCAGCCTTCGTGATCACGTGAAATCTGCCATCGTACCAGAGGCAGACATTGTCGCCGCTGTCATCGATCTCTCGCTGACCCATCCGCGGATCGATCGGCTCCTTGCCGCGCAGAAGCACCTGTCCGATGTTCCAGGCTTGGCGATCGAGAACTCGTTGGCGCTCGGCAAGGTGAGCCTGGCGGTGTGCAATGGGCTCTTCGGCGAGCAACTGGCTTACGAGGAATAGGATCCGGCCACTCCAGGAAGGAATGGCGGCGATGTCTGGGAGGTCGAGGAGGACATCGCCGCCGAGACGTTCGATTCCTTTCCGAGCGATATCGATGAGCGGGATTTGCCGCGCAGCATAGGCGATTGTGAATGCCGTCTTCAGGGCGCGGTGCTCAGGATCCACCTCGGCGGATAGGCATGCCATGCGGAAGGCACACTCCCAGGGAATGGCGTAGGCCGTATGCAGGATGCTCTCGAGCGTCTGTAGGTCGTTCTCGTATGGGGAGATATACCGGAACTCGCCAGGCAGGGATGCCGCCGCCGAGGTCGTATAAAACCCCAGCAGGACATGCCCCGCCTCGTGAAGCAGTTGGGCCGCTGTCGCGGCATGATCGTCGTCGCGCAATCTTTCTCTTGAAAGGGCGATCATCGCGCTGCCCGGCAATTCGTTCGAACTTGAGAAGGAACACGACGGTTCACGCCGCACGCCAACGTGAAGCGTGTGCAGGCAGGCGATCAAACGCTGATAGCTGTACACGTCCAGTTCCGCGATCAAGGCGAAGGCCTTCTCCAGATGGTCGGCGACGCGGTCCAATTCCGCATCGCCCGTGATGGGGTCGTCGGGACCGGGGTAGTCCGGCATAGATTGGCGGAGGAGGGCTTGCATGACATGGCTCCACGCCGGGCTCTCGATGCGGACGAGGCCAATGCCGCAGGAAAGCCGGCATGCCGGCTGGCGTTCGAGTTGAAGATCCGATGCGATCAGATCCGTCCGCAGATAGCGGCGGACGATCTGCTCATTGGGGCTGCCCGCCTGCCATTCCAGACTGCGCGCGAGCCCACCCATCCAGGCTGCAAGCACGGATGAACGGTAAGGGTCGGTGCTGACCGATCCGGCGACCGCTGGCGAAAGCTCGAGCAGGCGAGCGTATCCATCATCTGCAAGGCCGGGGAAATAGCCTGCCAGCGCCTGTACCCCGACCGAACAATCGGCGAGCTTCGAAGCCGCCGCGAGCGTACGGCCATATTGGAAGCGTCGCTTCAAAAGGTTGCGAGTTGCGACGCGCTGCCGGGAGACGGTACTTGCCATCAAGGGATTGCCCTTGAGCAGGTGGCGCGCCTCATCTGCCAATTGTTGAATGCGGGTCGCGGACATCAACAGCCTCCGTGAGTTTGTCTTCGGGCGGATCAGGTTGCATCTCGGGTGAAGATGCCCCGGTTGGGGCCGCTTCGTCCGGCATCGGAACGGTGTGCGTCGTCTGTTGAGAGGCACTATTGCCCAAGGGCGTCATTTGCCCGCCAGTACCGCGTTAAAAATCCGTAAAAAGGCGCAAACAAAGGAAAAGCCCCCTCGATAGAGGAGGCTTGGAATTATGGAAAAGCATCCCCGGGGGTCAGATGGCAAGAGCTGCCTGTACTGCCGCCCGCGCGTTCGGCAGGCCTGACCCAAAGAAATAGGCCATATCGAGTGCGTCCTCGCTTTCGGCATTCATGCAATCCGCCGTCAGTTTCCTCGTTCCGGGCGCGACAATGGCGTCCAGGCGGGATGCGGCCTTCAGAATTGACTTCACATGGGGCCCCGAGAGGCGCTCAGCGGGATTGTGGCGGCTCTTGTAGGCCCGCTGTATCAGGGCGCATAGCCCACCCACCTGCGCCGACGCGCCTGAGGTGCCCCCGAAAGTGGTGTAGTATCCGCCCCCGATGCCCGGATTGATTCCGAACGGCACGATGGCAGACCACGGATCGGAGCCATGATTATAGCCGAAAATCCCCGACAGGTCCGTCGTCAGCAGCGAGAAGTGCGAATAGTAGTATTCCCGCGCTCGAAAAGCGCCGTAGTCGTGCTGCGCCGCAAATGGAGAAAGCCGGTCGAGGCGCAACTGATGCCTGTTGAAGACCTCACCATCGTCAGAGGGGGAGACAACCGTCAATCCTTCGCCGTAATTGCTGTAGCCCGAACGGAAACCTTCGACGGTAACGGCCCCAACAGCAATGATGCCGTTGTTATCGGCGGCAAGACTTGCCGGATAGATCAACTGGCTTTCGCCACTATTTCCTGCGGCGCAGACAATCGGGATGTGCCGGCTGATGGCGAGGATGAGTTGCTTGAGGATATGCCATGGGCGATCCGGATTAGATCCTTCCTGCGCGGCTTTCGGCTCCAGTTCAGGCCCACCCTGATCAGCAACGGCAATGCGCGTGAACAAGTTGGCGGCATCCTGGTTTTTCCATAGCTCCAGGTCCGCCTTCAGCTCGTTCTTCGGATCAACAATGCTGCGTTTGGGGTCAGGCAGACCGCGCGGCAAGACGATCACGTCAGCTTTCTGATGATAGGCATAAAGAAAGGCCGCAATGAACTGCCTGACATCGTCTTCGAAGGACGTCCTGATCGAGATGAGCCTTGAGAAAGGATCAACGCCAAAATAGGGGATGACATTGCGATTGCCGCTCGTACGCAGCTCGTCACCATTCCCGTAGAAGGCTCCTTCCGGCGGGAGGCTTGGTGTGCCTTCTTCCGCAACAACGGCGGGTTCGCCGACAATCAGCCCCGCGCAGCAGGTACCATGCGATGCGAACAGCGATTCCGGATTGTAGAGCCGCCGGAGAACCCCCTCCGACGCGGCATATTCGGCAACCAGGTCACTGAGATAGTCCCGGTCGTCATTCGAAAGGCCGATATTGCCAAGCGGAGCGATGTTGAGCCCGGCGAAGAAGGCATGTCTTTCCTCACGGTCAAAGGACGTGGTCGTATCGAGAATTTCGAGCACGCGCGCGCCGTAACGATGGGTCGTCAAATCGATTGACGCTTCCCGGTCAAGCCGGGTTGCCAGATTGGGATGATCCGGAGATACGCCGACATCGATCAGCGCGACCCGCGCGGGTCGCAACGGGCCGGCGGAAGCGATGGCATCCCAGACCGTGCCTGTGATAAGGGGATCGGGGCGCGCGCGTGCGGCGCTCGCATCGAGTGCCGGTGGAGCAGGCGGAGCCGAGCCATATTCCGCGTCGACGACGCCAAGGGCAGTCAGGTGCCAGAGATAATAGTAGTCGATCGGCGCGGGCTCAGGCATTTGTGTTTGATCCGTCATGGTTATCATCCTGTTGAGCAGCAGCTGGCGAATTCAGACCCATTCGTCGTGTACGGCCTGGAACAGAGGACCGAACGCGTCGTGGAGGTATGGAGCGAAGCGTCGGGCGAGATCTCGCCCCGCCTGTGTGTCGCTCGGATAGTGCAGGCCGGCCCATTCGCGGTTTTCGGCGACGTTCTGGGCGATGCGGGCAAGCTCGTCGGTGGCCGGATGTTCCGGCAGGATCGTCGAGAACGCGAAGGCGATAGAAAAGCACTGGAACGAGTGGTTGCTGGGATAGGACTCGTGGGCAGGCACGGCCAGTAACGGCCGCAGCATGGGCTCGAACTGGTTTGGCCGCAGCCGGTTAAACTGGCTTTTGTAGATCAGCCCGACATATTCGCAGGCCGTCAGGATCGCCTGGAAAAGGCCTTCCGTCTGCTCGAAGCCGCCGAGATCCTCGATATGCAGTGCGCGGGTGAATTCCGCCACGGAGATCGTCGCTTCGATCTGGATGTCGGGCAGGCGCCGCACACGTTCGCGGTCGCGGCGCTGCATGGAAAGCAGCACCGTCGTCTCGAGGCGGGTATAATCCGGGCCGGGCGGCGGAAGTATATCCAGCATTTCCCAGGTGAAGCGTCGCGCCGCGGTATAGGCGTTGCGTGACGGCTGCTGGTGCAGCCTGCGCAGTTCGAAGGAGGGGATAAGTTGCGACACGCCGAGACTGGCGCCGTCCATCGTCGACTTGTTCTTGTTTTTGTTCTTATTTTTATTCTTGTTTTTGTTCAGCGATGCCTTGTTGAGCACCGACTTGTTCGCGACGCTCTTGTTGAGGACCGAGGCTACGGCCATCGTCGCCATCACGGGCCCGGCCATGGGAGATGCATCTTCATCCGTGCCGAAGAGAAGCGCAGGTTCGGAGGTTGCATCAGGCGCAGCCGGCTTTGCACCGGCGAAGGGATTAGCGCTCGCATCGCCCCTCGGTTCGCATGGAAGAACCGTATCCGGCTCAATCCTGAATTTATAACTGTCTAGAAATGAAACAATTTTTGATTGTAGGTCCGGGATAGTGTCCGCTTCCATTGCAGCCTCCTTGCGCGAAGTTCTGAAGAAATTGTCCGGGGTTCAGCGCAGCTTAGCGCCCGCCTTGAGCAGGCCGTCGATCAAGATCTGTCCGCCACCTGTGTTGAGCAGCGGATAGCCGCTGCCGCGAAAGGCATTGATGGAGAAGCCGCCCTCGGCCGCCTCAAGCCGCTGCAGGTAATGGCGCGCGCCGCCGAGATCGTCGGAATGGGCATGGCTGGAGGCAAGATAGCGCAGCAGGCTGTTGAAGTTCGGCCGCGCCCGCAGAGCTTCTTCGCCTGCAGCTATGGCCGTGGCATGATCGCTTGCAAGCGCCGCTGCAATGCACTTGGTCGTATCGAAGTAATATTTATGCGGGCTGTAGACGCCGAGCTCTTGCACCCAACGCGCCATGGCCACAGCCTTGTCGGGCTGGCCTGCATAGCAATGAAGCATGGCGTAGAGATCCCAGCTGAGCGGCAGGGCAGGGTTCAGGCGGATCGATTTTTCGAACAGGTTGGCCGCGTAGTCATATTCGCAGAACAGGAACGAATGGACGTGGCCGACGAGCGCGAGCGACACCGAATTCTGCGGATCGAGTTCCAGCGCCTTGCGCGCATAGGCCTGGGCCTCCTCGATCAGATGCGCGTCGAGCGCGTTGAAACGTTGGCCGACCTGGAAAGTCCGGATGAATGACAGCCAGGCAAAAGCCGATGACCGCGGTTGATACTGGATCTGTTCTCCCAGGCGCCGCTCGGCGTTATCAAGATCGCTGCGCGACAGCCGAAAGATCGCATTGACAGCGTCGATCAGGAGACCGTCTTGCGACAATCGGCTGTCGTTTGCCTGGGTCTCCTGGAAATAGGCCAACTGATCGATGGCCTGGCTGATCAGCGCAGCGGCGGTGCCGAATTCGCCCCGCTCGAACTGCGTGCGGTTGATTGCCTGACTGCCCAGCCAATGAATGCGGTTGTTGATCAGGTGCTTCATCACCAGTTCGACCAGCACCATGTCACCGTCAAACGTCACGCGAAGCTGTAGGCATATCGGAAGGCTGATTTGCTGTTCGCTCTCTTCAATATCCGGCAGGGTGAAGGAGAGGTCGGTGACGCCAATGGCCAGCCCGTCGATGACGGCTTTTGCAATGAGATTCTGGAACCGTGCCGCAGCAATTTGTCCACCCTCTCCAGCGCCCACCACGATGGGTGACTGAAGGGCCATCACCCATCGCCAGTCACCGGAAGCCCGCCGCGGATTTGGGTCGCTGCCGGTGGTTTCCGTGGGTTTGCCTGGCCTCGGCACATCCGGGGCGCCTGTCAGCGGCAGCAGCGCTGAATGTTTGGCGATATCGCGGCTCGGCTGCTGTCGCGGCTCGAATACATCATGGACTTGTCCTTCATCGAGCCGGCGATACCAGTTCTGCCGTTCCAGCGCTAACCAGTCCTCGAATTCCGGATCGCGGATGTCGATACCTTCGAGCAATTCATCGGTGATTTGATCCGCGGACCGCTCCGCCCGAACCACCAGGTCGGTGTCGAGTACGAGTCGGTCCATATCCAGCCAAACGGTATTTTTATCCGTAATCAAGAGATTACGTGCTGGCCCCAGAGTCTTATGAATGTCGAAAAGAGCCTGGCGCAGACTAGCTGCAGCCTGGTCGTCGGAGCGATCGCTCCACAATTTGTCCCTAAGCCAGATTCTCGAACGCGAGCCACGGGCGGACAATGCAAGCATCGCCAGAAGAGCCTGGGCCTTTTTTGATTTCGGAGTAACCGACCGACCTCCGGCGTCCACAAGGGCGAAAGGCCCGAGTAGGAACATCCGAAACGGATTTTGCTCCTTGTCCATGCAATCCACCGGCCCCGCCCCCGTTGCCTCCGATGTGCTGGTTGGGCAGCTCGAAGACCTAGCATGCGGAGGCCAGTCTGCCACAACTGCGGCGTCTGGCAAGCAACCGATAAGGGAAACCGGAACTCCAAAAGGCAAATCGATACTTCGGCGATGGTTGAACTGAAGCATAACCGGCTGAAATCCCTCTGCATAACTTCGCAAACTGGCCGTAGCACCCCACCGTCAAAGCAGCGTCAAAGGAATGTTGTTTAGGCGACGTCACTTTGCAGGCGTCGCCAAAGGCTGCCAACTATTCACAGAGAATAGTGGGATCGATCTTGGGAAAAATACGATTATGTTCCGCTCTGTCGGATTGAGATGCGCAGGTGCAGGCAGCGGCCAAGAAGGTTTGTGAAGCGGTGCGCGATTTGAGGAGCGATTGCGCTCTATGATCATTTCAACAGGGTCGAAACAAACGGTTGACCACCGGGATGCCACACACCGAAGCGGAGCGCATCAATCTTCGCGGGAGATGGCACGTGTTAACATCGGTTTGCCGTTGCGCCTTCGCAGGCTGGACCGATGCGAGCCGCAGGCGGAATCCCTGTTGCAGGCGACGGCAATCTGGACCTCTTCTGCGGAGGCAGAAACCATTGTCGTTTAGCGCGAGTTCTTAAATCCCCGACCCGTCGAGCTGCTCAGTGTCGTCGCCTTCCCAGGGCGAGGGCATCGAGCTGCGGCTGAGGTTTGCCGCGGGCATCGGCATCCAACACTTCAATTCCGGCTCAGCATATTCGATGATGTGTCCGGGGGAGGAATCAGAGGCGCGCCAGCCCTCTCCACCGAACTGATCGCCGTTCGACCAATACGCGAGGTCAACTTCTGCCGGTCCCTGTTCGGACGAGCGGATCGTGACCAAGATCCGACTCCCGTCTTTCGGGGCGCTTTCCATATGGCGCCACCGGTCTGGCTCGTCCATCGCATTTCCTCCTGCCTTGCTGCGAGTTACAACTGTCGTCTAGCGATCGAGGTCGGTCAACTCAAACTACGTGCAAACCATCCTCTCTCGATCGATGACCGGCCGCGATGGTTGACCCGTAGCCGGCATCGGCGGGACGGTCGCCAATTTCGGCTTCCATGGTCTGCGGAGGCGCCGGGCTTATATTGGACATTGAACGCCGACCCGCGCCTCGGGCGGTTAGGACGCCTCGCATACCTGATTCAGAATTCTGGCAGTGAGCGCGGCTTGTGATGGTGCCGCTGGTGTGCTCAAGAGCCCTTATTCAAATTTCCAGCAGTGGCATCGCCAGTGCGTTGGCGAAAGCTGCGACCAAAACAGCACCGACGAAAGCTCGCTCGAGGCGGCGTCGCTGCGCCCAGCCTTGCAAAAAATACGCGCTCGGCGCTTTTTAAAGAGTGTTCTGTAGCAGACGAAAGCGCCTGCACCGGTCGCAAATGCCGATAACTTTGTGAGCATGGCACTGGATACTGAATTGTTCTGAAATGTGCACTGGGAGGAGGGCCCAATGACGACGATCCATCAGAGGCTGTATCGCGAACGGCTGACATCTGCAAACACGGCGGTCACGATGGTCCCGTCCGGCGCGAAGGTCGCAATGCCACTGGCTGCCGGTCAGCCACCCGCTATCCTTGCGGCGCTTGCTGAACGGGCCCGTGTGGGAGCCGTCGAGAATGTGCGGCTCTACTATCTTCTTTGCACTGGCGTCGCTGGCACGAGTGTATTCGAATTCGAGCTGCGCGACCTGATCGTCCCAATGAGCTACTTTCATGGAGGCGTCGAGCGTGCGCTCGACAAGAGGAGATTGGCGGAGGCGCTGCCCGCGGTCGACCTGGTACCCTGCCATTTCAGCCAGGTGCCGCGCTCGATGGTCGAGCATGTCGGTGTGGACACGTTGATTGCAACCGTCTCGCCGATGGACGCCGATGGCAATTTCAGCCTTGGTGCCAGTACCGACTATGCGCTCACGGTATCGCGAAAGCCCGGACTTCGCCTGATCCTCGAGGTCAACAGCAATATGCCCTATGTGCGGGGTGATTGCATGATCCCTGTTTCAAGCGTGACAGCGCTGGTTGAAAACGATGTCAGCCTGCCTGTGTTGCTCGCCGCTGAGCGCAATGAGGTGGATGATGCCATCGGGGCGATCATTGCGGACCTGGTGGAAGATGGCGACTGCCTGCAAATGGGTATCGGTGCTTTGCCTGATGCGGTGTGCTCGGGGCTTTCACAGCATCGCCACCTCGGCATTCATACGGAAATGATGACGCCGGGCCTCGCAAGGCTGGTCACAGCGGGCGTGGTCGACAACAGTCGCAAGCAGATACATGCCGGGCGGTCCATCTTCACTTTTGCGCTCGGAGATCAAGCCCTTTACGACTTCCTGAATAACAACCCGGCAGTTGAGGCCTACCCAGTCGATTATGTGAACAATCCCTTCATCATCGCGCAGAATGATCGGGTGGTGTCGGTCAACGCGACGCTGCAGGTCGATTTGAACGGCGCGTGCAATTCCGAGTTCGTGAACGGCAGGCAGTTCAGTGCATCCGGCGGTCAGGTTGATTTCGTGCGCGGCGCGTATGCCTCTCGCGGGGGGCGATCGATCATCGCCTGTCATTCCACCGCGGCGAAGGGCACGCTCTCGCGCATCGTTCCGACGCTGACCGGACCAGTGACAACATCGCGTAACGACACGCACATCGTCGTTACGGAGTATGGATGGGCGAACCTAAAGGGCAAGTCCGTGGCGGAGCGGGCAAGGGCGTTGATCGGGCTGGCCCACCCCGATTTTCGAGGGGAGCTGGACCGGGCAGCGCGCGGGGCAGGGCTCTCCTGATTCTAACGTCGTTCGGCGGCTAGAAACTGATCCACCTCGTCAGCGATGCTTGAGGCGCGTTACCAATGTTTTCGAGCGGCGGATCGCTGTAAGGGCTGCTCCCACGGCTACTACGCAGAGACCGATCGTCAGGATCTGGTTCTGCCCGCCCCATAATGGCTCGAGAAGGGATGCTAGTCCCGCCGCCGTGATCGTCGCCATCCGGTGCTGCTTGGCCATCGGGCCGGAGAAATCGCTGGGATTGCCGGTGGCGCGACCGAGCTCCCGGACATAGGCTGTCAGCACGGCGAAGGCTCCGGCCGCCCAGCCCAGTCCTGGCATACCGATACCATACCCGACGCCGGCGAATATCATCAGGTCGGCGATGCGATCCGGAAACTCGTTCCAGAAAGGGCCGTCAGCCTCTCCCTTTCCGCCTTCGACTGCGACCATGCCGTCGAACAGATTGCAAAGAAGGCGTGCCTGGCAGAATAGAACAGCCAGCAGCAGGTAGCCGGCACGCGGCAGGCCTGTCGTCTGTCCCGCCAGATAGAAAGTGCTGCCGGCGATTGCTGCCGCCAGCATACTGGCTTGCGAGATCTGGTTCGGCGTTATGGCCCGCGCGGCCATCCATCGGGCAATTGCGCCCGCCCAGCGGGTATTGCGGCTCGCCAGAGGTCTCCTGTCTCCTGTCTCCATCATGTGTCGAAACCTCGTCTTGCGGAGATCGAATAATTGTAGATCGCTGCATAAGTCGTCGACACCAGCAGCGGAAGCGCGATGGTTCGGAGTATCTCCGGTGTGCCGCTTACCGCATGGATCGCCACGAGAATGCTGGCCGAACCAAGGCAGGCAATCAGCGGCGGCGCCCAAAATCGTGTTGAACCGCTGAAGCGGCTGGAAAGCCAGTCGATTACCGATTTCAGGAAAAGCGTCAGGCAGGCCGATATCGTCCCCTGCACAAGACCGGCAACGAGCGGCGCCGGCATGAGATGAGCGCGGTTGGCGAAAATGGCCCAGCTGCCCATCGCCAGAAAAGCGAACAGGACATGAACCACGCCGCTGCGCAAAAGACGTTGCAGCACAGCAGGCATCACAATGACCACCAATAGCGCGTGAGGTGGAAGAAGATAGGCGCCGAGAAGACGACGGAATCCAGTCTGTCGATCAACCCGCCGTGGCCCTCGATAAGATGGCCCCAGTCCTTGACACCTCGGTCGCGTTTGATCGCCGACATCACCAGGCCTCCGAAGAAGCCCATCAGCGTGATGACCAAGGCGAGAAGCCCTGCCTGAAGCGGTGCGAATGGTGTAATCCACCAGAGGCCCGTTCCAATCAGCGTCGCGCTGATGATCCCGCCGACGAAGCCCTCGACCGTTTTCGAGGGCGACAGTCTTGGCGCAATCTTCGTGCGTCCGAACAGTTTGCCCCAGACATATTGCAGGACATCGCTGAGCTGGACGACGATCACCAGAAAGGCGATCAACAGCACATTGCGGCCCTCATATCCCGGTATCTTTAAGGTCAGCAGAGCCGGCACATGGGAAGCGCAGAAGACGCAGATCATCAGGGCCCACTGTACTTCCGCGATGCGAACGAGAAAGCGCTCCGTGTCGCCTCGGAGTACCGAGATGATCGGCATTAGCAGGAAGGCATAGACCGGGATGAAGATCGAAAAGATGCCGTATTGTTCAGCCCAGAGCAGAAAATACTGGATCGGAACGACGACGAAGAAGGCTGCCGCAAGCGCCCAATGATCCGCCCTTCTTGTATTGATGAGGGTTACGAATTCGCGAAGCGCGGCAAATGAACAAAAGCCAAACAGGATCAAGACGCCGATACGGCCCGCTATGAAAGCAATGCCAATCAGGATGACCATGACCCACCACGCCTTGATCCGCGCGTTGAGGTTTTCGACAGCCGCATTCGAACCGTTCGGCGAGAGGCGTTGCTGCAATATGTAACCGATGACTGACGCAACGATAAGCACGCCGAAGATCCCGGCTACGAGCGTCATAAGATCGGAATTCGCGCCACTCATTCCCCACCGCCTATAGTGTTCGGAGACAGGGCCAGGAGAGCAGCCTGTATCCGTTCGAGAAAAACATCCTTGTCTTCGCCCGGCGCGATCTGCAAAGCGGGGCCGAAGGTAACTGTGCAGATCAGCGGTATCGGAACGATCTCACCCTTTGGCATGACGCGGTTCAGATTACTGATCCAGACCGGCACGAGATCGACATCAGGGCGCGCCACAGCCAGATGGAAAATGCCGCTTTTGAACGGGAGGAGCCTTGCATCGGACTGGTTTCGTGTTCCCTCCGGGAAGAGAATGAGGGACGAACCGGCATCGATGGCCGAGGCCATCTGAGTGACGGGATCTTCCGTCCGCTTGTCCCGATCCCTCGCGATCAGCACCGCATTGAAGACATCTCTGCCGATGAAGCGATTGAGCCAGGACTTCAACCAGTATTCGGCTCCGGCGACCGGACGGGCCCGATGGCGCAGTCTGGGCGGCAATACCGTCCAGACTAGAACGAAATCACCATGGCTGGAGTGGTTGGCATAATAAACGCAGGGTCGGGAAGGCAGCCCTCCCTCGGGCCACACGGCGCGGACCGCCGTGACCGCGCGCGCGAACAGTACGATTACCGTCGCCGCGGCCTTTGTAGGCAAAGCCTTCATTCATCACTCTGTTGATGTTAGCCGGATCACTAACCGAAACTCTAGCATTATCATCGGCGGAAGGAAGGAGCTTCGCGGATTTTCAGCCGAAAGGCGTAGACAGGTCGTCCGGCTCCAGCCGAACGTGCAATCTCCATGGACGACAAAGATTGGATTTCGAATGGAGCACATGGCGCGGAAAGCCTGATCAATCTGACGCTGACCTATCTGATGATGCCGGATCAGGTGGGCTGGTCGTGCGCATCACCGCCGGTGGCAAGTCGTCAAGCGGCTGTCAGAAAAACCGGCATCGAAGCTGTGTGCTTCACAGATCACGGTATTGCGGAAGCGCGACCATCCTGCGGTCGCCCGCGGAAAGCCATGGGCGGGGCGCCGATGATGCGTTTGAACGCCCGGCTGAATGATGCCTCCGATTCATAGCCGAGGCGCTCGGCAATCGCGGCCACGCGCTGTCCTTCACGCAGCCACTGATGCGCCTGGTGCATGCGCATGCGAGCGACGTAGCGAGCGGGTGTTTCACCAACGGCCCTGGCAAAGCGCTCCGCGAACCCAGAACGGGAAGCGCCCATCTTGCGAGCGAGTTCTTCGACCGTCCAGTCATGGGAAGGGTCGAGATGGATCGCCGCCAGGACCCGCCCGACCTCGGGATTGCGAACGGCCGTCAACCACCCGGAAGCATCGCCGCAGCCGTGTTCCACCCAGGCGCGGATGATCGTCGCGGTCAGAACATCAGCAAGCCGGGCCAGGATACCGCCAGCGCCGACGCGGTTCATATCGACCTCGTGCATCATCGCATCGAGCAGGGCAGGGATGGAGGGCTCACTGGCTGCGAGATCGCTTGTCCGCATCACATTGGGCATCAATTGCAGCAAGGGATGCCGCTTGTCGACATTGAAGCGCATGACCGCGAAGAACAGCAGGTTCTTGCTATCGGCGCAGGGGCATTGCAGATCGACGATCCCATCGCAGACGGCCTTGCGCGGCATGGATTCGACGGGCGTCGGCACTATACCGGGCGCGCTTGCAAGGACATGGGCATCGCCCCGCGGCAGCAGGACCGCGTCCCCCGGTCGCATTTCCATCCATTCCCCGTCCGGCGTCTGCACAAATGCCTCTCCGGCTGCCAGAAAGTGAAACTGCGCTTCATCCTTGGTCGGAAACGCCGTCGCCCATGGGGCAGACGGCTGGCAGCGGCCGTAGTCGACGCCATCCAGACGAAGCCCTCGCATCATTTCCGTCAGTGCATCGCTCATCGTGTCCTCGTCATTTGGACGAACAGTCATGTCTTGTGGATTTTCTAGCATAGAAACACCAGCGTGAGCCGTCTAGCCTTGTCATCACAATCTTTGGAGATGGCGTATGAACATCAATCCCGAAGCCAATGGCTTCCACGCGAACAGGAAGGAGGCCGATCCGGCCTGGGCAGGCGTGGTATCGCTTTCGCTCGGCGTCTTCGGTCTCGTGACGGCCGAGTTTCTTCCAGCCAGCTTGCTCACGCCAATTTCACAAGACCTGCATGTCAGCATCGGTGCCGCCGGCCAGTCGGTCACGATGACCGCCGTCATCGGCGCGATCGCAGGCCCTGCAATTGTCATTGGCACCAGCCGATTTGACCGTCGTCTCACATTGCTCGGATTGACAGCCCTGCTCGTTGTTTCCAGTCTCTTGGCAGCATTCTCTGATGGGCTCGCGACGCTTCTCGTTGCTCGCGGGTTGCTCGGGATCGCGCTGGGCGGCTTCTGGGCCATGTCGCTGGCGCTCGCCATGCGGCTTGTTCCAGAGCGGTTGATGCCGCGGGCGATGGCGATCATCATGACTGGCGTGTCCGTTGCAACGGTTTGCGCTGCACCTGTCGGCGCCTGGGTCGGAGAAGCCTATGGCTGGCGTTCTGCATTCGTCATCGCGGCTGCAGTCGGCGGCCTTGCCTTCATCGCCCAACTCCTCACCCTGCCTGCGATGCCGTCGACCGGCACCGCAGGATTGGGCACGATGGCCACGGTGCTGCGTCGCCCGGCAATCCGGCTGGGCCTTCTGACCGTCTTGCTGGTGGTCGCCGGCCATTTCGCGGGTTTTACCTTCATTCGGCCCTTCCTCGAAACTGTGCCACATTTTGGGGTTGAGGGGATATCTGTAGTTCTGCTGGCCTTCGGGATCGGCGGGTTTCTCGGCAATCTGTTCGGAGGCTTTGTTTCCGAGCGCAGCACGGCGCTGTCCATCGTCATCGCGGCTACCGGGATTGCTGCGACAACATTGGCGTTAGCGCTTGCCGGAAACCTTGCAAGCGTCGCGTTTGTCGCGACCGCGCTGTGGGGATTTGCCTTCGGAGCCCTGCCGGTAAGCGTTCAGAGCTTCGTCACGCAGGCAGCATCGGATGAAGCGGAAAGCGCCGGTGCGTTGATGTTGACCACTTTCCAGGTCGCCATTTCCAGTGGGGCGGCCATTGGTGGCTTCATCGTCGAGGCGCAGGGGCTGGCAGGGGTGTTCGGCTTTGCAGCTATTGCCGCACTTTGCGGGGCCCTGGTGATCGGTATCCTGAACCGAAGGACGGTAGCGACGGCGTCTTAAGGAAAGATCATGCGAAGCGCGTCAACGCGCGCAAGAATAGCTACGATCAGGGGCGCACCGGACGTGCGTCCCTCCTGACGGATGGAACAGTAAGGACGACGATCCCCGGACGGCCGCCATCACATCATGCGCCAAATTGCTCTGTGACTCACCCCTATTGGTCACTCGATACAAAGGGTTTCGGTGTTCCAGCCGTCTGGCAGAGGCTCCGGACGCTGGATTTCGATATCGTCGAGCGTGAGGCCAGCGATATTATGCGCAAAGAGCGCCGGCATGCCTGCAGGATAATCGATAAGGCCGACAATTTTTCCGTCCGCTCCCCGCAACCAGGCATTGCCACGACCCTCGTGGTCCTTGGACGGGGAGAGATCGGCACTTGTGGGGCGCAGGTCATATTGCCTGGCTGTTCCCAGTAAGCCTTCCTCGATCGTCAACTGAATATTGCTGAGGCTCATTCCGGCAATCCCGCCGTTTCTCGCCGCAAAGAGATTGATCGGACCCTGGCAGCGCCCCGTCACGTTCTCGACGCGGACATTGGTGACGAGGCCAGCCGGTATCTCCGGCCTGCGATCGAGCTGGGTAATTGTGAGCGGCTCACCCGAGCCCCAGAAACCATCGGGCGTTTCATGGCAATCGATCTCTATGTCCGAGAAGGCGATGTCTTGGATCACTCCGCCGTCACGCGAGAAAATGCCGAGGGCGCGATTGGAATCTTGGACCTTGCAACGCGTGAAGGCGACGTTGCGGATGTCACCAAAACTCTCCGTGCCGATCTTCAATGCACAACTGTTGCTCTCGACGAGGCAATCCGAAACCTCGATTTCCACGCAGCGTGCGATGCCCTTTTCGCTTCGGCTGGTCTTGAGGCAGACGCCGTCGTCCGCCGTTTTGATTATGACGCGGCGCACTGCGACCTTTGCGCAGCTGTCGATGACGATCCCATCCGTATTCGGGAGTTGTCGGTTGTTGAATACCGTTATGCCCTCGACGATCACGTCACGGCAGCGCACCAGGTGGACCGTCCACATCGGCGAATCTTCGATGACAAAGCCTTCCAGCCTGATCTTGCTGCAGTCTTCGAACACCAGGACCCTCGGGCGCTTTTCGCTCGGCGTGTAGGTGCCGACCGTCGCGTCGAAGCCGGTGCTGAAGGCGCCGCCTGAAGCAAGGATCTTGCCTTCGCCTGTGATCGCGACGTCATGGGCCTCCTGCGCGACGATATAGGCGCGATCGGATCCCTCGGCGATTACGCTAACCGAATTTCCGGCATAGAGCGCGTAGTCGGGGACGAACTCTAGCGTGGCACCCGGCCCGATTGACAGCGTAATACCGCTGAACAGGCGGATGGGTCCCGTAATGTGCCTGCCCGCCTGCAGGAGAAGCGTTCCTCCGCCGGCGCTCACCAGCCTGTCGATAGATTGCTGCAGGTCAGCGCCATTCGGCTCGACTGAAATATCCATTGCTTCTCCTCTGGCTCTCGGGATGATTAAGCTACGCCATTTTATTCGTCAACAGGACGAACTAATTGATGCGGTCAATCTTGTTTGTGTTGACACCACCGAAAACTCGTATTTAATTCGTCATGGTTACGAACAAACGATCGGCCAAAGGGAGATTTGGAGGCCGGTTGTTGCCAGAGTTTGAGGAGCAAAGAAGGGGAACCCTATGAAACCGCTCAAGACATTGATTATGACGGCAAGCGCCCTGGTGATGACGATTTCGCTCGCGGCAGCATCCGAACTGAAGATCGTCTGGTATGTCGACAATGATCAGGAAGAGGCGAACACGCGCGCCTTGCTCGATCAGTACACGAAACTGCACCCGGACACGACCTTCGACCTTGAGATCACCCCTTATGACGGGATGGTCCAGAAATTCCAGCAATATGCGGCCTCCGGCATCATGCCGGATTTGTCGCTCACTTCGTCGATGGAGCCGGTTATCCGTCCGTTCCTCGTCGATCTCAACAAGGAGATCGGCCCCGAATGGATCAACGACTTCGTCAAGGGCTGGGGCGATGGCGCCAAGCTCGACGACAAGGTTATCGCCGCGCCGCTGCGCGTAACCTCCACGGGCGTCTTCCTGAATGTCGATGCCTTCAAGAAGGCCGGCATTGCCATCCCGGACCACGCGACCGGTTGGACCTGGGATGAATTCGTTCCGAAGATCAAGGAAGTCGCCGAAAAGTCGGCTACACGCTATCCGCTTGTCTGGGACGTTTCGGCAAGCCGCTGGATCGTTCACGAGTATCAGTACGGAAACCACATCTATACGGAAAAAGAACCTGTGAAGGTCGTCATGGACGAGGCAGCGTGGACGAGCGCGCTCGACAAGTTCATCGACATCACGAAGGCCGCAATGCCGCCCGGGCTCTGGTCCGGTGCGAGTTCGGACAATCCGAAGGAAATCTTCACAGCCGGTCAGGCCGTAGCCTATATGTCAGGAAGCTGGCAAATCGCCGGACTGGCGGACAACGCGCATTTTGCATGGCAGGCTGGTCCAACGCCGCGGGGCACCGTCGCGTCGTCGATCTACGGAGGCGACTATATCGTGGCCTTCAACACGAGCCAGCATCTTCCGGAAGCGATCGATTTCATCAAATGGATCACCTCGCCGGATATTCAGGCACAGTACGCCAAGACCTTCGGCATGATCCCGGCCAACCTGAAGGCGGCAGCCGTCAAATACGATAATCCGGCCGCGACCGATGCGATCAAGGCAATGCAGGCCGAGTTGAACGCCAGCCCTGCTTACGCTGCGACCGACCAGGCCTGGCCGCAGATGCAGGCTGTTTGGGGTACCGTGAAGACAGCCGTCACGCAGGCTGTTGCCGGTCAGATCTCCTCTGCCGAGGCCATTTCGCAGATCAAGAAGGCTGCCGATGCCTCGCTTGAGGCTGGCAAGTGACGACGGACATACTGGAAGATAGCCGTTCGGCACTGGGTCCCCACCCAGTGCCGAAAGGTCTGCGAGGCAGCCTGGCAAGCCTCGGCTGGCCCTACCTGCTCATGGTGCCGACAATGGCGCTCCTCGTTACCTTCACCCTCTACCCGCTGGTCCAGGGCCTCTTTATGGCCTTTTTCAAGCGGGGTGTGGTCGTCGTTCCGCAGGTGCCCAGCACCTTGCCGCAATATGTCGGCCTGGATAACTTCATCGGGCTCCTGAGCAATGCCGATTTTCAGGTTTCATTGCTCAAGACCGTTCTCTTCGTCATCGTCGCGGTTCCGCTGAACATCGTCGTCTCGTTGGCGCTGGCTCTCCTGCTGGCGCCACAGACCAGGCTGTTTGCCATCGTACGCACAATCGTCTTCTTCCCGTCCATGATCAGCCTGCTGATCATCGGCGTCGCCTGGCGCTGGCTGTTCGGCCTCAACAACGGCCTCGTCAATTACCTGCTCTCGCTGACCGGCATCGCTCCGATCCCGTGGCTGGAACAGGACACGATGGCTCAGATCGCCGTCATCATAGCCTGGGTGTGGGCGCAAGCCGGTTTCAACATGATGATCTTCATTGCAGGTCTGACCGCGATTTCCACCGACTATTACGAGGCGGCTTCGATCGACGGGACCAGCAAGTGGCGGCAATTCACCCATATCACCTTGCCGCTTCTCAAGCCGACGCTCGCCGTCGTCCTGGTCCTGTCCTCGATCGAGGCCTTCAAGGTCTACGAACTCGTCGTATCCCTGACGGGCGGCGGTCCGGGCAAGGCGACCGTCTACCTCATACAGACGATCTACGACACTGCGTTCCAGAAACCGATGCAGGCTGGCGTTGCGGCCGCCCAATCCATGGTGCTGTTCATCATCCTGCTCTTCCTCACGATCTTCCAGTTGCGCATATCGCGGAGTGAGAAATGACACGTATCTACTCTCCCTGGCGACTGGCCTTTGTCGTGCTGACACTGTTCGTCTTCCTGATGCCGCCGATCTGGCTCTTCCTGTCTTCGTTGAAATCACAACAGGAGATCTTCCAGTGGCCGCCGACCATTTTGCCGGCGCAACCGACGTTGCAGAACTTCATCGACACGGTGTCGCGCGCGAAGTTCCTCATCTTCTTCCGCAATTCGGCCATTGTCTCCGTGCTCTCGGCGCTGCTGTCCGTCACCATCAGCGTCATGGCCGGCTACGCACTTGCGAAGTTTCGGTTTAAAGGAGACACGCTCTTCTTCCTGCTCATCATGTCGTCGTTGATGGTGCCGCTGCAGATCATCATGATCCCGGTCTTTCTGGTGCTGCGGGATCTCAATCTTCTCGATACGCTGGCAGGCATCATCATCGCGCCGGCGGCAACCCCGACCGGGGTGTTCCTCATGCGCCAGTACATCACCAACATTCCTGACAGCCTTTTAGAGGCGGCGCGCCTCGATGGTACGCCGGAATGGCGGATCCTGTGGCGGATCATCGTTCCGCTCGCCATACCCGCAATCGGCACGCTGCTCGCCTTCAATCTCGTATGGCGCTGGAACGACTATCTTTGGCCGTTCCTGATCATCAGCGACCAGGACAAGTGGACGGTCCAGGTCGCGCTTGCCAATACAGTGGGGCGCTTCGGTATCAACTGGCCCAGGCTGCTGTCCATGTCGGTGCTTTCGGTGCTGCCCGTGCTCGTCATGTTTACAGCCCTGCAGCGCATGTTGATGAACGGCCTGATGGCGGGCGCAACGAAGGAATAGTGCTGCAACATATCGTGCAAAAAGGGCCGCCTCTCCGGCGGCCCTTTGCATTTTCTCTTTCAAACGCCGTCTCCGTAGCGACCGGTCGGAAAACCTCTAGCGGATCGCCGCCGGCAGTTTGTCCTTGTGGGCGAGGGCGGCGGCGGCCGGCATGCTGCTCCATCCCTGAAGCAGCGAGCCACGCCCCCAGGGTGGCGAGAAATATTCGACGGCACCCATCCAGCCCTCTTCGAGGCAGGTCTTCCACCAGCGCAGGAGCGGGTAGTCCGCGCCGTCCAGGCCGTAGGCAAGCCGTTGCTCGGCATAAAGGCCCGAAAGATAGGGCCAGTCCGACCCATTGTGGTAGCGATACGCGAAATAGGACTTCTCACGCGTATCCTTGGGGCGCTTGAACGGCGGATAGGCGCAAAGCACGCCCCAGTCGCCATAGGGCTGGCCGTCGTTGTTGCGACTTTCCAAGATCTCTTGGACCTTGGCGAGAACGCTTTTCGCTCGCTCGGGAGAAACCGCCTTGAAGCGAAGCAGCGTCAGGCTGTCCAGCGTCAGGTGGTCTTCGACGAAATCTGTCTTTGTCCCGTAGTCCGCATAAGTGCCACCCGGTTGCAGAAGCGCCTCGTCCAGCGAAGCGCGCGCCTTTTGCGCCACGGCTGCCGCCTTCGATGCTACGGCTTTGTCGAGCGAGGCGCCGTGCAGCGCGATGACGTCGAGGGCGCCGATCCACAGGCCGAGATCATAGGCCACGTAACCGTGACGATAGACATTGTCGGCCCAATCGCGGTCGTGTCGCGGCTTGGTCGGCAAGCCGGTTCCCGGCTCGTCGAAGCTGCAGTAGCGATTGAAGATCGCCACCACCTTGTCCCAGTACAGGGAAAGCGGTGAACCGTCACCGGTCGCATTGACATAGTCGCCGATCGTCAGAATGAAGAAGAGCGGGCTGTCGAAGTGATCGCTCCACCAGTCACCGGGCCGTATGTGTTCCTCCTTGATCCGTGGATCTGTCAGACGCACCTTTTCCCATTCCTCGGCCTGCCCTGGTCCCGTCAGGATGACGCCACTCGGCGCCTCGCCGTTTTCCTGCACACCCCGCGCAAGAAGATCGATCTGGGCGCGGACTGCCTCCGGTTCCCGATCCAGGAGAGCCTGGAGCGTCCAATAGCCGTCACGATAATAGGTGCGAGCCGGCGCACTGTAGGCCTGGCCGGCGGCGAGGCCGGCAAAGGCGC
Source organism: Hyphomicrobiales bacterium (assembly GCA_900470965.1). Classification (GTDB taxonomy): domain Bacteria; phylum Pseudomonadota; class Alphaproteobacteria; order Rhizobiales; family Rhizobiaceae; genus Rhizobium. Next base: position 137,274 of record UCCS01000016.1, read on the forward strand.
CATGCTCGTCCCGTCTTATACTGGAAAAGGCGGCATGCAGGCTTTGCGAGATCATGCTGCGCATCAGGGCAGGCGCCTCCGGCATCGCATCGCAACGCGTGACGTAGGCATTGGCCTCGGCAATCAGTGTCGCCTGGTCGAGCTCGAGCGCTGCAAGCGCTTCCTCGATCGTCGCGCCGGCGGTCACGAAAATGCCGTCGGGCCTCTGCTCTGCGATGGCGATGCCCCAACCGGTGCGGGCAATGCGGCGACCCTCTTGCCGTTCGATCGGTTCGCGTTTCGCCATCGTGCCCCACCAGGCGCAGCGCCGGGCAGGGATGAAGGTCCGCAGCTTTGCGCCCTTCAAGAAGAGCGCCGGCGCCGACTGCGCCACGTAAAGCCCTCCGCCATGCGCTTCCACCCGGTTCGGGGAATAGGTGAAAGGGGCGCTCCAGCCGGTGAAGGTCAGATTGACCAGCTTGCCGGCGCCCCATAGCGAAAGTTCAATCCTGCCTTCCGGCCGACAATCGCCCTGCAGGCGCGGAGCCATGAACGGGACAAGCACCGGTGTCGCAGAGCGAAGCTGTCCGTCATCAAGTGGTATCAGAACTTGCGGTTTTGCTGATGCGGCGCTCATTGGATGGCTTCCTGTTTTCCTGCATTCTCAGTTGCCGCAAGATCGGTCAGGCCAAGCATAAGCGCCCCGAGCATGCCAGCTTCGGGGCCAATCCCGGTTGCCTCTATCCGTGTCTCAAACGGCAGCAGCGTCGACATGTGACGCCTGACGGCCTCGACAAACTCGCCGCGCGACCCGATGCCCCCACCGAGCACGATGAGAGCGGGGTCGAAGAGGGCTTGCACGGAGGCCAGGCCGACCGACGCCGATTTTGCGAGTGTTTCGATGGCCGCGACAGCTTCCCCGTCTCCAGCAGCAGCGCGAGCGAATATCTCGGCAACCGACAGCGTCCCATCGCCATACAGGCTGCGCACCGCAGGCGAATCAACCTGATCCTCGAAGAGACCGGCGCGGGCCTGCGGCGCCGCCTGATGAGGATTGGAACCCAACGGCAGAAAACCCAGTTCGCCTGCCCGCCCGTGCTGGCCGCGGAAGAGCGTTCCACCGATGACCAGCCCCATGCCGACACCGGTGCCGAACGCGACAAATGCAAGCGAGTCCTGATCCTGTCCTTTGCCGAGAGTGGCCTCGGCGAAAGCTGCGAGATTCACGTCATTCTCGACCACGACGGGGCATGGCAGGGCTCGTGCGAGCAGCGCGGCGAGCGGCTGATCGGCAGGAATTGCCAAGTGAGGGGAAAGTGACGCAAGCCCCGTCAACGGCGATACCGCACCCGGTACGCCGACAACAGCCTTGCACAACGGCCCCCGATCGCGATTGTCCTGCACCAGGGACAAAATCATCCGTGGAATTTGCCGCAATACAGGGGCTCCCGCGCCGTGTTCGGTCGGCTCTTCGGCCTTTGCCACAATACGCCCCTGCAGATCGACAAGTCCTACCAGGACCTTGGTACCGCCGAGGTCGACACCGGCGACCATGCCTTCAGACCCGCCCGCTTCGTCCGAACGATGGACGCTGTTCGCCTGTCGCAAGCCAGACGCAATGGTTGAAATATTTGACAAATGCAGTCCTTTTGCGATATTTGTTCGGCAGGTTGACGAATTTATTATGGCCGCGCCCGCGAACTGTCAACAAGCTGTTTGAAATCGGGGGGCTTTCATGGAAAAAGCAAAACACCGGGGCAACGATGAAGACGGATCTGGCGGGGTAGCTCGACGATGGTATTGACCGAAAACGCGCCTCCCGTGCTGCGACAGATCTCCGTGCGCGCGGTCATGGACGTGCTGCTCCATGCCGGACCTACCTCGCGAGCCGAGCTTTCAAAGATCACAGGCCTTTCGAAGCAGACGATGTCCGAGGTCATCAGGGCACTGGAGGAAGGTGGCTGGGTTCGGGAAAAAGGCGTCACGAGCGGTCGCATCGGCCGCACGGCCATTACCTATGAGGTCAATGGCGATGCCGGCTATGCTGTCGGTATCGACATGGGCGCAACGACGACGCGTATCGTGCTTGGCAATATCGTCGGAAGCGTTGTCGGCGAAATCGACTATCCGTCCGACCGCCGGGGCGGCTATCATCTGATCGATCAAGTCGAGGCAATGCTGTCCAAGATGCTGTTGCAGCTCGGGATTGCCAGGGAGTTCCTCCTCGTGGCGGCGATAGCCACGCCAGGGGTCGTCGATCCTGCGACGGGTGCACTCTCGATGGCGCCGAACCTTGCCGATATCGCCGGCATTGATATCGGCAGGACGCTCAGCCAGAGGCTCGGCTGTCCCGTCGTCCTGGAAAACGATGTCAACGCAGCCGTTATCGGCGAGTCCTGGCAGGGATGCGCGACCGCAATCGATACCGTGGCGTTCATTTCGCTCGGGACGGGTATCGGGCTCGGCGTGCTCCAGGACGGCAAGCTGATGCGTGGCGCAAACGGAGCGGGCGGCGAGATTTCCTACATGCCGTTCGGTGCCGATCCATACACGAAGGACAGTCTTGAAAGGGGCGCGCTGGAATGCGCGATCGCGGCTCGGGGAATTAGCGAGCTCTACGAGCGTTCCGGGGGTGAGAAGGACACCTCGGTCCGGGACATCCTGGAACTTGCCGAAAAGAACGACCCGATCGCGGTCGAGGTGATCGGCAAGGTGTCGGACATTGCCGCGCTGCTTGTCGTGTCCGTCAACGCGATCGTCGATCCGAAGATCGTCGTTCTCGGCGGCAGTATCGGTCGCCACCCCCTGATAGCCGAAGGCGTTCGGCGAGGTATCGTGAAGGCGAGCCGCCGTGCCATCGATGTCGAGGCAAGTATTCTTGGCGGTCGGGCAACGCTGATCGGGGCTCTCGCAATTGGACTGAACCACGTTCACAACCTGCTTTTTTCTCCCCAGACCTTGCCGGAGCAGCGGCGCTTGCCGCCACCGCCGCTTTGATTGTCACGCAGATCTCCGTGTCGCACGACAATGGTCGCGGTACCGGAATGGCTGGGCGCAATGACGGTCCCGCCACCGGTGAAGGCGACGGCGGCTGCACATCGCTAAAGGCCAGATAGCCGGGAAGAATGACCGCCAGGACCTGCGCAGGCGCGAGCCGCCCAGGATGGGGTTCATTGAAAATCCTGTCTGCAGGCGGGAGGAAACTGATGATCGCTGATAGAAAAATACGTTCGTCATCTTGACGAACTAATTGCTTCCACGCAGACTGACCGAGATATGAGGAGATCCGATTGCCTCGGTGTGGCTGCGGCCACCTCCGGAAGAAACGTCAAAGGAATGGATTCATGGCCGGTCTCAAATTGAACGATGTCAGGAAGAGCTTCGGCCATCATTCGATCCTCCATGGTGTCGATCTCGATGTGGGTGAGGGCGAATTCGTCGTGTTGGTCGGCCCTTCAGGGTGTGGCAAGTCGACATTGCTTCGTCTGATCGCTGGCCTCGAAAGTGTGAGCGCGGGAAAGATCATCATTGGCGACGATGACGTGACGGCGTCGCCTCCGGGGGATCGCGGGATCGCGATGGTGTTTCAGTCCTATGCGTTGTACCCGCATATGACCGTTGCCAAGAATCTGTCCTTCGGCCTCGAAAACCTCACGATGAGCCGGGCCGAAATCGATCGGCGTGTGATGGAGGCGGCAAGAATGCTTGCGATCGAGCCTCTCCTCGATCGACGCCCGAAACAGCTCTCGGGGGGCCAGCGGCAACGTGTGGCGATCGGTCGTGCGATTGTGAGGAACCCCAAGCTCTTCCTGTTCGATGAACCGCTGTCCAATCTGGATGCCGCACTTCGCGTGCAGACACGAGGCGAGATCAGTCGACTCCACAAGCGGCTTGGCGCCACCATGATCTATGTGACGCATGATCAGGTCGAGGCCATGACGATGGCGGACCGTATCGTCGTCCTCAATGCCGGACGCGTCGAGCAGGTCGGTACTCCGCTGGAGCTGTTCGAGGCCCCGGCCAACAAGTTTGTCGCGGGCTTCATCGGCTCGCCGCAGATGAACTTCTTCGATGGAATGCTTGCCGGGACCGGTCCGGGTCACGTTGCTGTCGACGTACCGGGCTTCGGCCGTCTGGACATTCCAGCGCAGGCGGGGGATGCGACCGTCGGCGAACCTGTGATCCTCGGCGTACGGCCGAGCCATTTCGAACTCGCCAAGGGCAATGGCGCCGACGGATATCCGATCCGCTTCGAAGTCGATTACGCCGAAAGCATCGGCACGGATACCTATGTGTATGGCGTGGTGGAGGGCAGCGGGACTGCAACGATCGTCCACCTGCCTGATCATGTAGCGGTCAAGGACCGTGCAACCCTGCAGCTTGCGGTCCGGCCCGCGCGCCTTCATCTCTTTCGAGCCAAGACCGGCAGTTCCATCACAAAACCGCCTATCGGCGCCGCGGCTCTCGTTCATGCCGGCGATATCGAGGCCTGAAGCGCCTACCGCTCCCGAGGCTGCGCCGATGCGGCGACCAGCGGGTCGTTGTAATTCTATCCTTACGGGGATCGGCGATCGACCGCTCCGATGAACCTATAAATTGCTGGGGCCATTATGGCGGTGCTCGCCGCCCTGCTGATCATCACAAACATCGGCGGGTTTGTGCCCTGATGGCTGCATGCGACTTGCCGCGCAAAGCGGTGCACGGTCCCGAAATTCGTTTGCAAACCACATTAAATTGCATTAGCTTTCAATACACTAGAAAGTTATAACTTTAGCATTGCATTTCGGCTTTTACTTCCTCTTCCGTCGCCTCGGCGCGTCAATCGGATAGGCCTTCATGCATCCAGACAGTCAATACATCCACGCCGACAATGCGGCGCTCATTTTCGATGAGCTTAAGTTTCGATCGCTGACGGTGAAGAACCGTCTTTTCCGATCCAATGTATCCGGCCAGTTCGACGACTATAACGGTCACGGCGGGAATGCCCGGCTGAACTGGGAGGAGAAGTTCGCGCGCGGCGGGATCGGCTGCATCATTTCCTCCTTTACGCCGGTCTCCGTGCGTGGCCGCATCCTCGTGCGTTATGCGATGATCGACGACGACGATAAGATCCCCTTCTGGCGGGAAGTCGGCCGCCGTGTCCACGCCCATGACTGTCGGTTCATCATGCAGCTCAGCCATTCCGGTCGCCAGCAGGACATGGGCGGCGTCGAGAACCTGTTCAACAAGGGCCTGAGTTCGACCGACAAGAGCGACTACTTCCATGGGCTGCTCGCCCAGGCGATGACGAAACCCGAAATCGCGGAAGTGGTGGAGCAGTTCGCGCAAGGGGCGCGGCGTGCCCGGGAGGCGGGGCTCGACGGTGTCGAGCTTCACGGCGCCAACGGCTATCTGCTGACGCAGTTCCTGAGTTCCGGCATCAACGACCGGACGGATGAATATGGCGGCGGCTGGGAGGGCAGGGCGCGTTTCGTGCTCGAGATCGTCAGGGCGATCCGCCGCGAGGTCGGCCAGGACTTCCATCTGCAGATGAAGATCAACGGCGTCGACCACAATGACTGGCTCTATCCCTGGATCAAGAAGGGCAACACGCTCGCCGAGACGATCAAGATCTGCACGATGCTGCTCGACGGCGGCAAGGGCGTCGACTCCTTCCATGTTTCGAGTGGCTCGACCTTTCCGCATCCGCGCAATCCGGCCGGAGACCTGCCGCTAAACGATCTGCATCGCTGGTACGACGGCATGCTCTCGCAGGGCACGCGTGCGCCGATGAATTATGCGATCTTTTCCAATCCCCTGCTGGGGCGCGCCTTCCAGGCGCTCTGGCGCTGGCGCAGGGGCAAGGTCATCGAGGGCATCAATCTCGATTATGCGCGCGCGGTTTCCGAAGCGATCGGCAAGATCGATCCCGACATCAAGGTGCTCTGTACCGGCGGGTTCCAGCATGCCGACAGGATCGCCGAAGCCATCCGCTCGAAAGCCTGCGACGGCGTCACCATGGCCCGTCCGCTGATCGCCAACAACGATCTGCCGAAGATCCTCGCCGAGGCCAACGGCCCGGAGAAGGAATGCACCTATTGCAACAAGTGTCTGCTCAACGATCTCGAAAACCCACTCGGTTGTTACGACCTCAGCCGGTTTGACGGAACGAGCTTCGAGGATCGCTACGGCAAGATGATCAAGCAGGTCATGTCGGTTTTCGAGCCGCCGACCTTCCATTGACACGCGCCATCACCCGCGCATTCGGAGTGGATCTATGAGCAGCGACAACGACCGCAAGACGCCCGTCGAGATCGCCGTCGCCCGCCACCGCCGCTGGTGGCTGGCGGTTGTTGTGCTGCTGTTGCTCGCGCTCGTCTATTACCTCGTGTTCGTCAACCAGTATGTCGTCGCCTTCAAAAGCCAGAGCGAGCATTTCATGCACGGCTCGATCGGCAGCGAGACGGCGACGGGACCGCCTTACTGGGTCTTCAAGGCCTTGCCGGTCATGTATGCCGACAAGCTCGGGCCGGAAGGCTGGGCCCGCTTCGGCTTCCTCTACGAAAAGCCGGGCGACGACCTTCCGATCGGGGTGTCGCGCCGCGTGGTCTCAGGCGTCGAGCGGGTTTGGCTCAACTGTTCCGTCTGCCATGTCGGCACCTATCATCTTTCTGGCGACGCGGTTCGCCATCTCATCCCCGGCGCGCCTTCCAATAATCTGCGCCTGCAGGAATTCATTCGCTTCTTCATCGATGTCGGCCGCGATCCCGGTTTTACTGCCGACGCGCTGATCGAGACGATCGATAGCCCCAAGGTCGGCGGCGATCTCAATGTCTTCGAGCGGCTGGTCTATCGCTACGTGGTCTTCCCACGGGTCAAGAACGCCTTCCTCGATCTCGGTACCCAGCTCGATTTCGTCAAGCGCCAGGAGGATTGGGGGCCGGGCCGCGTGGACACGTTCAATCCCTACAAGGCGCTGCAGTTCAACTTTCCCATGGACGAGGCCCATATATCAGGTGCTGCGCTGAACGGCTCTTCCGACTATCCCGCCATCTGGCGCCAGCGCCCGCGTGAGGGCATGAACCTCCATTGGGACGGCAACAATGATTCCGTGGCCGAACGAAACCTGAGCGCGGCACTCGGCGCCGGCGTGACGCCCGTGACGGTCGACCGGGCGTCGATCGCGCGCATTGAGGACTGGATGTGGGATCTGCCTTCGCCACCGTTCCCCATCGCTGCCAAGATCGATCAGGCGAAGGCGGCAGAGGGCAAGACGCTGTTCCTGCATTATTGCGCCGATTGCCACGGCTTCAAGGATGCGAAGGACTACAGCTATGACAGGCAGCGTTTCACGCGCCTCGGCAAGACGGTTCCGCTCGCCGATATCGGCACCGATGCGGGACGCTGGACCTCCTATACGGCAAATTTCGCCGCCGAGCAGAACCTGCTCTATGCCGGCTATCCCTGGCGCTTCAGCCGCTTCCACAAGACGGACGGCTATGCCAATCACCCGCTCGACGGCATCTGGGCGCGATCGCCCTATCTGCACAACGGCTCGGTGCCGACCTTGCGCGATCTGCTTGAACCGAGCGCCAAGCGGCCGTCCGTCTGGTTCCGCGGCAGCGACGAGTTCGATCTCGCCAAAGTGGGCTATCGGTCGGATCAGTCTGCCGGCGGCGATCTCTTTCGCTACGACACGGCGCGGCCCGGAAATGGCAATGCCGGCCACGAAGGATATCGCTACGGCACGGAACTGCCGGCGGCGGCAAAAGACGCCCTCGTCGAATATATGAAGACGCTATGACCCAGTCGCGATCGCTCAGCAAATGGAAGGCACGGCATGCGGTCCTCGTCTGGATCGGCATCCTTTTGAACTTCGCCTTCGTCCTGCCGCTCATCTTCTGTCCGGAATGGATCCTTGGCCTCTTCGGCATCACCGTCAACCAGCTGATCTGGCCGCGCTTTGCCGGACTGCTGCTCGGGATCCTGTCGATCTTCTACATTCCGGCGACGCTCGATATCGACCGTTACCGCGTCTTCGCCTGGCTCGCGGTCTTCCCTTCCCGCACGCTCGGCACGGTTTTCTTCTTTCTCGCCGTCTTCGTCTTCGACCAGCCGATCGGCTATCTCGCCGGCGTCTTCCTCGACGGGTCGGTCGGCATTGCGACGCTTTTCTGTCTCCTGCGCATCCTGCGGCTCGAACAGAACATCGCCGAAGGGAGACAGGCATGAGGCGCGTCTTCTGGAAATGGCTTTTCGCCGTTCTGGTCCTGCTCGTCGTCGGCGCTTTTGCGCTGTTCTTCCTGCTCTTCCGGCCGGTCGCCCAGCCGAGGACGAACGATCTGGCTGAGGTCTTCAATCACGGCTCGATCGGCAATGAAGAGGCGCAGGGAATTCCCTACTGGATCTGGCGCGTCCTGCCGCAGCTCTTTCCCGAACATCTGCCGGCAAACGCGGACGGTTATGGCGCCTTCGGCCTCTATTGGCGCGCCGGCGACGAGGTTCCGGTCGGCCTGTCGGTCAAGACGTTCGGCGTCATAGAGCGCGTTGCGCCGAATTGCGCCTTCTGCCACCAGGGCAGCTATCGGCTCCATGCCGCCGAGCCGGCGCGGCTGGTCGAGGCAGGCCCTGGGACGCGGGTCAATCCGCAGGCCTATATCCGCTTTCTGATCGATGTCGGCGCCGATCCCAGGTTTACCGCCGACCGGGTGATGACGGAGATCGGTAGGATCTATGACATGCCGGTCTGGGAGCGGGCGCTCTATCGCTTCGTCCTGGTGCCGGCGACCCGGGCAGCCCTCCGGGAACAGGGGCGGCAGTTTGCCTGGATGAAGGATCGGCCGGACTGGGGGCCGGGCCGGATCGATCCTTTCAATCCCGTCAAGTTCCAGAACCTCCAACTTGCCGACGACCACACTATCGGCAATTCCGACATGATGCCCCTGTGGTCGCTTGCCAACCTCGCCGCCACCAATACGCGCCGCTTCTCGCTCCATTGGGACGGACTGCAGACCGATCTCTACGAGACGGTGGTCTCGGGCGCGATCGGCGACGGCATGACCTACAAATCCTATGGGGGAAGCGAAGAGGGTCTTCGCCGCATTATGGATTTCATCCGCCTGCAGGCGCCGCCGCCGTCGCCGTTTTCTCCCCTCAAGCCGGCAGACGATCTTTATCATGTCGATGCGGCGGCAGTAGACGCCGGCCGTGCGATCTATACCGCGCTATGCGCCGTCTGCCATGATGCCAAGGGCGCACGCTACAGGACGCCGATCCCAATCGTCGAGCTCGGCACGGACCGCCATCGCCTCGACATGTGGACATCAGCAGCCCGCGACCGTTATGCGGCCTACGAGCCGCGCTATGCCTGGGGTTTTGCCAATTTCCAGAAGACCGACGGTTATGTGGCGACGGGCCTTGCTGGCCTGTGGCTGCGCGGTCCCTACCTGCATAATGGCAGCGTCCCGACATTGCGCGCCCTGCTGCTTCCGCATGCCGAGCGGCCGGGGCAGTTCTACCGCGGCTCCGATCTTGTGGATGCCGACAATGGCGGCTTCGTGAGCATGCCGGATAAGTCGGGGGAGCAATACGGCACGCTCTACGATACCGGCCTTCCGGGCAACGGCAATGGCGGTCATCTCTGGGGCACGGATCTGCCGCCGGAGGCGAAGGAGCAACTGCTTTCCTATCTCAAGACACTTTGACCATCAGGAGGGGGCAATGGCAAACGTCAGACAGCGCATCGTGCGGTTTCTCGCCTGGATCGTGGCAGCCGTCGTCGCGCTCGCCGTCATCGCCATCGCTGCGGTTGCGCTCATCGTCTGGTGGCTGATCGAGCCGGATGCGAGCCAGTTCGGCAATGTTGAGGACGAGGCGAAGACAGTCCATCGCAAGGTCGAGGAATTTCCCGGAGCCGGCGAGCCTTACTTCGCGGCAATGGACAAGGGCTTGCTGCTGCCGCCGGCAGCCGGCGCCGATTATTCCGACGAGATCAAGGAGGTCGCAACCGCCACCGGGCTCGATCCGGAGGCCGTCCGCAAGGCGGCGATCCGCGGACAGAATGCCTGGATCGTCTGGACCGGCGGCAACGACCGTTTCTGGGACTTCGCTGCCAGCGCGACGATCGGCGCCTTCGATCTCCTGAAGACCATCTCGTCTCATCCGACGATGGCCTATGGCCGCGACAACCGCTTCCGCTATCTCGGGCTCGTCAACGAACCCTGCTTCGACACTCCGAAGAGCGCTGATCCCGATCATTGGGGGCTGTGGATCGATCAGCGCAAAAAGGACTGCGCGGCCGACAGTTTCGGCGGCAACGCCGAGGCGGATGCCCGCTATCCCGGCGTGCAGATCGGCTCGCGCGGCACCACGGTCAAGGTGAAGAACGAAGAGAAGAAAATCCCGGTCGGCTCTTATTATGGCGAACCGACGGGCGTGATGGGCCTGCGTCTCTTCCCCAATCCTGATTTCGACAGCAAGGCCGCCGAACATTGGGATGCGGTGCGCTATTACACCGATCCCTCCTATTACAACGACAAGGATCTCGTGCGTCCCTATCGCGTCGGCATGTCCTGCGCCTTCTGTCATGTCGGTCCCAATCCGATCAATCCGCCGAAGAATGTCGAGAGCCCGGCATTCCCTGAAATCTCGTCCAATCCCGGCGCCCAATATTTCTGGGTCGACCGCATTTTCTTCTGGAACACCAAACCGCGCGCGACGCCTGGGGAACCGGCCGAGAACGAGAGGAATTTCCTCTTCCAGCTGTTCCATACGAACCCGCCGGGTTCGCTCGACACATCGCTGGTCTCTTCCGATTACATGAACAATCCCCGCACGATGAATGCCGTCTACGACGTCCTGGAGCGGCTGCGCATCGGGGCAAAGACCGGCAAGGAGATCATCAAGGGGGACGAGAAGGACAACAAGCAGGCGCAGGACTATCCCCAGACCGCGGCCTTCGGTTCCCTCTACGACGAGGCGACCGGCACGGTCGCCTCGATGCGCGTCCTGAAGGACGGCGCCGATTCCGTCGGCACGCTCGGTGCGCTCAATCGCGTCTATCTCAATATCGGCCTCTTCAGCGAGGAATGGCTGCTGCACTTCCGCCCCTTCCTCGGCGGGCAGAAGATCTCGCCGATCCGCATCGCCGATGCCGAGAAGAACTCGGTCTACTGGCAGGCCACCGAGGCGATGACGCCTGACATGGCGATATTCTTCCTGGTCGCAGCCCGCGCCGATCACCTGAAGGATACGCCGGTCGGTGAAAAGGTGCTCGAAGCGCGCGATCCGGCCGAGGTCGAGCGCGGAAAGATCGTCTTTGCCGAAAACTGTGCCGCCTGCCATTCGAGCAAGCAGCCGGTGCCGGCGCCGGACCTCGGCGTCGATCAGGGCATCTGCGCAGGCGGCGGTGCCGGCCCGCATTATCGCGAATGCTGGGACCGCTACTGGGCCTGGGCGCAGTCGGATGCCTTCAAGCACGGCATGGTCAAACTCGTCACGCAAAAGGATGAAAACGGAAAGGATTTCCTCGACGGCAATTACCTGTCGACGGAACGGCGCGTGCCGATGGATGTCGTGCGCACCAATGCCTGCAGTGCGATCGCCACCAACGGTCTTTCGGGTGACATCTGGGACAATTTCACCTCCTCCACCTACAAGTCGCTGCCGCCTCCGCATGAGGTGACGCTCAATCATCCGGTTTCGGGGGCGGCAACGCCGCTACAGGCGGCAGGCAACGGGCGCGGCTATCTAAGGCCGCCATCGCTCGTCAGCCTCTGGTCGACCGCGCCCTTCCTGCTCAACAATTCCGTTGGCCACGAGGACAGCTATTACGGGACGGACTATTACAATCAGGACTATGCCGGCGGCTACGGCGCCGGTCGCGGCACCGCCTGCCCGGCGGCGGATGCGGGCGATCCCTATCTGCCCTGCGTCGAAAACAGGCTTGCGGTCTTCGACCGGTCGATCCGCCAGATGCTCTCGCCGCAAACGCGCCGGATGGATAAGATGACCGAGGCGCCGGTGCCGGGCTATATCTACCGCACCAGCGCTCCCTCATGCCTCATCGTGCCGCCGGGCTTCGTGCCCGACAAGGTGAAGCCCTTCACCGGCCTGCTGAACAAGGTCGCCGGCTGGGCCTTCAAGAAGGACGGCTCGATCACCGTCGGCCCCTTCCCAGCCGGTTTCCCTGTTAATGCGCTGACCAACACCGAGCTGTTGCCCGACAATGATGAGGAGAGCAAATTCGCCAATTACAAGCGCCTGATCGCCAACGGCCCGGCGCTGATCGGAGCCTTCTCCGAGCTCGGCGGGCAATGCACGCCGGAGGAACTCGCAGATCCCGCCGTGCTCGCCAAAGCCGAGAAGGTGGTGCGCGACACCAAGCTCATCGATCGCCTGGTGGGCTTGAGCAAATGCCCTGACTATGTGGTCAATGGTGGGCACACATTCGGCGCCGATCTCCCGCAATCGGACAAGAATGCCCTGATTTCCTATCTGAAGCAGTTCTGACGATGTCCGGCGGGCCGACTCACGATTATATCGTTATCGGCAGCGGTGCCGGCGGCGCCGTCCTCGCCGCGCGGCTGGCCGAAGAGGGGCGGACGGTGCTCGTCATCGAGGCCGGCGGCGATCCGCTGGCGAAGGCCGACGACGGCTCCGACATGCCGCTTGCCGATGCCTGTCGCGTGCCTGCCTTTCATGCCTTTGCCTCGGAACATCCCGGCATGGCCGAGAACCATTGGGTGCGCCACTACGAAAATCAGGAAATGCAGGAGCGCGACTGGCGCTACAGCAAAGAAAAGGACGGTGTGCTTTATCCACGCGTGCGCGGGCTCGGCGGCTGCACCGCCCATCATGCGATGATCATCGTGCGGCCCAATCATTGCGACTGGAACCACATCTTTGCGATTACCGGCGACGAAAGCTGGAAGGCTTCGCACATGCAGGGCTATTTCGAGCGCATCGAGCGCTGCCGCTACCGCTTCTTCCTATGGCGGTGGCTCGCCGCGGCAACAGGCCTCAATCCGACGGGCCACGGATGGTGGGGGTGGATGACGACGGAGCGGGCCCTGCCACTGCGGGCTCTGCGCGACTGGCCGCTGTGGCGGGCGCTGCTGCGCTGCGTCGGCGCGGCCGCCGATGCCTTCGGCAAGCGGGGTTCCGACTGGGAGACGACCGAGATCGACCCCAACGACCACCGCAATTGGAACGTCGGCGCCTGCGGCGTGCGCGTCACACCGCTTTCGACGCGACGCCACACCAGGCAGGGGCCGCGCGAGCGGCTGCTCGACGTGATGAAGCGGCACCCCGACCGCCTGACGCTTCGTCTGAACACTCTGGTCACGCGCATCGAATTTGACGGCAAGCGCGCGGTCGCGGTTCGCTGCATTAACGGGGAGGGGCGCGAGGAAGTCATTCGGGCCGGCCGCGAGATCATCCTGTCAGGCGGCGCCTTCGCCTCGCCCCAGCTTCTGATGCTCTCCGGCATTGGCGATCCCGGCCATCTCGACGAGCACAATATTCCCGTCGTCGAGGCGCTTCCAGGCGTCGGGCGGAACCTGCAGGACCGCTACGAGGTCGGTGTCGTCAGCCGGATGAACGAACCCTGGTCGGCCCTCAAGGGCGTCACCTATACGACGGGCGACGCCCATTACCAGCGGTGGCGCAGATTTCGCATCGGCAACTATACGAGCAACGGTGTCATGTTTTCCCTGACGCTTAAATCCCGCGACACGCTGAGCGAACCAGACCTGCATTGCTTTTCGCTGCTGGCCGATTTCCGCGGCTATTATCCTCGCTATTCCGAGCGCATCCGCAAGCCTGATTACATGACCTGGGCGATCCTCAAGGCCTATACCGAAAACCAGGGCGGAACGGTGCGGTTGAGAAGCGCCGATCCCGCGGCCCTGCCTGCTGTCATGTTTCATTCCTTCTTCGAGGGAACAGGCAATTACGACCTCGATCTCGACGCCGTCGTCCATGCCATCCGTTTCGTAAGAAAGGTCAACGATGCGATGGACGCTCCGATCGCAAGCGAAGAGGAGCCCGGCCGGCAGAACGAGAGCGACGAGGCGCTTCGCCGCTATGTCGCGGAAAACGCCTGGGGCCACCATGCCTGCGGCACCTGCGCCATCGGCCCCCGGGAAGATGGCGGCGTGCTCGACAGCCGCTTCAGGGTGCACGGCATCGAAGGCCTGCGCGTCGTTGACGCTTCGGTCTTTCCCCGCATTCCCGGCTACTTCCTTGCCACTGCCGTCTACATGGTCGCCGAGAAGGCGGCCGATGTCATTCTCACCGACAGCTGACTGGAAACACGCTGATGAGCGAACACCCCATCCATCGGGAAGCCAGCATCTACAATTGGCTCGGCGAACGCGTCCGGGGCTTCGTTCGATGGTGGCGGGAATTCGATGCCTGGCTGAACCAGCCGCTGCCGAAGGGGCGGCGCCTCGCGTGGCGATGGCTCGCGCCCGACGGCTATGCCTGGTTTGTGCCGCTGCTCGCGGGCATTCTGACCCTTGCCATGGCGCTCGGTCCGACCGTCGAGATGCGCTGGGGCAATCTCGGTCTGCTTGCGATCGGGTTCGCGCTTCTTTTCCTGCTGCATGCGGCAGCTAGCCGGCGAGCGGTCTTCAACCAGTATCTGCTTGCCGGACAGCTGGTGATCCTTGCGGCCCTCGCCGCGCTTCTCATCATCAATTCGCGCCCGGAAACCTACGGTATGATGACGGCGCGGCCCCGCCTGCATATCGGCGCCGCGATCGTCTGCGCACTCGTGCTTGCGCTGCCGGCGGCCTGGATGCTCTCGCGGTGCCTATTCCGCTCCAATGCAGGCGGCGGGCTTGCCGACAGCCTGCCTAAAGTGGAGCTTTTCTTGCCCAAGAATCGCTACGATTTCATGGGCCGCGGACCGATTGCCGCTCTGGTGTCGGCCCTTGTCATCGCCCCGATCCGCTATCCGGTCGAATTGCTTCTGCCCGGATCGCTGCTCACCCTGTTCGTGCCCGATCACCATCTCTGGTACGCTTTCTTGGTGACCGGTGTTGCCGCATGGATCGCCCTTTTCCTCGGCATCCTGTTCGATCGGTTGATGGAAATCCTGCAGACGATCGGGCGTCTTTTCTTCATTGGCCCGCAGCGGGTCATCAGCGTTCTCGTCATTGTCGTCGCAGTGCTTCGCCTCGCTGACGTCCATTACATCACCTATCTCTTCAATGCCGGCTCCGAAGGCTACGGCAACACGACTCTCATGCGCTATATCGCCTTCGCCTATGCCGTCGCCTGGTACTATGCCTTCTGGTGCGATCACTTCGTCGCGCGCCGGCTCATGCGTCTCATGGACAGGGAGCAGCAAGCGATCACTCCGGTCGAAATCGCTTACGACTATGAAGGCAGCGAGACCTTGAGCACGGTCCGCAACCAAGGCCGCGCGATCGCGCTGCATGGCGCGGGGCGCCTGAAGATCGAGGGCCGCTATGAGGATCAGTATCAGCGGCAGACCAAGGCCGCGTCTGACCGGGCGATCCAGTTCATGACGCCGGCGGAAGTGCTCGCGCAGTTTCGTGCCCAGCTGGAGCGCCTGCCCGCCGAGCAGGCGCCGGCCGGGGATCTGCTTGCGAGCCTGCGCAATTTCCAGCGCTCGACGCTCGTCTATCCCGCCCTCGTCGGCGCGCTGGCTTATGGCCTCATCGGCGGTCCTGCTGTCTTCAGTTTCCTGCGGGCGATCCAGCCTCCGGAACTTGCAATCCGCTCCGAACGACATGTGGGCAAGCAGCCCGCATCATTCCTATTCGAAAGCGGCCAACCCAACGGCGGCTGCGGTCCGCTCCAGCCCACAACGCCGAGAGTTGCAGTTATCGCCTCCGGTGGCGGCACGCGTGCGGCGATCTACACGGCCTCGCTGCTGCGGGGGCTGGCCGAGCACGACCAGATCTGCAACGTTGTGCTTGTCAGTGGCGTCTCTGGTGGCAGCGCTGCGCTCGGCTATTTCGCGCTTCATGAGCAGGAGCTTCGTCGGCCACGTGACAGCATGGACGCCAAGGCATGGGATGATTTTTCGCAAGCCATGGCGCTGCCCTTCATCGAACAGGTGATCGACAGTGCGAGCGATATGCGCTTCGCCTTCGGGCGCTGGCATTGGGCGTCCTCGGCCTGCCGTGAAGCTCAAAGGCCGGAGGAGGACGTGACGGGCTGGGTACCGGCACGCTCGAGATTGGGCGCGATTCTCGCTGAATCCTTCGTCTGTCATATGGGTGCCGGGACGATGGGAGCGCCGTCCTTCGGCCTGATGCTCAACACCGCGATCGTCGGATCTTTTTCCGATGACAGCCCCTCCTGCCAAGCCGATCGGAGCCTTTCGCTTCCCGAGAGAGCGACGCGCTGCCGCCAATTTCTGGATGCCGCCCAGGCGGGCGGGCGGCTGGTGCTGACCAATCTTGCCGCGCCTGCGTCTCCGCCTGACGACGGATCGCTGCACATGCAGCTCGTCACACTCGACAATGCGGACATGTCGATCGCGCGCGCCGCAGCCCTGAGCGCAAACTTTCCGCCGGTCTTTCCCGATGCTGCAATCGACATCGAAGTATCCGGAGAAGCAAGGACACGATACTGGGTGACCGATGGCGGAGCGGTCGAAAACCGTGGCGCCATGACGCTCTACTACGCCATCCGCAATGCGTTCCACTCAGCGCCGCAATCACCGCAGACGCTGCCGCCGCTGCACGTCGTCATCGCCGATGTTTCAGCACCTGCCGGCCGCTATAGCGAGAGCTTCGGGTTTGGCTCGGTGCTTGGCGCCGGGGGCCAGTTGGGCCTCGGCCTCGAGACGGAGCTTCGCACGGCGATCGAGAAGCTCTATTGCGATCATAATTCTGAAGTCAGCATCCACGAGATCACCATGCCGCGTGTTTTACGAGATGGCGGAATCGGGACGCATTGGCTGCTTCCCAACTCGCTCTCGTTCACCAATCCCAAGAGCTTATCGGAGACCGAGATCCTGTCTGCCCGAGACGTCGAAACGCTGGTTCTGGCGCTGCATAGCGATGTCGCGGAAACCTATCAGGACGAGGCCGCAACCAAGAAAGTCAAACTTTGGGCTCAGCAGGACGACGTCACAAAGCATGACGAGCGGTGGAGGGATCTTCTGGCCAGTCTCGCGGAAGCAGGAGGCAAACACGGTTGCCGGGACATTCAGGGAGGAATGACGGGGCAATAGAAAAGGCAAGCCGGTGTCGCTGGCTCTCGGTTTGATCTAACACAGTGCTCGACAAAAATGTGGTTGTCCGTAGTTACGGCGAAGACATAGGTAGCGGAACCCACCTTCCGAGAGATCGTCCGCGGCATGCTTCATCCGGCGAGTTGCAGCACAACCTTTCCGAAACGGGAAGCGGCTGAGAAATAGCGCATCGAATTTGCAACGTCTGTCCAATCGAATACACGATCGATTGCCGGCTTGAGGTCGAGGGCTTCTATGGCCCGGTTCATGGCTTCGAAGGATTCACGCGATCCGACAGGAATGCCGCGAACGTCTATTTGTTTTCGAAAGATATCGAGAGGATTGATCGTGCCCTGTATGCCACCAAGGTAGCCGATCACATTGATCTGGCCGCGACGGGATGCCGCCTTTAGCGACTGCTCAAAGCTTTTTGGTCCTCCGACCTCGATGATGTGGTCGACGCCACGACCGTCAGTCATATCGAGAACGGCGGCAGACCATTCCGGTGTGCGTCGATAGTTGATCCCACCAAATGCACCGAGACCCTTTGCGCGTTCCAGCTTTTCGTCGCTGCTGGAGGTGACGATCACACGAGCGCCGCTCGCGCGGGCGAACTGCAGTGCAAAAAGCGATACCGCACCGGTTCCCTGGACAAGAACGGTTTCTCCAGCCCTGATGTGCCCCTCCGTTACAAGGGCTTGCCACGCCGTAACGGCGGCGCACGGCAAGGTCGACGCTTCAATATCGCTCAGATTGCGCGGCGCGAAAACGGCTGCTTGTTCATCGAGAATTGCATATTCCGAAAGAAGCCCGTCGAGCGGGCCGCCGCGTTGGTAGGACGGTTCTGCCATCCGAAAGGAACCGCCGGTCCAGCGTTGCCAGAACGTGCTGCAGACCCTGTCGCCGATTTTGAAACGAGTTACGTCACGACCGACGGCAATCACCTCGCCGACGCCGTCCGACAAGGGGATGAGCGGCAGCCTGAATGCCGTATGATAATGTCCCTGCGCAATTTCGAGATCCCGATAGTTGAGCGCCGTTGCCTTGACGCGGATCAGGATTTCCTGGCGCTGGGGCTGTGGCATCGGGCGCTCTTGCAGTGTCAGATTGTCGAGGCTGCCTGCCTCGGTGAGGACGATCGCTTTCATCATATTTCTCCGGGTTGATTTATCCGTGCCCGCAAAATGACCTTGATATCCGTGATACTCAAATTCATAATATGCAAAATAAGTATGTGGAATGAACATGTTTGACGAGATGCGGACATTCGTGATGTTTGCCGATGAAGGATCGGTTCAAAGGGTCGCGCAACGTTTGCCGCTGACCCAGCCAGCCGTCAGTCGTCAGATCCAGAGATTTGAACAGGCACTCGGCGTCACGCTGCTCGACCGTCGGCAGAAGCCGCCGGTTCTGACGCCGGCAGGACGTGAAGTGCTGGCTCGTAGTCGCGATATTCTGACTGCTTTCGAGAACATGAAGGCCGTTGTGGCGGCGCCGGAGGCGCATGGCCTTTTCCGGCTCGGCGTGGCCAAGGGCCTTGCGCATGACAGTCTCGCCGGAGAACTCGGCTCGGTGACGGCATGTTTTCCTAAGGTGTCGATGCGGCTGAAATCGCAATGGAGCCAGGAACTTGTCGAGCAGTTCCGGTTGGGGCATCTCGATGCCGCCATCGTGTTATCCGAGCGATCCCGATATCCGCACGCCGAAAATATCGGCGACGAAAAACTGATCGTCATCGGTGCCAGCGGAACCAGCAGAGCCGATGATCCAGCGAACAGGACGTGGATATTGAGCCCAGAACCCTGCGACGCTCGCCGTTGTCTCGCAGAGTTGTTGGCCGGCCAGCGCCAGCCCCTGACGATTGCGGCCGAAATTGAGGATGCAGGTATGCAGCTCGCGCTGGTGCGCAGGGGCTTCGGTCTCGGGTTGATGCCCAGACGCCTGTTTGAAAGCTCGCCGCCACATGGCATCGAGAGGGTCAACATAAGCGACCAGGATATGCATCTGGACGTCGTGATGCTGCGCTCTCCGCATCTTGGATCCATGTCGAAGGTTGCCGATGCGATTTCGGCCGTTGCGCGCAGTTTTATCACTGGCACGCAACCCGAAATCAGCTAGACCTACGTTCTGAGGAAGCCCCCCGAGCTCACCGGATCTTCCGCCTCACGCATCATCATCCGGGCAAGCGGCGTCAACCGCTTCAGCAGCGTCCATCCGGAAAAAGCGTAATAAGATCTGATCGTCTGGAGACCGGAGTCAGATGGGGCCGCCTTGAGACTCTAGAATAGCCTAAAGTAAAAAAGGGCCGCCCTCAGCCGGATCAACCCTTCGCAGCGGCGCCAGCTTCGCCAGCACGGCGCATGAGGAGATCACGCTCCCTCTTATTTTCGGCAAGCGCGGCTGCCGCTTCAAAGGCTCGCCCCGCTTCGTCGTATCGGCCAAGCTTATAAAGAAGATCGCCGCGGACGCTGGGCAGTAGATGATAGTTCTTCAATGCAGGCTCATCGCGCAGGCTTTCAATAATGTCCAGCGCCGCCTCGGTGCCTTCGACCATGCCGATGGCCACGGCTCGATTGAGTTCGACGATCGGCGAATGCAGAAGCCCGGCAAGTTCCGCATAGAGATCGGCGATCCGCCTCCAATCGGTTTCATCGGCGTTCATCGCTTTTGCGTGACATGCGATGATCGCGGCCTGCAGGGCATAGATCCCTCCGGCGCCGTGAAGCTCCTGTGCCCGCATCAACGCCTTCAACCCGCGCTGAATCTGCAATTGATCCCAGCGGCCGCGATTTTGTTCGAGCAGCAGGATCGGATTGCCGGCCGCATCCGTCCGCGCCGCAGCACGGGACGCGTTCAGCTCCATCAAAGCCAGCAAAGCGTGCGCCTCCGGCTCCTGCGGCGCCACTGACGTTAGAACCCGGCCCAGCCGAAGTGCCTCATTGCACAATTGCAACCGAAACCAGTTGTCGCCGCGGGCGGCCGTGTAACCCTCGTTGAAGATCAGGTAGATGACCTCCAGCACCGAGGCGAGACGTTGCGACAGCTGCTCGCCATGCGGTGTCTCATAGCCCAGCCCCGATTCAGACAACGTCTTCTTGGCGCGGACGATGCGTTGGGCGATCGCCGCTTCCGTCACCAGAAATGCCCGGGCGATTTCTGATGTCGTCAGGCCGCAGATCATCCGCAAGGCCAGGGCCACACGCGCCTCGCGCGAGATCAGCGGATGGCACGCCGTGAATATCAGGCGCAACATTTCATCGCCGATATCGTCATCCAGAGGCGTGTCTAGATCTGGCATGATCTGCTCTTCTGCTTCCATTTCCCGGATAATCATCTCGTGCTTCTGATCCAGCATCCGGCGATGCCGCAGATGATCGAGCGCCCGACGCTTGGCAGTGGTCATGAGCCATGCGCCGGGCCGCTCGGGGATTCCCGTCTTCGGCCATCGTTCCAGGGCGACAGTCAGCGTTTCCTGGGTCAGATCCTCGGCCAGCGGCACGTCACGCAGCAATCGTGCCAGGCTGGTGATAAGCCGCGGCTGTTCGATCCGCCAGACCGCCAGGATCGTTTGATGGGTGCCGGCGACCGTCACGGCCATCCGTCCCGATTACAGGTCGAGAGGATCATGCCCTTGCTTCGGCGAGCGGGTCGCAGATCCCCTCCGCACCCGGTTCAAAATAGGCGCGCACTTCACACGTGCCTTCCCAGCCGGGCATAAGATCCTTGTGCAACTGCATGAATTCGACCGCCAGCGCCACAGCCTCCTCCTTGCTTTGCAGCTCGAAGATCGCATAGCCGCCGACGACCTCCTTGGCTTCGACGAAAGGCCCGTCGATCACATTCAGCTTGCCCTCACGGATCGTGACGCGGGCACCGGTCGCGAGCGGCATCAGCCCTGCGGTGTCGAGCATGCGGCCGGCCTTGATTTCCCGATCGGCAAGCTTGCCGATAGCCTCGCCAAGCTCCGGCGTTGGATGCATGAAATCGGTAGATGTGACGATAGACATGAAACGCATTGGAAGATCCTCCGGTAGCGAGACGCCGGCACTATTGCCGCTGAACAAGCCCGCTCATATTGACAACGAAGCAGCCTTTCGGAAATCGACAATAATCTTGAAAAGTCGGATTGGAGCAAAGCGCCGTCAAACCTGCATGGTCCCCGGAGCTCTTCAAGATCGCCATAAACGAATTCACCGCAGAAAATCCTTGGATCGAACGATCCGCCAAGCAATCGCTGCGCCTTTGACTTCCACTGGGCTCCTTGGGACAACCAGCGGAATAAATGTCGTAGTTCACAAGAACGTCCGATCCTGGACAGATCACGCCACGTCGAAGGCTGGCCTTTCCTGGCGCGAGTGGGTAAATCCTCGCTGCTGATCACAGGAGCCCAGCGCATGAACGATACAATCAAGATCGATAACCGCGGCGATTTCGGACTATGGGCAATCGAAATGGCCAAGCAAATCGTTGGCGACCAGGGCTTCGAGCTTGCAAGGGCAGCGCGGGACGGCACCGATGACGATGTTCGCCACGCCGGAAACGCGCTGGGTCAGGCGATCACCAACGCGCTCATGGATGTCTATGATGGCCTTCTTGAGGGCGTGCCCGAGGAATGAACTGTCAGGTCTGTTGAGCCTTGATTGTCACCCAATAAATGGCCGGTGCTACCTGCGGCCTCTCCGCTGCCCAAACCAAGCGGGGTGGCGGGACTATTGCTCGGACGCTATTCCAGCGGGACGAACAGACCGAGCTTGACGTCTCGCAGCACAACATTCGTGTGCATGCGGCGGATCTGCGGGTTTTCCGCCATGATCAGGGCCGCGATGTCGTCATAGTGCTCGACGTCGCGGGCGGTGACGATCGCGATCAGATCGACCGCACCTGTGACGTAATAGACCTGTTGTATGTGATCCTGCTTCTCTGCCCAGAGGCGGAACTTCGCCAGCGCGTCGTAATTGTCCCGCTCGATCTCCATCCCGACGATGAACACCATCGATGTCGCCGTCGCCTTGCGGTCGACGACGGCCACCTCCGCCTTGATGATTCCTTCCTCGCGCAGGCGCTTCAACCGCCTCTGCACGGCCGAGACCGATAGCCCGACCCGTTCGGCGATCGTTTCGGCTTTCAGCTGGCAGTCGCGCTGAACGATATCGAGAATGTCACGGTCAAAACGATCCAGTTGTTCCATTGTCCAGTCCAATTCTTGCCGCGACACTTCACGCATTCTGCCGCATTTGCCGCACAGGGAAGATTATTTTGCATAAAAAATGCATAATGGATGAAAATTGCGCGAAAAAACCGCGTTATTTTATCATTATCCTTCGCAAATTCAGTTCAGCCGGAACCATGCATGTCGGATCAACCCTTTCCTGCTCTTCGCGTCGAAGATCTTCATAAAAGCTTCGGCTCGCAAGAGGTTCTCAAGGGTATTTCGGCGCAGGCCCACAAGTCCGATGTGATTTCGATCATCGGTTCGTCGGGCTCCGGTAAGAGCACCTTCCTCAGATGCATCAATTTCCTGGAAATGCCGGATCGTGGCCGGATTGCGGTCAACGGCGAGGAGATTGTGCTGAAGATCGGTCGGGGCGGACGGCCGCAGCCGCGCAGCTGGCGGCAGATCGAGCGGGTGCGGACCGGGCTGGGGATGGTCTTCCAGAGTTTCAATCTCTGGGCCCATCGGACGGTGCTGGAAAATGTCATCGAGGCGCCGGTGCACGTCATGGGCATTTCGCGGCGCGAGGCCATCGAAAAGGCCGAGGCACTGCTCCACAAGGTCGGGCTCTTCGATAAACGCGACGTCTATCCCGCTTTCTTATCCGGTGGTCAGCAACAGCGCGCGGCAATCGCAAGAGCGCTCTGCGTGAACCCTGATGTCATGCTGTTTGACGAGCCGACATCGGCGCTTGATCCGGAGCTGGTCGGCGAAGTTCTGAAGGTCATCCGTGATCTCGCGGAAGAAGGCCGGACCATGCTGATCGTCACGCATGAAATGCGCTTCGCCAGGGATGTCTCGAGCCGTGTTCTCTTCCTGCATCAGGGACGGATCGAGGAAGAAGGTCCGCCGGAGCAGATATTCGGGGCGCCGGTGAGCGCCCGCTGCCGGGAATTTACCGGTCTGCGCGCCCACTGATGCGCGAACTCTCGTCGACAACACAAACCAGGAGAATCCTGCGAATGAAACTGCTCCCCACGCTTTTCGCCGGCGCGGCACTCGTGCTTTCCGCCGTCACCGCACAGGCCGAAGTCCGCTTCGGCGTCATGAACGAATCCTATCCGCCCTTCTTCGCCAAGGACGCGTCGGGCCAATGGCAGGGATGGGAAATCGACCTGATGAATGCCGTTTGCGATGAGATGAAGGAGAAATGCTCGATCGTCGACATTTCCTGGGATGGTCTCATTCCGGCTCTCCAGAGCAAGAAGTTCGACGTGATCTGGTCGTCGATGTCGAACACCGCGGAACGCTCGAAGGTGATCGACTTCACCGACAAATATTACAACACGCCGAGCACTTTGATCGGTCCCAAGGACCAGAAGCCGGGCGCCACAGCCGAAGACGTGAAGGGCAAGACCATCGGCATCCAGGTGTCGACGATCCAGTCGGAATATTACAAGAAGTATTTCGCCGAGGCTGCGGAAGAAAAAACCTACCAGACGCTCGACGAGGCTTTTCAGGATCTCGCCTCCGGCCGTATCGACTATGTCTTTGGCGATTCACTGGCGCTTGACGCTTTCCTCAAGAGCGATGGCGGCAAGGATTGCTGCGCCAAGATGGGTGACGTCACCGACGACAAGGAAATTCTCGGCGCCGGCGTTTCGGGTGGCCTGCGCAAGGAAGACACGGAGCTGAAAGCCAAGCTGAACACGGCCATCGCTGCGGTACGGGCCAGCGGCCAGTATGACGCCATTACCAAGAAATACTTCGATTTCGACATCTACGGCGCAAAGTAAGCAGTCCTGATAATGGCGACCACGCAACAAGGTATTCTGGACCTGCTGTCTCCCTATCCTCCGGGATGGGGTGGCGTTCTTCTGGCAGGTGCGGTCTCCACGGTCGCCATCTCAGCTTGCGCCTTCACGATCGGCCTGCTGCTCGGCACGGGTGGTGCGCTTGGAAAGCTTTCGGGCAATCGCGGGCTCCGCTTGCTGCTCGATTTCTACACCACGGTGATCCGCGCCGTTCCGGAGCTGATCCTGATCGTTGGGCTTTATTATGCCGGCACCGATGGCCTGAACCGGCTCCTGGCCGCCTTGGACCTGCCACCGGTCAATGTGAACGGCTTCGTCGCGGCCGTCATGGTGCTGGGCTTCGTGCAGGGTGCCTACATGACGGAGGTACTGCGCGGCGCGATCCTCGCCATTCCTGTCGGCCAGATCGATGCCGCCAAGGCCTTCGGCATGGGACCGGTGCTGAGGTTCCGCCGGGTCTTGCTGCCGGCGCTCCTGCCAAACGCCCTGCCGGGTCTCGCCAATCTTTGGATGTCGGTCACGAAGGACAGCGCACTGGTCGCGGTCGTCGGTTATCAGGAGCTGGCGCTCGCCACCCGTCTTGCCGGGGCAAGCACCAAACACTACTTCGTCTTTTTCCTCGCTTCGGCCCTTCTCTATCTCGCCATCACGCTCGTTTCCAACGTCATCGTCAAGCTGATCGAGGGACGGGTACGGCGAGGGCAGCCGCGCCTTGCCTGAAGAAAGCGCCCCATGAGTTTCACCTGGATCTCTTCCTATTGGCCGCTGCTTCTGACGGGCGCCTGGCAGACGGTTTGCCTGCTGGTGATCTCCGTGATGTTCGGCTTTGTCATCGCCATCGGTCTCGCCTTCGCGCAGGTCAGCGGCGGCGGGCTGACACGGCTGCTCGCCCGCAGCTACTGCACCTTCTTCCGCGGTACACCTCTATTGATACAGCTATGGCTCCTCTACTACGGGGTGGGCTCGCTGCTCCCCATGATCCCCGGCATCCGCCAGAGCCTGTTCTGGCCAGTCTTGCGCGAGGGCTTCTTCTTTGCCGCCGTCAGTTTCACCCTGAACTATGCCGCCTATGAGGCAGAGGTGTTGCGCGGCGCGCTGCTTGCAGTTCCCAAGGGCGAGCTCGAAGCGGGCCGGGCCTTCGGCCTTTCACCCTGGATGCTGACCCGCCGCATCTGGCTGCCGCGTGCCATTCGCATCGCCCTGCCGACGATTGCAGGAGAGATCGTCATGCAGCTCAAGGCGACACCGCTCGCCTTTACGGTGACGGTGATGGATCTCTACGCCGTGGCAAACAAGGTTCGGCAGGACACGCTGCTCGTCTATGAACCGCTGCTGGTCGTCACCCTCTTCTATCTCGCGCTGACCGCAGTGATCGCCCGCGTCTTTCGAGGTCTCGAAGCGCAGGTGCCGGTCCGCCGCTAGGCCGACGTAAAAGGACTGGCTCATGAATTCCCTGGCGCACGAACCACGCGCAACTCGCCCACTTTGTTATGAAAAGCCCGCCGCCGCTGACGGCGCGACAGCCTGAATGGAGACCTCTTCATGAGCACGACGCGAATTCTCGATGGCGGCATGAGCCGCGAGCTGCTGCGGCTGGGCGCGGAACTGAAACAACCGGAATGGTCGGCATTGGCGCTGATCAACGCGCCGGATATCGTCCGCAAGGTACACCAGGAATTCATCGCCGCCGGTTCTGAGGTCGTTACGACGAACAGCTATGCACTCGTGCCCTTTCACATCGGCGAGGATCGGTTCCGGAAGGAAGGGCCGGCGCTGATCCGTCTCGCCGGTCGCCTGGCGCGCGAGGCGGCGGATGCCGTTACGGAGCGCAAGGTGCTGGTCGCCGGGTCGCTGCCGCCGATCTTCGGTTCATACGAGCCGCAGAATTTTCAGCCTTCGCGGGTGCAGGATTATCTTAAGGTGCTCGTCGAGAACCTCGGCCCCTTCGTCGATATATGGCTCGGCGAGACGTTGAGCCTGATCGCCGAGGCAGAGGCTGTCCGCAAGGCGGTGGCGACATTAGGCAAGCCGTTCTGGATTTCCTTCACATTGGCGGATGACGAGGCAGCCCTCAGTGGCGGCGAACCGAAGCTTCGCTCCGAAGAAAGGGTCGAGGACGCGGCATCCTGGGCGGTTTCATCGGGCGCCGAGGCTCTCCTGTTCAATTGCAGCAAGCCCGAAGTCATGCAGGCGGGAGTGGAGACGGCAGCGCGGGTCTTCCGAAAGATGGATGCTTCCATCGAAATCGGCGTCTACGCCAATGCATTCGAAGGGGAAACAGGCGATGCAGCCGCCAATGAAGGTCTGCACGACACCCGCAACGATCTGAATGACGATGCCTATTCGCGTTATGCCTGCTCCTGGGTCGAAGCGGGTGCGACAATAATCGGTGGCTGCTGCGGCATCGGTGCTGCTCATATTCATCGCTTGAGGAAGACGTTTTTGGATTGAAGCACCCGCCGAAATCGCTCATAGCCTGGGAGTTGGCAGCGGCAGCATTGTTTTAGCGGCTCCTTCCGTTGCTGATCTGACCCAGCCGATAGGCGAACTGGGCCCGATTGAGCCCGAGCCTACGGGCTGCCCGTGCTACGTTGCCATCTGCTTGCCGCATGGTCATCTGATAGATCTGGCGGTTAAGATCATCGATGGCGAAGCCACCTCGCTCGATTGTCTGCGCCAGAACGGCCGCCAGTGCTTTATCTGTTGCCAGAGGTTATGGCAGCATTCCCATATCCTCGGCCACGGTTTCGAGCGTCGATGCAGTCACCCGATCTTGCTTCGCGGTGAACGATAATGTTGTCGGAAGCTCCCAGTCTGGCAGTTCGAATCTCATCAAGACCATCACGCGAGGGGGTCGGGGCAGAGGCTCGATCGGATTGCACATCAGCGTGAGATTGCAGACCGGCATAGCCTGCATGAACCCGAAACTTCAGTCTGATCCCCCGTGCCGCTTGTTCAAGGATGCTCCATAAATCCGGTCATCGCCCAGGCCGGGTCCGTTGGCGTAGTGGATGTCATTGGAGAGCGTTCGTAAACGCCTCACCTTTCTCGGAAGGTCTTCAGCAATGCGATATTGGAGACATGCACATCTTCATAGGCGGGGATGTAGATCAGCGCACCGCTTTTCACATCCTCTCTGACCGCTTCGGCCAGAGGCTTGCGCCAGATCTCCGGTTCTGGCGCCTCGTCACTCATCGCCTCGACATACCGGATCGTCGCGTCGATGAAGGAAGGCTCGTAGCCGCCTGCCAAAATACGATCCGGATCGCCATGGCAGGGGAGGATACGGGCGATGGGAAAGGAGCGCAGACGTTTCAGTTCTTCCAGATGCTGCGGCAGGGCGGCGGCATCCGTTATGTAGGTGACTGTGTCTTCGAGTGTATCGCCGGCAAACAGAAGCCGCTCCTCGGGCAGCCATAGGATCGTCGCATCGGGACTATGGATGTTGAACTCGTGAAGTTCAACCGTGCGGCTTCCGACCGTGATCGACCGGCTGCCGTCGAACAGGCTGTTCGGCATGATGACAGGATCGATCTTCGGCAGGCGGGCGGCGATGCGTGGTTTTTCCGCTTCGAGAAGCCGGGCGGTCGCGCCATTCGCGACGATGATGCAATCGGCAAATACCTCGTTGCCGGCGATATGGTCGTTGTGAAAATGGCTGAGGACGACCGTGATCTTCGAGATGTCTCGCGCTTCCAGATGGGCGCGGATGGCGCGGGCATGGTCTAGGCTTATGTGGGTGTCGTAGACCAGCGCCTCATTGCCATCGACGATCGCATAGGATGCGATGCCGAGGCTGAAGGCGCCGTCGTCGAGCCAGTTGGGCCCTTCCGAATAGAGCCGCTTGCCGGCGATGCGCCCGTCATAATAGGCGAATATGCCTGGATATGGTTCGAATATGCGGAAGTCGTCAAGCATGCCCTTCATTCGTTCCTCCCGGGTATCAGCCTTTACACCATGATGAGCGGCGCTTCAGCGCGCCCAGGTCGCGTCCCAGAAGGACTGCGGATCCTTTGCCAGCACGTCGGAAATCGTCGGTGCCGGTTCGGGAATACGCTTGCCGCCGGTACGTTCGCTAAGTTCCGCTTTGGCGGTAGCGATCGTTTCCGGCGATGCCAGCAATGTGATCGCGCCCATGGCAAGCGCTTCCGACGCCATCAGCGGCCCCGGGCTGCTCGACGAATGTCCTGACAGCGCCGTCCATGCCCAGTGATGGATCGGCACATTGTCTGGATAGGCCCAGTTAACCCGTCCGAGCGGGATTTGCCAGCTGATGTCGCCGTCATCCTGGCCGTAATAATCGATGCCAGTGTCGAAATATTCGAGTTCACGATGCAGCTTGAAAGGTTTGCCGGGATCACAGGCGGCGGAAAGCTGCTCCATCCATTCGATATCGGCATCGGTCCAGCGCGGCGGGCCGATTTCCCTCAGGCACGTATCCAGCACACGTGCGACGGTGTCATTGCCGAGATAACCGCGGCAATTGGCGATCTGCTCGGCCACCAGTTCGACGCCTTGTTCGGCAGCGATCCGGCTGTAGGTGGAGAGCATCAGCTGGTAACCTTGCTGCACTATGTCGAAGTCATGATGCCGGACGGAGGACCAGAGGCGCACTTCCTCGGGCGTCACGCCAGGTGTGATGCCCGCGAAGCGATAGACGTGCTTCAGCTGCAGGCCGGGAACCTCCTTGCGGAGGCTGTCGAATTCCGCATAGGCGGCTTCTGCGGCCAGCAGTGCATTGCGGGTGGCGGTCTTGCCGCCATGGGCGCTTTCGCCGATGAACTTGAATTCGCCACTCGCCATGGCGTGGCATGGCCGGGCAAGCGAGCCGTTCTGGTAGTCGCCGTGCGAGGTCAGGACGAGGTCGAGCCCGTCAAACATGCCGGCTGCCTGCAGCGCAAGCTTGCCCCAACCGATTTCCTCGGCCGGGCAACCGACGATGACGATCTCGCCGGGCAGGCCGAGTTCGATCATCGCCTTTGCGGCGGCGATGCCGGCGCCGGTATTGGCCGGGCCGATGTGATTGTGGCCGCAGCCATGGCCGGGCAGGCGACGATTGCCCTGCCGGTAGGGAACCGCGTCATTGTAGAGGCTCGGCAGCGCATCGTATTCGATCAGGATTCCGACTGTCGGGCCGTCGCCTTTGGCGATGCGGGCGATGAATGAGGTCGGCACGCCGCCGACGCCGCGCTCGACCGAAAAACCGTGCCGTTCGATGAAGTCGCAGAGGATCGCCTGCGACTTGTATTCCAGCGCCGGCAGTTCCGGCACTTTCCACATCTCGGCAAACAGTTGCTCGATTTCTGCGGCAAGCCCCGACCAGATGCGGCGTGTTTCCGCCTTCAAGCGATCCTGCATGTCAGGCAGCCTTCCCCTGTTTGAAAGCGAGGAATGCTTCGTTGATCTCTGCAGCGGTACGGCGGGCGCCATGCTGCAGATATTCCATATTGGCGAGCGCGGCGTCATGCGCCTCGATCGAGGATCCCGCGACGCAATCCTCGACGACGCGGCAATGGTAATCGGACTGGTGGCCATCCGCGAAGGTATAATGGACGCAGATATTCGTGAGGCCGCCGACGAGGATCAGCGTCTCAGCTTTCAGGCCACGCAGCAGGATCTGCAGGTCGGTACCGATGAAACCGGAATAGCGGCGCTTGACGATCACGTAATCGTCGTCACGCAAGCCGACTTCCTCGGCGGCGATTTTGGTGCCCTCCCAGTCTTCGCGCAGGTGCATGTCTTCGTCGCCATCCATTTCGCGGCCGTAATCGACGCCGCTCTTGCGGTGGCTTTCCTGCAGGAAGATGATCGGCACGCCACCTTCGCGGGCGGCATCGATGACGGTACGGGCCTTGCGCATGCGCTCGATGATGCCCGGCATAAGAGGGATCGAGCCGTCATCGTCGAAACCGACTTTCTGGATGTCGACGACGATCAGGACCGGCTGGCCGACGATCATGGGATTTTGCTTCTTTGGCATGGGATGCTCCTTCGATCTAGAAACGTGCGCCGAGAAGTTTCGGAAGATTGCCCAGGCGAGCAACGGTGATGAAGCCGAACAGGCCGATCAGCATGAACAGGACGGCGCCGACGCACATGGTCGGCGAGAAGCCGGTGCGCATGTTGGAAAAGATCTTGACCGGCATCGTCTCGGCGGTGAAACCCGCCACCATGAAGGCAATCACATATTCGTTGAGGCTGAAGATCGCGACAAAGATGAAACTCGAGATGACGAAAGGCAGGACCATCGGTATGGCGACAGTTCTGAGGATATCGTTTTCGCGCGCGCCCATCGTCCGGGCGGCCTCGACGAGTGACTTGTCGATCCCCGAAAAGCCAAGTGAGATCATCACCAGCGGCACGGCGATGAAGGTCACGGCATGGCTGATGACGATGTTCTCGATCTGGCCGACATGGCGGACCGTACCCCAGAACAACAGGAACAGGACAGCGATGACGACGGGCGGCAGGATGAAGGGAACGCCCGCCATTCCGGCCAGCAGTTTTGCAAAGCGCGAATTTGTCTTCCACTGCATATAAGCGATCGGAAAGGCGACAGTGATCGTCAGAAGCGAAGAGGCGATCGCGATGACGACGGAGCGCAGGAAGGCCGAGGTCCATGCCGGGTCTTCCATGAAGGTCCAATACCAGCGCAGGCTGATATTCTGCGGCGGAAAAGTCATCTGCGCTGTGGTGTTGAAGCTGACGCCTGCAACGATGATGAGCGGCGCCGCCAGGAAGAAGGCCAGGCAGAGGAGGAAGAACTGGCGCACGAGCTTGAGAGCAAACCGGCTCATGACGTGTATCCTTTCCCGCCGATGCGGTTAATCACCAGGATCATCGCGCCGGTGACCAGCATCAGGAAGACTGCGATTGCGGAGGCCTGCGGCAGGTTCTGGGCGGAATTGGCGACTTCGCTGATGATGACGCCGATCGTCCAATTGCTCGGGCCGCCGAGCACGAGAGGCGCGACATAAGCACCGATCGTCATCACCACAGTCGTCAGATAGGCGGTGGCGATCGGTTTGCGCATCAGGGGCAGAAGCACGTTGAAAAAGGCCCGGATCGGAGGCGCCCCCATGGTGGACGCCGCTTCCATATAGGAGGCATCCATGCGCGACAGACCGGGATAGATGGTCATCACGTTAAAGGGGATGACGACATAGATCAGGCAGCTGACGACGGCATAAAAGCTCGGGGTCAGCGATACCGGCTTGTCGAGGAAGCCGAGGAAGACGGCGATGTTCGATATACCGACCCGCTTGGAGAGAATGATCTGCCAGGAGAAGGTGATCAGCACTTCGGAGAGCGCAAGCGTCGTCAGCAGACCGATCAGCCAGACGATCTGCGCCTTGCGGCTCATCCGGGTGATGAAATAGGTCGCCGGGAAGGCGATGATCATGCTGAGCGTGGCGACCGTCAGCGCAAGCCAGAGCGAGAAAGCGAGCCCGTTCATCACCATCGGCTGGAACAGGCTTGCCATCGCTTCGAGCGACCAGCCGCTGCCCTGGTAATAGGCGGGATCGACGCGGGCGACACTGACGCGCAGCAGAAGCACGAAGGGCACGCCGAAAAAGGCGACGATCATGAAGAACGGCCAGGCGAGACCGAGCGCCACCGACAAGCGCTGCCGGTTCATGCCTTCTTGTCCGGATACGCGCGACATGGTCAGTCCTCCAGCACAGTCACCGATCCCGGTGCGAAGGAAATGGAAAACTCTTGGCCGCCGTCGAGTTCAGCCCAGGCGGCCGGGGCGAGCGAAGCGACCACCTGACGGTCACCGCTTTCGAGAAAGACTTCGACGCTCGAGCCGAGGTCGCGCACGAAGGTGACTGTTCCGAAGGGGCCGTCGCTGCCGGCGGCCGACCGGCTGATGAGTGTGCTTTCCGGCCGAGCGCAGACCGTCACGCGATCTCCGGTCTTCAGCGCGGCGGAAGCGGGGCTGGTGGTAACGACGCTTTCGCCAATCCGTACATGCTCGCGATCGACGAGAATGCCCTCGGCAATATTGCTCTGGCCGATGAAGTCGGCCACGAACCGGTTGACCGGCTTGCGGTAGATATCGATTGGGCTGCCGACCTGCTGCACCTTGCCATGCGCCATGACGACGATCTGGTCGGCGATGGTCATTGCCTCGCGCTGGTCGTGTGTGACGAAAATCGTGGTTATTTTGAGCTTCTGTTGCAGCTGCCGCAGTTCGAGCTGCATATGGTCGCGCAGCTTCGCATCGAGCGCGGAGAGCGGTTCGTCCATCAGGAAGAGAAGCGGTTCCTGCGCCAGCGCGCGGGCAATCGCGACGCGCTGCCGCTGGCCGCCGGATAGCTGATCGACCCGCCTCGACTGCATGTCGGGCAGATCGACCAGCTTCAGAAGCTCGTCGATCCGTTCCTGTTTATGGTGCTTCGCCATCGTCCGATAACGAAGGCTGTAGCCGATATTGCCGGCCACATCGAGATGCGGGAACAAGGCAAGGGCCTGGAACACCATTCCGAAGTTTCGTTCGTTCGTCGGAATTCCGGTGATGTCACGACCATCGAGACGCACTGTGCCGCTCGTGGGTTGCTCCAAGCCGGCGATGATCCGCATCAGGGTCGTCTTGCCGCAGCCGGACGGACCGAGAAAGCAGACGAACTTGCCCTGTTCGATGGCAAGCGAGACGTCGGAGACGACCGTGTTTGTACCGAAGGACTTCGTGAGGTGTGAAATTTCCAAGCCTTGCATCATTCCGTCCAGACTTACTGACCGAGCATTTTGAGCATCTGCGTCGAGATGTAGTCGGCGTTCTTCACCTTTGCCGCGGACGCGACGACGATCGGCTTGCCGGTAAAGGAAACCGCGTTGAACTCGTCATCCGTCAAACTGAGCTTCGAACGCTCGATCAGCGGTGCTGCGCCGACATTGCGGGCGATCAGTTCGTGGCATTCCGGCGTGGCGCTCCAATCGAGGAAGGCGATCGTCGCGTCGCTCACCTGGGCGACCTTCGGAACGCACCATGCGTTGTAGCCGAGCACGGCACCTTCCTTCGGGAAGATCGAAGCGACGTCGGTGCCTTCCTTTTTCATGATCATCGAGACGTCGTGGAAGTAGAGGCCGCCGACGACCTCGTCGTTCTGATAGGCGCTTTGCATCGAGCCTTCGTCGGTCCACCAGAGCTTTGCATTGGGCTTCAGCTCGGCGATCTTGGCGATGACCTTGTCGATGCCTTCCTGGGTATCGAGCGTCGGGGGGCCGCCGAAATAGACAGAGGCGACGATGTCGAGCAGCACGCTGTTGCCGCCGCCTTGCAGGCCCCAGGCGGAAGCGCGCGGCTTCCAGAGTTCCGTCCAGCTGTCCGGCAGCTTTTCGAATTCGGACGGGTTGGCGATCAGAGTGATGTACCAGGCCATGGCGCCGACGCCGTCGACCTTGCCGCCGTCGCGATAGACGAAACCCTCCATCAGGTTGCCGAGGTTCTTGAGCTTCGAGCTTTCGACCGTTGCCCAGAGGCCGCGCTGGCGGCCGCGGATGACGTCCGCCTGACCGGCGCAGCAGATATCCATGGGTGCCGAGCCAGCCTGGATTGCCTGGCCGAGCTGGACCAGGAACTGCGAGCTGCCGGATTGCGGAATCGACTGAACCGCGATGCCGGTCTGCTTGGTGAAGGCCGGATAGACGCTCTTTGCGAAAGCTTCCTCAAAGAAGCCGCCGAAGTTCGAGACCTTGAGCGTCGCTGCGGCATAGGAGGGACGCACGAAGGGCGCCGAAAGGATCGATACAGCGGCAAGGCCGCCGGCGGCTTTCAGGACCGATCTGCGCGATATCGCCGAGTTGTTGTCCTGACCGGAAGGCGAGGAGGGCTTTTTGGATGCCATGCTGTGTTCTCCTTAACTGTCCCATGAGTGGATGATCAAGAACTATGCAATGGCCGTGCCATGTTGAAAGAATCTTACGAAAACAGTTAGATATGGAAGCTGAAGAAGTTTTTGTTTGTCTCTATGCGCCCTAAAACATGAAGCCAAATAGGCATATGCACAAATAATATGCGTATTGTATGCAATGTTGCATACTGAATTTCGACGTGTATAATTGCGGCCGTGAAAGCCGTTCCCCCCCAACCAAATCTGATGGTCGAGGAGAGGGATGGCGAGGGTGTTTATTCAAAGCGAGCGAGTGAAAATGACGTCTGAAAATCCGATCGTGCCGAAGCCTATGATCGTCGGTCGTGCCGCCCTGATCGTTGTCGATATTCAGAAGTCGGGCTTCATGCCGCGTCCGACGACGTCCCGCCTGGAATTCATGGGCGATCACATCGAGCGCAACTGGCGTGCGAAGTCGGTCGTCGATGCCGCCCGCAAGGCCGGCATTCCCGTCATCTTTGTGCAGGAAGCCCATCGCGACAGCCTGATCGACTTCGGGCGCGAGCTGGATGGCTCGGAAAGCATTCATTGCCTCGAAAGCTCGCCGGGCACGCCCTTCCCAGTCGAGGAAATGGAGATGCGTCCGGATGACCTGCGCATTACCAAGCGCCGCTATTCGGTCTTCTACGGCACCGAAATGGAAATCCTGCTGAAAGCTGTCAAAGCCGAGACCCTGTTCTTTGTCGGCGGCTTCACCGATGTCTGCATTCATTACAGCTTTGTCGATGCGCACCAGGGCGATTATTACTGCCGCGTCATCGAGGATTGCGTATCCGGTTCTGGGCAGGCTGCACATGATGCGGCGCTGGTCGCCATGGAATATCTGCAGGCCGGCGCCCGCCGCAGCGCCCAGGAGGTCATCGATGCCTTCGCCGGTCAGGTTGCTGCAGCCTGATCGGGACAAGCATGAGCCGTACGACATGGAATGAACTGCGCTCGCTTGCAGGCATCGCAGCTCCCCTGGCTGTGACCCAGGCAAGCCAGCTCGTTATGAGCCTGGCGGCGAGCGTGATGCTCGGCCGTCTCAGCGGCTCGGCGCTCGCGGCCGGTGGCCTCTGCGCCATCTTCATCCAGGCGCTGACGGTCGTCTCCCAAGGTGTGATCGCCGGCGCGCACCCGCTGATGGCGGCCGCAAAAGGAAGAAGCGAAACGGGGACGGTTGAGGAGGATGGCGCGGCCTATGCCTATGGCGGGGCCGTGCTGGTCGGCCTCGTTTTTTCGCTCCTATCGGTGGCGATCCTCCTCAATCTGCCGTCCGTACTTGCGCCGTTCGGTGTCGCGTCCGAGATTCTTGGCGATGTAGAGCAGTTCATCAGCCGGGCGGCCTGGGCGCTACCGGCTATCCTGTGGATCGCGCCGATCCGTCTCTATTGCTCGGTATCGGGAAAATCCTGGCTGATCATGGTGTCGGTCGGGCTTGGGGCGCTCTCGTATGTGCCGCTTCTGTCGTATCTTACCTTTGGTGCCTTCGGCGATCCCGGCCATGGGATTGCGGGTGCCGGCCTTGCCTATGTGATCGCCTGGTGGCTGATCGCCGGCGGTTTGACGGCCTATGCAATTGCTCGAGGACATTTGCCGCTTTCGACGTTCCGCAGCGCCTTTCCGACGGCGGCAAAGGCGGCGAGGGATGTCTGGTCGATCGGCTGGCCAATCGCGCTGATCTATGCGGCGGAGCTCGGTATGACGCTGGTGCTGACACTGATTACCAGCGGCTTGGGGACGGTTGCGATCGTTGCCAACCAGATTGCCTATACGCTGAACAACATCGCCTTCAACCCGATCGTTGCGATTGGCCAGGCGGCAACCGTCCGCGTCGCCTACCATCTGGGTGCCGGCAGAGACGCGGTCGCCCGGCTGGCTGGCAATCTCTCACTGATCGCCGCAGCCGGCCTGATGGCGCTGTTCGGTGCGATCTTACTCGTGGCGTCGGAAGACATTGCCAGCGTGTTCCTCGCCGAAGGGGCCGCCGAATTTTCGGCGATCCAGGCGCTGGCGCAGAAGCTGATCATGATCCTCGCGGCGTTTCTCATCTTCGATGGCATACAGTCGGCAGCCAATGGCGCCCTGCGCGGTTTGAAGGACACGAGAGTGCCGATGATCATTGGTCTTTGCGGTTATTGGCTGCTCGGCATGCCAATCGCAATCTTTCTCGCCTTCGGGCTCGGTCTCGGCGCCGTCGGCATCTGGTTCGGCGTATTGGTGGGCATTACAAGTGTCGCCTGCACGCTTCTCCTGCGCTGGAGGAGGCTTGCCGATAGCGCGGTTGTATCGGTGACGGGATCGTCTAATACACGCCGAGGTCGAAGCATGTTGCGCAAGCTCACCAGTCCGACATAAGAATACTCGCAAAGATGGCCGCTTTGGACAACATAATGAAGACTAGACCCAGCCGGGGCGAAGACAATTCCTTGATCAAGGAAGCCGGATCGCGGCGGAAGCTGACGCGTGCCGAGGAAGTGCGCACGCGCCTTGCAGACGATATCGTCGATGGCAAGCTCTCGCCGGGAATGCCGCTAGACGAGACCGAGATCGCCGCAAGCTACGGCGTTTCGCGAACCCCTTTGCGGGAAGCGATCCGGGACCTGGCAGCCATGGGCCTCGTTGAGACGCGGCCGCATCGTAGCGCAATAGTCACCCGTCCTTCGCCGGAACATCTGCGGCAGATGTTTCACGTCATGGCGGAGCTTGAAGCGCTTTGCGCAAGCCTCGCCGCCGCCAGCATGACCCTTTCGGAACGGCGCAATCTCGAGACCATTCACGAAGGCCTTGCCCAGATTCTCAAGGAAAACGATCCGAGCCATTACCATGTGCTCAACGAGAAGTTTCATGCCGCGATCTATGCCGGCAGCCACAACGCCTATCTTGTGGAGATCACGCTCGCGACACGTCGGCGGCTATCGCCGTTTCGTCGCGCACAGTTTCTGACCACGGGACGTTTGGCGAAATCGTACAAAGAACATGACGCGATCCTCGTCGCCATCCTGCAGGGCAACCGCGAACTTGCCGCCGATACGATGCGAAGCCATATCCTCACGGTGGAGGATTCCTACGAGGAATATGCCGGCTTAAAAGCCCCGTCCGTTTCTCTGTAGCGCCGGTGCTTAGAGCCCTTGTCGATTGCAAAATAGTACGATTGTGACCAGATGCAATTCGGCGGAATTGGTCGTCTGGGCCGCCAAAAAAGGGGCCCTGACGCGCATTTGCTGATGTTTTCGAGCGCGTTTTGCTGATTTAGTAAAGGATCAGTAGATGTGCCGTCATGATGGGCGCAAGGACAGTTGCCGTCTGGACCGCGGGGAGGGCTATCACGGTAGGGTCGGAGCGCTGGAGATAGACGCACGTTCAACGAACTCTGTCTGAAGGACGACTTCGCGTCCTGGCCCCGCAAACCCGTTCAAGCGCTCGACGAGAAGACGCGCAGCCATTTCACCGAGCTGATAGACCGGTTGGCGCACGACCGTTACGGGAGGAGAGGTGACCGCGGTCCAGTCAGCATCATGAAACGAGATGAGTGACAGATCATCTGGAATTGCCAATCCGATCGCGCGGCTCGTCTTGAACACTTCCAGCCCGATCACGCTGTCGGAGGCGATGATTGCCGTTGGACGATCCTTTCCCTCGAGCAGCCGCTCGGCGATCTGACGCGTTTGCTCGGGGATTACGGCGCCCATGTGGATCCAACGTTCGACCGGGCCAAGACCGGCCTCGCGACAGGTGCTAAGAAAGCCCTCAATTCGCCTGCGAACGGAACCGGTATTGATGTCACCAGGCGTTCGGAAAAGGTGATCGGGCGTGTCGCAGGCCGTGAGATAGGCGATATGCCGGTGTCCCAACGCGATAAGCTGGCGTGTGACACCCTCGGCTGCCTGCCGGTCGTCGGCAATGACCGTATCAACCTCGAAAGCATTGATGCCGCGGTCCAGCAACGCCAGTGGCCGTCCTGAACCGACAACCTCCCGAAGATGCTCGACGTCGGTCTCCTTGGCCGGAGAGACGATCAGGCCGTCTACCCGCTTGGCAATCAGCGTCCGGATCGCGGCTTTTTCTGCCGATACGTCTTCACCCGAATTTATAAGGATGACGGTAAAGCCGGCTTGCCGGGCGACGTCCGTGATGCCGCGCATCGCGAGGCTGAAGAAGGGGTTTTCAATATCGCCCACGACCACGCCGATCGTGCCGGAACGTCCCGTCGTCATACTGCGTGCAAGTTCGTTGGGCCGATAGTCGAGCGCGCGGGCGGCGGCGGTGACAGCATCGCGCACCCGATCGCTGACGGTCCCATAGCCGCCCAGCACGCGCGCAGCGGTTGCCTTTGATACGCCCGCCTTGCGCGCGACATCGGCCACCGTAACGGAGACGGTTTGAGGTGAGTTCGGATTCATGAAAACTAGCCTTACAAGAGATATTGACGACTAGCAAATGCGAAGATAACAATTGATAAAAGCCAATGAGACCGGTCTCAATCTAAAAAGAGACCGGTCTCATATAAAATCCATCGAAATCCGACATGCGATCGCATGGGCCGGACGTGCGGTTTCTGCCGTCGCTCGGATGGGACCCTTGCGTCGTGGAAAATCGTAAACGATACCACCAGAGGAGAATGAAACGATGAAATTTCCCGAGATTGTCACGTCCCCCTTCGCCAGAGTTCGAGCAGCCCTTTTTGCCATCGCCCTTGGCCTTTCAGCAGGTGCAGTGCCGGCCTCTGCCGAAGACAATCCCTATGGCCTGATCGATCCGGGCGTTATCAGCGTCGGCACGATGGGTGACGCCAAGCCCTACGCTTTCACGACCGCTGACGGCAATTTCACCGGCTTTGACATCGAACTTTTTCTCAATGTCGCCGAGCGTATGGGCTTCAAAAAAGAGCAGGTGGTCTTCACCGGCCAGGAATTCTCGGCCCTTATGCCATCGGTCGCCAACAGCCGCTTCGACGTTGCGGCCGCAGCGATTGGTACCACCGCAAAGCGCAAGGAGACGGTCGATTTCTCTGATGGCTACCTTGCGGGTTACCTCACCGTGTTGACGTCGGATGCCGGCATTACCGACGTTGCGGGCCTCAAGGGCAAGCGGCTCGGCGTCGTGCAGGGAACGCTGCAGGAAATCTATGCGCAGAAGAACTTCACAAGTGCCGACCTCGTGAAATTTCCGGACAACAATTCCGCTGTGTCGGCCCTCAACAACGGAACGGTCGATGCGCATTTCCTCGACTACGAGGCTGCCAAGGACTATTCGGCGCGTTACCCAGTGCTGAAGGTGGCGATCAACATCCCGAGTTTTGATGCGCCGGCCGGCTTCGTCGTCCGCAAGGGCAACGACGCACTGCGCGAAGCTCTGAACAACGGTCTTCATGCCGCCATGCAGGACGGAACATGGAAAAAGCTCCACGAAAAATGGTTCCCCGGCACCCCCATGCCAGACGCCTATCTTCCCAAGCAGTGATGCCACCTTCCGGTCCGACCTCTGTCGGTCGGGCCGGCCTTTCTTGCAAGGGACCATTTGATGAACTGGCTTGAAAATCTGCGTCGCAGCTTCCTTGACTGGAATGCGATGGCCGAAGTCCTGCCGACCATGATCACTGTCGGCCTGAAGAATACATTGATCCTGGCCGCGGCTTCGACCGTGCTTGGCGTCGTCATTGGCATGGTGCTTGCCATCATGGGCATCTCTCGCTCACCTTGGCTGCGCGTTCCCGCTCGCGTCTATACCGATGTCTTCCGCGGTCTGCCGGCCATCGTCACCATTCTTCTGATTGGCCAGGGCTTTGCGCGCATCGGCCGCGAACTCTTCGGCCCGTCGCCCTATCCCCTTGGCATCCTGGCGCTCAGTCTGATTGCCGGTGCCTATATCGGCGAAATCTTCCGCTCAGGCATTCAGAGCGTCGATCGCGGCCAGATGGAGGCGTGTCGGGCGCTGAGTATGAGTTACGGCCAGGGCATGCGGCTGATCGTCGTGCCCCAAGGCGTGCGCCGCGTGTTGCCGGCGCTTGTCAACCAGTTCATCGGCAATGTGAAGGATTCGAGCCTTGTCTACTTCCTCGGCCTGCTTGCATCGGAGCGCGAGATTTTTCGCGTGGGGCAGGACCAGGCGGTCGTAACCGGTAATCTTTCGCCGCTGCTGCTCGCAGGCATTTTCTATCTCATCGTCACCGTGCCGCTGACCCATGTCGTCAACGCGATCGACAATCGCTTGAGACTTGGAAAGCAGCGCCCTGCGATCATCACCAGTGGGCTGGAGGAGGTCAGCGAACTCGACGGCACCGGCAGCATATCTCAACCTACATTCAAGGGGGGCAGCCTCGATGTGTGCCGGCTCGGCATGGCCTATGGCGAACTCGATGTGCTGAAGGGCGTCGATCTTACGGTGAAAGCTGGTAGCGTCACCTGTATCATTGGTCCGTCCGGCTCGGGCAAATCCACTCTCTTGCGCTGCCTCAACCGATTGGTCGAGCCGAAGAGCGGGGATATCCTTGTCGACGGACAAAGCATTCTCGCCATGAAGCCGGAGCGGCTGCGTCGGCGTGTCGGCATGGTCTTCCAGCACTTCAACCTCTTCCCCGATCACACGGCGCTCGAAAACGTCATGCTGTCGCTAACGAAGATCAAGGGCCTGCCGAAGGCTGAAGCCGAACGCATCGCCAAGGCGCGGCTTGCTGATGTTGGCCTTGCAAGCCGCCAGCATCACCGTCCCGGTGGTCTTTCGGGTGGTCAGCAGCAGCGTGTTGCGATCGCCCGCGCGCTGGCGATGGAACCTGAGGTCATCCTGTTCGACGAGGTGACAAGCGCGCTCGATCCCGAACTGGTCAAGGGTGTGCTCAACCTTATGGCCGATCTTGGAAAGCAGGGAATGACCATGGTCGTCGTCACCCACGAGATGGGCTTTGCCCGTCGGGCCGCCGATCAGGTCGTGTTCATGGACGAGGGCCGCGTGGTCGAGGCGGGAACGCCCGAGGCGATCTTCGACAATCCCGAAAGCCCGCGCCTCCAGCGCTTCCTTGCGGAAGTGCTCTGACCACTCGGCAAATGGAGATGACTATGACACGAACGATAGGATGGGGCGTGCTTGGCTGCGCAAGGAATACGGCGAGCAGGCCGACGCCTTTGCCTCAACCGTTTCAACGGAGGAACCGCTCTTGTCAGGGCTGGATGATGCCATCGCCAACATGAAGGCGATTGACGTTCTCATTCGCTCTGCGGGGACCGGCGGCTGGCAAGCCTTCTGATCTCTTTCCCGATCATCACGCACTACCACTGAAAGACACGAGAATGAACGACAACATCATCAGTTCAACGGTCATCATCGGAGCCGGTATCTTCGGCGTTTCCACCGGTCTGCAGCTGGCCCGGCGCGGCATCCGGGTGACCATCGTCAATGACGGTCCGCCGGCCAACGGCGCTTCGGGCCGTTCGCTCTCCTGGCTCAATTCTGCGCGCATGCGCTCCAGACCCTATCATTTGTTGCGCATGGCAGGGATCGACCGTTATCGCACGCTGGCTGCACGTAACCCCGATGCGGACTGGCTCCGCTTCGAGGGCGGCCTGACCTGGGACGCCGAGGGCGAGGGGAATGAGATCGTTCGGGCCTTCGACTACGAGACCTCGATTGGCTATGACGCTCAGCATCTTTCGGCCGACCGAATCGCGAGTGTGACCCCGGGCGTTGATGCAAGGGCCGTCACGTCGCCGGGCGCCATCTTCAATCCGGGGGAGGGTTGGGTCGATTTGCCGAGATTGATCGACCATTTGCTTGAGGAGTTTCTTACGCTGGGCGGCGTGCTCATTACGGATCAGGGCAAAGCCAAGGTCGTGGTCGAGGGCGGGCGGGCCGTCGGGGTCGACACGACATACGG
>UCCS01000130.1 GCA_900470965.1 Hyphomicrobiales bacterium
ACCCGTCCTTCGGACCCCCACAGGTGGGAGGGGTTTAACCTGCTGCACCCGCTTTCCGGATCCTCGCGGGATTATGGAGCAAATGCCACCAACCGATAACGATGCGGCGTTGGCAGCTTTGCGCCACAAGCGGACATTGCGGCTATCGCAGAACTCCGTACTATGCGCCGTGGCAAAAGTTAGGAAAACAAGTGTCGCTTTTATCGGGATTTTCGCGAGGATGCTCATGCAGGTAACGATCCAGCTCGTCAGAGATCCGGGTTCACATGAGCGGTCCGCTATTGCCGCGTCGCTGATTGAGTTCAACGCGTCTCGTATCGGGCGTCCGACCGAAGATAAACTGCTGGCCTTAACTGTCACTGAGCCCGAAACGGGAAATATCATTGGTGGGCTTTGGGGCAGCACGATTCATGACCACCTGCATGTCGATCTACTGGTAGTGCCGGAAGCGCTTCGCCATGGTGGTATTGGCCGTCGTCTCATGGCGCTCGCTGAGCAAGAGGCGATAGATCGCGGCTGCCGAGGCGCGTGGCTCACGACCCATAGCTTCCAGGCGCGCGGGTTTTACGAACGGCTTGGGTATGAGGCCTTCGGGATCATGGATGATTTTCCACCGGGACACAGCTTCATCTTTCTGCGGAAGCGATTTGAGACGCCCGGAGACGTAGCGTCATGAACCAGCTGCGGTCATAGCCGCGCAGCACGCCCCTGCGATTGTTGCCGCCGCTGGTGACGATGTTTCGTATCGCTTCGTCGAATTCTTCACCGCCAATATTCGCAATCCCAACACCCGCAGGGCCTATGGGCGTTGGCCCACACTGCCCGAGGCCTGCGGCATCGTCGCACTGATTGCCGACGCCGTCTCCGCGATCCATGTTTTCCACCGGCCGTCTCCGACATTGGGCAATGCCGTGTCGCAGGAATCCTAAGTTTTGCGGCAAANNAAATCGCGGCGTTATGGAGCAAGTGCCACGTGGTTCCGCTAGCTTGTGGTGGGGGCTCGCTCGATATGGCCGACAAGGAGCGACGGCGGCGCTATCATTTGCATACTCTCGGGTGCTAAAATCCCGGTGACGAACAGCGAGGGCGACTGCCAGCCCATCAGACGCCAGACTAGGAGACTGTGTCTTGAGATTGCTGACGCGCCTTTTCCGGAGGTTTCTGGTTTTCTGTCTGGGTGTACTCAGCGTTTGGCTGATCGTCTTCGTAGTTTTCGATACTGCGGACCACAGGTTTCCATGGCTCGCTGCAGTGTGCCTCACATATGGCCTGGCTGCTTACGTCATTCTTCCAAGCGTGGTCCGACTGTCCCTGAAGGTTCTTCATCGGGGGCTGATCCCCAGATACACGATCACGGCCGATGGCCTGCCCGGCGATCCTATAAATTTCGCCCTCATCGGCAATCTTCAACAACTCCGGGAGGCCTTTGCAACGGCGGGCTGGTCCACGGCCGACAATTTGGGGATCGCAAGCTCGTTGCGAATGATGCGCGCTTT
The DNA here is from genome assembly GCA_900470965.1 of Hyphomicrobiales bacterium. GTDB lineage: Bacteria > Pseudomonadota > Alphaproteobacteria > Rhizobiales > Rhizobiaceae > Rhizobium. The sequence goes on from UCCS01000130.1 coordinate 1,497, forward strand.
CCTGATGAACTCTGCCTATCCCACCGCACCTTTCAGCACCTTCTATCTCTTTGGACGACGGCAGGACATAGGATTCCAGGAGCCCATCGACGATAGCCCCCGCAAGCGCCATCACATCCGTTTCTGGGCCCTTAGCCTTGCCCATTCCGAGGACGACATGAGCGCGGCGAGCTTCTGGTTGAATACCGACAGGCCATCGCCCGAGGAGCGCGTCCTATGGGTTGGGGCGGGCACGAGAGATACCGGGCTTTCTCTGACTTGGCTAACATTCCAAGTCACACATAAGACCGATTCCGATACGAACGCCGAGCGCGACTACATAGTCAATGAACTGAGGGCAAAGCAAGTAATCGGGGAGGTCGCGCGGCATCAATCTGGCTCACGTTTGAACACCGGAAAGGTCAACCATTACGTTACCGATGGTGAGATCGCGTTTGCCAGCTTGACTGTCAGTGCCACGGGTACCGGTCACGCCGGTGCCGTTGTGGGGCCGGATACACCCTGATCCGATAAACCAGACCGAATGAGTTCAAAGTGCCGAGCGCCCTTGATCAAGAGAAAGACCGAGTTCCCGCCAGTCTAGGGGGCCCTGACAGCCGGCGTGCAACGCGCCGAGCTAAATCGCTCGCGACGGTTTGTGGCAAATTCTCCATGGTCCGCATTTTGCGCTTTCCACAGCAGCGGGTGCACGTCTGCAATGGGCTGAACTCCGTCTTCCAACGCGTTCAAATTATGCCGAACTTTCGATCCTAGACTACCGGAAAGCTCGGGCTTTAGCGAATTGGCCCGGCATGGTGCCGGGCTCGGGATAAATACCCGATTTGCATATCGATACGCTCAAGGTGAGGGCCGAAATTTTCATAGAAGGAACGTTTGATACTGTAGTCTACCGCGCGGTTGATTTCGGCTTTCGAGTGGCAGCTTCGCGCCCTGCTGCTCTACTGTAGTTGTGTTTATGTAGAGCGTGCCAGGTTGGCTCTGACCACCAGGTAATGAAAAGGTCTGATCGCGTTAAGATAAGTGAAGCCCAAGACATTGTGGGTATGCACAACGGTTGTCGCGATGAGCAACGTGCCTATCGGAGAACGGCGTCGGAGAAGAGATAGCCGGAAGTCCAAGTGTCGGTCATCAGTACCGAGCACGATTTCGTCCTTGCCCTCCCAGTGGACCGGGAAGAAGTCCACCCGTTCATGGCTGTCTGGGCTCGTCCTAACCGTATCGGAGGTTTTGATGCCAAAGGGCGTAACCATGGCGTCGCGCAGCGCGATTAACGCCTTTTGCCACGCGGGTGGATTGACGAGTGTCCGAGTCGCCAACTCGCGCATGCTCGACTGCTCCGATGCAGTCAAGTCAATGCTGTAGCTATCGAGTAAACTAGCGTTCTCGTACCAGCTTGCAACGACACTTTCCGACGGCGGCGTCGCCCGGCGTATCTGCGGTTTGCGGTGCGAACCCACACTCATGATGATGTCACCTAATCATGGCCGCCAACTGCGGGCGTGTTGCGGTGAAAACCCATGGTCATGATGATGTCATCTGCTCAAGGGACCGTCAATTACGGGCGTGAAGACAAATCGCCTCAGGGCTCGGCCTGTCCGCTGTGGGCCGACAGCGGTCATCATCACTGCGGGCCGATTGGAGTCATCAACCAGCGACTCAATTGCCACCACCGAGTTGGTGGCATTTGCTACATAATAACGGATCCTCGACGTTTCGGGGGAGCGAGGCGGTGCCGCGTCTTAGTCCCTCCCTCTTGTGGGGAGGGGTTGGG
>UCCS01000006.1 GCA_900470965.1 Hyphomicrobiales bacterium
GGCCCAGAAAGGCGGCGGCAGGCCGATCGCCTCCAGCTCCTCCTCCGTCTTCAGCCAGAGCTCATGGGCTTCGCTGGCCAGGTACAGCCGGATTTCCGGCACATGCGGCGGCGCAAGCAGGCTGGTATTGGCGCGGATGAAGGTTTCCGGGTCGGTTTTCAAGCTGCTCAGCGCGGCGGGTTGTCAAAACCGCCCATGCGGCAGACCTCGGCCCATTCGTCATCCGTCACCGGCTGCACGGAAAGCCGCATCGAGGTGACCAGCGACATCTTGGACAGCTTTTCGTTTGCCTTGATATCCTTCAGCGTCACCGGCTTCGGCACATCCACGACGGCGCGGATATCGACACAATCCCAGCGATCGTCGCCCTTCGCCGTCGAATCCGGATGCGAAAGCGCGCAGACCTCGACGATACCGACGATCTCCAGCCCGTCATTGGAATGATAGAAGAACCCCTTGTCGCCGATCTGCATGGCCCGCATATTGTTGCGCGCAAGGTAGTTGCGCACACCGGTCCATTCGGTACCCTTCTCGCCAGCCGCCTTCTGCTTTTCCCAGGACCAGGCTGCGGGCTCGGATTTATATAGCCAGTGCGCCATCCCGCTTAAGCCTCCGGCTTGTTGAAGACCCAGTTAAAGGGCTTCACCTCGACGCTTTCGAACAGGCCGGCGAGTGCATAGGGATCGGCAGCGCCGAGTGCCTTGGCATCATCAGCCGTTTCGGCATGGACCATCACGAGGCTGCCGTTCGGCTTGCCTTCGGCATCGAGGAACGGGCCGGCCATGGCAAGCTTGCCTTCGGCATTCAGCTTGTTGAGATAATCGAGATGGGTCGAGCGCGTTTCCATGCGCACGTTGAGATGGCCGGGCTTGTCCTTGCAGAGAAGGGCGAAAAGCATGTCTGTCTCCTATTCGGTCGTAATCGGACGTGTCATCAATTGTTCGATGGCTTCGGATATGCCGAGCTTACCTTCAATGATCGCTGAAACCGCATCGGTGATCGGCATCTCGACGCCGAGCTCTTCGGCAAGCCGCGAGGCAACCGCTGCAGCAAAAGCCCCTTCCACCAACTCGCCGCGCGAAGGGTCGACCTTTTCGCCGCGCCCGAGTGCAATGCCGAAACGCAGGTTGCGCGACTGATGGCTGGTTGCCGTCAGCACCAGATCACCGAGGCCGGAAAGCCCCCGCGCCGTATCGGCATTGCCGCCCTTGGCGACGATGAAGCGCGACATCTCGGCAAGCCCGCGGGCAATCAACGCCGCACGCGCCGAATCGCCGATACCGCGGCCTTCGACGATACCGCAGGCAATCGCCAGTACATTCTTCAATGCTCCGCCAAGCTGCACGCCGATGCGGTCTGCCGAGGCATAGAGCCGGAAGGTGCGGCCGGAAATCGCCTGCGCCAGCCGCTCGGCAACCTGCATGTCAGCCGCAGCGATCGCCATGGCTGTCGGCAGCCCCTTGGCGATATCAGCGGCAAAGCCTGGACCCGAGAGCACGCCAACCGGATGATCGGGCAATTCCCGCTCCAGCATGTCGGTCAGAAGCGCACCGGTCTGCCGTTCGATCCCCTTCGCGCAGGTGACCACAATAGCGTCCTTAGCCAGGTAAGGACCATACTGCCGCGCGGCATCCGCCTGCGCCTGTGACGGCATGGCAAAGAGCACGATGCCCGCATCGCCGATTGCATCCGCCTCAGCAGAGAACTCCAGTATTTCCGGCAGTGGGATGCCAGGCAGAACAGCATCATGCAGCCGCTCCGCCTTGAGGTCTTCGATCAGCGACGGATCGCGGCCGACAAGGATCGCCGAATTTCGCCCGGTCAGGGCGACCACGGCCGCAAGCGCCGTTCCGAAAGCACCCGATCCGACGACGGCGATGCGCTCGCTCATGCCTTGGCTCCCCGCTTTCCGGATCCGAGCATGGTCACGGCTCTGGAATCGAGCGGCCAGCGCGAACGCGGCTGCACATCGAGATTGTCAGGCGCAACACCCTTCGCCATGCGCTCCAGCCCGGCCCAGGCGATCATCACGGCATTGTCGGTGCAGAGGCGGAGCGGCGGCGCAATGAAGCGGAAGCCATTCTTGTCGCAGAGCGCCTGAAGGGTGCTGCGGATTTCCAGATTGGCGGCGACACCACCAGCCACCACCAGCGCAGGCTTTTCCGGGAGGTTTGGAAATTCCGTCTTGAACCGCTGCAGGCCGCGGCCGATGCGATCCTTCATCGTACGGGAAATCGCCTTCTGGAACGAGGCGCAGATATCGGCGACATCCTGATCCGTCAGCGGCGCAATCTCGGTCGCCGCCTGCCGCACAGCCGTCTTCAGGCCCGAGAACGAAAAATCGAGCCGTGCCTCGCCGACGAGCGGCCGCGGAAAATTGAAACGATCGGCATTGCCACCCTGCGCCATCTGCTCCACTGCCGGCCCGCCGGGATAGGGAAGGCCGAGCAGTTTCGCCGTCTTGTCGAAGGCTTCACCCAGTGCATCGTCGATCGTCGTGCCCCAGCGCTCGTACTCGCCGATGCCGCGCACGAGGATGAGCTGGGTATGGCCACCGGAAACCAGCAGCATGAGATAGGGAAAAGAAAGACCGTCTGTCAGCCGCGCCGTCAGCGCGTGGCCTTCGAGATGGTTGACTGCATAAAGCGGCTTGCCGGCTGCCTTGGCGATCGCCTTGCCGGTCATCAGCCCGACAAGCAGCCCCCCGATCAGGCCAGGCCCTGAAGTCGCGGCGATCGCATCGACATCCGAGAGCGACACATTGGCGCGCTTCAGGGCCTCGTCGATCAACTCGTCCAGCGCTTCGACATGGGCGCGCGCGGCGATCTCCGGCACCACGCCGCCATAGGCACTATGCTCGTCCAGCTGGGAAAGAACGACGTCCGACAGCACGTTGGAGCGGCCTTCCGCATCGCGCTCGACGACCGCAGCGGCGGTCTCGTCGCAGCTTGTCTCGATGCCGAGGATGCGCAGAAAGGGAGCCATGAAACCTGTTCGTTGATTGCGATAGGGTTTAAACCTGTTTACGAGAACTCCGGTAACAACGGATCAAAGCGGATGCAAACAAAACCTTTCCGGATCGGCACACGCGGCAGCCCGCTGGCGCTTGCGCAGGCACACGAAGCCCGCGACCGGCTGATGGCAGCCCACAATCTGCCGCAGGAGATGTTCGAGATCGTCGTGCTGACCACCAAGGGCGATAGCATCACCGACCGCTCGCTGGCCGAGATCGGCGGCAAGGGACTTTTCACGGCAGAACTCGAGCAAAAGCTTGTGTCCGGTGACCTCGATTTCGCCGTGCATTCGAGCAAGGACATGGCAACGAACCTGCCGGAAGGCCTCTACCTTTCGGCCTATCTACCGCGCGAAGATATTCGCGATGCCGTGATCGGCCGCACCGCGCCGAAACTGATCGATCTGCCGCATGGCGCGACCGTCGGTTCGTCCTCGCTTCGCCGCCAGGCCCTGATCCGCCGCATGCGGCCGGACATCAACGTCATCACTTTCCGCGGCCTGGTGGACACGCGCCTGCGCAAGCTTCAGGAAGGCCAGGTCGATGCGACGCTTCTGGCGCTTGCCGGCCTCAAGCGCCTCGGCAAGGTCGAGGTGATCACCGATATCCTCGACCCCGACAGCTTCCCACCGGCACCTGCCCAGGGCGCGATCTGCATCGAAAGCCGCATCGGCGACACAAGGATCGACGAGCTGCTGGCGCCGATCAACGATGCGCCGACCTTCGACACAGTCTCCTGCGAGCGCGCCTTCCTTGCCGCCCTCGATGGCTCCTGTCGCACGCCGATCGGCGGTTACGCCGTCTGCGAGGGTGATCAGATCCGCTTCTCGGGCCTCATCCTCACTCCTGACGGCCGCCACCAGCATGCGATCACCATCGACGGCAACCGCCGCGACGCCGCTGCACTTGGCACTCGCGCCGGACAGGACGTGCGCGCAAGGGCCGGCAGCAGCTTCTTCGAGGACTGGAGCTAGCCTGCATGCGCGTGCTCGTCACCCGTCCGGCGCATTCGGGCGAGCGCACCGCTCAACGTTTGCGTGAGCTGGGTCACGAGCCACTATTGCTGCCGCTCACTCGTCCCGTCCACGACATGGCGGCCGCTCGGCAGGCTCTGGAAACAACCACTGGGGCGATAGCCATTACGAGCGCCGAAACGGTGCGCACCTTGCAGTCTCTGGGGGAGGCGCTGGCCGCTCACTTTTCGCGCCGTCTCTTTGCCGTTGGCGAAACGACGGCCGACGAGGCCCGCAAGTTGGGGTTTCATTCTGTGACGGCGTCGTCGGGCAGCGGCCGCGAGCTGGCCGAGCTGATCGCGGCAAACAAGGTCGATGCGCTTCTCTATCTCGCCGGTAGTCCGCGCGCCAAGACCTTCGAGACGCGTCTGAGGGAGCTCGGGCGGTATTTCTCGGTGGCCGAGTGTTACCGGATGGAGCCTGTCGCGCCCAGCCCCGAGACCGTCGCAGCTCTCCTGACGAACAACCCTCCTGATGCTGTTCTTTTCTATTCCCGCCACACGGCCGGAAATTTCTTTCATATCCCGCAGGTAGAGTCCCTTTTGCTGCAGCTGCCGAAAATCCGTCTCATTTGTCTCAGCAACACTGTAGCAGAAGCTGTTCCATCCGTTTTGAGGACAGTCCTGGAGATTTCGCCGATGCCGGATGAAAAAAGCCTTTTGTCGCTGCTTAGAAGGCCTTAGCCGCCCAAATTTGATCTAACCTCTTCCCTTAATTGCCATCCCTGTCTAGTTTCGTTGCAATGCAGGATAATGAGGACCTCATGGTATCGGGAAATCCGCCACGCCACTCGAAGGGCTCCGACAAGCCGGTCACGATTGACCTGGACGCGCAGGACTTCGCCTCGGCGGCTGATTCTGAAAAGCCTGCCGAAGAAGCCGCACAAGCAGCCGATAACGCACCTGTCTCCGAAGCCGTAGCCGCTGCGGAAGCCGGCGGTGGTGAACCGCTGTCGGAACACGAGAGCGACCGCGCTGCCGGCGCGCAGGAAGAGCCCCTACCGAAGGAGCCCCCGCTATCGGAACCGGTACAGCCGCCTCCGCCACAGAAGGGCGTCGTCACGTCGGGCCTGATTGCCGCCGGCATTTTCGGCGGCCTTGTCGCCCTGCTTGGCGCCGGCGCGATTCAATATGCCGGTTATCTGCCGGGCTCCTCCACCCAGCAGACGAACTCTCCGGAAGTGGCCGACCTATCCGGCGAGATCGAAGGCCTCAAGCAATCGGTCGCAAGCCTTGCCGCCAATCCGATGCCACCCATCGATAACAGTGCCCTCGAAAAGCGCGTCGCAGCTCTCGAAGCGGCCCCTCAGACACCGGCGTCCGGCACATCGACCGACTCGGCCGATGTCGAAGCACTCAACCAGAAGATTGCAGATCTGACAGCTCAGATTGACCAGTTGAAGACGAGCCTTGCGCAGACCACCGAACAGCAGGCCTCAAACGGCGCCGACATTACGAGCCGCCTTGCCGAAGCCGAAAAGAAGCTGAACGAACCGCGCGAGGATGTCGCCGTTGCCCGCGCCATAGCAGCCGCAGCTCTCAAGGCCGCGATCGACCGTGGCGGCCCCTTCATCGCCGAACTCGATACATTTGCCGGCGTAGCACCCGATGATCCGGCTGCAACCGATCTGCGCGGCTTTGCCGAGACCGGCGTGCCGTCCCGCGCCGAACTGATCCGTCAGGTTCCGGATGTCGCCACCGCCATCGTCGAATCCGTCAACCAGCCCGATCCCAATCAGAGCTGGTCGGACCGGCTGATGTCGAGCGCCAAGTCTCTGGTCTCGGTCCGCCCCGTCGGCAATGTCGAAGGCGAAAGCGTTGAAGCGATCGCCGCGCGCATGGAGGACAAGGTGAAGAACGGCGACCTGCCCGGTGCAGCCACCGAATGGAACAGCCTGCCCGCTGTCGCAAAACAGGCTTCCGCCGCATTCAAGCAGTCACTCGAAGCTCGTATCCGCGTCGAGGATCTCGTTGGCGGTGCTCTCTCCAAGGCCATTTCCGGCACCGGCAAGGAAGGATGAGCATGGTCCGCCTGGTTGTCTTCGCGCTCCTCGTCCTCGTTCTCGCCTATGGTTTCTCCTGGCTTGCCGATCGCCCCGGCGATCTATCGCTGATCTGGGAAGGCCAGATCTACCAGACCAGACTGATCGTCGCGGCAAGCGCCATCATTGCGCTGATCGCTGCCGTCATGGTGGCCTGGTGGTTCGTCCGCCTGATCTGGACCTCTCCGCATTCGGTGACGCGCTTTTTCCGCGCTCGCAAACGCGATCGCGGCTACCAGGCCCTGTCGACCGGCCTCATTGCCGCCGGCGCAGGCAACGCCCTGCTCGCGCGCAAGATGGCCGCCCGCTCGCGCGGCCTCATCCGCGCCGACCAAGAGCCGCTGATCAATCTTCTCGAAGCACAGGCCGCTCTCATCGAAGGCCGCTATGATGAAGCCCGTTCCAAATTCGAGGCCATGGCCAACGATCCTGAAACGCGCGAACTTGGCCTGCGTGGTCTTTATCTGGAGGCCAAACGCCTCGGTGCCAACGAAGCTGCCCGCCAGTACGCCGAAAAGGCCGCAGATAACGCGCCTTACCTGCCATGGGCCGCGCAGGCGACGCTCGAGTATCGCAGTCAGTCCGGTCGCTGGGACGACGCCATCCGTCTGCTGGAACAGCAGAAGGCCGCCAAGGTTGTCGAAAAAGCCGAAGCAAACCGCCTGCATGCTGTGCTGCTGACTGCCCGTGCCGATGACAAGCTGGAAAGCAATCCCGCCGGCGCCCGCGATGATGCCCTACAGGCACTGAAGCTGTCGGCGGATTTTGTACCCGCCGCCCTGATTGCCGCAAAGGCGCTTTTCCGCGAAGGCGGTATCCGCAAGGCTGCCACCATTCTCGAACAGACTTGGAGGGCTGGACCGCATCCCGAGATTGGCCGCGTCTATGTCCGCGCCCGCAGCGGCGATTCAACGCTCGACCGCCTGAAGCGCGCCGAGCGGCTGGAGAGCATGCGGCCGAACAATGTCGAATCTCTCCTCGTCGTCGCACAGGCGGCGCTCGATGCACGGGAATTCTCCAAGGCCCGCACCAAGGCAGAAGCAGCCGCCCGTATCGAGCCCCGCGAGGCGGCCTTCTTGTTGCTTGCGGATATCGAGGAAGCGGAAACCGGCGATCAGGGTCGCGTGCGCCATTGGCTGGCACAGGCGCTGAAGGCGCCGCGTGATCCGGCCTGGGTTGCCGATGGTTTCGTTTCCGACAAATGGCTGCCGGTCTCGCCGGTGACCGGCCGTCTCGACGCCTTCGAATGGAAGGCACCTTTCGGCCAGCTCGAAGGACCGGTCGAGGAAGGTTCGACCGCCTCTATCGAAACGGCGCTGAAGACACTACCGCCGCTGCGCGAAACCCGGCCGGAAAGCGTGGTCAACGACCACCGCATCATCGAGCTGGAACGGGCAGCGACGATTGCCGAAGCCGTGCGCCCGGCAACTTCGGCACCCACACCGGCAAAAACTGCCGAACCGTCCGCGTCGCGGCCGGTTCCTACGTCTGAACCTAAACCCTTCTTTGGCGGCCTGCCGGATGATCCGGGCGTCCGCGACCCCAAGGTGGAACCGGAACCCAAGACACGGCTCCGCCTTTTCTAAAATGGAACAAAAAAACGCATGTTCGAACGCTTTCAGGCATTCTTCCAGAATCTGACCGCCGACCGCCCCAAGGCAGGCCTTGCCCCCGATGACCCGCGCATCGCAGTTGCTGCACTCTGTATGCAGGTCATGGAGGCCGACGGCCAGATCAAGGACAGCGAGAAGAAGCGGCTGCGCAAACTCCTGAAGGAGCAATATGCGCTCGACGGCAAACAGCTTGATGCGCTGATGGCCGCGGGGCTGGAAGCCGAAAGCTCGGCGGTTGATTATTTCCGCTTCACCTCCGATCTTAAGAGACATCTCAATACCGAGCAGCGTCTGGAGCTGATCGGTATTCTCTGGGATATCGTCTATGCCGATGGCGAGCGAAGCGAAATGGAAGACCATGTGATCTGGCGGATTGCCGATCTCCTGGGTGTGTCTTCCCGTGAGCGCATTCAGAAGCGGCAGGAGGCGGCCGCAAGGGTTACGGACGCACAGGTGGTACAGGATGACGCTGACTGACAGAAGCAGGAGACGCGACAGGCGCCCTATTCTCATCATTCTTCATCAGGAGCGCTCCAGCCCCGGTCGTGTCGGCCAGCTTCTCGTCGAGAAAGGTTATGATCTCGATATCCGTCGCCCCGTCCTTGGCGAGCCCTTGCCTTGCACCCTTGAAAACCATGCCGGTGCGGTGATTTTCGGCGGCCCGATGAGCGCCAATGACCCAGACGACTTCGTCAAGGCGGAGATCGACTGGCTGGATGTCCCCCTCAGGGAAAATCGCCCCTATCTCGGCATCTGCCTCGGTGCCCAGATGCTGGCTCGCAATCTCGGCAGCAAGGTTGCCGCCAACAGTGACGGGTCGACAGAGATCGGCTGGTATCCGCTGCACACGACCGATAGAGGCCGGCGGCTGATGCGTTGGCCGAAAATGGTCTATCACTTCCACCGGGAAGGTTTCGAACTGCCGCATGGCGCCGAGTTGCTGGCATCCGGCGACGCCTATCCCAACCAGGCCTTCCGCTACAACGACAATGCCTGGGGCCTGCAATTCCATGCGGAGCTGACACGGGTGATGATGCATCGCTGGGTCGTGCACGGCGCGCACCGCTTCATCCTGCCGAACGCGCAGCAGGGACGCGAGCATCTGGAAGGCCGCATGCTGTTCGATGCGCCGCTTAAAGCGTGGCTCGGCGACTTCCTGGATATCGTCTTCGAGGGCAAAACGGCAGCAGCTGCTACACCGCTTCTCGTATAGGCGCGTCGAGCGTATCGATCTTCCTGAGTTTCGGAAAACCGCTTGCCCAGATGGCGGCTACGGCGAGCGTACCGATGCCACCGATAATGACGGCCGGGACGGCGCCGAAAACCGCTGCCATAGTACCCGCACGGAATTCCCCGAGCTCGTTGGATGCGCCGACAAACACCGTATTGACCGCGTTGACACGGCCGCGCAGATGATCAGGCGTCCAGAGCGCGATCAGGCTTTCACGGACATAGACCGAGATCATGTCCGCAGCGCCCATGATGGCAAGCGCAGCGATGGACACCTCGGTATTGGTCGAGAGGCCGAACACGATCGTACCGAGGCCGAAGATCGCCACGCCGATGAACATGTATATGCCGGCCTTATGCTTCAGCGGATAGGCGGCAAGGAAGATCGCCATGATGATGGCGCCCACACCCGGCGCCGAGCGAAGCAGGCCGAGACCCCACGGCCCGAGCGTCAGGATATCGCGCGCAAAGATCGGCATCAGCGCGGTAGCGCCGCCAAGCAGAACGGCGAATAGATCGAGCGAGATGGCGCCAAGCACCACCTTTTCTTCCCGGATATAGCGGAAGCCGCCGAGGATCATGTCCCAGTTCCTGGCCTCGCCCATCGTCTTCTGCGGCGGCTTGGGGATCATGTAGAGCAGGATCGCGCCGAGCGCAGAAAAGATGACGGCGACCGTATAGGCCGTCGAAGCGCTGACGCCGTAAAGCAGACCGCCGAGCACAGGGCCGGTGATGGCCGCCAGCTGCCAGGAGGATGAATTCCATGCGATCGCATTGGAGAGATCCTTCTCCGGCACGAGGTTGGGCGCAAGCGACTGCACGGCCGGCGTCATGAACGCCCGCTCAATGCCGAAGACCAAAAGCACGATGAAGACCGGGATCGGTGAAAAGCTGCCGGTGATCGTCATTCCGAGCAGCGCGAGCGTGCAGAGCGCGCTGACGAGCGAGCAGATCGAGGCGATGGCGCGGCGATTGTGCCGATCCGCCACCGAGCCGGTGACAAGGATCAGCACAAGAGACGGCAGGAACTGCACAAGCCCGATCAGACCGAGATAGATGGCGCTCCCGGTCTGGTCGTACATTTGCCAGCCAACCGCGACGCTCACGATCTGCTGCGAGAAGGAAAGCAGGAACCGCGCGAAGAAGAAGCGTGTATAGGACGGATGCCGGAACGCGGCAAAACGGTCTCCGGTGGGCGAAAGCGACATGAAGCTTTTCCGAGAAAGCGGGTGCGGAATTGCCTGCGGAGCGACCCGTTAAACATGATTTGCCGTGCGTCTCCACACGGCCCTTGCTCGTTTAATCGCCAATGTCTACATATCTGTCAACAACGAACTGGAGACGGTAATGGCGGGAATTCTTGAAGCCATATTTCTAATCATCAATGTGGCTTTGAACCTCTATTGGTACGTGATCATTGCCAGCGCCATTTTCTCGTGGCTGTACGCATTCAACGTCATCAATTCGAACAACCAGTTTGTGAACCAGTTGGGTATGTTCTTCTATAACGCGACTGAACCTGCATTGCGGCCCATACGCCGCTTTCTGCCCAATCTGGGTGGCATCGACATCTCTCCGATTATCCTGCTGCTGATCATCCTATTCATACAGGCCATACTCAACAATCCGATCAGGCCCTTCCTGTTCTCGCTGGTCGCTTGAACCACCCCTGGAGGCTTTCCGGTGATCACATCCGTCTTGCTGTACGGCTGACGCCGAATGGCGGGCGGGATGCCATCGACGGGATCGAACCAGATGGCGAAGGCGGCATGCTCTTGAAGGCGCGCGTCACCGCCGTACCGGAAAAGGGAAAAGCCAACAAGGCAATGATAGCGCTCGTCGCCAAGTCTTTGGGTATTCCTAAGTCCTCGGTCAGCCTTGCTTCCGGCGATACGTCGCGCAAAAAAATCCTCCGGATCGATGGCGACCCGGAGGATGTGATGAAAAAGCTCGAAGGGCTGTTCGGCTAAAGCAATTCCAGCAAAACTGTGCAGCGGTTTTGCGTCCGAAATTGCGTAAAAGCTAGGCTCAGGCCTTTTCCTTCTTGGCGCGTTCGATCGCTTCGAGGATGAGCTCACCGGCTTCCTTGTAATCACCCCAGCCGAAGATCTTTACCCACTTGCCGGGTTCCAGATCCTTGTAGTGCTCGAAGAAGTGTTCGATCTGCTTCAGCGTGATTTCCGGAAGGTCGGTGTAATCCTTGACCTTGTCATAGCGCTGCGTCAGCTTCGGCGACGGAACGGCAATGATCTTCTCATCCTTGCCCGAATTGTCTTCCATCTTCAGAACGCCGATCGGGCGGACGTTGATGACGCAGCCCGGAACCAGCGGACGGGTGCTGGCGATCAGCACGTCGATCGGGTCGCCGTCTTCGGAAAGCGTGTGCGGCACGAAGCCGTAGTTACCCGGATAGGTCATCGGGGTATAGAGGAAGCGATCGACAACCAGCGTACCGGCTTCCTTGTCCATTTCATACTTGATCGGATGACCGCCGACGGGAACTTCGACGATAACGTTGACGTCTTCAGGTGGATTCTTACCGATTGAAACGGCATCGATGCGCATAGGAAACTCCCGCAAGATTGAATTGCTTCGAAGCCAGTTAATCGGTTTCATCTCGCAACGCAACATGCCTCGCAAGCAATGCTTAATATGCGAAGACATCCAAAGGTGGAATATTTGCAGTATGAAATGGGCCGCTTGTGAAGCCGCGATCAGTTCCAGATGAAGCCGATCTTTTTAATCTGCTTATGGTCGAAATTTTCTATACCTTCGCAGAAATCGATACCACCATGGTCGCGATAAAAGTCGGCGGCCGTTTCATTTTCTTCCAGGCACCAAACGACCAGGCCGTTGCAGCCCAGAGATTTCAAAAGCCGCCGGGCTTCGCCAAAAAGCAGCTTGCCGAGGCCGATACCCTGATATTCCGGACGCAAATAGAGCTCGTAGATTTCGCCTTCCTGAGGCAGCGCGCGTGCGCGATTAAGGCCGAGGGTCGCGTAACCAGCGACGGTCCCCGCCACATCCAGAACGAGCAATGTCGCCGGGCCGCGAGTTGCCTTGCGCCACCAGTTTTCACCGCGGCGCTCGATCATCTGGTTCAGAGCACGATGCGGAATGATGCCCGCATAAGTATGCTGCCAGGAAAGCCGATGGGCTTCCGAAATGGCTCGGGCATCATGCGGTTCAGCCCGCCGGACATCGATCGACAACGTCTTCATAACGCTTACTCTGGTCCTGCCGGAGGCAATTAACCATATGCGTCGACCGCATTGTGATCGATTGCCCACAGACTTGATATGTGGACGACAGGCAAAATTTAACGCTTTTTTAACGATTGTCACAAGTCGGAATCGACGCAGCGCACAATAAAAAACCCCGGCGCGAAGGCCGGGGTTTTAAAGGAGTAGCCGAGGCTCTTAGAGAGCTGCCTTCGACTTTTCGAAACGCTTGCGGTCGTTGGCATCGAGATACATCTTGCGCAGACGAATGTTCTTCGGCGTCACTTCCATCAGTTCGTCGTCCTGGATCCAGGAGAGAGCGCGATCGAGCGTCATGCGGATCGGCGGCGTCAGCTTCACCGCTTCGTCCTTGCCGGCGGCGCGGATGTTGGTGAGCTGCTTGCCCTTGAGGACATTGACTTCAAGGTCGTTGTCGCGCGAATGGATGCCGATGATCATACCGGCATAGACCTTTTCGCCCGGCTCGATGATCATCGGGCCGCGGTCTTCCAGATTGAACATTGCATAGGCGACGGCTTCACCGGAAGCGTTGGCGAGCAGCACGCCGTTGACGCGGCCACCGATGACGCCCTTGTAGGGCTGGTAGTCGTGGAACAGGCGGTTCATGATCGCCGTGCCCCGCGTATCCGTCAGTAGCTCCGACTGGTAGCCGATCAGGCCACGGGTCGGTGCGTAGAAACGCAGGCGAAGACGATTGCCGCCCGACGGACGCAACTCGACCATTTCGGCCTTGCGCTCGGACATCTTCTGCACGACGACACCGGAATGTTCTTCGTCGACGTCGACGACGACTTCCTCGATCGGCTCCAGAAGCTGGCCGCTTTCATCCTTGTGCATCACGACGCGCGGACGCGATACGGCAAGCTCGAAGCCTTCGCGACGCATGGTTTCGATGAGAACGGCGAGCTGAAGTTCGCCGCGGCCGGACACGTAGAACGAATCCTTGCCTTCGGCTTCTTCGATCTTCAGGGCGACGTTGCCTTCGGCTTCCTTGAAGAGACGGTCGCGGATGACGCGGCTCGTCACCTTGTCGCCTTCGGTGCCCGCCAGCGGGCTGTCGTTGACGATGAAGGACATGGTGACTGTCGGCGGATCGATAGGCTGCGCCTTCATGGCTTCCGAGACGGCCGGATCACAGAAAGTGTCGGCAACGGTACCCTTGGAGAGGCCTGCAATCGCGACGATGTCGCCCGCATGCGCTTCTTCGATCGCCGTGCGCTCAATGCCGCGGAAGGCGAGGATTTTGGAAATTCTGCCGGTTTCGATCAGCTTGCCGTCCTGGCCGAGGACCTTGACGGCCTGGTTCGGCTTGATCGAGCCCGATGCGATGCGGCCGGTGATGATACGGCCGAGGAAGGGGTTGGCTTCGAGGATCGTGCCGATCATGCGGAACGGACCTTCTTCGACAGTCGGCTCAGGCACATGCTTGAGCACCAGGTCGAGAAGCGGCGCGAGACCCTGATCCTTCGGACCTTCCGGGTTGACGTTCATCCAGCCATCGCGACCGGAACCGTAGAGGATCGGGAAGTCGAGCTGCTCGTCGGTCGCATCGAGATTGGCGAAGAGATCGAAGACTTCGTTGATGACTTCTTCATGGCGGCCATCCGGACGGTCGATCTTGTTGATCGCGACGATCGGACGAAGACCGACCTTCAATGCCTTCGAGACAACGAACTTCGTCTGCGGCATCGGGCCTTCGGAGGAGTCGACGAGAACGATCGCGCCATCCACCATCGAAAGAATGCGCTCGACTTCACCGCCGAAGTCGGCGTGGCCGGGGGTGTCGACGATGTTGATGCGGACACCCTTCCATTCCACCGAGGTCGCCTTGGCGAGAATGGTGATGCCGCGCTCCTTTTCGAGATCGTTCGAGTCCATCACGCGTTCTGCAACGCGCTGGTTCTCGCGGAACGAACCGGACTGTTTCAGGAGCTCGTCGACGAGGGTCGTTTTGCCATGGTCAACGTGCGCGATGATCGCGATGTTGCGAAGTGCCATTTGTCATAATCTCTGAGGCTGGGGCGCTACGCTTAGTGGACGCGCCATTTATGTTTGGCGCGCTCATACCGTTTTTTTCGCGATTGCGAAAGGGGGTGGCACGCGAAAGCTGCGGCATGGCTATCACCGTGCCGCTCTGCTCCATGTCATCAAACTGTCTTAAGCGTCGCTGCCTGTCAATTCCTCGAAGGTCGCAAGCCCCTTCTTGACCAGCATCGCGTCCGGGCTCGGCAGCTTGCCGCGGAACGCCTTGTAGGCATCTTCCGGATCGACGGAGCCGCCCGTGGAGTAGATATTGTCCCGAAGCTTCCTGGCCATTTCGCCATTGAAGGCATCGCCCGTCTCCTCGAAGGCGGCGAAGGCATCGGCATCCAGCACTTCCGACCACATGTAGGAGTAATAACCGGCCGAATAGCCGCCGGAGAAGATATGTTGGAAGTGCGGCGTGGCGTGGCGCATGACGATCGATTTCGGTATGCCGATTTCAGCAAGCACTTCCGCCTGCACCGCCATCGGGTCTTCCACCTTGTCGCGGGTATGGAAGGCCATGTCGACCAATGCCGAGGAGGTGAACTCCACCGTGTTGAAGCCGGAATTGAAGGTGCGGGCTGCCAGAACCTTGTCGAGCAATGCCTGCGGCATCGGCTGCCCGGTCTCGAAATGCACGGCATATTCCTTGAGGATGGCGGGAACCGTCAGCCAGTGTTCGTAGAGCTGCGAGGGCAATTCCACAAAATCACGCGAGACGCCTGTACCGGCGATCGAGGGATAGGTGACGTTGGAGAGCATGCCATGCAGCGCATGACCGAACTCGTGAAACAGCGTACGCGCATCGTCGAGCGAAAGCAGGGCGGGCTTGCCTTCGGCCGGTTTTGCGAAGTTGCAGACATTGTAGATGATCGGCAACTCGCCGTGATGGCCATTCTTCAGCGTTAGCTTGTGCTGGGACTGGAAGGAGCTCATCCAGGCGCCTGAGCGTTTCGAGCTGCGAGCGAAATAATCGCCGAGGAAGAGCGCGACCAGCTTGTCGTCCCGATCGCGGATCTCGAAGACGCGCACGTCGGGATGATAGGCAGCAATGCCCTTCTTCTCCACCGCGCGAATGCCGAACAGCCGGCCGGCTACATCGAAGCAGGCACCGATGATCTTTTCGAGCTGCAGATAGGGCTTCAATTCCGCTTCCGAGAAATTGAACCGCAGCGCGCGGATCTTCTCCGCGTAATGGCGCCAGTCCCAAGGCATGACCTCGTGGTTCTTGCCCTCGACAGCGATCAGCCCGGCGATATCGGCTTCTTCCTCATGAGCGCGTTTCACCGCTCTGGCCCAGACAGCGCGCAACAGATTGTTCACAGCCTCGGGTGTCTTCGCCATCGTGTTATCGAGCTTCAATTCGGCGAAGTTGCCGTAGCCGAGAAGTTTCGCCACTTCGTCGCGCAGGGCCAACGTCTCTCTGATAATGCCGCGATTGTCGGTCGCACCGACATTCTCCCCGCGCGCCACCCAGGCCTTGAAGGCCTGCTCGCGCAGATCCCGGCGCTCCGAGAAAGTCAGGAAGGGCTCGATGATCGAGCGCGACAGGGTCACGGCATATTTGCTGCCCTCGCCGCGCTCACGGGCAGCCGCCGCCATCGCGTCGCGCAGAAAATCGGGAATGCCGGCAAGTTCGTCTTCGCTGGAGAGGATCAGCGACCAGCTCTTCTCGTCGGCGAGCACATTCTGCCCGAAGCTAGTGCTGAGGCCTGCGAGCTTTTCGTTGATCGTGGCAAGTTTCTCCTGCTCGGCCTTCGGCAGCTTGGCGCCCGATTTCACGAAGCCTTTCCAGTGCCGCTCCAGCACGCGTGTCTGTTCCAGCGTCAGACCGAGGCTTTCGCGCTTTTCCCAGAGTGTATCAATGCGCTTGAAGAGATCCGCATTCATGCCGATCTTCGAATAATGCCGCGACATCTTCGGCGAAATATCCCGCTCCAGCGCCTGGATGACGTCGTTGGTATGGGCGCCTGCCCGATTCCAGAAAAGCGCGGAAACGCGCGACAGCTCATCTCCGGCGATTTCGAGCGCGACGACCGTATTGTCGAAACTCGGTTCTTCCTTGTTACCGGCGATCGCGTCGATCTCTCTTTCGTGCGAGGCGAGAGCGGACTCAAAGGCCGCAGCGAAATCGCCATCGGCGACCGCATCGAAACGCGGCAGGCCATGAAGGCCATTCCAGTTGACAAGTGCCTGATTGAATTGACTGGGAGAAGACATATGAAAGTCCTTTATGCCGGCAAGTGGATCGATAATATAGGAAGGCCATCACGGAATTGATATGTGGCTGACTTGGACTTTTGCCCGCCCGGCTAAATCTTAAGGGCAAGAATTGATACATAAAAATTAACCAATCGTTAACGATTGACGCGAATCAGGCCAAGACGCTAGTTTCCCTCTAATCTTCATGTAAGAGGACATGCGTATGGAAATCTTTTCCGTGCGGTCTTCTCAGAGTTTGCTATTCAAAAATAATCCCAATAATAACGCAAAAAGTTCGAAGACCGCTGATATTACAATTGAGCCGAAGCCCACTGTTGCCCAAGGCTCATTCCAGATCGAAGACTCTGACAACAGGCAGGCGCTCGATTTTACAGCCGTCAGCCCGGGTGAATTGCGCAGCTATGCGCGCCAGGGCTACGACAATGGCCTGATCGATCAGAATACGTTTGCCGCAATATCCGAACCGCTGCCGATGCACGCGATCGATCCGCTTGGCAATGTCATCGACCTGTCCAACGTCACAGACGGCACGAGCTTCAACTTCCTCGACTATTATCGCAACCAGCTTCAGATCGCCATGTCGATCGGCGATCCGAATGAGGTTCAGACGCTGAATTCGGTCGTCGGCTTCCTCGTCAACGAGGCCTGATCAGGCCTTTCGCCAGCCAAGCAGGCCGGGTGTGGCGTGCCACAGCGCCTGCACGGCAAAGCCCATGAAGAGCACACCGGAGCAGCGGACGATCAGCCGCTCATGCGCGCGGTAGAAGCGACGCACGACGCCGGCGCCGATGATGCCGATCAGAATGATGTCAGCCGTGACGAAACCGACGAAGGAAACGCTGAGCAGCATAGGCAGAGCCTCGAAATCCAGCGCGCTTGCCGAGCCCGCGACCAGTGCCGTGAAGGTGGCAAGCGCCACTGGATAGCCCTTCGGATTGGTGACGCCGAAGATCAGCCCGCGGCGGAATGGCCGCTCCACCACCATCAGCGCCTGCCCCTCGGCCTTCGGCTTGGCATTGACGGCACTCCAGCCAATCCAGGCGAGATAGAAACCGCAGGCAAGTCCGAGCAGGTCGAACACGAAGGTGCCGATCGTCTTGGCCCCGACGATCGCAACCAGCGCCAGTCCCGACCAGATGATGTCGCCAACGAGATGACCCATCATGAAGAAGGCACCAGCCTTGCGCCCCTGCCCGGCGCCAATGCCGAGAAGCTGCAGGAAGGCCGGGCCGGGAATGAGTACATAAAAAAGCGCCGCCAGAAAGGCGCCGAGAAGCAGGGAAAGCGGCATGGAAATGCTCCGGTAATGACGACTCAGCTTATGCGATAGCCCTGCCGCGTCAAGACATTACAACCTGCAATCGGTGCGACAAAAAAAGGCCCGCGCGGCAGAGCAGGCGGGCCTTTCCGGATCGGTCTGGCGTGACTTACTTCTTGAGGTTACGTTTGCCGAGCGTGCGAAGACGCAGCGCGTTGAGCTTGATGAAGCCGGCAGCATCCTTCTGATCGTAAGCGCCCTGGTCGTCTTCGAAGGTAACGAGCTTGTCGGAATAGAGCGACTTTTCGCTCTCGCGGCCGATGACCATGACATTGCCCTTGTAGAGCTTCAGCGTCACTTCGCCTTCGACATGCTCCTGGCTCTTGTCGATGAGGGCCTGCAGCATCTCGCGTTCCGGCGAGAACCAGAAACCGTAATAGATGAGCTCGGCATAACGCGGCATCAGCTCGTCCTTGAGATGAGCAGCACCCCGGTCGAGCGTGATCGACTCGATGGCACGATGGGCCGCAAGCAGGATCGTGCCGCCGGGCGTCTCGTAGACACCGCGCGACTTCATGCCGACGTAGCGGTTCTCGACGAGGTCGAGGCGGCCGATGCCGTTGTCGCGGCCGTAATTGTTGAGGGTCGCGAGCAGCGTAGCCGGAGACATCTCGACACCATTGATCGAGACGGCGTCGCCCTTGCGAAAGCCGACCTTGATGGTGGTCGCCTTGTCGGGGGCCGCTTCCGGCGAGATGGTGCGCATATGCACATATTCGGGGGCTTCCTGTGACGGATCTTCCAGAACCTTGCCCTCGGAAGAGGAGTGCAGCAGGTTGGCGTCGACGGAGAAAGGCGCTTCGCCCTTCTTGTCCTTTGCGACCGGGATCTGGTGCTTCTCGGCGAATTCGAGCAGGTCGGTACGGCTCTTGAAGGACCAGTCGCGCCATGGTGCGATGATCTTGATATCAGGGTTCAGCGCATAGGCCGAAAGCTCGAAACGGACTTGGTCGTTGCCTTTGCCGGTCGCACCGTGTGCGATCGCATCTGCGCCAGTCTTCCGGGCGATATCGATGAGGTGCTTGGAGATCAGCGGACGGGCAATCGAAGTGCCGAGCAGGTAGACGCCTTCATAGACGGCATTGGCACGGAACATTGGGAAGACGAAATCGCGCACGAATTCCTCGCGCACGTCCTCGATATAGATCTCCTTGATGCCGAGCATCTCGGCCTTCTTGCGCGCCGGCTCCAGCTCTTCGCCCTGGCCGAGATCGGCCGTGAAGGTAACGACTTCGGCGCCGAGTTCGGTCTGCAGCCACTTCAGGATGATCGAGGTATCGAGACCGCCCGAATAGGCGAGCACGACTTTCTTCACGTCTTTGTATGATGCCATGATGATGAGGTCCGTTGCATAGAGGCCGCGGCACACCCGCAAAGCCCGGTATCGCGGCACTTTTAGCGAGATTAGCGCGTGACGCAAGGGCAAGGAGGATAGCAACCGGTCCGATAGGGCGTGATAAGGTTTGACAGCACGGAACCGGAGCCCATATTCGGCATCGTCCGAACAATGCTCTGAGGAGAGGCCCGTCCCGTGACGAATATTCAAGCCATTTTCAAGAAATCCAATGTTGCCGTCATCACCGGCGGTGCTTCCGGCATCGGCCTTGCCGCCGCGAAATACTTTGCAAAGGTCGGTATGAGCGTCGTGATCGCCGACCTTGGCGGCGACAGGATGGCGGATGCCCGCGCCGAACTCGAGGCAATTGCCGGCCAGGAACATGTGATGGCCGTCGAGACCGATGTCTCTCAGAAGGAGCAGATCGAGGCCCTCGAACGCGCCGTCATCCAGCGCTTTGGCCGCGTGCATGTGCTGATGAACAATGCCGGCATCGGCCCGGAAACCTCGATCTTCAGCGCCCAGTCCAATTGGGACAATATCCTCGCCGTCAACCTTCTCGGCGTCATCAACGGCGTCAGAACCTTCGGCCCCGGCATGGTCGCCCATAACGAGCCGGGCCTCGTCATCAACACCGGCTCCAAACAGGGCATCA
Source organism: Hyphomicrobiales bacterium (assembly GCA_900470965.1). GTDB lineage: Bacteria > Pseudomonadota > Alphaproteobacteria > Rhizobiales > Rhizobiaceae > Rhizobium. The sequence goes on from UCCS01000006.1 coordinate 19,710, forward strand.
CCACGCCGCCCGGCAACCCCGCCTACAATATCTCCAAGGCCGGCGTGAAGGTCTTCACCGAAGCGCTCGAGCATGAACTGCGCAACACCGAAGGTGCAGGCATTTCCGCGCACTTGCTGATCCCCGGCTTCGTCTTCACCGGCCTCACCAAAGGCGACCGCAGGGAAAAGCCTGCTGGCGCCTGGACGCCGGAACAGACTGTTGATTTCATGGTCGAAAGCCTTGAACGCGGTGATTTCTACATCCTCTGCCCTGATAACGATGTCGCCCGTCCTGTGGACGAGCGCCGCATGGCCTGGGCGATCGACGACATCATCGAGAACCGCCCGCCGCTATCGCGCTGGCACAAGGACTACGCCGATAAGTTCAAGGCTTTCCTTGAGCAGAAGTAATCGACACCATCAGAAGGTTTGATTGGTAATTTTCTGAAAGCCGGGTAAGAGATCGTCAGAACTTTTCCGGCTTTCAGAGTAGACTATGGATTTCCTGCCGAGCTTTCCGACGCTTCTCGCCTTTGCCGCCGCCACACTGTTGCTTGCGGCGACACCAGGCCCCGACATGACTCTATCGATCAGCCGTGCGCTTGCGCAGGGCAAGAAGGCAGCGCTTTTCGTGGTGCTCGGCACGAGCCTAGGCATCGTCGTGCACACGATGCTGGTTGCCTTCGGCATTTCGGCGCTGATTACCGCTTCCCCGACCGCCTTCCTGATCTTGAAGACCGGCGGTGCGGCCTATCTTTTCTGGCTGGCCGTGCAGGCGATCCGCTACGGCTCGAAGCTGACGGTTGCCAAGGTCGAAGGCCCGAAGGGCACCATCCTGTCGAACATTTCCTCGGGTTTCTGGGTTAACCTACTGAACCCGAAGGTCATCATCTTCTTCATGACCTTCCTGCCGCAGTTCGTCAGCGCCAACGATCCCGCCGTCACGCACAAGCTGCTCTTCCTCGGCTTCTGCTTTATCGTGATCGGCATGCCGGTCAACGCTGCTGTCGTCATGGCGGCCGACTGGCTGTCGAGCTGGCTGCAGAACAACAGGAAGGTGCTGCGCGGCATGGACTAACCTTCGCCGGCGTCTTCTCGGTCTTTGCCGCCAAGATCCTGCTTACACAGGCACGCTGATCAGCCAATCAACCAATCAGCAAGGCGTCGTCATCGAGCGTTTGACCACGCATCTTGCGGAACATGGCGATCAGGTCTTCAACCTGCAGGTTCTTCCTGTTGTCGCCCGCCACGTCGAGAACGATCTCACCGCCATGCAGCATGATCGTGCGGTGGCCGTAATCCAGCGCCTGCCGCATGGAATGTGTCACCATCATCGTCGTCAGCTTGCGCTCGGCAACGATCTTCTGCGTGAGATTCATCACGAACTCTGCCATGCCCGGATCGAGCGCTGCCGTATGTTCATCGAGCAGCAGCACTTCGGAGCCGGCGAGTGTCGCCATGACGAGCGACACGGCCTGCCTCTGGCCGCCCGAGAGAAGATCCATTCGGTCCTTCAGCCGGTTTTCCAGCCCGAGGTTCAGCTCGGCAATCCGCTCCCGGAAATAATCGCGCCTGCTGCCGCCAAGCGCCGATGCAAGCCCCCGTTTTTCGCCGCGGCGGGCGGCCAGAGCAAGGTTCTCCTCGATTGACAGCGCACCGCAGCTTCCCGTCAGCGGATCCTGGAAGACACGTGCCACCAGACCGGCGCGTGCCGATGTGGACTTGCGCGTCACATCGGTCTTGCCGATCAGAACCGAGCCTTCGCTCGGAATGACATCGCCAGCAAGCACGCCGAGCAATGTCGATTTGCCGGCGCCGTTGGAGCCGATGACGGTCACGAAAGAGCCCTCCTCAATAGTGAGGCTGACACCGTTCAGCGCCTGTTTCTGCAGCGGCGTGCCACGCCCGAAAACAACCTTGATATCCTTGACACTGATCACGATGCGGCACCTCCGCGAAGGCGGGGAAGAATAAGCGCGACCGTCACGAGAACCGCGGTCACGAAATTGAGGTCGGAGGCCTGCAGGCCGATGACATCGCTCGACAGCGCAAGCTGGATGGCGATGCGGTAGATGATCGAGCCGAACACGCATCCGACAAGTGCAATCAGCAGTCCGCGCCGACCGAGCAGCGTCTCACCGATGATGACGGCAGCTAGGCCGACGACGATGGTGCCGACACCCGAAGTGACATCCGCAAAACCGTTGGTCTGCGCAAAGAGCGCGCCGCCAAGCGCCACCAGCGCATTGGAAATCGCTATGCCCAGATAGATCTGCCGGCTGGTATCGACGCCCTGGGCGCGGGCCATGCGGGCATTGGCGCCTGTCGCACGCATCGCAAGCCCGGCATCGCTTTCAAGGAAGCGCCAGACGACAATGACAGCGATGACAACCAGAACGCCAACGAAGAGCGGCCGCACGTAAAAATCCCTGAGCCCATGGCCGAAGAAGGGGCTGATCATCGTATCGGCATTGATGAGCGCGACATTCGGCTTTCCCATCACCCGCAGATTGACGGAAAAAAGCGCAATCATCGTCAGGATCGAGGCGAGAAGGTTGAGGATCTTGAAGCGCACATTGAGGAGTGCCGTCACCATGCCGGCAGCAGCCCCCGCTCCCATCGCGATCAACGCCGCGACCCACGCATTGACGCCGGCGATGATCAATACGGCTGTCACGGCTGCACCGAGCGGAAACGAGCCGTCCACCGTCAGGTCCGGAAAATCGAGGACTCGGAAAGCTAGATAGACGCCGAGAGCGACGAAGGAATAGACCAGGCCGAGCTCGACGGCCCCCCAGAATGCGATTTGGCTCAAGGCTTTCAGCCCCTTTTTGTTTCCGTTCCGCCCGTCGCGAAACCGGAGCCTTTTAGCGCATAACCCCTTAAATCGGAACCGATTTAAGGAAAGGATTATGCGCAGTTTTTACACTGTTACAGCGTCCTTTGCGCGCCATCTGGCGCGCGGCGCTGTAATGCAACAGCCGCCCCGTGCAAACGGGAGCGGCTGATTGTCACTAAGACCTTGGAACGACGGTCGTTTATTCGATGACCTTGTTGGCGCGCGAAACGACGCTTTCCGGCAGAGTCACGCCCATCTTCGCCGCGGCAGACTTGTTGATGACGAGGTCGCTGCCAGCTGCGGTCTTCACCGCGATGTCGCCCGGGTTTTCCCCCTTCAGCACCCGCACGACAATCTCTCCCGTCTGCTTGCCGACATCATAGTAGTTGAATCCAAGCGCTGCGATCGAGCCACGCGAAACGGAATCCGTATCAGCGGTAAAGAGCGGCAGCTTGCTTTCTTCCGCAACGGCAACCGCACCTTCGAGCGCCGAGATGATCGTGTTATCGGTCGGGATGTAGATGGCGTCGGCGCGGCCGACGAGCGCACGGGCTGCGCCCTGCACTTCGGCGGACTTCGTTGCAGCCGATTCAACAATGGTGATGCCGGCCTTGTCGGCTTCGGCCTTCAGCGCTGCGAGCAGCGAGACCGAGTTCGCCTCACCGGAATTGTAGAGGTAGCCGATCGTCTTCACGTTCGGCAGGATTTCCTTGATGAGTGCGATATGCTCGCCGACCGGCGACATGTCGGAAAGACCGGTCACGTTGCCACCTGGCTTGTCCATGTTTTTGACGAGCTGCGCGCCGAGCGGATCGGACACGGCGGTAAAGACGACGGGGATATCACGCGTTGAGGAAACGACGGCCTGGGCCGACGGCGTGGAGATCGGCACGATGACATTGGGTTCGTCACCCGCGAACTGGCGGGCGATCTGGGCTGCCGTTGCCGGATTGCCCTGCGCGGATTCGAAGACGAATTTGAGATTCTCGCCTTCCTTGTAGCCGGCAGCGGCCAGCGCATCGCGCACGCCGTTGCGGGCTGCATCGAGCGCCGGATGTTCGACGATCGCGGTTACGGCAACCGTGACATCATCGGCCTTCGCCGGCAGCGTCAGGGCCAAAGTTGCGGCAAAAGCCAGAAGAATTGAACGCATGAGTGTCCTCCAAGATGATTTTGGAGGCACTTTTAGGAAAAGCGCCCCCTTTAATCAATCGCGGAGAATTGTAATGAGGATCAAACTTGCTGATCAGTCGTCGGCGCCGTGGTTGGCGATCATCATCGCTTCGAAGGCAAGGCGCTCGGTTTTGCGCATGCGCTCGGATTCTGACTTGAGCTGGCCGCAGGCGGCGAGAATGTCGCGGCCACGCGGCGTGCGGATCGGCGAAGCGTAGCCGGCCGAATTGATGAAATCGGCAAACTTCTCGATCTGCGACCATTCGGAACACTGGTAGTTCGTGCCCGGCCAGGGATTGAAAGGGATGAGATTGATCTTTGCCGGCACGCCCTTCAGAAGCTGGATGAGCCCCTTGGCGTCTTCCAGGCTGTCATTGACGTCCTTCAGCATCACATATTCAAACGTGATGCGCCGTGCATTCGAAAGCCCCGGATAGCTCCGGCAGGCGTCGATCAGTTCCTTCAGCGGATACTTCTTGTTGATCGGCACGAGGATATCGCGCAGGTCGTCGCGCACCGCATGCAGCGAGATCGCCAGCATGACGCCGATTTCATCGCCGGTTCGGAAGATCTCAGGCACGACGCCGGAGGTAGAAAGCGTTACGCGGCGCTTGGACAACGATAGGCCATCACCATCCGTAGCAATCAGCAAGGCCTGCTTCACGGCGTCGAAATTATAGAGCGGCTCGCCCATGCCCATCATCACGATGTTGCTGACCTTGCGGCCCTCGGCGGGCACGACGGCGCCGACCGGCACGTCGCGGTCCGGGAAGTCGCCCAGCCGGTCTCTGGCCAACAGAAGCTGGGAGAGGATTTCCTCGGCCGTCAGGTTGCGCACCAGCCGCTGCGTGCCGGTATGACAGAAGGAACAGGTCAGTGTGCAGCCGACCTGGCTGGAAATGCAGAGCGTGCCGCGCCCTTCCTCGGGAATGTAGACAGCCTCGATCTCGACCGGACGGCCGGCGCCGCGCGGCGGAAAGCGTAGCAGCCACTTGCGCGTACCGTCGTTGGAAATCTGTTCTTCGACGATTTCAGGCCGGGCAATGGTGAAATGCTGCTTCAGCATCTCGCGCATGTCCTTGGCGACATTCGTCATGTGGTCGAAGTCGGAGACGCCGCGCACATAGATCCAGTTCCAGAGCTGCGAAACGCGCATCTTGATCTGCTTGTCCGGCACGCCCTTTTCGCGCAGCGCCGCACCCATTTCCTCGCGCGTCAGACCGATCAGCGAGGGCTTTGGCGAAAGCTCCGTGCCGAGAGGCGCCCGCGCAGCGGGCTTGGCAACGGTCATCGCATCCATAACGGACATAATCTTCTAATCCCAAACTCAACATGGCAACCATCCCGGAAAGCCGGAAGACTTACGGGGCCGTTGACGCATGATTGCAGAAATGAATGGGCGGAGCGGCGATAAGATCGCCATCCTTCCGCAGTTGCGCGCCGCTTTAGCATCATTTTCGGCCCACGTCACTATAGATGGAAACGACGAAGGCCGGCACAAGGCCGGCCTTCGAAACATTGCCTGAAGCAATCAGCTTACTTGCAGCTTTCGATCTGCTTCAGCGCGGCCGAAATGCCTGAGAGCGAATAGCTGTAAGAGGTGCCGGTACCCTTGCGCGAAACCGCGTTGACAGTCATGGAATGACCCGTCTTCATGGCTGCGACGAGCGCAGGCTCCTGCGCGGCGTTCTCGACCCAGGCGGCCTTGTCCTTGGTAAACATCACGAAGGTCTTGTTGTCGATGACCACGTTGACCTTGGAGTTTTCCTGCAGCGAATAGCCCATCATCGCCTGCGGCTCGTAGGAGATGTTCTGGCCCGGGCGCTGCGACACGATGAAGAAATTGTCGCCGTGATCGACACTCGCCGGCTGCTTGGCGGTCGGCACCGAAAGCACGTAGCAGACGGTGGAAGCGCCCGATTTATAGGAATAAGCGCCCCATGCCTGGAACTGCTGGATGCGGGTCGGAGCCGCCTGCTGCGCTGCCGCCACTCCGGTCATAACAACTGTGAGGGCGAAAGCGGATACGATACTTTTTACGAACATGGAATTCCTGCCGGTTCTTGCGGTTCAAGGCCCGAAGCGATCATTGCGGGCGGCGCATAATCACGATCTGCTTTATTTTGACTTAATTCAGGTTACCAAATGGTCAACAATGGCTGCGAATTGTATCTGCCTGTTTCATTTTCGCCCGACTGTTAACTTGCGAACCGACAGCGGCGCGTGGGATTGCGCTCTGTCTTGATGGCCCAGCCCATCGGTTCGGGTGAATTTAAGACACAAAGATTCAGGCAAGAGTTTGACCTTTCTAAAATCCGTTGTAGGTCGTTAAGATAAGGAAATTCAGACCGAAATCTTGACTGCAGGGAGTTCGTGAGAGGGATGGATGCCGAGGAAAGACAGCGTTTCGCTGCCCTCGCAAAGGCCGTTGCCGATGAGCGCGACGAGTCCGCATTCTCCGTACTCTTCGACTATTTCGCACCGCGCCTGAAATCATGGCTGATGCGCCAGAAAATGACACCAGGCGAGGCCGAGGAACTGGTGCAGGAAATCATGATCGTTCTCTGGCATAAGGCCGCCCTCTATGACCCGGCCCGATCCTCGCTTTCCACCTGGCTTTTTTGCATCGCCCGCAACCGGCGCATCGATCTGCAGCGCCGCGCTCAGGTTCGTGTTCTCGATGGCGAGGATCCGACGCTGCAGCCGCCGGCGGAATTGCGCGCCGACGAAATCGTCGCCAATGACGACCGCGATGCCCAGGTGCGCGATGCCGTCAGTCAGTTGCCCGAGGAGCAGCGGGCGCTGCTGCAGGCTGCCTTCTTCCTTGGCCAGTCGCATACCGAAATCGCAGATGCGACCGGCCTGCCGCTCGGCACGGTGAAATCACGCATCAGGCTCGCCTTCGGCAAGCTCAGAAACCTGCTGGAGCGGGAAGAGGTCTAAAGCATGTCGCGCAAAAGTGTGCAGCGGTTTTGCGATGACGACATGCGTAAAAACAAAGACCTAAAGTGCGGCGAGCGGATCTGGAAGATCGCGACGCGCTTTAGATCGTCTTCATGCCCTCTTCGGAACGGTCTGCCAGAACGCGATCGGCCGCCTCGTAGTGGCTCGGCCGGATATTGCCCCTCACCATGGCGAAGGCTGCCGACAGGACGGCGACATCGTCTGAAAAGCCGATAACGGCGAAGATATCAGGGATGATATCGACCGGCATGACGAAATAGGCAAGGGCTGCCAGAAGAACGCCGCGCACTCTGGTGGGCGTCTGCGGATCGAGCGCGCAATAGAAACCGGCAACCACATCGCGGGAGAATGGAATCTGCCGCACGGCGCGGCGAAAGGTCGGCCAGAATTTCTGCCGCACCGTCTTTTCACGACGGTTCTGCGTATCCTCGTCGCCCGGCAACAGAATTTCCCCGTATTTGACGTCGTCCATCCCGATACCCCCTGTGGTCGCTCCGAAAATATGGTGACGGCGCAAGCCGTTTCAATCGGCCGATTCAATCAAGCCCGCCGCGCCGCCGCCTTCTCCATGGCCTTTGCGAGCTTGAAATCCAGCTCCGTCAACCCGCCAGCATCATGCGTGTTGAGCTTCACCTCGACGCGGGAATAGACGTTGAACCATTCCGGATGATGGTTGAGTTTTTCGGCCGCAAGCGCCGATTCCGTCATGAAACCGAAAGCTTCCACGAAATTCGCGAATTTGAATGTCTTCGAAATCGAACCTGCCACATCATCGAGCGTCCAACCCGTGAGTTCGCCAAGCAACTGGTTGATTGCCGGCCTTTCCAGCTTTTCCATTTTCATGCCATGTTCCTTTCATCCTTCCGTCGGATCCTCAGATGAAACGTATCAGCATCCTCTTTGTTTGCATGGGCAATATCTGCCGCTCTCCGCTTGCCGAGGGGATATTTTGCCATGTCGCGGGTGAGGCGGGCCTTGGCGATGCTTTCCGCATCGGTTCCGCCGGTCTCGGCGGCTGGCATCAGGGAGAACTTCCCGACCGACGCTCGATCATCACCGCAAGCGCGCATGGCATCGACATCACCGGGCAGCGCGCCCGGAAGATATTACCTGAGGATTTTGACGATTTCGATCTGATCCTCGCCATGGACCGCTCGAATGTCGCGGAACTGAGCCGGCGTTCATCGTACGCAGACAACGTCCATCTCTTCGGCGATTTCGCGCTCGGCACCGGGGAAGATATTCCCGATCCCTATTATGGCGACCGGGAAGACTTCGAGTTCGTTTACGCCAGGCTCTTCAGCGGCTGCAGCACGCTGGTAGAGAGGCTTGGCACCAGCCTTGGCTCGTGGAGCGGGAAGACCTCTTCAGTCAGGTAAGGTCCACCGCCAACCGATTCGCGCGACGACAGAAGCACGAAGCGCGGCACGGTGAAGGTCGAGGTCTGGAAGTTGCCGCGGCCGGCGAGGTAATGGACGACATCGTCGACGCGCGAATATTTCAGGCGGGCAAGCGTGACATGCGGCGTGAACTTGCGCGGGTCCGGCGGCAGGCCGATGCGCTGGCAGATCCGCTCGATCTCGCCCTGCAAGGCGTACATTTCAGGCGAAGGAGAAACTCCCGCCCAGATCGAATGCGGTTTTTTGGAGCCGAAGGAGCCGATGCCTTCAAGCCGGAGCTGGAATTCCGGTCGGTCGATGCGATCGAGACGCTCGACGATTTCGTCTGCCGTGCGTCCATCGACATCGCCGATGAAGCGAAGTGTGATGTGGTAATTCTCCACATCGATCCATCGTGCTCCGGGAAGACCACCGCGCAACAATGACAGGCTCATCGCCGCATTGCGCGGAATTTCGAGGGCGGTAAAAAGTCTCGGCATAACGAGCACTCCCCGAATCTTTTGCAGGTGCTCACACGGAATCACGCATTACAAACCTGTGCAAGCCCCTATTTCTTCACAGAAGAAATCGTCTCGACGAATTTTGTGACAGCCGGCTCCATCTTCTCCACCATCACATCCACCCCCTTGGCATTGGGATGCATGCCATCATCGAGCTTCAGACCGGCATCCAGGGCCACGCCGTCGAGGAAAAATGGGTAGAGTTCAACCCCATGTTTTTCCGCAAGTTTCTGGTAGATCGGGTTGAAGCGTTCGGCATAGTCCGCACCCATGTTCGGCGGCGCCATCATGCCGGCAAGGAGTACAGCAATGCCGCGCTCTTTTAACCGGCTTATCATCTGGTCGAGATTCTTTTCGCTCTGTTCCGGCGGGATGCCGCGAAGCGCATCATTGGCGCCGAGTTCGAGAATCACCCCGTCAGTTCCGTCAGGAATGGACCAGTCGATTCGCGCAAGCCCGCCCGTGGTGGTGTCGCCCGAGACGCCGGCATTGGTGATCGAAACATCGATCCCTCCGGCCTTCAGCGCAGCCTGCAGCTTCTCGGGAAAGCCGTCGCCTGGCGGCAACTGGTAACCCGCCATCAGGCTGTCGCCAAACCCGACCAGATTGATCGTGCGCGCTTCGGCAACTGTCGAGAAAATCAGCGAGAAGACGATGACAGCGAAGTGAAGGGCGGCAACTTTAAATCTCATAATGCTTTCCCTAGATTGGCTAGGTGCCGTTATGCGGCCATTCGGTTACGGAACTATATAGGGCGATTTCTGTTGGCCAAAACCATCATCGATCTGAAACACGCCGATTTGACGCTCGGTAATGCCGCTGCCTCGGTCCATGTGCTGAAAGGCATTGACCTGGAGATCAGCGCGGGCGAATCCGTCGGCATCGTCGGCCCTTCGGGCTCCGGCAAGTCCACGCTGTTGATGGTGCTTGCAGGCCTGGAAAAGCTCGACAGCGGCGAGATCAACATCAATGACACGCCCCTGCATGCGCTGAGTGAGGACCAGGTCGCCGATTTCCGCGGCCGCAACATCGGCATCGTCTTCCAGTCCTTCCATCTGATCGCCAACATGACGGCGCTGGAAAATGTCGCAGTGCCGCTTGAGCTCGCCAATGTTCCCAACCCCTTCGAGATCGCCGAACGCGAGCTGAATTCCGTCGGTCTTGGTGAACGCCTGAGCCATTATCCCGGCCAGCTCTCGGGTGGTGAGCAGCAGCGTGTGGCGATCGCCCGTGCGCTCGCCCCCTCGCCTGCCCTGTTGATAGCTGACGAGCCGACCGGCAATCTCGACACCGATACCGGCCGGCAAATCGCCGACCTCCTATTTTCCAAACAGGCCGAGCGCGGCATGACCCTGCTGCTCGTGACCCACGATATCGGCCTCGCCAATCGTTGCTCGCGCCAGATCCGCGTCCGCTCCGGGCGCATCGAGGGCGATAGCGCAGTCCGTCAGTCCGAGGCGGCGATTGCATGACGATCGTCACTCCGCGCATCTCGCTCGCCTTCCGTCTGGCCCTTCGCGAGCTGCGCGGCGGCTTGAGGGGCTTCTACATCTTCCTCGCCTGTATCGCGCTCGGCACCGCCGCGATCGCTGCCGTCAACTCTGTCTCACAGTCGATCACCGATACGATCGCCTCGCAGGGGCAGGAACTCTTGGCCGGTGACGTCCGCTTCGAGCTTAACAACCGCGAGGCAACGCCAGAGGAAATGAATTTCCTGCGTGGCCTTGGCGAAGTCTCCGTTTCCACCGGCCTGCGCTCCATGGCTCGCAAGCCGGATGGATCCGATCAAGCGCTGGTCGAAGTCAAGGCCGTCGACGATGCCTATCCGCTCTACGGCACCTTTGAAGCGGAGCCGAACTACCCGCTCGCCTCCCTGCTATCAAGTGAAGGCGGCACCTATGGCGCTGTCGTAGCTCCACTGCTGCTGGAGCGACTGGGATTGCAGATCGGCGACGAACTGCTGCTCGGCAACGTCAAGCTCAGCATCACGGGCACGGTCAAGACCGAGCCGGATGCGCTCTCGGAAGGCTTCGGCTTCGCCCCCCGCATGCTCGTCAGCCGAAACGCACTTCAGGCATCCGGCCTGATCCAGACCGGCAGCCTTGTGGAACATGCCTACAAGATCAAGCTGGAAGACCGCAGCACGATGAGCGGTATCCAGGCCCGCGCCACCACAGAATTCCCTTCGGCCGGTTGGTCCGTCCGCACCAGCGATCGCGCCGCCCCATCGCTGACGGAAAACATAACCCGATTCTCGCAATTCCTCACGCTGGTCGGCCTGACCGCTCTGATCGTCGGCGGCGTCGGCGTCGCCAATGCCGTGCGCGCCTTCCTTGATGCCAAACGTACGACGATCGCGACCTTCAAATGCCTGGGCGCCCCGGCAGCCGTCGTGGTCTGGATCTATCTCTTCCAGATCGCCATCATCGCGGCAGTCGGCATCCTGATCGGTCTTGTGCTCGGCGCCTTGTCCCCGATGCTGGCTGCACAGTTCCTCGCCCAGTTCCTGCCGGTCTCTACCGATCCAACCCTCTATCCCGGCGCTCTAGTGCTTGCGGCCCTCTTCGGCATGCTGACGATGCTTGCCTTTGCCATCCTGCCGCTCGGCCATGCGCGCGAAGTGCCGGCAACCGCACTCTTCCGCGAGCAGGGTTTTGAGGCACGCCACCTGCCCTCCTGGCCCTATGTGTTACTCGCCGCGCTCTTCATGGCTGCGCTCGCAGGCCTTGCCATCTTTACCGCCTATGACCGCTTCATCGCCGTGATCTTCGTCGGCGCCATCATCTTCGCCTTCGTCATCCTGCGCCTCGTCGCAGCCTTGATCGCCTGGCTGGCGCGCAGAAGCCCGCGCGTCAACTCGCCGGCGCTGCGGCTGGCGATCGGTAATATCCATCGCCCCGGAGCACTGACACCCTCCGTCGTCCTCTCGCTCGGTCTCGGCCTTGCGTTGCTGGTCACCCTCACACTAATCGACGGCAACCTGCGCCAGCAGCTAACCGGCCGCATGAACGAGGGTGCGCCGAACTTCTTCTTCGTCGATATCCAGAGCGCCGAGGTCGATGCCTTCCGCAACCTGATCCACACCCAGTCACCGAATGGCAAGCTGGTGGAAGTGCCGATGCTCCGCGGCCGCATCATCGCCTTCAATGGCCAGGATGTGACCAGGATGAATGTGCCGGCAGCGGGCCGCTGGGTGCTGAATGGCGACCGCGGCATTACCTACGAGGAAAGCCCACCGGAGAATTCCGTCCTTACCGAAGGCCAGTGGTGGGGCAAGGACTATAGCGGCGAGCCGCTCGTCTCCTTCTCGAGCGAGGAGGCGCATGAACTGGGCCTCAAGATCGGCGATACCGTCACCGTCAACGTTCTCGGCCGCAACATCACTGCCAAAATTGCCAATCTGCGGCGGGTCGAATGGGAATCGCTGTCGATCAATTTCGTCATGGTGTTCTCGCCGAACACCTTTCGTGGCGCTCCGCATGCATGGCTGGCGACACTGACGGATCCCGCATCGACCGAGACTGAAGACGCCGCGATCCTGAAATCGGTGACCAACGCCTATCCGACGATCACGAGCGTGCGCGTCAAGGACGCGATCGATATCGTCAATCAGCTGGTCGGCGAGCTTGCGACTGCGATCCGCGCCGCAGCTTCCGTTGCACTGATCGCCTCCGTTCTCGTGCTGGCAGGCGCACTTGCCGCCGGAAATCGGGCGCGCACGCATGATGCGGTGGTGCTGAAGACACTTGGTGCGACGAGAACCATGCTGATCCGCGCCTTCAGCTATGAATATCTCATCCTCGGTGTTGCCACCGCCATTTTCGCGCTTTTTGCCGGCAGTGTGGCTGCCTGGTTCATCGTCAGCCGCATCATGCGCCTGCCCTCCAGCTTCATGCCGGATGTCGCAGGTCTCACCCTTGTCACAGCCCTAGTATTGACCGTCGGTATCGGCTTGATCGGCACCTGGCGCATCCTCGGACAGAAGGCAGCACCAGTTTTGCGCGAGCTGTAATGGGTGAAGGCCCCAAATCCCTTCACCTTACGGCGATTTAACCGAACGGCAGATTGCAAAGGCCTTGTTTGAATTGGACGAAAGCCTCATATTGTCAGCAGGCATGCTGGAAGCTCCGCAGCGGCGCCCGGGTCGTAAACCCGACACCGTATTTCCATCGGAGCTTGTAAGAGGAAACTATGGCTGATCTCCGTAACTATCAAAGCCGCGCACAAGCCGGCGAAGTGATTGATCAAGGCCTCCGCGCTTATATGCTCAAGGTCTACAACCTGATGGCGCTGGGTCTGGCGATCACTGGTGTGGCCGCCTATCTGTCATTCCAGTTCGCTTTCGCCAATGGCGAGCTAACTGCATTCGGTCAGGCGATTTATGCAAGCCCGCTTCGGTGGGTTGTGATCCTTGCACCGCTTGCTGCCGTGTTCTTCCTGAGCTTCCGTATTAACCAGATGAGCGTGGCTGCAGCGCAGACCACTTTCTGGGTCTATTCCGCACTGGTTGGATTGTCGCTCTCGTCAATCTTCATAATCTATACGGGCCAGAGCATCGTACAGACCTTCTTCGTGACGGCCGCCTCCTTCGGTGCGCTGTCGCTTTACGGCTACACGACCAAGCGCAACCTGTCGGCAATGGGTTCGTTCCTGATCATGGGCCTCTTCGGCCTGATCATCGCTTCGATCGTCAACATCTTCCTGGCTTCGTCCGCCGTGCAGTTCGCGATCTCCGCGATCGGCGTGCTGATCTTTGCAGGCCTCACCGCCTACGACACGCAGCGCATCAAGGAAATGTATTTCGAAGCAGATGGTTATGACGTCGCCGGCCGCAAGGCCATCATGGGCGCGCTGACGCTCTACCTCGACTTCATCAACCTCTTCATGTTCCTGCTGCAGTTCATGGGCAACCGTAAGTAAGCAGGCCGGACTGAAAAACGAAAAGGCGGCTTCGGCCGCCTTTTTTGTTGCGGTCAGTTCGCTGGAGTGCTTCAACGTGAGCCTTCGTTCAACCGTGCCGATCGATACGAAATGCTCCCTCTCCTGCGCGACACCCTTCCTTCCGATCTTCCTGCCATTACTGAAATCTACCGCGAGTCCGTGCTGAACGGCATCTCGAGTTATGAAATCGTGCCGCCAACCGAAGCGGAAATGACGGCTCGCTACTCCGCCATTCGCGAGCAGGGCTATCCCTACATCGCCGCGACAGCCGAGGACGGAAGCCTGCTCGGCTATGCCTATGCCTCGGCATTCCGCACCCGTCCTGCCTATCGCTGGCTGGTCGAGGATTCGATTTATCTGAGCACGGAGGCGCGCGGCAAGGGTGTTGGCAAGCTGCTCCTTGGAGAGTTGATTTCGCGCTGCACCGTCTCTGGCTTCCGCCAGATGACCGCCGTCATCGGCGGTGCAAGCCCGGCTTCTATCTCGCTTCACCGTTCACTGGGTTTTGAAGAGATCGGTCTGATGAAGGGTGCCGGTTACAAGCACGGCCGCTGGCTGGATACGATGCTGATGCAGCGCAGACTGGGCGAAGGAACGGAAACCCATCCCGATCCTGAGGCCTATCCGGGCACGCTGTTCAAGGGGTGATATCGCTTACTTGTCGACGAGCTTCAGCGATTTGTCGAAAACCTTCAGGACTGGCCCGAGCTCGTGGCCGCGCTTCAGGATCATGCCGTTGGTGTTCACGACCGAAAAGGCGCCCTGCTTGGCAGCAAGCTTCGGATTCTTCTCGATGCGGAAGAGCGGCATTTCGCCCGAGCGCTTGAAGACGGAGAACACCGCCTTCTCCCCCGTGTGGTCGATGGCATAGTCTTTCCACTCGCCTTCGCCCACCATTCGACCGTAGATCCACAAAATCTGGTCGAGCTCCCGCCGGTGAAATGTCACTGGCATCGGATCTTTATTTTGTCTGTATTCCTTGAGATCAACGACGGTTGAAGAGCTATTGTCGACGGAGCGGCTTTCGCCGTGTCGCAAATCCGGCGTATCTGTCATCAGACTCCCAAGACCTCCACGTGTGACAGGAGAGTGACAGTTTGCCCGAGCCGCGGCAAATTGCAAGGGACCGACTGTCACACTGGGGACGAAACCTGCTTTCTCCGGTGTGCCGCATTTCAGTCAAAACAGCGCCTCATTTCCAAGAGAACTATAGGCTCCAGTTTGGCGCCAGCGCGCCAAAGGGCCCGGCGGAGCGTATCGACCTTAACCCCAGCCCCGAATACGCTTGGCCGGGCCGCCTGACTTTCATCAACAAGTAGATGAAATCCTTAGATATTTTTTCCCGCCATGACGACTGTCGCGCCGAGGATCGCTCCCGGATCGCCGTTGTCCGTCACGGACTGCAAGAGAATCGCTGATCCCTCGAGATCGGGTTTTTCCATCACGCTGGCCGGCAGAGTGAGCGTCGTTGCCTTGCCATCCCACATACCGACGGTCTCCACATCGGTCACGCTGTGGAGGTAGGAGATCTTCTGGCCGCTGTTTTCGCCCTTCTCGACGTCGATCGTTTTTTCCTTGTCGAAATAGACGATCACCACATTGGCCTTGCCTTGGCCGGCGCCGAGCTTGATCTCTAGTTGGTCGCCGCTCATGCGAGCGCTGACAGGCACGGTCAGGCCTTTGCCCTCGTTGGCATAGCCGTTTATCTTGCCGTTGATGCCGGCAAGATCGGCGCCTGCGAGATGGTCACGGCCATTGACGATTGCCTGCGGCGTATAGACGTTGCTGCGGCCCATCATTCGGGCATAACCGTACTGCCGCTCGGTATTTTCCTTCGAGCTCAGCGTGTCGGCCCAGCCGAGATAATTCCAGTAATCGACGTGATAGGCGAGGGCGATGACATTGCCCTGGCTGACGAGCTTGCGGAATGCGGCATCGGCCGGCGGACAGGAGGCGCAGCCCTGCGCCGTGAACAGCTCAACGACGCCTTTCGGCGCGCCATCTTCGGCCAGGAGCGGACTTGCAAAAGCAAGCCCGGCGATCAGCGGGATCATAAAACGCGGGGACATTCACCAGCACCTCTTTTCCAGCGTCAGCAGCGGTCCTGAACTGCCGGCTCTGAGATATGAACGTACGAATAATCCTTCCGGGTCCAAACGGAAAGTCACGAACGGGTGAGACGGAGCCCCAGGCGGACGGCCGCCGAAACACATCACCGTGAGCAGCGAAACAGCCTCGTTTTCCGCAAAGAAAAACCGCCGGAAATTGCTCTCCGGCGGTCATTATCAGGCAAGTATCTTAACAATCAGGCTGCGAGATCGCGCAGAACCGTCTGCAGGATGCCGCCATTGTTGAGGTAGACGACCTCGTCCAGCGTATCGACGCGCGACACCAGCGGAACGTCCTTCACCGTGCCATCGGCATAAGTGATCTTGGCGATCTTCTTTTCGCGCGGCTTGATGTTTTCGAGGCCCTCGATGGTAACGAGTTCATCGCCCTTCAGGTTGAGGCTCTGCCATGTCGTGCCCTCTTCGAAGACGAAGGGGATGACACCCATGCCGACCAGGTTCGAACGGTGGATACGCTCGAAGCTCTGGGCGATCACGGCCTTGACGCCGAGCAGGTTCGTGCCCTTCGCAGCCCAGTCACGCGAGGAGCCGTTGCCATATTCCACACCGGCGAAGATGACGAGCGGAACGCCTTCGGCCTTGTACTGCATGGCCGCATCGTAGATCGAGGTCTCTTCCTTGGAAGGATAGTGGATGGTGTAGCCACCTTCCTTGCCGTTCGCACCGAGCATGAAGTTGCGGATGCGGATATTGGCGAAGGTGCCGCGCATCATCACTTCGTGGTTGCCGCGGCGCGTGCCGTACTGATTGAAGTCGGCGACTGCGACGTCGTGGCCAAGCAGGTAGGCGCCTGCCGGCGAAGCAGCCTTGATCGAACCGGCCGGAGAAATGTGGTCGGTGGTGATCTTGTCGCCGAAGAGGCCGAGGACACGTGCGCCCTTGATGTCGGACGTGCCGGTGCCCTTCTTGCCCATGCCGACAAAGTACGGAGGGTTCTGGACATAGGTCGAATCGTCGTCCCAGGCATAGGTCTGGCCCGGGGGAACCTGAACGGCCTGCCAGTTCTCGTCACCCTTGAACACGTCGGCGTACTTTGTTTCGTAGAGTTCGCGGGTGACGTACTTCAGGATAAATTCCTGAACTTCCTTTGAAGTCGGCCAGATATCCTTGAGATAAACCGGCTTGCCGTTCTGGTCTTCGCCGATCGGCTCCTTGGTCAGATCCTTCTGAACCGTACCGGCAAGAGCGTAAGCAACGACGAGCGGCGGCGAAGCGAGGTAGTTCGCCTGGACGTCCGGCGAAATACGGCCTTCGAAGTTGCGGTTGCCGGAGAGCACGCCGGAAACGATCAGGCCCTTGTCGTTGATCGTCTTCGAGATCGGTGCCGGCAGCGGGCCGGAATTGCCGATGCAGGTCGTGCAGCCGAAGCCAACGAGGTTGAAGCCGAGTTTGTCGAGGTCAGCCTGCAGGCCTGACTTGGCGAGATATTCGCCGACAACCTGAGATCCCGGAGCAAGCGAGGTCTTGACCCACGGCTTGGTCTTCAGGCCCTTGGCAACGGCATTGCGGGCGAGAAGGCCGGCAGCGATCAACACCGACGGGTTGGACGTGTTGGTGCAGGACGTAATGGCGGCAATCGCGACGTCACCATGGCCGAGATCGAAATCCGTGCCTTCGACCGCATAGCGGTTGTTCAGCTGACCGGGCTTCTTGTAGTCGGCATCCATCGAACCGGCAAAGCCGGTAGCGATGTTTTCGAGCGCGATGCGGCCTTCCGGACGCTTCGGACCGGCCATCGAGGGTACAACGTCGCCGAGGTCGAGTTCCAGCGTGTCGGTGAAGACGAGGTCGGAACCATCACCGTCGCGCCACATGCCCTGGGCCTTCGAATAGGCTTCGACAAGCGCGATCCGGTCATGCGTGCGGCCGGACATGGTGAGGTAGTTGATGGTTTCGCCATCGACCGGGAAGAAGCCGCAGGTCGCGCCATATTCCGGACCCATGTTGCCGATTGTCGCGCGATCGGCGAGCGGCATGTTGTCCATGCCCGGGCCGAAAAATTCGACGAACTTGGAAACGACGCCCTTCTTGCGCAGCATCTGCACGACGGTCAGAACGAGGTCGGTCGCGGTCACGCCTTCCTTCAGCTTGCCGGTCAGCTTGAAGCCGATAACTTCGGGCAGAAGCATCGAGACCGGCTGGCCGAGCATGGCGGCTTCGGCTTCGATACCGCCCACACCCCAGCCTAGAACGCCGAGGCCGTTGATCATTGTCGTATGCGAGTCGGTGCCGACGCAGGTGTCCGGATAAGCGATCGTTTCGCCGTCCTCTTCCTTCGTCCAGACAGTCTGGCCGAGATATTCGAGATTGACCTGGTGACAGATGCCGGTGCCCGGAGGAACGACGCGGAAATTCTTGAATGCCTGCTGACCCCACTTCAGGAAGCGGTAACGCTCGCCATTGCGCTGATATTCCAGCTCGACATTCCTGGCGAAAGCCTGCGGCGTGCCGAATTCGTCGACGATGACCGAGTGGTCGATGACGAGGTCGACGGGAACGAGCGGATTGATCTTTTCCGGGTCACCGCCGAGCGAGACCATTGCGTCGCGCATTGCGGCAAGGTCGACGACGGCGGGAACGCCGGTGAAGTCCTGCATCAGCACGCGGGCCGGACGATAGGCGATTTCATTCTCGAGAGCGCCCTTGTTGTTCAACCATTCGGCGACGGCAAGGATGTGCTCCTTGGTGACCGACTGACCGTCTTCAAAGCGCAGCAGGTTTTCCAGCAGCACCTTCATCGAATAGGGGAGCTTCGATACGCCGGGGAGACCGTTTGCCTCAGCCTTCGGCAGGCTGTAGTAGACGTAGTCCTTTCCGTTCACGGAAAGCGTGGACCGACAATTGAAACTGTCAAGAGATTTAGACACGAGAGACCCCGTTTCTGATAGCCAACACAGTCGTGCGAACGCCTATGCACTTAATGCACATCAGGATGCGGGTACGGCCATTTCCGCTGTCCGCACGTGAGGAAAGACCCCAAGTTCGGCGCAAGGATGAAATTCACGCCGACCGCTGGCGTGGTTGCAGGTCTTATAGATAATTTCGTAAAGACTTGCCATAGCGACAAAGGTCAAAATCGGACATTTTTTGAGCTTGCCGATGGTGCCAATGAAGAAAGAGCCGATGCATGCATCTCACCGCTGAAAATCTGGCAGCCCGGCGCGGTGAGGATCTGATTTTCGTTAACGTTTCCTTTCACTTGCAGGCCGGCGAAGCGCTGATTCTGACGGGTAAAAACGGATCGGGAAAGTCCACTTTATTGCGCATCATCGCCGGACTTTTGAGACCGGAAAAAGGCTCCGTCACAGTCGCTGATTCGGTCGGTGCCGAGAGGCGTCCGGCAGCGGAAGCGAGCCACTACCTTGGCCATCGCAACGCCATGAAGACAGAACTTACGGTTGCAGAGAATCTGGATTTCTGGAGATCCTTCCTTGGACCCGGCAAAGCCGCCGGCATGAGCACCCAGGAAGCCGCCGACGCCGTCGGCCTGCCCGGCATCACCCACCTGCCCTTCGGCTACCTCTCGGCCGGCCAGCAACGCCGCTTCGCCTTCGCCAAGCTTCTGGTCGCGCATCGCCTGGTTTGGATCCTGGACGAGCCGACTGCAGCGCTGGATGCAAGTGCAGACAGGTTGTTCACGGAATTGATTGAAGCGCATCGCAGGGAAGGCGGGATTGTCGTCGCCGCGACGCATCAGCCTCTTGGGCTGGAAGGGACCAGGGAATTGAAAATGACCGGTTTTGCCGGGGTGGACCAGGGAGTGTGGGGATGACCGCCCTCTTCCTGCGTGACCTGAGACTCTCCATCCGCGCCGGCGGCGGTGCCCTGATCGGCATTCTGTTCTTCCTGACGATCGTCGCCGTCATCCCGTTCGGCGTCGGGCCTGATCTTGCGCTTCTCTCCCGCATCGGCCCGGCCATTGTCTGGATCGGTGCGCTGCTCGCTGCCCTGCTCGGGCTCGACCGCTTGTTCCAGGCGGAGCGTGACGACGGTTCGCTCGATTTGATGCTGATGCAGGAAACGCCGCTGGTGCTGACCGTGCTCATCAAATGCGCCGCACACTGGACGGCGACAAGCCTGCCGCTCGTCATCGCCTCGCCATTGCTCGGCCTCTTCATGAACATGAACGAAACGGCGATCGGCGCGACCATGCTCACTCTCCTTGTCGGCTCGCCGGCAATCACCTTCATTGGCGCTGTCGGCGCAGCCGTTGCTGTCGCGCTGCCTCGCGGCGGCCTGCTGGTCTCGGTACTCATCCTGCCGCTGACGATCCCCGTGCTGATCTTTGGCGTCAGCGCCACATATGCAGCGGTTGTGGGACCGTCGCCCTTCCTGCCCCCATTTCTGATCCTCATCGCCCTGACGCTCTTCTTCGCCGTCATCGGTCCGGCGGCAGCAGCCCTTGCGCTCAGAAACACGGCGGATTGATCGGCGCTTCGATTGCGGCTCCCGGCGGATCAAGGTAAGGAAGCGGATATGAGCGAAACGAGCCTTGCCATCAGCAAATTCAGCGATCTCGCCAACCCGACGCGGTTTCTGGCGCTGGCATCGCGCGTCATTCCATGGCTGGCCGGCGTCACGGCCCTCTGTTTTATCACCGGGCTCTATCTGAGCTTCTCGACCGAGGGCGACTATCAGCAGGGCGAGACCGTACGCATCATGTATGTGCATGTGCCCTCCGCCTGGCTCTCCATGATGTGCTATACGATCATGAGCATTTCAGCGATCGGCACGCTCGTCTGGCGCCATCCGCTGGCGGATGTTTCGGCCAAGGCCGCAGCTCCGCTGGGCGCTGCCTTCACGCTCCTTGCACTCGTCACCGGCTCACTCTGGGGCAAGCCCATGTGGGGCACATGGTGGGTCTGGGATGCGCGGCTGACCTCTGTCTTCATCCTCTTCCTGATGTATCTCGGCCTGATCGCGCTGAACCGCGCCATGGATGAGCCCGCGAAGGCTGCGCGCGTTACCGCCGTGCTCATCCTCGTCGGCTTCGTCAATATCCCGATCATCAAGTTTTCGGTCGACTGGTGGAACACGCTGCATCAGTCTGCAAGCGTCCTGCGCCTCGATGGACCGGCGATCGATCCGGAATTCCTGCGCCCGCTGCTGATCATGGCGATCGCCTTCACCCTGCTCTTCTTCACGCTGCATCTGATGGCCATGAGAAACGAGATCTGGCGCCGCCGCATCGCCTCCCAGCGCCGCATGGCCGCCCGTATGGCAAGCCGGGAGGAATAGCGATGAGCTCCTACGCCTTCTACGTCTACGGCTCCTATGGCTTTGCCGCTATTGTGACGATCGCAGTGACGCTCTGGACCTGGACTGACGGGCGTGCACGCCAGAAGGAATTGGCAGCGCTTGAAGCCGCCGGTATCCGCCGCCGGTCCGCTCGACCGAGGGACGACGAATGACCGTGGCTCCACAAGAGAATGGGCCGAAAAGCCGCGGCGTCAGCCGCTATGCGCTTGCCCTGATCCCGCTGCTCGTCTTCGGCGGCATCGCGGCAACGGCAGCGAAAATGCTCTACGACCAGGATTTTCACGGCAAGAATATCGCCGAAATCCCCTCGGCTTTAATCGGCACCAAGGCGCCGTCGCTGAACCTGCCGCCGCTCGAAGGCTCCAATCTGCCGGCGCTGACGGATGAAGCGGTCAAGGGCAAGCTCACCCTCGTCAACGTCTTCGCCTCCTGGTGCATTCCCTGCCGCGATGAACACCCCCTTCTCAAGCAGCTTGCCGAGGATGGGCGGCTGAACATCGTCGCGATCAACTACAAGGACAAGAACGAGAACGCTTTGCGTTTCCTCGGTGAACTCGGCAACCCCTATCATGCCATCGGCGTCGACCCGAACGGCAAGGCGGCAATCGATTGGGGCGTCTACGGCATTCCGGAAAGCTATCTCGTCGCGCCCGATGGCACGATCATCTACAAGCGTGTCGGCCCCTTCGATGATATCAGCCTGAAGGAAGGGTTGTTTCCCGCGATGGAGAAGGCGCTGGCCAAGCCGGTCTCCTAAACACCGCCCTGCCAGACCTTGATCGCTTCGACCGGCCAGATCAGCATCAGTACATTCAGCGTGAGATTGTCCCGGATCATATAACCGGTGAAAATCTCGAAGAAGATGGCAATGGCAACGGTCAGCGCCACGGGCGCTCTTGAGGCGAAGAAGAAGCCGACGGCCATGAAGATCGTGTCCATGGCCGAATTGATGATGCTGTCGCCGTAATAGTCGAGCGAGATCGTCGCCGTGCGGTAGCGATCGATGATCAGAGGCGAATTTTCCAGAAGCTCCCAGCCGGATTCGATGAGAACAGCCAGGAGCAGGCGCGCCGCAAACGGCTTGCCGCGTAGCACGAGATGCGCCAGCCCGTAGAACAGGAAACCGTGAATGATATGCGACGGCGTGTACCAGTCGGACAGGTGCTGGGAATTGCCGCTGGAATTGACGGTGCCTTCCCACAGCTTGACATAGCCGCAAGTGCAGATCGGTACCCGGCCCATCAGATATTCGGCAACGATCTGCGCGACCAGCACCGCAAGGCAGGCGGAAAACCAGAAGATCTGATGCCGTGACCGGTCGGTGCCCTCGATAACAGTCACTTCTCGCTTTCAGCCTCGGTGGAAATGCTGTGCTTCAGCACCAGCGGCATCTGCGCCATGGTGAAGATGATGGTGATCGGCATCGTGCCCCAGACCTTGAAGGTAATCCAGAAATTATCCGAGAAATTACGCCAGACGACTTCGTTCAGCACCGCAAGAAATAGGAAGAAGATACCCCAGCGGATCGTCAGCTTGCGCCAGCCTTCGGCATCGAGCTGGAAGGCGGCGTTGAAGACATAGCCGAGCAGCGACTTGCCGAAGGCGAGGCCGCCAAGCAGGGCAAAACCGAAGAGCGCATTGACGATCGTCGGCTTCATCTTGATGAAGGTTTCGTTCTGCAGCCAGATCGACAGAGAACCGAAGATCAACACGACGATGCCCGAAACGAAGGGCATGATCGGCAGATGGCCGAGCATGATCTTGGAAACCACCAGCGAGAGAATAGTTGCGCCCATGAACAGCCCGGTCGCCACGAAGAGCGGACCGCCGAGTTCGGCCAATGCCGGAAAACGCGCGACAAGCCATTCACCACGCAGATTGGCAAAGAAAAAGACCATAAGCGGTCCGAGTTCCAGCGCCAGTTTCAGAAGCGGATGATGCCGGTCTGCGGCGCTGGGAGTAATATCGCTTTCAGTCGTCATGCTTCTTCAAACCTGCTTTTTTGCAATGCATGCAAGCCATCAACGGCTAATCTGTGGCATCATTGGCCAATGCCGGCAATGGCCTGCGCAAAATCCTCTGCCTCGAACGGTTCGAGATCGTCGACCCCTTCCCCGACACCAATGAAATAGACTGGCAGCTTATGCTTGGCGGAGATCGCTACCAGAATGCCGCCGCGCGCCGTGCCGTCAAGCTTGGTCATGATCAGCCCGCTGACGCCGGCGACATTGCGGAAGATTTCCACCTGATTGAGCGCGTTCTGGCCCGTCGTCGCATCGAGCGTCTGGAGAACGGTGTGCGGCGCATCCGGGTCGAGCTTGCCGAGCACGCGCACGATCTTCTCGAGCTCGGCCATCAGCTCCGCCTTGTTTTGCAGGCGGCCAGCCGTATCAATGATCAGCACATCGCATTTCCTGGCCCTCGCCTGCTCAAAAGCGTCATAGGCAAGGCCTGCCGCATCCGCGCCGAGCTTGGTGCCGATGAATTCGGACTTGGTGCGATCGGCCCAGATCTTCAGCTGCTCGATGGCCGCAGCACGGAACGTATCGCCGGCCGCCAGCATCACCTTCAGGCCGGAGCCAGATAGCTTCGCCGCAAGCTTACCGATCGTCGTCGTCTTGCCGGTGCCGTTGACGCCGACAACGAGGATCACATGCGGCTTGTGCGAAAGATCGAGCTGCAGCGGCTTGGCGACCGGCTTCAGCACCTTGGCGATTTCGGCCGCCATGATGCGGCTGACATCTTCGCCGGTCACATCCTTGCCGTAACGCTCCGAAGCGAGCGTATCGGTCACCCGCATGGCCGTCTCGACGCCCAGGTCGGCCTGGATGAGCAGGTCTTCGAGATCCTGCAGCGTCTCGTCGTCGAGCTTGCGCTTGGTGAAGAGTGCGGTGATCTGGCCAGTAAGCTGCGAGGAGGTGCGCGAGAGGCCATTGCGCAGACGCTGAAACCAGGAAAGTCTGGGCTGCGGCGCGGCAACCGGTTCCGGTTCAGCGGCCGGTCCGGTGGCGAAGCCTTTGGGAAGGATAGGGTTCGGTGCCGGCTCGTCGGCGGTAGCACCCTCCTCTGTCCTGCCGGACATTTCCCCAAGAGGGGAGATCGGCATGGAACGAGAATCCTGCTCTAGCTCAGCCGAAATTTCCAGGGCGTCGCGAGTCGGAATCTCTTCTGGAAATGTCTCAGTTGGCTCGACCCTGCCTTCCGCTCTTACGGCAACAGCATCCTCCAAATGATCTTTCCCCTTGTGGGGGAGATGTCCCGAAGCGACAGAGGGGGGCGCCACCGCGACGTCATCTGCAGCCGCTTCCGCTTCGGCTTCCAGCAGCGACAAGGGCACGACACCCATATCGCTCAGATCATCGGCGATCGGGAGCAATTCCGGCTCGCCTTCAATAGGCTCCTGTTCCGCTACAGCTTCATCGAGATCGGCCGCAGGTCCGCCAGCCGTGTCCATCTCCTCGGCAAGAACTGGATCGTCAGCAACTGGCAGATCTTCGTCGCGCGAGCGCGGCTCCAGCTCCCTTTCAACTGCCTCCGGCACAGGCTCTTCCGCCGGCTTGCCGAAGGTGAAGACCTTTTTGATGAAACTGAGCGCCATGAGCTGTCCGTGAAGTCAGGCCGCCGCGGCAGCCGTCAATTGCATGTGGAGATGCTTGCCGTTGTGGCCTGATATCGTCGCTTCGACGATATCGCGCGGGCGAAGACCGGGGACAGTGACAAGCGTGAAGTTTTCCGTATGGGCAAGACCGTTATTTTCCACCAGTAGCCATTGCCGCGTTCCGACCATCTTGTCCAGATGGCGCTGGTGCAGCATCTGTCCAGTGGCGCGGAGGCGAGCGGCGCGATCCTTAATGAGCGAGCGATCGAGCTGCGGCATGCGCGCGGCAGGCGTGCCGGGCCGCGGGCTGTAGGGGAAGACGTGCAGATGCGCGATGTCGGCTTCTTCGGCGAGGCGCGCCGCGTTCTCGAACATCTCCTCGGTCTCCGTCGGGAAGCCGGCGATCATGTCTGCGCCGAAACTTATCTCCGGCCGCAGCCGGCGCACGTCTTCGATGAAACGCAGAGCATCGGCACGCAGATGGCGGCGTTTCATGCGCTTGAGGATCATGTCATCGCCGTGCTGCAGGGAAAGATGCAGATGCGGCATGAAACGCGGTTCGTCCGCGATGAGGTCCATGAGATGGCGATCGGCCTCGATACTGTCGATCGACGATAGCCGCAGCCTGCGTATGTCAGGCACCTGCTTGAGCAGTGCCTTTGCGAGCAGACCAAGCGTCGGCTCGCCGGGAAGATCTGCGCCATAGCTCGTAGCATCGACGCCGGTCAGAACGATTTCGCGATAGCCGCTGTCAACGAGATTGCGGGCCTGATCGACCACGGCCCCCATCGGCACCGAACGCGAATTGCCGCGGCCATAGGGGATAATGCAGAATGTGCAGCGATGGTCGCAGCCGTTCTGCACCTGGATGAAGGCGCGCACGTGGCCGTCAATATGCTTGACCATCTGTGGCGCGGTGTGGCGCACACTCATGATATCGTTGACACGAAGCTTCTCTTCCGCCGAAACGCCGAAATCCGGAAGCGCGCGATAAGAGGCAGCCTTCAGCTTCTCCTCATTGCCGAGCACGGCATCAACCTCGGCCATTTCCGCGAAGGTCTGCTTTTCAGTCTGGGCGGCACAGCCAGTGACGATGATGCGGGCATGCGGATTGTCGCGGCGCGCGCGGCGGATCGCCTGCCGGGCCTGGCGCACGGCCTCGCCGGTCACGGCGCAGGTATTGACCAGAATGGCATTGTTGAGCCCGGCCGCTTCCGCCTGCGATCTCATGACTTCGGATTCATAGGTATTGAGACGGCAGCCGAAGGTAATGGCCTCGACGCCGCTCACCGCGCTTCCGCCCCACGTTCGGCATCGCGAGACCATGTGCCGGTCGAAGGATCGAGCGCACCGGACCATTCCCATTCGGCAGGGCCGGTCATGACGACATGGTCGTCTTCGCGCCAGTCGATTACCAGCGGCTGACGGATCGGGCTGGAGGCGACGTCGATCGTCACCTTGCGGCCGCTGCGGCCGGTGCGCGCAGCACTGACGGCAGAGGCACAGGCAGCCGAACCGCAGGCAAGCGTCAGGCCGGCGCCGCGCTCCCAGGTGCGTGTCCGCAGCGTCGAATCCGAGATGACCTGCGCCAGCGTGATATTGGCCTTTTCCGGGAACATCGGATGGTTTTCGAGCAGCGGCCCGAAACGTTCGAGATCGAAGCTCATCGGATCGCGGTCGACCCAGAAGATCGCATGCGGATTACCCATCGACATGGCCGAAGGCGAATGCAGCACCGGATTGTCGATCGGCCCGATCTGCAGCTCGATGCGGCTCGTATCGTGAAATTCTTCCGCGAGTGGAATACGATTCCATTCGAAAACCGGCCGGCCCATATCGACGGAGATCGTGCCATCCTCATGCTCGACTGCGTTCAGGATGCCGGCGACCGTCTGGAAGGTGAAGGCCTTCTTGCCGGTCTCGGCGGCCAGCGCCTGCACGACGCAACGCGTACCATTGCCGCAGGCCTGCGCCTTCGAGCCATCGGAATTGAGGATGTCGATATATGCGTCGGTTCCCTGGACCTTCGGATCATGGATCGCCATGATCTGATCGAATTGCGTCTCAGCATCGGCATTGAGTGCGATCGCCGCCTGCGGCGTCACCTTGTCGGTCCGCCCACGCATGTCGACAACCAGGATCTTGTTGCCAAGCCCGTTCATCTTCGCGAATTCGACCGTGTTACTCATCTGACTATTTCCGCTGCGTTTTGGCTGTATATGGCGGAAATGCTCGGGGATTACCAGTGGGTGAGCGCCAAGCGAGGTTCGCCCTCTTTCTTACGCATAAAGGCCAGGCCCCGCGAAATCAGAACGGGTACGGCACAGTCAGCCTTTGGAATCGCGCAAAATCCAGATCTATCGCACCGTGCCCTCGGGATTGAGAGACGCCGCATGGGCTTCGACGATAGCAGCGGTAATCACCTTTCTGAGCTCGTAGACCAGCAAGCGGGACCGCTTGCGATCCAGGTCTTGTGCCGCCTTCGCCAAATTCAGGCCTTCCCGCAGAACTATATTATGGGCGCGCGCCAACGCCCAGCTTTCTATATCTGGGTTTATCATTTGATATCTCCGCCGATTCATTCGGCATCAAGGATATTCACGAATCATTTTACAGAATTTTCTTAAGTAGAAAGTAGAATCAGAAGCTGAATATTTTGCAACTGGCATTCAGCGCGAATTCGGCTTGCCGATCAAAATATTCAACTAAATATGGGTGAATTTTAAAGCGGATATGTTAGTATATACAAATATGTACTTCCGTTGCCGCGACCGGCTGCATAGCGGAATATCCGCGCACCGCTCCTGCCGCACGACTTCAGACCACACGACTTCAGAAAAGTCCGCCACGACGTCGTTGAACGCATTCGCCTTGACTTTCCCGCGGCTTTCCTGTTTATCGCGCCCAATCTGCGACGAGTAACAGACTCCGAGCCGCCGACCGGGACTGGATTCCGGAGGTCAACACCCGACAGCGCGCTGCGCCCTCGGGTGCTTTTTGGCTTTGCGTCTTGTTTTCGTCAAGGAAAAGCACGACGTTCCAGGGCATCCAAAAACTCCCCGAAACGTATCAAGGAAGAGCCGATGTTTGAGAACCTCCAGGACCGTCTTGGTTCCATCTTGAATGGACTGACAGGCCGTGGCGCGCTTTCGGAAAGTGATGTTTCCGCAGCGCTGCGGGAGGTTCGCCGTGCGCTTCTGGAAGCCGACGTTTCGCTGGAGGTGGTCCGCTCCTTTACCGACCGCGTGCGTGAAAAGGCCGTTGGCGCCGAGATCCTGAAGTCGATCAAGCCCGGCCAGATGGTCGTCAAGATCGTCCATGACGAGCTCATCGAAATGCTCGGCGGCGAGGGTGTCGGTGTCGACCTTCATGCGGCCGCCCCAGTCGTCATCATGATGGTCGGCCTGCAGGGCTCCGGTAAGACGACGACGACGGCAAAGATCGCCAATCGCCTGACGACGCGCGAGAAGAAGAAGGTGCTGATGGCATCGCTCGACACGCGCCGTCCGGCAGCGCAAGAGCAGCTTCGCCAGCTCGGCGCTCAGGCAAACATCGACACCCTGCCTGTTATTGCCGGCCAGTCTCCGACCGATATCGCCGCCCGCGCCGTTCAGGCCGCCAAGCTCGGCGGCCATGACGTCGTCATTCTCGACACCGCCGGCCGTACCCATATCGACGAACCCTTGATGGTCGAAATGGCCGACATCAAGAAGAAGTCGAACCCGCACGAAATCCTGCTGGTCGCCGATAGCCTGACCGGCCAGGACGCCGTCAACCTTGCCCGCAACTTCGATGAACGTGTCGGCATCACCGGCCTCGTACTGACCCGCATGGATGGCGATGGACGCGGCGGTGCGGCCCTTTCCATGCGCGCCGTCACCGGCAAGCCGATCAAGCTGATCGGCGTCGGCGAACGAATGGGCGAACTGGAGGAATTCCATCCCCGTCGTATCGCTGACCGTATCCTCGGCATGGGCGATATCATCTCGCTCGTCGAGAAGGCGGCTGAAAACATCGACGCCGAAAAGGCGGCTGCCATGGCCGCCAAGATGGCCAAGGGCAAGTTTGACCTGAACGACCTCGCCGACCAGCTGCGTCAGATGCAGAAGATGGGTGGCATGGGCGGCATCATGGGCCTGATGCCCGGCATGGCCGGCATGAAGGACAAGATGGCCGCCGCCGGCTTGGACGACAAGCTGTTCGGCCGCCAGATCGCCATCATTCAGTCGATGACAAAGGCGGAGCGCGCCAATCCCGACCTGCTCAAGCATTCGCGCAAGAAGCGCATCGCTGCCGGTTCCGGCACCGATGCGGCTGCCATCAACAAGCTCCTGAAGATGCATCGGCAGATGGCCGACATGATGAAGATGATGGGTGGCAAGGGCAAAGGCGGCATGATGAAGCAGATGATGGGCGGCCTTGCCGGCAAAATGGGGCTGGGGGGCCTCGGCGGCATGGGCGGCATGCCTGATCTCTCGAATATCGACCCGAAGCAGCTTGAAGCGCTGCAGAAGCAGGCGGAAGCCGCGGGTCTCGGAAAGCCGGGTGGGGGTATGCCCGGTCTAGGCGGAGGCTTGCCGGGCGGATTGCCCGGTCTTGGCGGCGCAAAGCTGCCGGGCCTCGGTGGTGGTTTCCCGGGCCTGCCCGGATTGCCCAAGAAGAAGTGAAAGGATCGCCTGCCCCATGATTGATCCAGACGTCAAAGCCCAGCTTTCGAGCTACCGCCAGTCGATCGACAATATCGATGCGGCGCTCGTCCACATTCTGGCCGAACGCTTTCGCTGCACCAAAGAGGTCGGCGTGCTGAAGGCTAAGTACAAGTTGCCGCCGGCCGATCCGGCGCGCGAGGAATACCAGATCGCTCGTCTTCGTCAGCTTGCCGAAGATGCGCATCTGGACCCGGATTTCGCCGAGAAGTTCCTGAACTTCGTCATCAAGGAAGTCATCCGGCATCACGAGCAGATCGCTGCGGACCACGCTGAACAGAGCGCCGCAGCCCGATAACCATGCCGCTCAACGAAGCGGTTCAAGAAAAGCCTAAGGAGTAAAGAATATGGCACTGAAAATTCGTCTCGCACGCGGTGGTTCCAAGAAGCGCCCGTACTACCACGTCGTTCTCGCCGATGCCCGCAGCCCGCGTGACGGCCGCTTCCTCGAGAGCCTCGGTTCCTGGAACCCGATGCTCGCCAAGGACGACGAAAAGCGCGTTCAGCTAAACGGCGAGCGCATCAAGCACTGGCTCGACCAGGGCGCGCTGCCGACCGACCGCGTCCTGCGCTTCCTCGACGAAGCCGGCATCTCCAAGCGCGAAACCCGCAACAACCCGGAAAAGGCAAAGCCGGGCAAGAAGGCTCAGGAGCGCGCTGCCGAAAAGGCTCAGAAGGCTGCTGACGCCGCTGAAGCTGCTGCTTCCGCCGAATAATAGGTTTCGACCCAATCCGGACGGGCGGCATGGCGACATGCCGCCCGTTTTCGTTTCCATTCCCACGCACTTCGTTTATGAGAAGCGTGATCTCAGCTTCTTGCCTGCGTTCGAATGAAGGAACCCATGACCAAGCTTGAAAATCCGGTGCTGATGGCAACCATCGGCGGCGCGCAGGGCATTCGCGGCGAGGTGCGCGTAAAGGCCTATACGGCCGATCCGACCGCGCTCGGCGACTATGGCCACCTGCACAGCATGGATGGACGCGTTTTCGAAGTTCTCGAATTGCGCGAGATGAAGAATATCGTCGTCGTCCGCTTCCGCGGCGTCAACGACCGCAACGCCGCCGAGGCGTTGAACGGCCTGGAACTCTATATCGAACGCGACAACCTGTCGGATGAGGAACTGGAGGACGACGAGTTCTTCTATGCCGATCTGGAAGGGCTCGAAGCCTTCGACGATCAGGGCATCAGTTACGGCACAGTGACCGGAGTCTTCGATTTCGGCGCCGGCGATCTTCTGGAACTCAAAGGTCCCGGCAAGCGCCCGGTGCTGATCCCCTTTTCGGAAGCCTCCGTGTTGGAAATCGACCTTGAAGCCGGCAAGCTGCTCATTGATCCGCTTGCGGCCGGCCTCGTCGACAATCCCGACGACCTGAAGGGGCTCGCCCCCGGCAAGCCGAAGAAAAAGAAGTAGGCGCCATGGCTTTCCGGGCGACCGTGCTGACACTCTACCCGGAAATGTTTCCGGGCCATCTGGATTTTTCGCTCGCCGGCAAGGCGGCAGAGCGTGGACAATGGTCGCTCGATACCGTGCAGATCCGCGATTTTGCGCCGGATAAGCACCGAACCGTCGATGATACACCGGCCGGCGGCGGCGCCGGCATGGTGCTGAAGTCCGATGTGCTCGCCCGGGCCATCGACAGCGCTTCTGAAAATGACAACCGCCCGCGCCTCCTGATGAGCCCGCGCGGCAAGCCGCTGACGCAGGAGCGCGTGCGGCAACTGGCGGCCGGCGACGGGGTGATCATCGTCTGCGGCCGTTTCGAAGGCATCGACCAGCGTGTGATCGAGGCACGCCAACTCGAAGAAGTCTCGATCGGCGACTACGTACTGTCAGGCGGCGAGCCGGCAGCGTTGATCCTACTCGACGCGATCGTCCGCATCCTGCCGGGCGTCATGGGCAATGACCTCTCCGGCCTGCATGAAAGCTTCGAAGGCGGACTTCTGGAACATCCGCATTATACCCGCCCGCAGGAATGGGAAGGCCGCGAGATTCCGGCGATCCTCACTTCCGGCAATCACGGCGCCATCGAGAAGTGGCGCCATGAACAATCCGTCTCGCTCACAAAAGAACGGCGGCCAGACCTGATTGGGGCGCAGAAGCCCGAAAAAGCGGGCTGATTTCACAAATTTGTCGCCCAAGGGATGACAGGTGGAAGTCTTTCGTGTAATGGCGCACGCGGAAATGGGGTTTAACCCTGTCTGCCAGCAAACAAAGAATGGCGAATCCGCTCCCGCCCGCAAGGGCAAACTCCGGAGGCATCGACCGAAGGACAGTGTGAGCGCTCTGGCTGTTTCAGAAGAACCAAAGGTTAAGACGATGAACATCATTCAGCAGCTTGAGGCCGAACAGGCCGCCAAGATCGAAGCCAAGCGCACCCTTCCTGAATTCTCCCCGGGCGACACCGTCCGTGTCAACGTGAAGGTCACGGAAGGCAACCGTACCCGCGTTCAGGCATACGAAGGCGTTTGCATCGCGCGCTCCGGCGGCGGCCTGCAGGAAAACTTCACGGTCCGCAAGATCTCCTACGGCGAAGGCGTCGAGCGCGTATTCCCGGTCTACTCCCCGATGATCGAAAGCGTCGAAGTCGTTCGCCGTGGTAAGGTCCGTCGCGCCAAGCTCTACTACCTGCGCGATCGCCGCGGTAAGTCGGCTCGTATCGTCGAGAACACCGGCACCCGCGCCCGCAAGCTCAACGATGCCGAGCGTCAGGCCCTTGCCGAGGAAAAGGCACGTATCGAAGCTGAAAAGGTTGCAGCAGCTCAGGCTCTCGCCGCCGAAAAGGCAGCAGCAGAAGCCGCTGAAGCAAAGGCCGCCGCAGAAGCTGCAGCCGCTGCTGAAGGTTCGGCTGAATAAGCAGCTCGCGAAAGCGAAATCATTGCATGGGAAAGGCGGTCTTTGGGCCGCCTTTTCTTTTTTTGCGCCAGTGTGCAGCGCTTGCAGCCTTGCCATATCAGCATCTTCCATGACAATTCTGCCGTTCAAATATTGGGGAGCCACACCATGTTCTTTCGCCGCACTGTTCTTGCCAGCCTGACCGCCGCAATGCTTTCGCCGCTCGCAGCTTTCGCCGGCAGCCTGCCGGACCTTGGCGGCAAGACTGTCGTCGTGGTGACGGAAAACGCCTATCCGCCGCTGCAGTTCGTCGACCCCAAGTCCGGTCAGCAGATCGGCTGGGAATATGACGCGATGAACGAGATTGCCAAGCGGCTGAACTTCAAGGTCGAATACCAGAACACCAGCTGGGACGCGATGATCCAGGCCGTATCCGACGGCCAGTACAACATCGGCATGACCGGCATCACCATCAAGGACGATCGCAAGCAGAAGGTTGATTTCTCCGATCCCTATATGCGCTCGCAGCAATTCATGCTTGTTCGTGGCGATGAGAAGCGTTTCACCGACGCCAAGAGCTTCGGTGCCTTCAACGATGGCCTGATCGGCGCCCAGCCCGGCACTTCGCCTTTCTATACCGCCGTCTATGAAATCCTGGATGGCAACGAACAGAACCCGCGCATCAAGCTCTTCGAAACCTTCGGCGCAACCGTGCAGGCTCTGAAGACCGGCGATGTCGATCTCGTCCTGACCGACAGCGTCGCTGCCAAGGGTTATGTCGATTCTTCGAATGGCGGGCTGAAGGTCGTCGGTGAACCGCTCGGCACCGAGGATTTCGGCTTCATCTTCCCGAAGGGTTCCGATCTCGTCGCTCCCGTCAATGCCGCCATTGCCGACCTGAAGGCGGACGGCACCTTTGATGCACTGAACAAAAAGTGGTTCCTCGACTACAAGATGGGCCAGTAGTCCCCCGAGCGATCGCAGATGGCATTACCACCATCCCCGCGACACGAGAAGGACGACCGTCCCTGGTGGCTGGTCGTCCTTGTTCTGATCGGCGTCGTTCTCGCCGTCGTCATCATTACCAACGATATTTACACGCAGGTCTTCCGGACCGTCGTGAATGGTGCCGGCATTACCGTGTTCGTGACACTCGTCGCCTTTGTGTTGGCGACCGTGCTCGGTCTGGGCATTGCGCTACTTGGCCTCTCCGACAATATCGTGCTGCGCCAGGTCGCCCG
Organism: Hyphomicrobiales bacterium; assembly: GCA_900470965.1. Classification (GTDB taxonomy): domain Bacteria; phylum Pseudomonadota; class Alphaproteobacteria; order Rhizobiales; family Rhizobiaceae; genus Rhizobium. The sequence continues at coordinate 53,275 of UCCS01000006.1, forward strand.
CTTCTACATCGAGATCATCCGGGGCATTCCAATCCTCGTGCTGCTCTTCTATATCGCCTTCGTCGGCGCGCCGGGTGTGGTCGCAGCCTATAATTTCTTGATCACACCCCTGGTGAAAGCCGGTATTGCCGAGCCGATCCTCGTGCGTGATCTGTCGCTGATGTGGCGCGCCATCATCGCCCTGATGATCGGCTATTCCTCTTTCATCGCCGAAATCTTTCGCGCCGGTTTCCAGTCGGTCGATATCGGCCAGATCGAGGCGGCCAAATCGCTCGGGCTGTCGCGCTACCGCCGTTTCAGGCTCGTTGTCTTCCCGCAAGCGATCCGGGTGATCTTCCCGCCGCTCTCCAACGACTTCGTCTCGATGGTGAAGGATTCCTCCCTCGTCTCCGTTCTCGGCGTTTCCGACATCACACAGATGGGCAAGGTTTATGCTTCCGGCTCTTTCCGCTTCTTCGAGACCTATTCGATCGTCACCTATATCTACCTGATCCTGACGATCGGCCTGTCGCTCTTCCTGCGGCGGATCGAGAAGAAGATGAAGCAGATGCCGCGGCGCTAGAGCGTCGTACGATTGGAATTGCCGTTTCGATCAAAAATCGCTATATCCAGCGCCATGGAATCCAAGTTCAGATGCATCGGTGCGCATATTTTCGTGCTGCAGGACCATTATCGCCTGCCGGCACGTTTCTTTGCGTCCGTTTCCGGTGCGCTCAACAGCCGACTTCGTTGATCGAATGACGGCCGGCGGAGCCTGTCCGCCACATCCTTAAATTCCATGCTCCAGCCAAAACGGACTATAGCCATGAGCGCACCGCGTACCCTTTACGACAAGATCTGGGCCGACCACCTGGTGGATGAACAGCCTGACGGCACCTGTCTTCTCTATATTGACCGTCACCTGGTCCATGAAGTCACCTCGCCGCAGGCCTTCGAAGGCCTGCGCATGACCCACCGCAAGGTTCGCGCGCCTGAAAAGACGCTTGCCGTCGTCGACCATAACGTTCCGACCTCACCCGACCGCCATCTCGGCATCAAGAATGAGGAAAGCCGCATCCAGGTCGAAGCGTTGGCAACCAATGCGGCCGAATTCGGCGTCGAGTATTACTCGGCAAGCGACAAGCGTCAGGGCATCGTTCACATCGTCGGTCCGGAACAGGGTTTCACCTTGCCCGGCATGACCATTGTCTGCGGCGACAGCCACACCTCGACGCACGGCGCCTTCGGCGCGCTGGCGCATGGGATCGGCACCTCCGAGGTCGAACATGTCCTGGCGACCCAGACGCTGATCCAGAAGAAGGCGAAGAACATGCTGGTGCGGGTCGACGGCCTGCTTCCACCGCATGTAACCGCCAAGGACATCATCCTCGCCATCATTGGCGAGATCGGCACGGCCGGCGGCACCGGCCACGTCATCGAATTTGCGGGCGAAGCTATCCGCGCGCTGTCGATGGAAGGTCGCATGACGATCTGCAACATGACGATCGAAGGCGGAGCCCGCGCTGGTCTGATCGCCCCTGACGAAAAGACCTTCGAATACATCAAGGGCAAGCCGCGTGCGCCGAAGGGCGAGGCGCTGGAACAGGCGATTGCCTACTGGAAGACACTGCAGACCGATGAAGGTGCTCATTACGACCGCGTCGTCGTGCTCGATGCTGCCAACCTGCCGCCGATCGTATCCTGGGGTTCCTCACCCGAGGACGTGATTTCCGTGCAGGGTATCGTACCGAACCCTGACGATATCCAGGACGAAACGAAGCGCACCTCCAAATGGCGCGCGCTCGACTATATGGGGCTGAAGCCGGGCACCAAAATGACCGATATCACCCTCGACCGCGTCTTCATCGGCTCCTGCACCAACGGCCGCATCGAGGATCTGCGCGAGGTCGCCAAGGTTGTTGAAGGCAAGACCGTTGCGTCGACCGTCGATGCCATGATCGTTCCGGGCTCTGGCCTCGTGAAGGAACAGGCGGAAGCCGAAGGCCTCGACAAGATCTTCAAGGCGGCCGGTTTCGACTGGCGCGAGCCGGGTTGCTCCATGTGCCTTGCCATGAACGACGACCGCCTGAAGCCGGGCGAGCGTTGCGCCTCGACCTCGAACCGCAACTTTGAAGGCCGCCAGGGCTTCAAGGGCCGCACACATCTCGTCTCGCCGGCCATGGCCGCTGCAGCCGCGATTGCCGGCCACTTCGTCGATATCCGCGAGTGGAACTGATCTTTCTCGCACATCTGACATGACAAAAGCCCGGCGCTCGCGCCGGGCTTTTGCTTTCAAGGACCTGGCAATGACACTCTTTTGATCGGTTTTCACCCTTTCGGATAATCGACTTGGCCATTCGCTTATGTGCGTGATGGGATCCGCGTTTCAGGAATGGACGTGTTCGAGTTGATATCGCCGGGAGTATGATCGATGAGAAAGAGATTGTTGGCAGTTCTGCCGATCGCCGCCCTCACCGCTTTTGCCACCGTGGCGCCGGTCGATACCGGTATTGCCGCTCCGCTCTATGCAGAACCGCCCGCCATTGCTGGCATCGTCTATCTCGCGCAGGCGCAGCGCGGCTACTGGAATGGATATCGTGGCTACCGTACGCAGCGTCCCGGCTACCGGCAGGGACCGGATGGCTACTGGTATCCTTCGCGGGCATTCCGGGGAAGTGCGGACTATACCGGCTCCATTCGGACGGAGCCCCGGCTGAGGAACACCTGTGACTATGGGTTCCGGCCGACCAACGGCTCTCACTACTGCAATTACTAGAAAGCGGATTGAAAGGCGGCGGCCGATTTGACAGCCGCCGCCTGCTTTACCGCTTAGAACGTCGCCGTGTACGGATCCGGGCCCATGCGAGCGCCGGCGCTATCGAGCTTGGCGATCGCGGCCATGTCTTCGCCATCCAGCTTGAAATCGAAGACATTGAAGTTCTCCTCGATGCGCGAGGGCGTCACCGACTTCGGAATGACGACGAGGCCGGTATCGATGTGCCAACGGATGATCACCTGCGCCGGCGTCTTGCCGTGCTTGGCAGCAATCTGACCGATGACCGGATTGGAAATGAAGCGGCCCTGACCGAGCGGGCTCCAGGATTCCGTGACGATGTTCAGCTTCTTATGCGCTTGCTGCGCCGCCTTCTGCTGAAAGTCCGGATGCAGCTCGATCTGGTTGATGACGGGAACCACGCCTGTATCGCCGACGATATGGTCGAGATGGTCCGGATAGAAGTTCGACACACCGATGGAGCGGACACGACCTTCTTCCCTCAAGCGCACGAAAGCCTTCCAGGTTTCGCGATAAAGCCCGCGATGCGGCGACGGCCAGTGGATCAGATAGAGATCGATATAATCGCTACCGAGCTTCTTCAGGCTGACCTCGAAGGCACGCAGTGCATTGTCATAGCCCTGGTCGGTATTGCGCAGTTTCGTGGTGACGAAGATATCCTTGCGGTCGATGCCGGAAGAGCGGATGCCTTCGCCGACGCCCTCTTCATTGTCATAACCGGACGCCGTATCGATGTGGCGATAGCCGGCGGCCAGTGCGGTGCGCACGGTCGGAGCCGCGATATCTTGCGGCGTCTGCCAGACGCCGAGACCCACCTGGGGAATGGAATGTCCGTCGTGGAAAGTAATGATGGGCTGAGTGGTCACAATATATCTCCGGAAGTTTGAAGGAATGGCCAAGACACGAATGGAATGGGGCATGAATTGAAGCCGTGAAGCGGTTTTCCCTGGACGCATCGCAGCCCGCGCATCCGGTCGAAAGTCCATATAGGACAGAGAGCCCGCAATACAATCAGAGAACGCGGAGGATCGTTCCCTTTCTGAGGTGAGGCAGAATGCGGCGCATGTCGCGAGCGCTGATCGCAACACAGCCGGCGGTCGGCTCGTATCCTGGCCGGATCAGATGGAAAAAGATCGCTGAGCCGCGATTGCGCGCCCGAGAGGTCACGTTCCAGTCGAGCACCAGGCAGATATCGTAAAGCCCGTCCTTTCGCTTCATCTCCTCATGGCTCGGTTTGAACGGCGCCTTGACCAGCCTGTTGTAATTCGCATCGGCGGGCTGATCGCACCACAGCATGTCGGACCGGATGCGCTTGATGGGCAGCGCTGTAGGGAGACGGCCGTTTCGTTCGCCGCGCCGGAAACCGTAGAGCAATCGCATGGCAGCAATCGGCGTTGCCCCGTCGCCTTCGCGCTTGATCACGGTTCGGCCGCTACGGCCGATCGCAGCAGGCAAGGTAAGCGGGCCAAAACAGACAATAGCTCTGTTTGGCTGGCCCGGCGCGGCACGCACCACGAGCGTTGAGGGCTGCCCATTTCGCTCTCGCCTTGCTTTTTCCATTTTTCTCGCATGTTCTTGAATTGCCTTGGGCTTCGATTGAAACCATATGAGACCCTAGGCAGCAACAGCAGCAGATCGCCAATCCTTGCCAAATGTGGAATTTGGCGTAGGAGTATCTGACCAACGCAAGGACGCACCCGCATGACCGCACGCACCATTCTTCTGGTGGATGACGACGACGACCTTCGCCAGACGCTGACGGAGCAATTGTCGTTGTATGAGGAATTCTCGGTCCTGCAGGAAGCGACCGCGGGCAAGGGCGTCCAGGCCGCCCGCTCCAATCCGGTCGATCTGCTGATCATGGACGTCGGCCTGCCCGATATGGACGGCCGCGAGGCGGTAAAGCTCCTGCGCAAGGGTGGCTTCAAGGCGCCGATCATCATGCTGACCGGTCACGACACGGATTCAGACACGATCCTTGGCCTTGAGGCCGGCGCCAACGACTATGTGACAAAACCTTTCCGCTTCGCCGTGCTTTTGGCGCGCATCCGCGTGCAGCTTCGCCAGCATGAGCAGAGCGAAGATGCCACTTTCACCGTCGGCCCCTATCTCTTCAAGCCGAGCCAGAAGCTGCTGACCACCGACAACGGCCAGAAGATCCGTCTGACGGAAAAGGAGGCGGCGATCATCCGCTACCTCTACCGCGCCGAACAGAAGGTCGTGACCCGCGACGTACTGCTGGAAGAAGTCTGGGGCTACAATTCCGGCGTTACCACGCACACGCTGGAAACCCACGTTTACCGTCTGCGCCAGAAGATCGAGCGGGATCCGTCCAACGCCGAGATCCTCGTGACGGAAAACGGCGGCTACAAGATCATCCCGTAGCATGTCTCTTTCCGACGATATCAATCTGCTGGCGCAGCTGCCGCTCTTCAAGGACATGAACGACGACCAGTTGCGCCTGATTGCCTTCGGCGCAGACCGTCGCGTGATTGCGGCCGGGCAGATGCTGTTCCGTCAGGGCTCGCCCGCCGAAAGCGCCTATGTGATCACGAGCGGCAGCCTCGAACTTAGCGTGACGGGCTCGGATGGCATGGCGCGAACCGAAGCCATCGCTGGCGCCGGTGCATTGATCTCGGAGCTGGCCCTTATAACGCTGGTGGAGCGCAAGTTCACGGCAATTGCCCGCGAAGATACCGGCATCATCCGCATTACGCGGGCGCTGTTCCTTCGCCTGATCGAGGAATATCCCTCGGCGGCGCGCATTATGGAAAACCGTATCCGCGACAGCATTGCCGATCTCGCGGCACAGGCCGCAAGCCAGTTTCACCGTTTCAGCTGACGTTTCAGAGGTTGAGATGTACGGTCACCGGCACATGGTCGGACGGCCGCTCCCAACCGCGTGCTTCCTTCAGCACCTCAATGCGCTGCAGATGCGGACCGAGGTCGGGCGAGGACCAGATATGGTCGAGGCGCCGGCCCTTGTCGGCAGCTTCCCAATCCTTCGCGCGATAGCTCCACCACGTATAGAGCTTCTCATTGGCAGGTACATGCTGGCGCATGAGATCGTGCCAGCCGCCACGCTTCATCACCTCGAGCAGCCCGTCGGTTTCGACCGGCGTATGGCTGACGATCTTTAAAAGCTGCTTGTGCGACCAGACATCATGTTCCAGCGGCGCGATATTGAGATCGCCGACGAGAATGGCTGACGTGTTCGGCTCGGCGCTCGCCTTGAGGTTCTTCATCTCCTCGATGAAATCGAGCTTGTGGCCGAATTTCGGATTGATCATGCGGTCCGGCTCGTCGCCGCCGGCAGGAACATAGAAATTATGCAGACGGATGCGCCGGTTGCCGCGCTCGAAGACCGCCGAGATGTGGCGCGCGTCGCCGACATTGCAGTAGTCCTGCCGGTGGTCTTCGGTCAGCGGCACGCGGGAGGCTATAGCAACGCCATGATAGCCCTTCTGGCCGTGGATGATGATGTGCTCGTAGCCCATGGCGCGCAGCGGTGCCAACGGGAAGAGGTCGTTCGTGACTTTGGTTTCCTGCAGGCAGAGGATATCGGGCCTGTGCTTCAGCACGAGCTGCTCGACTATCGGCATGCGCAGCCGCACCGAATTGATATTCCAGGTGGTAATGGAGAAGCTCATGCCCATGCCCTTTCAGATCCCTCTGAAAAGGCTTTAGAGCAAAGGCGTGAGCGAGAAAACCGGCCGCAGGCAAAAGCGGCCGGCGATCAACCGAAAAGCGCTACGCATCAGGCTTTCCGAAAATCGGCATCGATTTTCGGAAAGCCTGATGCGAAAAGATAGAGCGTCCTTTATGCGTCCGAATGGACGCACGGCGCTCTAGTCGCGGTTTGCCGACGTGCCCTTGATATCCTCGTAGGGCACGCGGAAGACGCGGTCGTCGAAGGACATGCCAGTCTTGACGTTGAAGATCATCACGGACGTGTCCTTGCCCTGGTTGTCGGTAATCGTCCACTGGCGCAGATCATAGGTCTTCGGGTCGAACATCATGGTGATGGTGGAGTTGCCGAACACCGTATTGTTACCGAGCGAGATCGTCGTCAGATCCGACTCTTGCTTCACGCCCTTCACCATGCCGGCGGAAAGGTCGATATGCGGCGCAAGTAGCAGGCTGAGCGGCGTCTTGGAAAGCGGATAGAGATCCCAGGTCTTCAGCTTCACATTGCCGATCGCGACGTTCCTGCCGTCGGCAATGACGCGCATCGGCGACGGATCGTCATAGTTGAAGCGTAGCTTGCCGGGACGCTCGATGAAGAACTTGCCCCCGGTCTGTTCGCCACGAGGGCCAAACTGCACGAACTCGCCCTGCATGGTGGCGACACTGGAGAAATGATCGGCAATCGCCTGTGCCGTGGCGCTGTTGGCAGCGGGTGCTGCCGCCTGAGCGACCTGGGCGAGAGCGGGAAACGGAACGGCGCTTGCAACGGCCGCAACAGCAAAGACGCCAAGAACGTCACGGCGGGTTACCGGCAGGCCGGAAAAGATGGACACGGAGTTGGTCATGTGAACCTCCTGTATGCGGTCTGCATGCCGCCGAAAGGCGGCGTCTTCAAGGCGCCGCGATCGCCCGGTGAAAGGTAACGGATTACATCCTCCGAGGTTTCCACCGAATGGGCTGCGCCATCAAATATTCTTTCCTCAACGGTCGAGGATATCTCCATCTGTCGGCACAAGAATCTCGCGTTTACCGGCATGGTTCGCCGGGCCGATGATGCCCTCTTGCTCCATGCGCTCGATCAGCGATGCCGCACGATTATAGCCGATGCCGAGCCTGCGCTGAACATAAGAAGTTGAGGCCTTTCCGTCGCGCAGCACGATGGCAACGGCCTGGTCATAGGGATCCTCCGAATCGGCAAGATTTGACGTACCTGCCGGACCACCACCATAATCGCCATCCTCGTCGTCATCGGCAGTGATGGCATCGAGATATTGCGGCGAGCCCTGTGTCTTCAGGTAGGAGACGATCTCTTCGACCTCGACGTCGGACACGAACGGACCATGGACGCGCTGGATGCGACCGCCGCCTGCCATATAGAGCATATCACCCATGCCGAGCAGTTGTTCGGCACCCTGCTCGCCGAGGATCGTGCGGCTGTCGATCTTGGACGTAACCTGGAAAGAGATGCGCGTCGGGAAGTTCGCCTTGATCGTACCGGTGATGACGTCGACCGACGGACGCTGCGTTGCCATGATGACATGGATGCCGGCCGCACGCGCCATTTGCGCAAGGCGCTGCACCGCGCCTTCGATATCCTTGCCGGCGACCATCATCAGGTCGGCCATTTCGTCGATGATGACGACGATATAGGGCATCGGCTGCAGATCGAATTCTTCGGTCTCGTAGACCGCTTCGCCGGTCTGCCGGTCAAAACCGGTCTGCACCGTGCGCGAGATCGTGTCGCCCTTGGCAAGTGCCTGCTCGACGCGCGTATTGAAGCCGTCGATGTTGCGAACACCGATCTTAGACATCTTCTTGTAACGCTCTTCCATCTCGCGGACGGTCCACTTGAGCGCGACGACGGCCTTCTTCGGATCGGTGACAACAGGGGAAAGCAGATGCGGAATGCCGTCGTAGACGGAGAGCTCCAACATCTTCGGATCGATCATGATGAGGCGGCACTGCTCCGGCGTCATACGGTAGAGCAGCGACAGGATCATCGTGTTGATGGCGACGGACTTACCCGAGCCGGTTGTACCGGCCACCAGCAGATGCGGCATCTTCGCGAGATCGGCGATCACGGCTTCGCCGCCGATCGTCTTGCCGAGCGCCATGGCAAGCTTCGCCTTGGAGCCTTCGAAATCACGCGAGGCGATGAGCTCGCGCAGATAGACGGTTTCACGCGTCTGGTTCGGCAGCTCGATGCCGATCGCATTGCGGCCCGGCACGACGGCGACGCGGGCGGCAATCGCACTCATCGAGCGGGCGATATCGTCGGCAAGGCCGATGACGCGGGACGATTTGATGCCGGGTGCCGGCTCCAGTTCATAGAGTGTGACGACCGGACCGGGGCGAACATGGATAATCTCGCCCTTGACGCCGAAATCTTCCAGTACGCCTTCCAGCATGCGGGCATTCTGCTCCAGCGCATCGGCCGAAAGCGTGGAATCGCGCACGACATTCTTCGGCTCCGCAAGCAGATGCATGGAGGGAAGCTGGAAGCCTTCCGGCCGGATGAACGAACCTTGCGCCTCGCGTTCGACACGGGCGCCGGGCTTTGGACGGGCGGAGGCAGGAATGACACGCGGCTCGGGTTTACCGGCCGATTTGGCCGGCGCGCGGATCATCCAATCGTCATCATCGTCATCAGGCAGGATATCGGCCGGACGCGGCGGCATGTCGGTATCGAATGGCGGATCGTCGTCCTCGTCCTCATCGTCGTTGAGCGAGACGGAAGGCGCCGAAACGACCCGACGGCTCGAAGCGGCACGCGGCTCCATGGAAGGATCCATGCGCTCGCCGCGCGCTGCGGGCTTGGCGCGCACCGGCTCGTTCAGCGTACCGAATTCGTCATCGTTGAAGTCATAAGGCGATTCGAAATCGCTCTGGCGGCGCTTGCGCGGTCCCATGCCGAAAAGCCGTCGGAAACGCGCCTGGTGCATATACCAGGCGTGAGTCATGGCACCGCTAAAGGCCATCCAGCGGGATCCATCGTCCTCATCGTCCTCATCGCCGACGACACGCACCTTGCTGCGTGTATCGACATAATCCTCTTCTTCGTTTTCCTCCTCATCGAGTTCGCTGCGGCCGACGATGCCGGCTGCAAAGAGCATCATCCACGCGGTCGGGACGGCGAAGATGCAGCCGACGGCAGTGGCGAAAACGCCGGTCGGATAGGCGCCGACGAAGAGTGCGGGAAACCGCAGGATCATGTCGCCGATAACACCGCCGATACCGTTCGGGATCGGCCAGGTGAGCGGTGGCGGGAAACAGCCGATGACGGCGGAGGAAAGTATGGTGCCCACGAGCCAGGCGCCGGCGCGCGCCGGAATACGGCTGATGCGACGGCCGGAAATCAGCGCCAGCGCCCAAGCGACGATCGGCAGCATCGAAACGACGCTTGCGAGCCCCAGGAACTGCATGGCGACGTCGGCAAAGGCAGCACCGCTATAACCGAGTATGTTGGTCGGCAGGTTGCCCGTGGCGTAGGAATAGCTGGGATCGGTGACGTTCCATGTCGCAAGCGCCGCAACCGCGAGCGCTAAGACCAGGAAGACCGCGAAGCCGATGAGAGCCTGGATCTGCCGCAGCATGAATGCCGAGAAGGAGAACCGGTCAGGACGACCATCCATCGCCGGCGACGTGCTTCTTGCCATGTGTCTAACCCGTCCAATGCCTGGGGGCACGCGAATCGCCAATGCTTCGCCGCGCCAAATGCGTCCGCTCCACCTAATCAAAGTAGAGTTAAAGCGATGTTAACCATGCATATGCCGGATCACTAAAAAGAAAAGGGCCCGAACCTGTGAAGGTCCGGGCCAAGAGCGGCTTATGGTTAGATAGGCCGCGACGGGCCGTTCAGCGGCGCCCTTGTGCCAGGCGCCGCAAACCCTGTGATCAGGAGTGGTAAGCGGCTTCGCCGTGCGTTGCGAGGTCGAGACCTTCGCGCTCGGCTTCGACCGAAACGCGCAAGCCGATGACGACATCGACGATCTTGTAGAGGATCGCCGAGCCGATGCCCGACCATAGCAGCGTCGTGAGCACGCCCTTGGCCTGGGCCAGGACCTGCGTAGCCGTGCCGGCATAGGAGGCAGCGAAATCAGCCGTCGAGTAGTCGACGATACCGGCGCCGCCGAGGGCCGGGTTGACGAGGATGCCGGTACCGAGAGCGCCGATGATGCCGCCGATGCAATGGACACCGAAGACGTCGAGGCTGTCGTCATAGTTGAACTTGTTCTTCACGACGTCGACGAAGAAGTAGCAGACCGGCGAGACGATGAGACCGAGAACGATCGAACCCATCGGGCCGGCAAAGCCTGCCGCCGGAGTGACAGCGACGAGGCCGGCGACGGCGCCGGAAGCGCCGCCGAGCATGGAAGCCTTACCGCGAGCGAAGCTTTCGACGATGCACCAGGACACGGCGGCGGCGGCCGTCGCGACGAAGGTGTTGATCATGGCGAGCGATGCATAGGCATTGGCTTCGAGGTTAGAGCCGGCGTTGAAGCCGAACCAGCCGACCCAGAGCAGCGATGCGCCGACCATGGTGAGCGTCATCGAGTGCGGAGCCATGATCTCCTTCTTATAGCCGGTGCGCTTGCCGAGCATGATCGCGCCGACGAGGCCGGCGATACCGGCATTGATGTGAACGACCGTGCCGCCGGCGAAATCGATTGCGCCATAGGAGAAGATCAGGCCGGCCGGCGAGGTGTAGGAACTCGGACCGCCCCAGAACCAGACCATGTGCGCCATCGGGAAGTAGATAAAGGTAACCCAGAGCACGACGAACAGCATGACGGCCGAGAACTTGATGCGCTCGGCAAATGCGCCGACGATCAGGCCAGGCGTGATGCAGGCGAAGGTCATCTGGAATACGATGAAGGTGTATTCAGGGATGGCGACGCCCTTCGAGAAGGTCTCTGCGAGCGATGAGGTGTTGACCCCGGCGAGGAAAGCCTTGGAGAAGCCGCCGACAAAGCTGTTCAGCGAGCCACCGTCGGTGAAGGCGAGCGAATAGCCGTAGGTCACCCAGATCAGCGCCACGACGGCGGTGATCATGAAGACCTGCATCAGCACGGAGAGCATGTTCTTGGCACGCACGAGGCCGCCGTAGAAAAGCGCAAGGCCGGGGATCGTCATCAGGAGGACGAGCGCCGAGGAGACGAGCATCCAGGTATTGTCACCCTTGTCCATGGTGAAGGCCGGAGCAGCAGCGGCTGCAGCATCGGCGGCTGCCGGGGCTGCTTCCTGCGCGAAAGCGACGACCGGCGCCAGGAGAGCGGCCGAAAGGGCGCCTACCCGTGCGATGTTGGAGGAAAACTTCGAAATTGACATTGGAAATAGCTCCTTGATCTGCCGTTCTTTTTACAGCGCTTCTGAATCGGTCTCGCCCGTACGGATGCGCACGGCATGGTCGATCGAGTAGACGAAGATTTTACCGTCACCGATCTGGCCGGTCTTGGCAGATGCTGCGATGGCCTCTACCGCCTTGTCGACGATTTCGGATGCGACCGCGATTTCGATCTTGAGCTTCGGCAGGAAGCTGACCGCATATTCAGTGCCGCGATAGATTTCAGTGTGCCCCTTCTGGCGACCGTAGCCCTTCACTTCGGTCACAGTCAGGCCCTGAATGCCGATCGCCGTGAGGGCTTCGCGGACCTCATCGAGCTTGAACGGCTTGATAATGGCCATCACAATTTTCATCTGGTTTCCCATCCTTCGTTATCCTCGGCGCGGAGCCGACTCTCCTTGCCGCTGACGGTTTCTTGACCAGCGACCGGCGATAGACATTCAAAGGACGTGCCAGATTCGTGGCAGTCTATAAGTTATTGAAATATAAAGATTATAATTGAAGACGCCAATAAACAGGCAAATGATGGGCCAATAAGCGCACAAATAATGCGCAAATTTATAAATATGCACATTATTTATTCATTTGCCTTTTTCCGAATCAGACCCTCCTGCGCCACCGACGCGATCAGGACACCGGATCGAGTAAAAAGGCTACCGCGAGTCAATCCCCGAGCGCCCGAAGCCGACGGACTGTCCTGCGTATAGAGCAGCCAGTCATCAAGCTTGTCGGGACGGTGGAACCACATGGCATGGTCGAGGCTTGCAACCTGCAGGTTCTGGTCGAAAATGGACGTTCCGTGGGCATGCAGCGATGCATCAAGCAGCGTCATGTCCGAGAGATAGGCAAGCACGGCGGCCTGATAGAGCCTGTTGTCGGGCACGGGACCGGTAGCACGAACCCAGACATCCTGCCGCGGCTCGAGCTTCTCATTCGTAAAATAGTGCTTGAGCGAGATGGGCCGGATTTCGATCGGCCTCTCGCGCTCCCAATATTTGCGCACAGCCGCCGGAGCATGAGCGAGATACTGTTCCTTGATCTGCTGTTCGCCAAGCAGCGTTTCCGGCATCGGCACCGGCGGTATGGGGATCTGGTGGTCGAAGCCCGGTTCCTCGACCTGGAACGAGGCCGACAGTGCGAAGATCGCCTTGCCGTGCTGGATCGCGACGGCCCGGCGCGTGTTGAAGCTCGACCCGTCGCGGATGCGCTCAACCTGATAGATGATCGGCACGGAGGGATCGCCAGGACGCATGAAATAGGCGTGCAGCGAGTGAATGAACCGCTCGCCTTCCACAGTGCGTTGCGCCGCCATCAGCGCCTGGGCGATCACCTGCCCACCGAACACACGCTGCCAGCCGACCTGCGGACTGCGGCCGCGAAAGACATCGACCTCGATCGGCTCGATATCGAGCGTCGAAATCAATGTTTCCATGGCAGTGGGCTTGCCCGTTTGTTCCGTCATTTGTTCAGCTCCCGGCGGTAGGAAGTGATAACTTGATGATCTATATAGATCGCATCTGATCGTAGAAAGTAACAGGAGCGGACGATGCTGGACATGCTGGTTGTAGGCGGAGGTTATGTCGGCCTGTCCGTGGCCTTGGCGGTCAAGCAGGCCGCACCGCATCTCAGTATCGGCGTCGTCGAGGCGGCACCCGAGCATGCCTGGAAAAAGGATATGCGCGCTTCTGCCATCATTGCGGCGGCTACGAAGATGCTCGAAGTCTTCGGTATCTGGAACGAGATCGAACCGGAGGCCCAGCCGATCACCAAGATGATCGTAACCGATTCCAAGATGTCCGATCCTGTCCGCCCGATCTTCCTGACCTTCGACGGCGAAGTCGCCGATGGCCGGCCGTTTGCCCACATGATCCCAAATGTCGTTATGGTCGGCGCGCTGCGCGGCGCCTGCGAGCGGCTCGGCATCGAAATCCGCCATGGCTTGAGCGCCACCGGCCTGAAGACGGGTGATACCGATATCGAGATCAGCCTGTCCGACGGCAGCACGCTGCAATCGCGCCTGCTGGTTGCCTGCGATGGCGTGCGCTCCAGACTGCGCGATTTTGCAGGGATCAAGACTGTCACCTGGGATTACGGTCAGTCCGGCATCGTCACGACCGTCGAGCACGAGCGCCCGCACCACGGCTGCGCCGAAGAACATTTCCTGCCATCCGGCCCCTTCGCCATCCTGCCGCTGCGCAACAACCGCTCGTCACTGGTCTGGACCGAGCGGACGAATGACGCCAACCGTCTCGTCGCCGCCGACGATCTGGTTTTCGAGGAGGAACTTGAACGCCGCTTCGGCCACAAGCTCGGCGCTCTCAAGGTGGTTGGCGACAAGCGCGCCTTCCCGCTCGGCCTCACACTTGCCCGCTCCTTCGTCGCGCCGCGCTTTGCGCTCGCCGGTGATGCCGCACACGGCATCCATCCGATTTCCGGCCAGGGCCTCAATCTCGGCTTCAAGGATGTGGCGGCACTTGCCGAAACCATCGTGGATGCCGATCGCCTTGGGCTCGATATCGGCGCCATCAATATTCTGGAGCGCTACCAGAGCTGGCGCCGTTTCGACACTTTCCGCATGGGCGTCACGACAGATGTGCTGAACCGGCTGTTTTCCAATGACATGGCGCCGATCCGCATCGCCCGAGACTTTGGCCTCGGCATCGTCGATCGCCTGCCGGGCCTGAAATCCTTCTTCATCGGCCAGGCGGCAGGAACGACCGCCAGGGACAATCCGCGGCTGCTGTCGGGCGAAACGATCTGAATGAGAGCAATTCCAGCAAAAGTGTGCTGCGGTTTTGCGTCCGGAATTGCGTAAAAACAAAGGAACTCTTTAGAGCTCAGTCTTCGAGTGTGCGCGCTTCTGAAACGAGCATGATCGGAATGCCGTCCCTGATCGGATAGGCAAGACGCGCCTTTTCCGAGACCAACTCGTTGTGCTCGCGGTCATAGGAAAGCCGTCCTTTGGTAAGCGGGCAAACAAGAAGTTCGAGAAGTTTGGGATCGACCCGGCTCAGTTTTTCGTCCATCGCGCCCTCTACTGCAGCACGGTATCGGAATCACCGAAAACGCGGGCGAGCACGATTTCGGTGATGGCTATCAAGGTTTCCGCCCTCGTCTTGAGATCGGGCGCTTCGAGCAGCGCCTGCTTTTCGGCAGGCCCGAAAGGCGACATCATCGCGAGCGAATTGACGAGGGTAAGGTTGCTCGCCCGCTCCACGCTCTCCCAGTCCGCCTCGAGCTTATTGGCATCAAGATAGGCCTTGAAAGCCGTCAGCAGCGCGCTGCGGTCAACGGCATCTTCTTCGTTCTCGGCGGAGAGATCCGATATGAACGGCGCGATGCGAAAGCTGCGGAATGGTTGGCCATGCGGTCTCTCTTCCAGCAGCCGGAAGCGGCACACGCCCGTGAGCGAGACGATATAGCGCCCGTCACCGGTTTCGGCATAGGAGGTAATCCGGCCGAGACAGCCGACAGCCGCAAGCTCAGGGGCATGGGTCTTTTCTTCATGCTCGCCGTGTGCCGGCTGCACCATGCCGATCAGACGGTTTCCAGTCAGTGCGGCATCGAACATCGCAAGATAACGCGGCTCGAAGATATTGAGCGGCAGCTGCCCGGCAGGCAGGAGAAGCGCGCCGGTCAAGGGAAAAACTGCAATCTCATCCGGTAGATCGCCGGGCTTCAGATATCTCGCATTGCCGACTTGCATGAAGACTAGTCCCGCGCTCTCTCGGCGCGCGCATCTGCGGCGCCCGTCCTCACGAGAAATGTGGTGTCCTTGTGTAAAAACGCAAGGGCGGATGCGGCAAACTCAGGAAAACAGGATCGATGAAAGCTTGCGACGGGCCGAAACCGTCGCCGGATCCTTGAAGCCCCAAACCTCGAAGAACTGCAGAAGCTGGCGACGCGCACCATCATCGTCGAAGGCGCGATCCTTGCGCATGATGGTGAGCAGGTGCTCCGCAGCCTCATCGCGCCTGCCTTCGACATTGAGGATCTTGGCAAGTTTCAGGCGCGCTTCGTGATGATCGGGGTTCAATGCCAGCTCACGTTCCAGGGCGACGGGATCGCCGAGCTTGCGGGCTTCTTCGATCTGGTCGAGTTTCTTCAAGACCGCCTGGATGCCGGCATCCTTGCCGAGCTCTTCCGGCAATTCGCTCAGCATCTGGCGGGCTTCGCCATGCTGGTCGGCTGCGATCAGGCATTCGGCCATGCCGGCAAGCGCCTTGGCATTTTCCGGATCGGCCTGCATGACCGCGCCATAAAGCTGACCCGCTTCGTTGATGTTGCCGGCAGCAAGCAACTCGCCAGCCTGAGCCAGAACACCCTCGATTTCGGCAGCCTGATCCGCACCCTCAGGACCTGCAAGCCGATCGATGAACTGGCGAACCTGGCTTTCCGGTACAGCGCCCATGAAGCCATCGGCCGGGCGGCCGTTGACGAAGGCGATGACGGCTGGAATGGACTGGATGCCGAGCTGGCCGGCGATCGAGGGATGATCGTCAATGTTCATCTTGACCAGCTTGACGCGGCCCTGACCTTCATTGACAAGCTTTTCCAGGACCGGCGTCAGCTGCTTGCACGGGCCGCACCAAGGCGCCCAGAAATCGACCAGCACCGGCTGGTTGCGCGATTCCTCCAGAACGTCCATCGCGAAATTTGCCGTCGTCGTGTCCTTGATATAGCCGCCGCCCGCCGCTGGCTGAGGTACCGCGCCATAACTTGCCGTTGCCGACATCTGGTTGCCAAAGGAACCGTTATAAGGATTGTCGCTGCCGCTCATAGGTGTCTCCCGCCGCGCCGATCTGCCGGCGTCTCTGATAGCGCTAAAATCGTATGTCAGGACGTCACTTTCAAGACAAGCGGCTTATGCCCTGTCGCTTCCATGAATCGTATCAGATCGGCGCTCGCGATCGAGGTCGTCGCATCATTGGAAAGCGGATGGCAGTTGATGATCTCGTCATGCATCAGATCCGCATCGAGCACGAAGGTGACATTGTTGCCGGCATCGTTGATTGCGCCGAGTGCGGTGACAGCGCCCGGAATGACACCAAGATATTCCATCAGCTTCTCGGGTTTGCCGAAAGAGACGCGGCCGGAAGCGCCGATAAGAGTATGGACCTGCTTGAGGTCGACGGCGGCATTTTCTTCCACGGTCAGCAGGAAATAACGATCTTTCTTGTCCTTCACGAACAGGTTCTTGGTGTGGCCGCCCGGGATCTCATCCCGCAGCGCCACCGATTCGGCCACCGTGAAGACCGGCGCATGGTCCTTGGTGCTGTGGACAATGCCAAGGCCGTCGAGAAAGGCGAGAAGATCCTGGCGAGTCTTGGGCTTGTTTTCGGTCATCGTCATTCCATCAGACAGGAGAAAGGCAGATTGGACTGTCTGCTTACGTCTGCCTCATGAGCTTGGCAATCTTCAGGACCGACGCTTTGCCCTGCATTCGCGGCGTTTCCGAAGCCGGTTTTCCACCGCTAGAACTTTTCTTCGTTTTTCCGTCATTTCCCTGTTGCATTTGAAAATCGTTTGGGCGATATAGCGCCCGTCGCCGCAAGGTGACGCCCACGGTCCGCTACTTACTACCCCGGACCGGTGCGGATTTGAGCGGGTGTAGCTCAGGGGTAGAGCACAACCTTGCCAAGGTTGGGGTCGAGGGTTCGAATCCCTTCGCCCGCTCCAGTTTTCTCATTGTCCATACCGAAGACATAGGTAACAGAACGTACCTAACACATGGGTGACAACCTCGTGCCGAACGGGTTGTCGATGGTTTGCAAAGTCCTCTGTTCCAGGTCGATATATCCCAGATCATAGTGCATGAAGCTGACGAGCCAAATGCCGTCATCGACTTCCTTGATTCCAAGCTTCTGTCCGGCCAGTACGGTGGAGATGTTGATCTTCTTGCGATAGATGCAGAGGTGGCCGCAATTGGTGACGAGCGCCTCCCTGTCGTGGAAGGGATAGTCGATCTCCGGCAGGCCCCGATAGGGGCGTGACGATGCGACAACTTTCGGCGCCGATTGATCCTACTCAATGCAAACGACGGCAGTATCTGGCTAGGTTTTTCCACACCTTGCGCAGGCAGACGGAGGCCGCGTCGTTCTGGCTCCTCACGACGCATGGCGAACGCTTATTGCCGAACCCAATAATGGATTTAAATTAGCGATAGCTAACTGTAGTATCTTGAGAGGATATAGCCGGAGTTATATCGACATGCTGGTCAAAGATGTAATGACGCCAAAGGTCGTCGGATTATCACCTGACCATAGCGTTCGGCATGCAGCCAAACTGATGTCCGATCAGCACATAAGCGGCGCTCCTGTCGTTGACGACGGTGGGCGCCTGCTGGGCGTCATCAGCGAGGGCGATCTGATTCGCCGAACGGAACTGTCGAGTGGCGCATTCGTTCTGAAGGCGGACATGGGAGTTGGCGCCGATGAGAGAGCGAACGCCTTCGTCAAGCGATGCGCCTGGAGAGTGGGTGACGTCATGACGCCCGATCCTGTGACAATCGACGAGGATGCCCCCCTTTCGCGTGTCGCCAGTCTCATGCAGGACCATGGCATCAAGCGCATTCCGGTTCTGCGGGACGGTAAACTGGTCGGCATCGTCAGCCGCGCCGACCTTCTGCAGGTAATCTACTCCGCAAAACCAGACGACACAGCAGCTGGGGACGAAGCCATTCGCCGCAGCATTCTCGTTCGGCTCGGTGAAAATACCGGCCTGGAAGGATTGGACGTGTCCGTCACGGTCACTGACGGGATCGTGCATTTGTGGGGCAACGTCGAAACGGCGGCTTGCCGCAGGGCCGCGCGGATTCTGGCGGAGGGCGTCAACGGTGTCCGCGGCGTGGTGGAGCATTTCCCGGAATCTCCTCCTCAATAGTGCCACAGCGCCGACATGAGACTGCCCCGGCCTTCATGAAAAAGGCCTCATGAGATTCAGCAATGTCATTTTGATTGGGAGACTCAGATGGTTTCGCCCGACACGGCAGTGATGAAAAAAACAGCCTCGGTAGCGTCGCATGGAAAAGCAACGCTCTCAGCCGAGGAACTCCGCCTGATGGATGCTTACTGGCGCGCATCGAACTATCTGTCAGTCGGGCAGATCTACCTGCTCGACAATCCCTTGCTCAAAAAACCCCTCGCACGCGCGCACATCAAGCCGCGGCTGCTCGGCCATTGGGGAACTTCGCCGGGCCTGAACATGCTCTATGTGCACCTTAACAGGGTAATCAAGCGCGACGATCTCAACATGATTTATGTAATCGGCCCCGGCCACGGTGGACCGTCGCTCGTTGCACATGCCTATCTGGAGGGAACCTACAGCGAATTCTACCCGAATATTGGCCAGGACGAGGAGGGCATGAAACGGCTTTTCAAGCAGTTCAGCTTTCCCGGCGGCATCCCGAGCCACGTCGCTCCCGAAACACCGGGGAGCATCCATGAAGGTGGCGAGCTCGGCTATGCACTCAGCCACGCCTATGGCGCAGCCTTCGACAATCCCGATTTGATCGTCGCCTGTGTCGTCGGTGACGGGGAAGCCGAAACCGGCCCCCTCGCCACGGGATGGCATGGCAACAAGTTTCTCAATCCCGCTCGCGACGGATGCGTTCTGCCGATCCTGCATCTCAATGGCTACAAGATCGCCAATCCCTGTTTCCTTGCCCGTATTCCCAGGGAGGAGTTGGAGAAGTTTTTCGAGGGCATGGGATATGCGCCTCTCTTCGTCGAAGGCCATGAGCCCGATCAGGTGCAGCAGCAGCTTGCCGGAGCCATGGACACCGCCGTCGCGACGATCAAGACGATCTGGGCGGAAGCGCGGGACAAGGGGAATGTTACCCGTCCGGCTTGGCCGATGATCGTCTTCCGCACACCGAAGGGCTGGACCTGCCCGTCGGAAATCGACGGCAAGAAATGCGAAGACTATTGGCGCTCGCACCAGGTTCCGATGGGCGATATGGACAAACCGGACCATATCAAGGTGCTTCAACACTGGATGAAGACCTACAGACCCGAAGAACTTTTCGACGGCGACGGAAGGCTGCGGGCTGAATTGGCTGCCCTGGCACCGACGGGACATCGCCGGATGAGCGACAATCCGCACGCAAACGGTGGTTTGTTATTACGCGATCTGAAGATGCCGGATTTCCGCGATTATGCCGTCTCGGTGCCCAAGCCCGGATCGGTGACGACGGAATCCGCTCGCGTCATGGGCAAGTTTCTGCGCGACGTGATGAAGCTGAACCTTCGCAACAAGAACTTTCGGCTGTTTAGCCCCGACGAGAACAATTCCAACCGTTGGCAGGACGTGCTGGAGGTCACCGATCGTTGCTATATGGCCGAGATCTATCCCGAGGACGACCACCTTTCCCCCAACGGCCGCATCATGGAGGTCTTAAGCGAGCATCAATGCCAGGGCTGGCTTGAAGGCTATCTGTTGACCGGGCGTCACGGCTTCTTCTCCTGCTACGAGGCGTTCATTCACATCATAGACTCGATGTTCAATCAGCACGCCAAGTGGCTGAAAGTGTGTAACCACATTTCCTGGCGGCGACCGATCGCCTCGCTGAACTACTTCCTGAGTTCGCATGTCTGGAGGCAGGATCACAATGGGTTTTCTCATCAGGATCCGGGCTTCATCGACCATGTGATCAACAAGAAGGCGGAGGTTATCCGGGTCTATCTTCCGCCGGACGCCAATACACTTCTATCCGTTACCGACCACTGTCTGCGCAGCCGCAACTATGTGAATGTGGTTGTGGCCGGCAAGCAGCCCGCGCCCCAATGGCTGACTATGGATGAGGCCATCAAACACTGTGCCGAAGGCCTCGGCATCTGGGAATGGGCCAGCAATGACCGAGGCTCGGAACCGGATGTGGTCATGGCCTGCTGTGGCGATGTGCCGACTCTGGAAACGCTCGCTGCCGTCCAGCTGATCCGAGAACACCTCCCCCAATTGAAGGTGCGGGTCATCAATATAGTCAATCTGATGAAGCTGCAGCCCTCAAGCGAACATCCCCATGGGCTTTCGGACCCTGACTTCGATGCGCTTTTCACAAAGGACAAGCCGATCATTTTCGCGTTCCACGGATATCCCTGGTTGATCCATCGGCTGACTTATCGACGGACCAACCATAAGAATCTGCATGTCCGAGGCTACAAGGAAGAAGGAACAACCACGACACCGTTCGACATGGTCGTTCTGAACCAGCTCGATCGCTTTCATCTCGTAGAAGACGTGATCGATCGGCTGCCGCAACTTGGCGCGCGCGCGGCCTACTTCAAGCAGGCGATCCGCGGCAGGCTGATCGAGCATCGCCAATATATCGAGACGCACGGTGATGACATGCCGCAGATCAGCGGCTGGACATGGGGCGTCAAGAGTGCGGAGAAAGTGAAGGCTGCGACCTCCACAGAGGGAGACAATGCCTAGGCGACGCGTTGCGCGCAAACGATCATGCCGGCAGGCGTCCTATCGAGGCCGCCTCCAGATGCTCGACGAAACCATCTGATCTCCTCGGTTAACCTATCATGTCGGAGTTACTGTCCACCGATCCCGAACTGAACCGAATGCCGACGGAGGAGGATCTCGGTCGTCTTCAGTTCACGACATTGCTCTACTATCTGCATTGCACGAATCCGGATAACGGATTGGTTCGGGACAAGACACAGGCCGGCGCACCGGCAAGTATTGCTGCCGTCGGCATGGCGCTTGCCACCATTCCTGTCGTCGTGGAGCGCGGCATCGTCATTCGCGAGTTTGCCGCCAAGATCGCCCGGCGTCGACTGGAATTCCTGATGTCCTTGCACCAGGGACCGGAACCTGACGCGTCCGGCTACAAGGGCTTCTTCTACCATTTCCTGGACATTGAGACAGGACGACGGGTTTGGCAGTGCGAGTTATCAACGATCGACTCGGCCTTCCTGTTCGCAGGTGCTTTGACCGTCGCGGCCTATTTTGACGCAGACACCGAAGACGAGGCGAAGGTTCGCGCACTCGCCAAATCGCTCTATGAGCGCGTGGACTGGAATTGGGCGCGTGACAACGGGGCTACCCTCACCCATGGCTGGCGGCCGGAAAACGGATTTATTCCCTATCGGTGGCGCGGCTATGACGAAGGTCTGCTTCTTTACATTCTCGGACTCGGCTCGCCCAGCCACCCGCTGCCACCCGAGAGTTACAGGGCCTATACGGAGAGCTACGAATGGCGAAACATCTTTGGTCGCGAACTGCTCTATTCCGGCCCGCTCTTTACGCATCAGCTTTCGCATATGTGGATCGATTTTCGCGAAATTCGCGACACGTTCATGCGCGAGCATGACAGCGACTACTTCCAGAACAGCCGACACGCCACTTTCGTTCAGCAGGAATATGCAATCCGCAATCCGCTGAACTTCAAAGGCTACGGCGAACATTGCTGGGGTTTCACAGCAAGTGATGGACCCGGTTGGACAAAGCGAAGCGTGGACGGCATCGACAGGGAATTCTTCGACTACGTTGCGCGTGGCGCACCCTATGGACCGGATGACGGAACCGTATCTCCGTGGGTCGTGGTCGCCTCGCTGCCATTCGCTCCGGAAATCGTTGTCCCAACCGTGCGAAACTTTGCTCGAATGCAGCTTGGCATGACGCGCCTCTATGGATTCAGACCATCGTTCAATCAGACATATACGATGGAAGACAAGGATGAAGGATGGTGGGTCAGCCCCTACCATTTCGGCATCGACCAAGGGCCTGTCGTCCTGATGATCGAAAACTACCGAACGGGCTTGCTGTGGAACATCATGCGTCGATGCGAGCCGGTCGTCGTCGGGCTAAGACGAGCGGGCTTTTCAGACGGCTGGTTATGACGGCGCTCGCGAGCTCAGCTGTTCAACCTCCGCCACCGGCTCTGATCCGATGGCTCGATGAAGGACGAGTCGATCATGAACAAGGTATCCCAGCCCCTGGAATAGTCACTCCTTCCGATTTTGGTCGATCCACTTCCAAGAGCCGTCCGAACGATATTCGAGAACAGCATCATAGGCTGCGCGTGGAGCACCCGGTTCGGCGAAGATGACGCACGCAATCCCTCGTTCCGCCAGGAGCCCGACGATGTCGGGCAGAAGTTCGTAGCCGAAGATGGCATCGGCCTTCTCAGCAGAATATAGGATGGAGCTGCGATAATCGCGCTTGCAAGTGCAACGAGCCTTTGTTCGCGTGGCGACAGCAAAGTGGACCAGTCTTGCTCGCTGTCTAGGTCGCCAGGTGTGACAGGATGCGCCAGGCCCAGCTTTTTCAACAGAGCGAGGATTTTTTCATCTGCTTCCTCCATCGAGCGATTTTGCAATGCCAGGATCTGGCGCAGGGTTCCTGGGCCGGGCGACGGAGAATGATGCGCGAACGGATGAGCACAGCCTTCTCCGTGGCGATGGTGATACATCGCAAGCAGGGCTCCAAACGAGGCTCGACTCCTGGACAATCGGTCCTGCTTACCGCGCAACACATTGCGCATTGCGTTTATTTGCTATTTTCGCGGATCGAGTAGATCGCGCAGGCCATCGCCGAGAATGTTGAAGCCGAGCACGGTGACCATGATCGCGAGACCCGGAAAGAGCGACATGTAGATGTTGAGACCGAGATAGTTGCGGCCGTCGCTCATCATCGCACCCCATTCTGGTAGCGGCGGCTGCGCGCCGAGGCCGAGGAATGACAGGCTTGCGGCCGACAGGATGACGGTGCCTGCCGTCAGCGTCGACTGCACGATGATCGGGCCGATCGCGTTGCGCAGGATGTAATGCGTCATGATTCGATGGCGCGACACGCCGAGCGAGATCGCCGCCTCCACATAATCCATCGCCTTGAGGCCGAGCGTCAGGTTGCGGCTGAGCCGTGCATAGACAGGCACAGAGAAGATCGCGATGGCGATCATCAGGTTGACGAGGCTGGTGCCGAGCACGCTGACGATCAGGATGGCGAGCACGATGCCTGGAAAGGCGAAGAGAATATCCATGCACCACATGATCGCTTGGTCGACATACCGCCCCGTCATGCCCGAGACAATGCCAAGCGGCACGCCGACGACAATCGCAAGCCCGACGCTGAGGACGACCTCTAAAAGCGAAATACGTGCGCCATATAGCACCCGCGCAAAAATGTCCCGACCGTTGTCGTCAGTGCCGAAAGGATGTTCCCAGGAAGGCTCCAGCATGGTGGAAAGCAGATCCTGCGAATAGGGATCGGCCGAGGTGATGAGTGGCGCAAAGATCGCCATCAGCACAATGATGCCGATCAGCCCGCCGCCGATGGTGATGCCCTTATGCGTCGCAAGCCAACGCAAGGTGCGGCGTAGGCCGCTGCTGCCGGTCGAAACCTTTTCCGCTTCGCTCATCGCCATCAGTCGAACCTTATCTTCGGGTTGAGCGCGGCGATCGCCATTTCCGCCAGGAAATTCATGACGACGACACCCGTGACAGCGACGAGCGTCACACCCTGGATGACCGGATAGTCACGATAGCGCACCGAATCGACGAGCAAGCGGCCGATGCCAGGCCAGTTGAAGACCGATTCGGTGACGACGGCGCCGCCGATCAGACTGCCGAAATTCAACCCCACGATAGTGACGATCGGGATCAGCGCGTTTCGCAGCGCATGGCTCCAGTAGATCGAGCTGGGTGCCACACCCTTGGCTCGCGCCGTGCGGATATAATCCTGTGCCAACACTTCGATCATGCTGGAGCGCGTCATGCGGGCGATGACAGCCATCGGCAGCACCGCGAGTGTGATCGACGGCAAGATGAAGCTTTTCCACGAGGTGGCGCCAAGAAGCGGCAACCAACCGAGACTGACGGAGAACGTGTTCATCGCCATCAGCGCCAGCCAGAAATTGGCAATGGAAGCGCCGGCGATGGCAAGCAACATCACGGCCTGGTCGGGCCAGCCATGCCGGTAGATCGCGCCGATCATGCCGGCCGGCACGCCGATCGCAATCGCCAGCAGATAGGCGGTGATCGCAAGACCCAGCGTAAAGGGCATCCGCTCGGCGATTTCATCGACAACGGGCAACTTCGACTTGAGGGACATGCCGAGATCGCCCCTGACGGCGCCATAGGCGAACGAACCATACTGTTCGGCAATGCTGCGATCGAGCCCCAGGCGGGCGCGCATATTATCGACCGCCTCCTGCGTGGCTTCGGGGCCGGCCATCATGCGGGCCGGATCGCCGGGAAGCGCGCGGATGGCAATGAAGATGAGCAGCGACACGCCGATCAGGATCAGCGGCAATGCGAGCAGCTTCTTGAGAATATAGGCTTTCATCGGACCGTCATTGTCAGTGAAGCAGGTGGGCGGCGCATTGCGCGGCCCGCCCGGTTACGCATCAGTCCTTGGTGGCTTCCTTGACCACGACCTGGCCTCCCGGGATGACCCAGGTGCCCTTCACATTGTTGCGGGCGGCATAGAGATCCTGCGTCGTATAGAGGAGAACGTGCGGTGCCTGCTCGTTGACCTCCTTTTGGGCATCGACATAGATCGCATTGCGCGCCTTTTCATCCAGCGTAGAGGCTGCCTTGTCGATCAACTCATCGAGCTTCGGATCGTTGAAGAAGCCGAGATTGGCGCTGGCAGGCGAAGCACTTGCCGAATAGTAGAGCGGACGGAACTGCAGGTCAGCGCCATTGACGCCCGAAGACCACGAAGCGATCACCGAACCCGTATTAGCAGCCGCCTTGCCGGCCGGATCGGCAAAGGCCGCCTTCGCCCAGACGCCGCTTTCCATGCGCTGCACGTCAAGCTTCACGCCGGCCTTCGCCCACATGGCCTGCAGCAGTTCGCCGATGCGTGCCTCGGGCTCCTGCACGATGGTTGTCATCGAGAAGCCATCAGGATAGCCGGCATCGGCGAGCAGCTTCTTCGCCTTGTCGACGTCATAGGTGTAAGGCGCAAGCGTCTTGTCATAGCCTGGTGTGACCGGCGCCAACGGCGAATTTGCAGGCGTCGCATTGCCCTGCATGATCGCCTTGACGAGACCGTCGCGGTCGGTCGCATAGTTCAGAGCCTGGCGCACACGCGCATCGTCGAGCGGCTTCAGCTTGGTGTTGAGCGAAACCCAGAACACTGCCGAACCGTCTGATTTGTTGACCTTCATGTCCGGATTGGCTGCGAGCTGCTTGGCAAAGGCCGCCGGCAGCGGGTTGACGATATCGGCATCACCCGTCTGCAGCGCCATGTTCATGACCGACGGCTCGGCCGTCCAGGTCCACTTGATCTCGTCGGCACCCTTCGGCGCGCCTCCCCACCAGTTGGTGTTCTTCGTTTCCAGCACATATTCGCCGGACTTGTATTCCTGCAGCTTATAGGGGCCGGTGCCGACGGCCTTGCTGCCGATCGTGCCGGCAGCATCCGCGGTCGGGCTGACCATGAGGCAGGCGCCTGTGGTCAGCAGCGCGAGAAAGGCCGGGTAAGGCTTTTTGAGCTTGAACTGGACCGTGGAGGAATCGACGGCGCTGACGCTATCGATGAAGGTCCGCAGGCGACCGCTGGCGGCAAGACCGCGCTTGGTATCGAGATGGCGGGCAAAGTTCTTCGCCACGGCATCGGCATCGAAGGGCGTGCCGTCATGAAACTTCACGCCCTGGCGCAGCTTGAAGGTCCAGACGATGCCGGCGGCATCGCTCGACCATTCGGTGGCGAGCGCCGGCTGGAGGCTCAAATCCTTGGCGCGGGAAAGCAGGCCCTCATACATCGGGTCCAGAACCGCGGCCGTAAACGTCGCCGTCTGATCACCCGGATCCATCGAGCGCGGCGCTTCTGTCTGCATGACCGTCAGCGTGGAAGCGAAGGCCGAAAACGGCGCAAACAGCGCTCCGGTAACAGCGCAGCTCAATGCGAAATGGCGAGTACTGATAAATCTCTTGCGAATGATTTCCATTGGTTCACCCTCTTGTTGATTCTTGAAACCGGCTCTCAGGTCGGCTTTGATCAATTTTGTAATTTATTTGGGTTGATTGGTTCATTTTGTAAACTTATTGTCAAGGCAAAATAGCACGTCGGCAGATCGGGAATTTGTATGTTCAATTCGTCGCAGCGCGAGCTCCTGCGGGTCATAAGCGAGTCGGGCCCTTTAAGCCGGACCGATCTTGCTTCCGCGATCGGGCTCAGCAAAGCGGCGATGAGCGGCATTGCCCGCGAGCTTATCGATCGCGGCGTGCTGCACGAGACGGAGACCATCTACGGCCAGGGCCGGCCCTCCGTGCTGCTCGACCTGAAACCCGAATGCGCCTTCTTCATTGGCATCTCGCTTCTTGAAGATCCCGCTCCGATGATCCTCAGCGATCTCAACGGCAATATCATCGCCCGTCAGCAGTTGCCCCATTCCCGTGATCCCAAGGTCATCGCCAATGCCATCGCCTACGGCCTGCCGGAAATCCTGAAGGGCCACCCGCAGGCAAGCTCGAAGCTTGCCGGCATCGGCGTGGCGCTGTCCGGTTTCGTCGATGAAAAGCAGGCAACCTGCGTGCAGTCCACCCTGCTTGGCTGGCAAGATGTGCCGCTTGCCGAAATCATCCGCCACGCAAGCGGCGTCGATACCTTCATCGAAAACGACGCCAAGGCCGTCGCCGTCAGCGAGAAACTGTTCGGTATTGCCCGCGACACGCCGAATTTCTCGGTCGTTTCGCTGGGAGACGGCATCGGCTGTGCCCATTTCATCGACGGCAAGCTCTATCGCGGTAATCATGGCGGTGCGGGCGAAATCGCCCATGCGACGATCGAGCCCGGCGGTGCACCCTGCCGTTGCGGCAAACGCGGTTGCCTGGATACGATCGCCTCCATGAAAGCGATCAAGGAGATGGCCAGAGCCGCCGGCCTGAAATGCACCTCGCTGTCGGAATTGGAAGAGGAAGCCTCGCACGGCACGGCCGAAGCGATTTCCATCATCCACAAGGCCGGCGCGGCTCTTGGCCTGGCGATCTCGCATCTGATCCAGATGAACGATCCGGGCATGATCCTCGTCACCCATGTCGAAGGTTCCTTCGAAGGCTTGTTCGGCACGGTCGTGCAGCAGGCGATCGAAGCCAATGTTCTTCCGCGTTATGCCGGCCAGACGCCGATCCGCACCCGTCGCGTCGATAGTGACGTCTGGGCGCGGGGCGCCGCCAGCATCGCCGCCCATAATTTCCTGATTGGTCCCAATTTAAGCTGAGGTTTCCCATGCGCATCGCCGTCGGTGGCATTCACATCGAATGCAGCACATACAATCCCGTCCTGAACGAGGAGAAGGATTTCCGGGTGGTGCGCGGCGAGGGACTGTTGGCAGCCCCCTATTTTGCCTTCCTTGGGGACTACGACGCCGAATTCCTGCCGACGATCCATGCTCGTGCCATTGCCGGCGGCCCGGTCGCGCGCCACACCTATGAGGCCTTCAAGACTGAGTTCCTGGAACGCCTGAAGCCCCTGCTGCCGCTCGACGGCCTCTATCTCGCCATGCACGGCGCCATGTATGTCGAAGGCATGGAGGATGCAGAAGGCGACTGGATCAGTTCTGCCCGCGCGCTTGTTGGCGATCACTGCACGGTTTCGGCCAGTTATGACCTGCATGGCAACGTCACCCAGCGCATCCTCGATGCGCTCGATATGTATTCCACCTATCGCACTGCGCCGCATATCGATGTCGAGGAGACCATGCGACGCTCGGTCTCCATGCTGGTGAAAAGCCTGAAGACCGGCGTGAAGCCCACCTTGCTCTGGGCGCCGATCCCCGCCGTCCTACCGGGCGAACGCACCAGCACCGTCGATGAACCGGCAAAGAGCCTTTACGCCGAACTGCCCGGCATCGACGCGCTCGACGGCGTCTGGGATGCTTCGCTGATGGTCGGCTACGTCTGGGCTGACGAACCCCGCGCCACCGCTGCCGCCATCATGACCGGCACCGACCGCGCGGTGCTGGAGCGCGAGGCAAAGCGCCTGGCAAAGGCCTATTGGGACGTCCGTGAGGAATTCGTGTTCGGCTGCGAGACCGGCTCGATCGAGGAATGCGTCGCCAAGGCCATCGCCAGTCCCACCGGCCCCGTCGTGCTTGCCGAATCCGGTGACAACCCGACTGGCGGCGGCGTGGGCGACCGAGCCGACGTATTGGCCGAACTGATTGCGAAGGGCGCCACCGATGTCGTCTTCGCCGGCATCGCCGATAAGGCGGCCACCGAGACCTGCTATACTGTGGGCGTCGGTGCCGCTCTGGAGCTGACGGTCGGCGCCTCGCTCGATACCAAGGGCAGCAAGCCGGTGACGGGACGCTTCATGGTGAAGTTCCTGCACGAGACCGCTGACGCGGCCGACCGCCAGGCCGTTGTCTCGATCGGTGGCATCGATCTGGTGCTCTCCGCCAAGCGCCGCCCCTATCACAACATCGCCGATTTTACCCGCCTCGGTCTTGATCCGCGCACGGCAAAGATCGTCGTCGTCAAGTCGGGTTATCTCTCGCCGGAACTCGCACCGATCGCCAATCCCAATCTCATGGCGCTCTCGGCCGGCGTCGTCGACCAGTTCGTCGAGCGCCTGCCGCGCCTGCGCAAAGAGCACCCAACCTATCCTTTCGACAAGGATTTCAGCTTCGAGCCGCAGGCTTTCCTTTCTGCGCGCTCCGCGAACCGCTGAGGCTTGAAAGGCGAACCAATTGATTTTTGGTACCGCACGCTTGCCTGGCGTGCGGTTCTCGTCAAAACGTGCGCCTGCCTTTGGATCTGCCGCAAATCCATGCCATTCGACCAATAAACAGGCAGATATTTATTTGCACAAAAAAGCGCTTGACGATCTGCCGGATTTGGTTTGCATTGAACCAATATTAAATTGGTTCAATCAATCATGGACGAAACGCAAGGCAATTCGAACTATGCGCTGGAGAAGCTGAGAGCTCTCCTGCAGTCGGATAGTCTCGATGCCGATGGCAAGCTGCCAACCGAGCGTACGCTCTCCGAAATCCTCGGCGTCAGTCGCCGCTCCATCCGGCGCGCGCTGGAAGTGCTGGAAGCCGAAGGCCGCATCTGGCGCCGGCAAGGCTCCGGCACCTTTGCCGGCAAGCGGCCGGACGGTTGGAGCAACCATGTCGATTCCATCATCGCCGACACCGATCTCATGGAAATCATGGAAGTGCGCCTGCGCGTCGAACCGCAGCTTGCACAGCTTGCGGCCATGCGCGCCAAGGCCGCCGACGTCGAGCGCATGTATGATCTGGTGAAAAAGATCTACGAAAGCACGGATGCCGACGGCCGCGAACTCTGGGATGGCGCGCTGCATCGCCAGATCGCCCAATGCGCCGGCAATACATTCTTCCTGACGATCTTCGACGTCATCAACCGAGTGCGCCAGGACGAAGCCTGGCAGACGATCCGCGAGCGCGCCCGCAGCGCCAGCCGCACGCGCGAAGTCACCCATGGCCAGCACACAGCCATCGTCGATGCTATCGCCGCCCGCGATCCGGGAAAAGCCGGCGAAGCCATGCGCCAGCACCTGCTGACGCTGCAGGAAAGCCTCATCCGCATCACCTCTCTCGACCACACCGAAACGGAGGTCGAGAAGGAGCCCACCTGAGCGGGGAAAAAGCACGGCGGAGATAACCGCCGGCTCGGCACGACAAACGTGAAACAAAAACATAACAGAGGAGAATGAAATGAAATTCGCCAGATTGCTGACCACAGCCACAGCGGCAGCGCTCTTTGCGCTTCCCGCTTTCGCGGTCGAACTGAAGATCGGCCTGCAGGACGATGCAGACGTGCTTGATCCCGCGCAGTCGCGCACCTTCGTCGGCCGCATCGTCTATACCGCAATGTGCGACAAGCTCGTCGACGTCTCGCCCGACCTGAAGATCGTGCCGCAGCTTGCGACGGAATGGAACTGGTCGGCCGACGGCAAGGCGCTTACCATGAAACTTCGCCAGGGCGTGAAGTTCCAGGACGAAACGCCCTTCAATGCTGAAGCCGTCGTCACCACCATCGAGCGCAACATGACCCTGCCGGAATCGCGTCGCAAGAGCGAGCTGAGCTCCGTCCAGAAGGTCGAGGCGACGGGCGAGTATGAAGTCAAGTTCACGCTGAAGAGCCCCGACGTCACCCTGCTGGCCCAACTTTCCGACCGCGCGGGCATGATCGTCTCGCCGAAGGCCGCAAAGGAACTCGGCGCGAAGTTTGGCGACCATCCCGTCTGCGCAGGCCCCTTCAAATTCGTCGAACGCGTCCAGCAGGACCGTATCGTGCTCGAAAAGTTCCAGGACTACTGGAACAAGGACAATGTCTTCATCGACAAGCTTACCTATCTACCGATCCCGGATTCGACCGTACGCCTCGCCAACCTGCGCTCCGGCGATCTCGACATGATCGAACGCCTGGCCGCAACCGACGCCGAGACGGTCAAGAGCGATCCGAACCTTGTCTACAAGGATGTCGTCAATACCGGCTGGCTCGGCATCTATGCCAATGTCGGCAATGGTGCGCGCGCCGACAACCCGCTGGGCAAGGACAAGCGTCTGCGCCAGGCCTTCTCGCTGGCAATCGACCGAGATGCTGCCATGCAGATCGTCTTCGAAGGCACCGGCGTAGCCGGCAACCAGCCCTTCCCGCCGAGCAGCCCATGGTTCGACAAGGATGTCCCGGTTCAGGCTCGTGACGTCGAAAAGGCAAAGGCCCTCGTCAAGGCTGCAGGCTTCGACCGCGTGCCGGTCGAAATGCAGGTTCCGAACAGCCCGGTCACGATGCAGATGATGCAGATCATCCAGGCCATGGTCGCCGAAGCCGGTTTCGATGTCAGCCTGAAAGCGACGGAATTTGCGACCCTGCTCAATGAGCAGACCGCCGGCAACTACCAGCTCAGCCGCTCCGACTGGTCCGGCCGCGTCGATCCTGACGGCAATATCCAGCAGTTCGTCACCTGCGGCGCCGGCCTGAACGACAGTAAATATTGCAATGCTGACGTCGACAAGCTGCTGAACGAGGCTCGCCAGTCTCCTGACGATTCCGTGCGCAAGCAGAAATATGATGCTGCAACCGCAATCCTCAATGACGATTTGCCGATCATCTTCCTTGGCCACCAGTCCTGGATCTGGGCGCTGCACAAGAACATCACCGGCTTCGTCGCATCGCCCGACGGCATGATCCGCCTCGTCGGTGTGAAGAAGGAAGGCTGATAGCCACACGCTTCAGGAACGCGGCGACCCTCGCCGCGTTCCGCTGATGGTATCGGAGCGCCCATGTACAGGTTTATCGCCAAGCGGCTGTTGGTCGCCATTCCAACTTTGCTGATCATTTCGGTCTTTGTCTTCTCGCTGCAGAAACTTCTGCCGGGCGATCCAGTTCTAGCTATGGCCGGCGAAGAGCGTGATCCACAGGTGTTGGAATTCCTGCGGGAAAAATATCACCTCAACGACCCCGTTCCTTACCAGTATTTCTACTGGCTGGGCTCGGCCCTGAAGGGTGATCTTGGCATTTCGCTGCGCACCAACCAGCCGGTGCTCGAACTCGTTGCCGAAAAGCTGCCGGTCACCATCCAGCTTGCGATCATGTCGATGATCTTCGCCTTCGTCATCGGCGTCCCCATGGGCATCCTGGCCGCGGTCAAGAAAAACACGATTATTGACTATCTCGCCAACCTCATCGCACTCACCGGCCTGTCGATCCCGAACTTTTGGCTCGGCATCATGCTGATCCTGCTGGTTTCAGTTAATCTTGGCTGGCTTCCGGCCTCGGGCTACGAACCCTTCTTCTCCAATCCATTGCGCTCGATCCAGACGATGCTGATGCCCTCCTTCGTGCTCGGCAATGCACTTGCCGCCACACTGATGCGCCACACCCGGTCGGCGATGCTGAGCGTCTTGAGCGCCGACTATATCCGCACTGCCCGCGCCAAGGGGCTTTCGGAAGGATCCGTGGTCTTGGAGCACAGCTTCCGCAATGCCCTCCTGCCGATCGTCACACTCACTGCACTGCTCTTTGGCGAGCTGCTTGCCGGTGCGGTTCTTACGGAGCAGATTTTCACCATTCCAGGCTTCGGAAAACTCATCGTCGATGCGGTCTTTAACCGCGATTATGCTGTCGTCCAGGGCGTCGTCATATGCACGGCGATTGGCTTTATCCTGATGAACCTTGTGGCCGATGTGCTCTATGTTCTTCTCAATCCGCGCATGAGAGCTTCGCTATGACCGCAGTCGATCAAGTCGCAGCCGCGCCCGCCACGTCTGCAGAGCAGCGTTCGCCGAGCCGCGCCTGGCGCAAGCTGAAAGCCAACAAGGGCGCGCTCGTCGGCCTCACCATCATCGCCTTCTTCGCAATCCTTGCCATCATCGCGCCGCTCCTGCCGCTCCCCGATCCGAACGCCACGAGCTGGTCGACGATCCGCAAGGCGCCGTCAGCAGCCCATTGGCTCGGCACCGACGACATCGGCCGCGATATTCTCTCGCGCATGATCTGGGGCGCGCAGGCCTCGCTGATGGCCGGCGTCTTTTCCGTGGCGATCGCCGTTCTCGTCGGCGTGCCCTTCGGCCTGATCTCAGGCTATTTCGGCGGCTGGATCGACATGATCATCTCCCGCATCACCGAAGCCTTCCTGGCGATGCCTTTCCTGATCACCGCGATCGCGCTTGCCGCCTTCCTCGGCCCGAGCCTCAGCAATGCGATGATCGCGATAGGCCTTTCGGCCATGCCTATTTTCGTGCGGCTGACGCGTGGCCAGGTACTGGCGGTCAAGACAGAGGAATATATCGAAGGTGCGCGATCCATCGGTCTTCGCCATTTCAGCATCATCACCCGCTACATCCTGCCGAATGTTTTTGCACCGATCCTCGTGCAGGCGACGCTGACGATCGCGACCGCCATCATCGCCGAAGCCAGCCTCTCCTTCCTCGGCCTCGGCCAGCAGCCGCCGGCGCCAAGCTGGGGCTCGATGCTGAATGTTGCCAAGAATTTCCTGAGCCAGGCGCCGTGGATGGCGATGTGGCCCGGGATTGCCATCTTCCTCGTCGTTATCGGTTTCAATCTCTTGGGCGACGGCCTGCGCGATGCGCTCGATCCGCGCGAAGCATGACCCTTCGAAAGGACATATGAAATGACCGCATTCACGACCCGCCCCGAAATTCTGGGCACATTCGGCGTCGTCACCTCAACGCACTGGATCGCCTCTGCCGTCGGCATGAGCATCCTGGAAAAGGGCGGCAACGCCTTCGATGCGGCGGTTGCTGCCGGCTTCACCCTGCAGATCCTCGAGCCGCACCTCGTCGGCCCCGGCGGCGACATGCCGGCGATCATCTATTCGAAGAAGAAGGACAAGGTCGAGGTCATCTGTGCTCAGGGCCCTGCCCCGGCAGGCGCCACTATCGAGCACTATACGTCCGAGGGCCTGAAGCTGATCCCCGGCGACGGCCTGCTTGCAACCGTCATTCCCGGCTCCTTCGACGGCTGGATGCTGATGCTGCGCGACTACGGCAGGCTGAGCGTGCGCGACGTGCTGGAGCCGGCAATCTTTTACGCCGAAAACGGCCATCCCATGCTGCCGCGCGTCTCCGCCACTATCAAGGGGCTCGCCGAATTCTTCGAAAAGGAATGGCCGACCTCCTACGAGACCTGGGTGCCGGGCGGTTCAGTTCCCGAGCCACATTCCAACTTCAAGAACCCGGTTCTCGCCGAAACCTGGAAGCGCATCATTTCCGAAGCAGAAGCAAAGAAGGGTCGCGAGGAGCAGATCGAAGCGGCCCGCGACGCCTTCTACCGCGGCTTCGTTGCCGAAAAGATCGCAAACTATCTGAAGACGGCCGAAGTGATGGATGCGAGCAGCAGTCGCCACAAGGCGGTGCTGACGGCCGACGATATGGCCAACTGGTCGGCAACGATCGAAGAGCCGCAGACCTGTGACTATCACGGCTGGACGGTTGCCAAGATCGGCCCCTGGGGCCAGGGGCCTGTCTTCCTGCAGACCCTGTCGCTCCTCAAGGATATGGATATCGCCTCGATGGCGCCAGATGGTGCCGATTTCGTCCATACCGTCACCGAGGCCATGAAGCTCGCCTTTGCCGACCGCGAGGTCTACTATGGTGATCCTGACTTCTCCGATATACCGCTCGACCATCTTCTGTCAGACACCTACGCCGCCACCCGCCGCAAGCTCATCACGGGCGAAGCCTCCTTCGATCTTCGCCCCGGCAAGGTGGCGGGTTTCGAGCAACAATATGATGTAACGATGGACATGCTCGGCGCAGACTCCAAGAGCGGCGCCGTCTACGAGCCGACCATGGCGCACCTGACGGAAAAGCGCGGCGACACCGTCCACATCGACGTCATCGACCGTGAAGGCAACATGGTCTCGGTCACCCCCTCGGGCGGCTGGCTGCAGTCCTCGCCGATCGTTCCGGGCCTCGGCTTCTGCTTAAATTCGCGGGCCCAGATGTTCTGGCTGAAGCCCGGACTGCCAACGTCGCTTGCTCCTGGCAAGCGCCCCCGTACCACGCTCACGCCTTCGCTCGGCCTTTATGAAGGACGTCCGACGCTCGCCTTCGGCACGCCCGGCGGCGACCAGCAGGAACAGTGGCAGCTCTCCTTCTTCTTGCGCTATGTGCACCACAAGATGAACCTGCAGGCGGCAATCGACCAGCCGCTCTTCCACACCTCGCATTTCCCCGGCTCCTTCTATCCGCGCACGCGTGAACCGGGCGGCCTGATGGTGGAAGGCAATTTCAGCGCTGCCGTACTCGACAGTCTGCGTGCCCGCGGCCACAAGCTCACCGTCGCCGAGCCTTGGACCATCGGCCGCCTGACGGCAGCCCGCCGCGATGCCGACGGTCTGTTGCGTGCCGCCGCCACGCCGCGCCTCATGCAGGCCTATGCGGTCGGGAGGTAGGTATGACCTGGTCCATCGTCGCCCGTGATCCTGAGACAGGCTATCTCGGCATTGCCGTCGCCACCCGCTTCTTTGCGGTCGGCGGGCTGGTGCCGCATATCCGCGGCGGCATCGGCGCAGTCGCGACGCAGGCTTTCGTAAGCCCGCTCTACGGTACGGATGGGCTCGCTTTGCTTGCTACCGGCAAGGCGCCGGATGAGATCATCACCGAACTGACCGCCCGTGATGCCGGCCGAGACCAGCGCCAGCTTCACCTGATCGATGCTCGCGGCCGCAACGCCGCCTTCACCGGCGCCCAATGTATCGACTGGGCCGGTCATCTGATCGACGACAATGTTTCCGTCGCCGGCAATATGCTGGCCGGACCCAATGTCGTCGCCGAGACGCTTGCTACCTATAAGAAGGCGTTGGATAAGCCCTTCATCGAGCGCCTGCTCGAAGCCATGCAGGCCGGCGAAGATGCCGGCGGCGACAAGCGTGGCAAGCAGTCTGCCGCTCTCCTCGTCCACCGTGATCAGGATTATCCCTGGCTTAGCATCCGCGCGGACGATCATCCCGACCCGCTCGCCGAACTGCGCCGGCTCTTTGCGGTGGCGCAGGAGCGCTACATGCATGTCGCCGAAACGATGGCGACCAAAGCGAACCCGAACGGAATGATTGACAGGCGCGAGATCGATGAAAAGATCGCGGCGCTGGAAGCCGCGCGCCTTGCGGAAGGACGGCCGTCTGCCTCTTTCGCCACGCCTTTGAAGACCTGAAGCCCCTCCGGAAGAAGAACCTGCGTCCGGCACAAAAGAATAAGGGAACGATATGAGTGATCAGCCTGCAGCATCCGTCTCTCCGGTTCTTTCCGTCCGGAACCTGACCACCTCTTTTCTCGCCGACGGCGAGTGGAGACCGGTCGTCCGTAGTGTCTCCTTCGATGTCATGCCGGGGGAAACGGTCGCCATTGTCGGCGAGAGCGGGTCTGGCAAGAGCGTCACCTCGCTTTCCATCATGCGCTTGCTCGCCAAGGGCTCAAGCCGCGTCGAAGGCAGTATCACGCTCAATGGGCGCGATATCCTTTCCCTCTCCGACAAGGAGATGCGTTCCGTGCGCGGCAAGGATGCGGCCATGATCTTTCAGGAACCGATGACCAGCCTGAACCCGATCTTCACCATCGGTCGGCAGATTTCCGAGGCACTCACCTGCCACGGCGATATCAGCAAGGCTGACGCACGAGCCGAAACGATCCGCCTCCTGGAAAAGGTGCGCATTCCGAACGCCGCATCCCGCTTCGATGAATACCCGCACCAGTTTTCCGGCGGCATGCGCCAGCGCGTTATGATTGCCATGGCACTCGCATCAAGGCCGAAGCTTTTGATCGCCGACGAACCGACCACCGCGCTCGACGTCACCATCCAGGGCCAGATCCTTGATCTCATCAAGGTGCTGCAGGAAGAGGAAGGCATGTCCGTTCTCTTCATCACCCATGACATGGGCGTCGTCGCCGAGATCGCCGATCGCACTATCGTCATGTATCGCGGCGAAGCGGTCGAAACCGGCACGACAGACGATATATTCAATCGCGGCAAACATCCCTATACACGCGCCCTGCTCTCTGCCGTGCCGCGGCTCGGCTCGATGGATGGTCGCAAATGGCCGCTGCGTTTCCCGGTGATCGACACGGCGACCGGCGAACGCCGCGAGCCGGTGGAAGTGGCCGAAACCGTCGACCGCCGCAAGACGCCGATCCTCGAAGTGAAGAACCTCGTTACCCGCTTCGATATTCGCGGCGGTCTCCTCGGCCGCAAGACCGGCGCCATCCACGCCGTGGAGGATGTGTCCTTCGAACTCTTCCAGGGCGAGACGCTGTCGCTCGTCGGCGAATCCGGCTGCGGTAAATCCACCACCGGACGTTCGATCACACGCCTGGTGCAGCCGAACGCCGGCTCCGTCAGCCTTGACGGCTATGACGTGCTGAACCTCGACGCGATCAGCCTGCGTCAGATGCGCCGCAGCATCCAGATGATCTTCCAGGACCCCTTCGCCAGCCTCAATCCGCGCATGACGATAGGGGCTGCCGTCGCCGAACCCATTGTCGAACATGGTCTAGGCACCC
Source organism: Hyphomicrobiales bacterium (assembly GCA_900470965.1). Classification (GTDB taxonomy): domain Bacteria; phylum Pseudomonadota; class Alphaproteobacteria; order Rhizobiales; family Rhizobiaceae; genus Rhizobium. Next base: position 91,030 of record UCCS01000006.1, read on the forward strand.
GTGCCCAGGCTCGCGAAAAGGCCGCCGACCTGCTCGAACGCGTCGGCCTGAAGCCGGATATGATGAAGCGTTACCCGCATGAATTTTCCGGCGGTCAGCGCCAGCGCATCTGCATCGCCCGCGCTCTTGCGCTCGACCCGAAGGTGATCGTCGCGGATGAAAGCGTGTCCGCCCTCGACGTTTCGATCAAGGCGCAGGTCTGCAATCTGCTGATGGATCTGCAGCAGAGCCTCAACCTCGCCTTCCTTTTCATCTCTCACGACATGGCGGTCGTCGAACGTGTCAGCCACCGCGTTGCGGTCATGTATCTCGGCGAGATCGTCGAGATCGGCCCGCGCGAAGAGCTCTTCCGCAATCCGCAGCATCCCTACACCAAGAAGCTGATGGCGGCTGTTCCGGTGCCCGATCCCGCCCGCCGCGGCATTCGCCGCAACCTCGGCACCGACGAACTGAAAAGCCCCGTCCGCCCCGTGGGTTACGTGCCCCCGAAGCGTCAGTTCCGCGAGGTCGTAGCAGGCCATATGGTGCGGATGGAGGAAGCCGCCTGAGCTAGTCCAGGAGGCTCAACGGACAGTTTAGGGATGGTAGGTATTGCACGGAACGGACCACATACGGGGGGTGCGGTTTAATCCCTTTTGCTGCATCGCTTATATCATTTATTCCAGATATTATTTCAGTGGGAATTATTAACGCCAATCGGCGACGTTTGTGTTCTCTTATCCTTGCGAATCAAAAAGGTTTGATTTGCCTGGGGGCAGCCACCATGTTGAAGCATGGGGCGATAGAACAGTTGGGCAGGAGCACATGCTGCAACGGATTGAAGACATTGATGCCGCGCTAGTTGATAGGCTGCAGCATTCAGCGTTCAAATATTTCCTGAAATATTCCAATTCTGAAAACGGCCTTGTGCCGGATACGTCGATCCCCGGCGTGCCGGCGAGCATCGCCGCGGTCGGCTTCGGACTTTCCTCCTATCCCGTCGGCGTCGAGCGCGGCTGGATCAGCCGCGCGGAAGCTGCCGAACGCGTCTTCAACACGCTGCATTTTTTCGCCAACGCCAAGCAGGGCACGGAACGCCACGCGACCGGGCATCGCGGTTTCTTCTACCACTTCCTGCACGTGGATACCGGCAACCGCGCCTGGAACAGCGAGCTTTCGACCATCGATACTGCTCTGCTCGTCGCCGGTATCCTGACCGCCGCGCAATATTTCGACGGCGAGGATCAAACCGAGACCGAGATTCGCGCGCTCGCAAAATTCATCTATGAGCGCGTCGACTGGCGCTGGGCGCTGAACAAGGGCGATTGTATCTCGATGGGCTGGAAGCCCTCTTCGGGCTTTCTGCGCTGGCGCTACCATGGCTTCGATGAAGCGATCATTCTCTACACACTGGCGCTGGCATCACCGACCTACCCGATCCCGCAATCGAGTTATGACGCCTTCACGGCAAGCTATTCGTGGATGATCTTCAACGAGCAGCCCTATCTCTATGCCGGCCCGCTCTTCATCCATCTCTTCTCCCATGCCTGGATCGATTTCCGAGGCATCCAGGACAAGCCGATGGTCGAGCGGAACTGGGACTATTTCCGCAACACGCAGGTCGTCATCAACGTCCAGCGCGACTACGCGGAACGCAATCCCGGCCAGTTCGTCGGCTACAGCAAGGATATCTGGGGCTTCACGGCTTGCGATGGCCCGCCGCCGACGCGGCGCATGCGCGGTGGCCGCAGCCCGAAAGTACTGGGTTATGCTGCCCGCGGTGCTCCGCTCGGCCCCGATGACGGCACGATCGCGCCCTGGGCAGCGCTCGGCTGCCTGCCCTACGACCGGCAGGCTGCCCTGGACGGCACCAAGGCGCTGCTGACGACCTATCCGAACCTGCTCCTGGAAGGCGGCTTCCCTGGCGGCTTCAACCCAACAGTCCAGACCAAGCGGCCTGAGGGTTGGGTCGATGACCGAACCGTGGCCATAGACCAGGGCCTTCTCGTCATGACGATCGAGAACGACCGCTCAGACTTCATCTGGAAGCTGATGCGCAAGTCGCCGGTCATCCGCCTCGGCCTCGAGCGCGCTGGCTTCACCGGCGGCTGGCTGGCCGGCGAAGAGCCGCAGGAACTGGTTCTGAAGGCGGGCTGAACCTAACGCGAAAAGACATGCGCCTTGCCGGCGATATCGAGGCGAACGAGATCGCCCCGCGCCGGCAACGCCACACTCGATGTCTTGATGAGGATCGGCGGCAGGGCGACAGCGGCAAGCGACACCGCCACCGTGCAGGTCGCGCCGCCGAATTCTACATCCACGACACGCCCGCCATATTTCGCATTGTCCTCACCGACAACGACGCGGATCTGCTCCGGCCGCAGCATGATTTCCGCCTTGCCCTGATGGGCTCCCTCAACCGGCACGCTGCCGAGCGCACAATCGGCAAAACCATTCTTGATGATCGCCGGCAGCATCACCGCATCGCCAAGGAAAAGCGCCGTCTCGCGATCCCGCGGCTTGAGATAGAGCGTCTGCGGCGTGCCGGCCTGCACAAGCCTCCCCTCGCGCAATACCGCAACCTGATCGGCAAAGGACAGGGCCTCACCCTGATCGTGGGTCACGAGGACGGCGGTGATGCCGGCGGCCTGCAACACGCGGGCCACGGCCTTTCGCATGTTTTCACGGAGGCCCGTATCCAGGGCCGAAAACGGCTCATCCAGCAGCATCAGGCGCGGCCGGCGGCCGAGCGCACGGGCAAGCGCCACACGCTGCTGCTGGCCGCCCGAAAGCTGGTGCGGGCGGCGATCCAGCATACTGTTTTCCAGCTCCACCATTTCCAGAAGGTCGCGAATTCGCTTTTCGCGATCCGGCGCGCCGCGCTCGAAACCGAAACCGATATTCTCGGCCACGCTCAGATGCGGAAAGAGAGCGCCATCCTGCGAGACGATGCCGATGCCGCGCTTGTGGGCGGGAACGCACGCCGGCCCGTCAGCGAGCACCTCACCATCGAGCGTCACCCGGCCGACATCAGGCTGTTCGAAGCCGGCAATGATGCGCAGCAGCGTCGTCTTGCCGGAACCGGAGGGACCGACAACCGCCGTGCGGCTGCCCGCCTGCACTTCAAGCGAGATATCCTTCAAGGCCTGAACCGGCCCATAACGCTTGCTGATAGCGTCGATCGTAAGCAGCGTCATTGGCCGGCAGTCCGTTTCGATTGGGCATAGAGCATGAGGGTGAGCGGCAGCGACAGCACGACCATCATAAAGGCATAGGGTGCTGCGGAGACATAATCGATCTCACTGGTCATCGACCAGAATTTCGTCGCCAGCGTATCGACGCCGTTTGGCGACAACATCAGCGTCGCCGTCAGTTCATTGGTGATGCCGAGTGCTGCGAGCGCCACGCTGGCGGCGGCCCCCGGCGCTGCGAGCCGCATGGTTATCTGGCGCACGGCCTGTCCCGGCGTGCGGCCAAGCCCCATTGCCGCCCGCTCCAGCTCGACAGGCGCCTGCGCAATGCTGGCGCGCAGGCCGACCATGGCGCGCGGCAGGAAGAGCAGTACATAGGCGACGAGCAGCGTTGCAAAGGTCTGGTAGAGCGGCAGGATGAGACGGACGGTGATCGAGACAAGCGCAAGCGCCACGACGACACCGGGCAGCGAACCGACATAATAGTGGCAGGCTTCGAGGATGCGCTGGAGGCGGCCCGGCGCGCGCACCGAGAGCCAGGCCATAGGGGCAGCAGCGATCGTCGTCAGCACGCCACCGGCGACGGCGAGAACGATCGTCTGTGCAAAGGCACTCGCCACCTCAATGCGCCAGATGCCGAGCCCGCCGAGATAGAGCCAACGCCCGAGCGTGATCAGCGGCACGCCGAGCGTCAGCGCTGCGAGGACGATCGGCAGCGCCACGGCGGGCACTACGAACCAGCCGAGCCGGCGACGGCCTGCCGGGCGCGCTGAGCCGGAGCCAACGCGTGCATATCGCTCATTGCCGCGCAGCAGGATCTCGAGGCCGAGCAGGAACAGGCAGCAGGCGACGAGCACGCCGCCGAGCATGTTGGAAGCCGGGCTGTTGTAGGAAGACTGGAACTGGTCGACGATCGCGGTTGCAAACGTGTCGAAGCGGATCATCACGAACAGACCGTATTCCGACAGCAGGTGCAGCGCGATCAGCAGCGAGCCGCCGCAGATGGCCAGGCGAAGCTGCGGCAGAACCGTGCGGAAGAAGACCCGCCACGGATCGAGGCCAAGCGAAGCAGCGGCATCCTCGATGGCCGGATCGAGCCGGCGGAGTGCCGCGGCAACCGGGAGATAGAGGAAGGGGTAATAGGCAAGCACCGAAACAAAGACGCCGCTCTGCAACCCGCGCATGCCTGGAAGCAGGCTGACCCAGGCATAGGAATGCACGAAGGCCGGCACGGCAAGCGGGGCAATAGCGAGCCACGCCCAGAGCCGTGCGAACGGGATATCCGTCCGCTCTGTCAGCCAGGCGAGTGTGACGGCAAGCGCGATAGACAGCGGAACGGTGATCGATTCCAAAAGAACCGTATTGATGAGAAGCTCGCCGACGCGCGGGCGAAAGACCAGCGTTTTTACCGTTTCCCAGCCGACATCATAGGTCACCCAGGCGATGAAGCCGAGCGGCACGAGGCTGAAGATCGCTACGATCGATGCGAGGAGAACGACGGAAGCGTGCGGCATGCGCCAGCGCGGCAAAACCATTCGCGAGGCCTTTGGCGCCTCGTTGCCGGATGCGAGCAATCTATTGTCCTGCAGCAAGGCCGATGCCTTCACACGCTGAAAAAGGAAGGCAACCGCCTTTGAGGAGCGGTTGCCGGATTTTGTCATGCCCTAAGGTTTTCTTGAGCCAAAAGCAATAGTTTTGGCTGGAAGAAGACTGTGGCAGAAAGGTTAGATAAGGCCGGCGGCCGTCATCAACTCTACAACCTTCTTGCTGTCGAGGGTCGAGGCTTCAACCTTCGGCGCGTTGAGGTCGGAAAGCGGTACCAGCCTGTCGTTGGAGGCTGCATCCTTGCCGATGGCGTATTCAAAGGAATCGCCGTCCTTGAGCACGGTCTGGCCAGCCTTGCTAGTGAGATACTTGATGAAAGCCTGAGCTTCCTTCATGTGTTGCGTGGACTTCAGGATACCGCCGCCCGAAACGGAAACGAAGGCGCCCGGATCCTGGTTCTTGAAATAGTGCAGGCCGACATTCTTGCTGTTCTCGCCGGTCTTGGCCTGATCGCCGAACCAGTAGTAGTGATAGATGATCGCGCCTTCGACTTCACCGGCATTAACCGCCTTCATGGCAACGCTGTTGCCCTTGTAGGGGGTGGCATTGTCCTTGAGACCCTTCAGCCAGGCCTTGGTGGCGTCTTCACCCTTCAGCTGCAGGAAGGCGGCAACGATTGCCTGGAAGTCTGCGCCGGCGGGAGCCGCGCCCCAGCGACCCTTCCAGGCCGGATCCTGCAGATCGAGCATCGACTTCGGCAGCTTGTCTTCGGTCAGCTTCGTCTTGTCATAGGCAAAAACCGTGGTGCGCGCGGCAATGCCGGTCCACATGCCGTCGGCCGGGCGATACTGCTCCGGAACCTGGTCCAGCGTGTCCTTATCGACGGGCGCAAACAGGCCGGCGCCATCGACCAGCGTCATGGCCGGCGAGTTTTCGGTGAGGAAAACGTCGGCGGGCGAAGCATCGCCTTCCTGGATGATCTGGTTGGCGAACTGCATATCGCTGCCCTGGCGCATGGTGACCTTGATGCCGGTCTCCTTGGTGAAGGCATCGATCCATTCGCGGCCGAGGCTTTCGTGCTGGGCATTATAGACGACGATGCCTTCAGACTGCTGCGCATTGGCACTGCCTGCGAGCGCGGTGGCCGCGAGAAGTGAAGCGGCAAGCGCAAGCGCGCCGGAAAGACGGTTAAGAGCAATTTTCATGATGGCCTCCGTGGCGATGTCACCCGAGCTCCCAAGGGTGATGGCAGGCGTATATTTTTGTTGACTGATTACTTCAAGTTTCGAGGTCAAAAATAACATCACATTATCTTGACTCAATCTTTCATCTTCGCGGGGAATAAATCCGGATTTCGTCAAAAAAAGCGACGCCGGTGAGGCGTCGCTTTTTAGATTCCAATGCGTTAGCTTATTCGACGTCGAACTTGACGCCCTGCGCCAGCGGCAGGGTCTTGCCGTAATTGACGGTGTTGGTGGAGCGTCGCATGTAAGCCTTCCAGGCATCCGAACCGGATTCACGGCCGCCGCCTGTCTCCTTCTCGCCGCCAAAGGCTCCGCCGATCTCAGCACCGGACGGACCAATATTGACATTGGCGATGCCGCAATCCGAACCGCGCGAAGACAGGAAGGTCTCAGCTTCGCGCATATTGTTGGTGAAGATCGAGGACGACAGGCCCTGCGGCACGGCGTTGTGCAGCTCCAGCACAGCGTCGAAATCGCTATACTTGATAACGTAGAGGATTGGCGCGAAGGTTTCCTGCTCGACCGGGCCGGTTTGCTCAGACATTTCGACGAGTGCGGGGCGAACATAGAAGGCTTCTGCCGAACCGTTCTCGACGCGCTCACCACCGACGACAGCGCCGCCGGCGGCCTTTGCCTGACCGAGAGCCGTCTGCATCTTGTCAAAGGCCTGCCCGTCGATCAGCGGGCCAACCAGCGTGCCTGTTTCCAGCGGGTTGCCGATCGTCACCGAACCATAGGCCTTCTTCAGCCGCGGAACGAGCTGGTCGTAGACGCTCTCATGCACGAAGAGACGGCGCAGCGTCGTGCAGCGCTGGCCGGCCGTGCCCATGGCCGCGAAGGCAACGCCCCGCAGCGTCAGATCAAGATCGGCCGTCGGGCAGACGATTGCGGCATTGTTGCCGCCAAGCTCCAGGATTGCGCGGGCAAAGCGCTGCGACAGGCGCGGACCTACGGCGCGGCCCATGGCCGTGGAGCCGGTGGCCGAAACGAGCGGGATCTTCGGATGGTCGACCAGCACTTCGCCAACCTCGCGGCCGCCGATCAGGAGCGTCGAGAGATTTGCCGGCGCCTTGCCGCCTTCGGCAACAAAACGCTTCAGCGCCTTCTCGAACAGCGCCTGGACGGCAAGCGCCGTCAGCGGCGTCTTTTCCGAAGGCTTCCAGACCGTGGAATTGCCGCAGACGATGGCGAGTGCTGCATTCCACGACCAGACAGCCACAGGGAAATTGAACGCCGAGATGATGCCGATGGCGCCAAGTGGATGCCAGCTTTCCATCATCCGGTGCTCGGCGCGCTCGGTGGCGATCGTCAGGCCATAGAGCTGGCGGGAAAGGCCGACTGCGAAATCGCAGATATCGATCATTTCCTGCACTTCGCCGAGGCCTTCGGAGGTGATCTTGCCGACTTCGATCGAGACCAGGCGGCCGAGCGCAACCTTGGAAGCGCGCAGTTCTTCGCCGAGCAGGCGGATCAGCTCGCCGCGCTTCGGCGCCGGAACGGCACGCCATTCGAGGAAAGCCGTGTGCGCCGCGTCGATCGCCGCCTTGGCGTCCGCAACAGAATGCTCCTTCAGCTTTCCGATTTCCTTGCCCGTGATCGGTGATGTCACCGAAAGCGCACCGCCGGTGTATCTGTTGGCATCGACGCCGAGATCGGCGAGCAGCTTGGCGGTTTCGGTGGCGAGATCGAGGACGGCGATGGTCATTGTCTTGGTTCCATTCTTGTTGTTCTCAGAAACGGGCATCGGCAAAATGGGCGACCTGAGCGCCGGCTTCGTACCATAATTCCTTGAGTGCGCGGAAGCTCGGCTCACGCGGATCGGTCAGCGGCAAAGGCAGATCCGCTTCGGCCATCCGGCCAAGAATATGCTCCGCCAAAGTGCGCCCGAACACAGTGCCGGGCGCAATCCCGCGGCCATTATAGCCCGAAAAGCCGATGACATTGGAGGCGAATTTATGGAAGCGCGGCAGGGCGTTGTCGGTCATGCCGATCTGGCCGTACCATTCGCACTCGAATTCAACCTCGCCGATGTCAGGAAAGAGCCGCTTCAGGGAACGCTTTGCCCAACTCTTGTGGATGGAAAGGCCGGTATTGCGCAACGCCCCGACACTGCCGAAGACGAGGCGACCGGCCTGATCCACGCGGAATGAGGAGAGGATTTCCTTCGTATCCCACACGCCCTCGCGATTGGGCAGGATCGACTGGCGCAGATTATGGCCGAGCGGCACGGTGGCAAAATTGAAATAGGGCAGAAACACCTGTTCGCTGCGCACCTGCTCCCAGGGGCCGGTGCTGTAGGCGTCGGTCGCCACGATAATCCAGTCGGCGCTCACCTGTCCGCGCGCCGTCTTTACCACCCAGCGGCCGCCCTGCCGCTCGGTTGCGATAACAGGGCTTGCCGTATGCAACACGACACCCGCTTTCTGCGCCGCATGGGCAAGCCCGCGCGCATAGGCAAGTGGCTGCAGCGTGCCGGCCCGCATATCGAGCAGCGATCCGGCATAGGAATTCGTGCCGATGCGTTTTGTCGTCTCATCCGCATTGAGCAATGTGACGGGCGCGCCGCGCGCCGACCATTGCTTGTAGCGTTCCTCGACTTCCTTCAACCCATCGGGACCGACGGCGCAATGCAGCGTACCCTGCTTTTCGAGCTCGCAAGCAATGCCATGCTTTTCGATCAGTTCCATCACCAGCCGTGGCGCGTTGCCGAGCAGGTCGAGCAGACGCTCGCCATAAACCGGGCCGAGCACACCGGGCAGGTCATCAGGCATGACCCACATGCCGGCATTGATGAGGCCGACATTGCGACCTGCGCCGCCGAAACCGATCTCCTTGGCCTCGAGCAGCACGACCCGCGATCCGGCTTCGGCCAGATGCAGGCCGGAAGAAAGACCCGTATAGCCGCCACCGACGATGACGACGTCGGCCTCGATAGCGCCCTCCAGCACAGGGGTGACGGGTGGCTGGGGAGCAGTCTTTTCCCACAGGCCGTGGGAGCGCGGATCATTGAGCATCAGACAGTCCAGTCAGGATCGAAATCGGCACTCTAGCGCCGCCTCCGCCCTTGCGGAAGCGGCCAAATATCAGGCGACCGTCTTTAGCTTCAGGCCGGAAAGGCAGAGCTTTTCCATGGCCATGTCAAGCGAGGCAGCCTGCCGCTCGGCATAGAGCGCGAGCTCGTCCCGGACCTTCGCGCCCAGCGCCTCCTCGAAGGCATCCCGGTTCGAACGTGTCGCATAATTCTGCTGCTGGTCCGTGCCGAGGTTCGACTGGAAGATACCGGCCGCGCTGACCGGCAGGAAATCCTCGTAGATGATGGGATCGAACCGCAGATAGCCCCGAGCGATCAACGCGTCGGGATCGGAGGGCAGCTGTCCCTTGGCCGCAATACCTTCGGGCGTCGCCGAATAGTGGAAGAAGGCAAACCCCTCGCGCCGCAGCTCGTCCCAGCTGTCCGGCAGCGCTTTGAAACGCTCGGCAAGTTCGGCATCGTAGTCGCCGGCCTTGGCGCCGGATGCGCCGACCTGCACTTCGCCCCGCACCGAGGCAAGCAGCCGATCATAGAGCGCCCGCCCCTTGGCCGTCAGCGCCACGCCGCGCTGTTCGATCTCGCCGAAGCGGGCCGTATGCGTGCCTGATGTCGTCCCGGCCTCGCCGGTAAAAGCAATCGGCTCTTCCAGAGCCTTGAAGCTCGTCTGCCGCAGCAGGATATCGCAATTGCGCCGCGGCGGGCCTTCGATGACGGCCTTGGGCGTGATGCCGCGCTCCGGCATGCGCCGTTGCACTTCATCAATATCGAGCGTGCGCGGCGTCAGATGGTTGATATGCGGCCCCTTGAAACTGACGACGTCTGCAATGAGGCGGTGGGCATCCTGCAGACGCTTGTAGGTCTCGGCGCTGACCGTCGCCTCGCCGTGCCAGCGGAAGGTTTCCAGCGCCTCGGCAACGAACTCCGCAGTTTCCGCTTCCGTCAGACCGCCGGCCTTCTCATGCTGTTCGATGAGGGCGATTGCACGCGGTGTGTAGATGCGCCGTCTGGCGAGGATTGCCGCGGCTTCAGCGCGCAACTCTTCGTCTTCGATCAGTTCCAGGCGCAACAACGAGGTGAAGACGCGGAACGGATTGACGTTCAGCGCCGCTTCATCGACAGGCCGGAAGCAGGTGGAATGTACGGGAACGCCGGCGACCGAGAGATCGTAGTAACCGACCGACTGCATCCCCATGACGGCAAAGAGCCGGCGGATCGTAAACAGCTCTTCGGCCGTTCCGAGACGGATCGCGCCATGACGCTCGACATCGATGCGCTCCAGCTCGCCTGCGCGCCGAAGCCGCTCGCTCAGTCCCTGGTCTTTTGCGAGGACTTCGGCGTTGACCTCTCCCACGAGCTCGATCAGCGAGCCGTATTGCGGCACCTCCGTCCGGTACATCTGCGACATGGCTTCGGTGAAAAGCGAACGGATCCGATCCGTGGAGACGAAAGCGCCGGGCATGAAAAAACTCCGCGTTCATTCCGATTTTGCAGGATGAAGTTCTTTACAAGGCCGCCGAAGCGGTGAATATCGACGTTTCGGAAATAGTTCATTCTGAAATGGAATGATCATGCTCTCACCAAGACGTTTTTTGCCGTCGATCTCGCACCTCGCCGCCTTCGAGGCGGTCGCCCGCACCGGCAGCGTTACGTCAGCCGCCCGCGAACTCGACCTGACGCAGAGCGCCGTCAGCCGCCAGATCAAAGCGCTGGAGGAGCAACTCGGCGTCGAGCTTTTCCTGCGCGAACGCCAGACCGTGCGACTTACTCTTGCCGGAGACGCCTACGCACGTGAGATCCGCGAGGCACTCCGCCGTATCTCCAGCGCCTCGCTAAACCTGCGCGCTAACCCGCATGGCGGTACTTTGAACCTCGCAATTCTGCCGACCTTCGGCACGCGCTGGCTGGCGCCGCGCCTCGGCCGCTTTCTCGCCACCAATCCGGGCGTCACGATCAACCTCGTGACCCGGCTCTCCTCCTTCGATTTCCGGCTCGATTCCATCGATGCCGCCATCCACTTCGGTCATCGCCACTGGCCGGGCGCGGAACTCGCCTTTCTGATGTCGGAACACACGCTGCCCGCCTGCAGCCCGGATTTCCTCAAACGCAACGCGATCTCCCGCGCGGAAGACCTCCTGACAGCGCCCCTCCTGCATCTTACAACCCGGCCCGACGCCTGGGAGCGCTGGTTTGCCGACAACGGCGTCGTCTTCGAAAGCGTGCACGGCATGCTGTTCGACCAGTTTGCGACGGCAGCGCAAGCGGCAATCGCCGGCCTCGGTGTTGCCCTGCTGCCGACTTTCCTCATCCAGGAAGAACTGAAGCGCGGCGATCTCGTCGCAGCCGTCGACCGCGAGATGGAAAGCCGTGAACGCTATTATCTCGCTTTTCCGCCGGAACGCGCAGATTACGCTCCGCTTGCCGCCTTCCGCGACTGGATTGTCTCCGAAGCCCGTTCGGGTTCTGAAATGTAAGGAAGGCTTGCATCGCAGCAGCGGTTTCGACCATTATGCGCGCCATCAGAATTCGATGCAGGAAATTCCCATGAAGCCGATCTTCGTCCAGCTCCAGTGTGCTCCAGGCAAGACCTATGAGGTCGCCGACGCCATCTACAAGACCGAACTGGTCTCGGAGCTCTATTCGACTTCAGGCAATTACGACCTGCTGCTCAAGGTCTACATCGAAGAAGGCCAGGATATCGGCAAGTTCATCAACGACAACATTGCCAACATCCCCGGCATCGTCCGTTCGCTGACGACATTGACCTTCAAGGCGTTCTGAACCGGTTAACCCTTTTGCAAATAAAGCCGCTCGGGGTGCATCTTCATATACCGCACCTTAACGGCCGGCGTGGCTGGTCATTCCCACAGAGAATAGGTGGGAAATGTCCGTCTCCATGACAGAGACCGTCGAGAAAAGGCCGCAGCTTATTGCTGCGCCTCTCATCGTGCACGTCGTACGCCAGTTTCTGCCGAACCGCGGCGGCCTGGAAGATGTGGTCGCCAATCTCGCCCGCCAGACGCTGAAACGCGGATACCGCGTTCGCGTCGTCACACTCGATACCCTCTTTACCGCACCTGAAAACAAGCTACCGGCGCGCGAAACCATCGACGGCATCGAGATCGTGCGCATCCCCTGGTCGGGCAGCAGCCGCTATCCGCTGGCGCCGCAGGTGTTCCGTCATATCGGCGATGCCGACCTTATCCATGTCCATGCAATCGACTTCTTCTTCGATGCGCTCGCCTGGGGCAGGTTCCTGCACCGCAAGCCCATGGTCGTCACGACACATGGGGGCTTCTTTCACACGAAGAAATTCCTTGTTATCAAGAAGGTCTGGTTCAGGACGCTGACACGGCGCTCGGCACTCGCTTATCGCCGCGTTATCTGCTGCAGCGCGTCCGATCTCAGCCAGTTCATCCAGATCGTCGCCGATGGCATTACCATCGAGAACGGCGCCGATATCGGCAAATTCGCCGATGCCGCCTCGCGCACCCCTGAACGGCGCGTCGTCACTATCGGGCGCTTCTCGGTAAACAAGCGGCTCGATCTGCTATTGGATGCAACGGCAGCGCTCGTCAAACGCAATCCCGACTGGCGTCTCGATATCATCGGCGCCGAATCCGATCTCAACGCCGCCGATCTCAGGCGCGAGATCACGGCAAGGTCGCTGGACACAGCGATCACCCTGACTATTTCGCCGGATAATCAATCGATCCGCGAGATCATCGCAAAAGCTTCTCTTTTCGCTTCCGCCTCGGAATATGAAGGTTTCGGCCTCGTCGCGCTGGAAGCGATGAGTGCCGGCCTGCAGCCAGTCCTGAACTCCAATGAGGCTTACCGCGTACTTGCCGGGCGGCACGAGGAGATCATTCTCGCCGACTTCATGAAGCCGGATCGGGCCGCTGACGCGATCGAGGAAGCCTACCGGAAAGTAAGCGCCGAGGGTACAGCACTGCGGGAGAGCCTTGTTCAGGCCGCGCACGCTTATTCGTGGGACGCAGTCGCCGAACGCTATATCGACCTCTACCGGTCGATCGGCATCGCCGCCTAGCGCAATTCCGAACACAAAACCGCTGCGCAGTTTTGCGGGAATTGCTCCAACAAATCAGGAAATTCTCAGGCCTTCGCTAACCGCACGATCTCGTCCAGCACCAGCTTGCGCGATTCCGGCGGCGTCAGGTTGTGATCAGCATCCTGCAGCATCACCACCCGCACATTCGGATGCCGTGTAAACTTGTGCCCGCGCGGGCCGAAGTGGAAATACATGTGGTCGAGACCGACATCGCCTTCGCTGTAGATCAGCGTCAGCGGCACCTTGCGCCTGCCAAGCGCCGCAAAGGACTGGCGCACTTCCCGCGCGATATGACGGCGGCCCGGAATGAGTTCGACAAGCGGCGCGATGCGCGGCGAAAGCCGGCGGCCGATCGCGATGAAGATGTTCTGCAGGGCCGCAAAGACATCGACCTCACCGCGGAACAGCCGTCTGACCGTGTCGAGCCGCATCATCCGCTGACCGTAGTCGTCGACGCTGCGCGGAACGGAGACGACATGCTCGCGCCGCACCGGCATCTCGGGATCCCAGTAGTAGACGAAGGGATTAATCGAAACGATCGCCTTCAAACGCTCATCCTCGATGCCCGCGCGCAGGGCCACATAGCCGCCGCTGCAGCGACCTGCGACCATGATCGGTCCGGCGACAAAGCTTTCCAAGAGATCCAGCGAGGCGAGCGCGTCTTCCGTCTGTGTCGCCGAATAGAGAACCTGTTCCGGCGCATCCGGGCGCGGAACGCTGTCGCCGACATTGGCGGAATCGAAACGTAGCGAAACGACGCCCTGGCGGGCGAGCTCACGCGCCATATCGACCGTCGTACGACCCCAGCCGGCATGCCGGTCATAGGCCGTCGACATAAAGAGCACGGCATTACCCTTGATCTCGCCCTGCGGCCGGCTGATGACGCCGATCAGATGCTGGAAGGCTCCGAAACGAACCGGAATTTCCTCAAAACCATCACCCGCGAGCGACTGGTTTCCGACTTCCTGCGGAGAGTGCCCTGCGGATGCGGCAGACACGGTTGTCTCGACAAGCCATTCGGTGAGCAGCGCGATGACTGCCATCGGCGTCTTGGCAAAGAGCGGGTTCGTGACCAGCTCGTCATAACCTTCGAAAACGCGCTGCTCGACATTGCCGCCGAGCGCCTTCAGGGCGTCGGCGAAGGCCGTATCGTCAACCCGAACCGGGCGTTCGAGGATGAGGTAATTCGGCGCCGCCAGGCCCTGCGGTGAACTGATATTGAGCTTGCCGATTTCCGCAGCAATCGCGTCGGGCAAGGTCAGACCGGCGATCTGCACCTGGGCACTCGGCGCATGCTCCTTGCCGAGACCGAGGTCGGCATGGATGATCCGCGACCACATGTTGATTTCGCGCAGATGCCCCCTGCCGCTTAGAATAGGCGCAAGCAGCGCGACACTGTCGACGCCCTCGATCGAATGGCCGGTCAAATGAGCAAGCGTGCCGCCGAGACCCTGGCCGACAAGGATGATCTGCGAGCAACCACTGAGCGCCTTCAGCTTTATAGCGGCCGCGCGGATGGAGTTCTTCCAGATTTCCAGGCTCGGCGCCTGATTTCCGAAATCGAGCGCGTCACCGGTGCCCGTATAGTCGAAGCGCAGGCTCGGTACGCCGATATCTGAAAAATGCTCTGCCGCGACGCGGTAGAATTTCCGCGTGCACATTTCTTCGAAACCCCAAGGACTGACGAAGAGAACGGCTGCCGAACGTCTTGCGACATCAGGCTTTTCAGGCATGAACAGACCGATCGTGCCATCGAAGACAACGGGAAGAGCAGCGGCACGGCCGGCGCCTTCTGCCGGCTCGCGCGAGAACTCCTCGTTATCAGGTTTCCTTCCCCCCCCTTCGGGCGTCGGCGGGGTGATGAAATTGACCACGCGCCTTGCCGGTCCCTTCAGCAGCGCCGGCATCTTGTCGAGAATCGAGCGCAGCACCTGGATATCTTCGGCCGGAACGGCGCGCAGGACTTTCAACGCGGCAAAATAAGTAAATGTGCCAGCGATGATCGCCGCGACAAGACCAATCGGACCCTGGATGAGCTCAAGTGCAGTGATGGCACCGCAGCCGCAAAATACCGCCGCGAGAGTAATCTTCGTAAGGCTGAGATAAAGGCCCGAAAGCTGAGTTCCGAATCCCGTTTGCCTGACCATCATTACCGACATCGCAACAAATACGGCTATGCGCACAAGCGCGGCACCCTCGGCGGCAAGACTAGGTACGATGAGTAAACAACCCACTACCATCAGGAGGCCACCTATCACACTGATTTTCAACCGTACATTGGCCTTGTCGATTGAAAGCAGGTACAGGCTGAGAACCTGCATGAGAGTGTAGGCAGGCGCGACAAGCGCAAGCAGGGCGACAACTCCGCCGCTTCGGTCGAAGGCTTCGCCGAAGACCACATGTACAAGTTCAGTAGAGATTGCAGCAAGCCCGAGGCTCATCGGCAGCACAATATAGGCCATACTACGGATGACGGCGGCAAAGGCCTCGACCGGGAATTTCGAGTCGGCGCTGGCATGCCGCCGTTCAGAATAATAGGGCAGCAGGCTGCCGCTCATCTGGATGGGAAGCTGCAGCGCGATATTGGCGATCGACAGGCCGGCAGCATAGAAACCGACCATTTCCACCGACCAGAACTGCTGCAGAAAGAGCAGTTCAATGCGGTTGAGGAAGATCGAATCGATGATGAACTGCATAGACAGGATGACCGACGACGACGCCAGATATTTGAGCGAGACGCCGCAGCGGTCACGACGGGCAAAGAGGATCGGCAAGGTAGCGACGAAAAGCACGAGCTGACCGAGCGCATAGCCGACAAGCACGCCCTGCACACCGTAAAGGACGGCACCGACCGCTACGCCCACAAGCTGGAAAACCGAGACGATCAACGTCAGCTGGAAGAACGTGCCAAGCCGCTTTTCGCCGATGAGGTAGAATTTGACGAAGGAGCCAATCGCCTGGACGAAGAAGAGGATGCCTGTCACAAGCGCCACCGACGGTGCGGTATCGGCCCAGTGCATTTCCTCCGATGTCAGGAAGAACAGGGCATAGAGCCCCAGCAGCACCAACGTGGAGCAGACCATGAAGGTGACCAGGATCGAGGCAAATCCCCTACGTTGCTCGAAGCTGTAGCCCTGCGCCGAAAGTTGCGGCAGCGTCTTCAGAAGCGTGATGCTGGAGCCGAGCTCAGCAATCGAGGCCCCTGTGACAACAAGCCAGAGCGAAAAGGCGACGATGCCGTTGGCTTCGGGGCCGAGCAGGCGTGCGGTTATGATCGAGGAAACGAATCCCGTCACCAGAAGCAGCATGCCCGCCGCCGCATTCATCATCGAGTTTGCAATAATGCCCTTCGACATCCGTCCATCCGCTAGAAGCCGCATCGCGGCCGAAAACAAGCCATCTCTAAATTGGAAATGTTAAAATAAAGGGGAGTGAGGCACTCAGCTTAGCTTGCCTGCATCGCCGAAAGCCTCGAAAGCGCCTTGTCATAACTGTGCTCGGCAAGATGGCGCATCAGATAGGTCCGAGCCCCCTCCGCTTTTCGCCTCGCACCATCAGAATCGGAATAGATGCTCTTCAGATGCGCTGCCGCGGCCACTGGCGAGGGATCGGCCCAGACGGCATTCTTGAGATCGGCAAATTCCGGATGGCTGTCGACGACGGGAATGAGCGACGGCTCGACCAGCCAGGTATTGTCGGGATCACAGAAATCGGCCGTGCCCGACCATCCTGTCGAGATGACGGGCGTGCGGTGCATGATCGCTTCAGCCACCGTCAGGCCGAAGCCCTCCGAGCGGTGCAGCGAAAGATAGGCATTGGAATCGCGGATAATGCCGTTGATCTCCGAACTCGCCAGATTGTCGGTAACGATCCGGATGTTGCGGTCGCCTTCCACGGACTGCATGAGTGCCCGAAGCGTCTCGTCCCTGGCCGGGTTGCCGCTCGCCTTCATCAGCAGGAAGGCATTGGGGCATTCGGCGCTGAAGAGCCTGAAGGCTTCGATCACCGCCTGCGGGTTCTTGCGGTTGATCGAGGAGCCGGCACTGAAGATGAACGATACGAGGAAAGCATCCTCTGCAATTCCGAATTTCTGCCTGATACCGTCGGCCGCCGGCCGCTCGGTAACAGGGTGCGGCACGACAATGACAGGTGCAGTCGTATGCGGCGCGATTGCTCGCCTGGTGAATTCGGAGGGAACGAAGACGGCGCTCATATAGTGCATGGCATTGCGCCATTCCGCCGGCACCACTTCAAGCTCCCAGGCCCAGTAGCCGATGTTGAAGGCACGAGTGAAATTCCCGAGGCCTTTCTTCAGGATGGCGCGCGGCAGCATGGGCGGATTGAGATGCCATATGCGGCTTCCCGGCTGGCCGTCGGAAACCTGTGTAGATGCCCACTCCACCAGCTTGCCTTCATCCGGATGCGTGCTGACATCAGCCAGCATGATCTCACGGCCCGCCCGCGAAAGCGCACCAACGCAAAGTCGCGCGGATTCGCCTACACCCGCCGCCATCGACAGATAGCCGACAATCTCAACCGGCCGGCGCGGATTGAAGGCAAGCCGCGATTTGACGATAAGCCGCTGCAGCAGATGCCCGCGCACGCTCCGATAGACGCCCCGCAGAGCCTCTTCCGCCTGCACTCTGATGGTCATGACCGCTCCCTAGCCTTTAAAGCGCGAAACGGCGCGCGGCGCCGACGCTCCTGATTTCGCCTGCCGGCAATGCATCGCCATCAGTGCCCGCAGCAGCGATGAGCTTCACTCGCTTGGCAGGGCCTGGTGCCAGATGGAACCAGTCCTCTTCCGCCCGGTAGCCTTCGACATCGATATGGACAGATTGGGCCAGCCTGTCGGTCGCAAGCGTGATGAACCAATCATCGCCCTCACGCATGAAAGATGCCTCGATCGTCGCGTCGTGGAAGGCTTTGGCTCGGCCGCGCGGAAAATGGAAAGCCTGTGCGAGCAACGCTCCGTCCATCGTCGACCGCAGCCAGGCAACGCTGACGTCATGCGACGGCGCGCCAAAACGGAAGGCATAGGTCGCATCGAAGAAGCCGCCGAAGAGATCGGTGGAAGCGATACGCTCCACGCTTCTCGGGTCGAGATTGAAAGCCTTGCTGCCGCTCGCGACCTGCTGGCGCCCCTCGCGCAGGCAGGCGACATCGAGTTCGACAGCGACCACCTTATCCGTTTCGTTGATGACGTGGACATAGAGGCCGTTCGTCCCCTCGTCCGTAAAAACCGCCTGCACCGGACGGAAGGCGCGGCGCATTGCATGCCAGACAGGCTTCGGCTCGCCGGTTGAGTCGATCACGCCCCAGCCGGGACCTGGCAACAGATCCTGCAGGGTCCAGACGAGCGCACCATTGCAGGACGATCCCTTGCGTCGCCATTCGGCAAAAGTCTCCTCCAGCACCTCGCTCGTCACAGCGCGCGAAAGATCGAGATAACGCTCGGGGTCTTCTCGACGGAGCCTGGCCGCATCGAGATCGTAGAGAAGCCCGAGATAGAAATCTCTGATATCCTCGAAATCCCAGGAAGCACCCCGGTCGCGCGGCACCCGCTCTTTCCAGAGCGGACTGTGAACTGGGGGCACGTCGAGATGCCGTTGCAAGGTCCGCTGCTGCGGCACATGGGCAAAGGCGAGGCTTTCGGCCGCAAAGCGCACCTCGGCGCGGCGCGCATCCTCGAGTGGCCGCATATAGGCGCCGACGCCGTAATAATGCGTCACGCCGGCGTTGGGCGAAAAGGGCATCGCCCCGCCATAGGGCGAATTCGGCACATAGGGCACATCCGGCCGCATGCGCTGGCAGATCGCCGGGATGATCTCGTCGGTGATCGGCCCGCTCCAGAAATCCGGGGGCAGACCGAACATCGCCGCCTGCTGGTGGATTTCGCTGCCGCCGCAGAGCACGGCAAGCGAGGGCGAGAGCTGTACGCCATGCAGAAACTCTTCCACCTCGGCATGTACATGGCCGATAAAAGCCTTGTCATTCTTCGGATAGTCGAAATTGGCGAACATGAAGTCCTGCCAGACCATCAGCCCGAGCACATCGCAGAGCGCGAAAAAGTCAGGCGTTTCATAGGCCATGGTACCGCCGATGCGGATCATGTTCATGCCAGCCTCGGCAGCAAGCCGCAGGAAGGGCTCGTAATCGGCCCGCTCGCCAGGCAGCCGTGCGATATCGGCCGTTGTCCAGACCGCGCCGCGGCAGAAGACCTGCTCGCCGTTTATGACAAGCGCGAAATCATTGCCATCAGCGCCATGCTCAACCTCGATACGACGAAAGCCGGCTTTGCCCAGCGAATGTTCTTCGCCATCGATAACCAGCGTCACATCATAGAGATGCGGCACACCATGTGTATGCGGCCACCACGCCTCGATGTCGGAAAGCTTGAGAATCGCCGAATAATGCCGATCGCCGATCTTCTCGAAACCCTGCTCGGCGCCGGCGCAACGCAATAGCATCACCGGCTCTTCGCCAGCGGTATAAAGCGAAACGCTGAGTCGCCCCGCGCCGTTTTCCTCCAACACCGCGCGCACCGAAACATGATCGACCGAGGCCACGCCCCGGCGCACGAGCGAAATCTGCCGCCAGGGCCCAACGGCATGGATCTCCGGACACCAGCCGGGCATATGCCCGAGCAGCGTGTTGCGGACATTCTTCAGCCCTTGAGGCGTAATCATCTGCGGTCGCCAGCGAGCACGCGGCCCGGGCTCCGACAGACGAGGGCCAAGCGCCCGGAAGCAGAGCGCCAGTTCATCACCGCCTGTCAGCGTCACCGGCATTTCGTGCGCAGTGAACATGCTCTCGGAAAAGAGGATTTCCTGGCCGTTGAGAAAAACATGGCAGATCGTCGCCAGCCCCTCAAAACGCAGGATCGCCTCACCCGGCTCCGTATCGAAGAGGCGGGTCAGGTACCAGGCGTCCTTGGTGTTCAGCGGCTGTGGATTTTCCCGGTCGAACAGCCCTGCTCTTTCGAGCGCCGCTGCAACGGTGCCGGGAACAGGTGCAGGAATGAACTGCGCCGAAAGATGGATGTCGTGGGGTGTCGCGCAGGCGCCAGGCTCGGTCAGAACCAGATTCCACCCTTCGGAAAGCAAGCTTTCCTCAGCCCCGATGCTTGCCAACCGCCCCCGCATGGTCAGATCTCCGGCCTCAGACTCGCTCCGCGAGCGATGCCATCATCGAATCCCATGCATCGGCTGCCGGATCAAGTGCCGCTTTCAAAGGCTCGAACTTGCGGCGGGTGACGGCGCGGGCAAGCTGGAACTGAACCGACTTCGCCACTTCCGAGATCCGGCGCGCCTCTCCGGCCGCAACACCAAACTCGCCGGCTGAAAACCAGGTCAGATGATCGGCCGCGAGTTCGAAATTCGCACCTACCTGCCGCAGCGTGTTGAAGGCATATTTGTGGAAGAAACCGAAGGGCCGATCGGCTACTGCCTCAACCTGCAACGGAAAGACCTCGGCAAAGGCGCGGATCGGATTGGCGCTTGGGCGGCGATGGAAATGGAAGCCCAGGAGCCGCCGCGAAACCTCGCGCAGATGTGCTTCGCCGACAGGGCGTTCCGGAAACTTGGCGAATTCCGTATAGGGCAGGAACGGCGCATCCTCATCCGTCAGATGGGATTGGAACAGCCCGTCGAAATCCTCGCCCTCGATGCGGAAATAGCCGGCATTATGGAAGTAATCGACACGCTTGCCGGCAAAGTCCAGCCGGTTGATCGCAACTGTGGTCTTGCCGTGTTCCTGCCTGTAGGCAGTGCCGCGCGTATCCGGCATATAAAAGGAATCCATCTCGATGAGGCAGAGCCGCCCGCGGGCGATCTGCACCTCGATATGCCGCTCGACGCGGTCGTAGATCGCAAGCTCGGTGGCGCGAATGCCGTAGAGCGCTTCGAGATCCTCCAGCGGCACCTTGAAGAAGGTGAACTGGTCGCCCTCGAAATCCTGGGTCAACGTAAAACCGAGCATCGCTTCCGGCGCAACGCCGAAGGTCGAGAGAACCTCGATCCAGAGATCGATGTAGCAATTGGTCTCCGGCCACATGCGCTCACCGGAATGCAGCGCATGCGCCTTGTAGGTATCGGGGTCGATACCCGCAAAGACTGATGTCATCGAGCCGCTCAGCCCCACAGGACTTTCCGCACGCTTGCCGGCCATTCCTTGACGTCAAGGCCGTGATGATGGAAGAGCGCGAGCGCAATGCGCTCCAGCCCGAAGCCGACGCAGGCGGTGTGGGCCACGCTGCCGTCTTCAAGGTTCAGGCCCCACTTCACGCCGAACGAGTCCTGATGATAGTTGAAGCTCATGCAGGCCGTTGGGTTTGCAGAGGACGTGATCGGGATCAAGAGCTCGAACTTCAGGTTCTGGTCGCGCTGGTTGTTGACCATCATCTTGCCGGCACGGCCGAAGAACGGGTCGTTGGCAACGTCGATCGTCACGTCGAGACCGACCTGCTTCATCATTTCGACACCGCGGTCCATCCAGCTCTGGCGGAAATCGGTCACATGCTGCTCGGTGCCCATGCAGACATATTCGCGCATGCGGAAAAGCTGCTGCCGGGCCGGATCCTTGGAAGGCTCATGACGGAAGCAATAGGATTGCAGATCGAAGAGACCGCCCTTGGCCGGCAGGTTGCCGCGCTTGGCGACCGTCGGATAAAGCGGATAGCAGGCTGCCGGCGTCAGCACGATGTCGGTCGCCTTCTGGTCCTTGGTCCAGTCCTCGCCGACTTCCATGCACTGCAGCAGGCTCATATGGTCGAGCTCGCTGCCGCAGAAGCTGTGCACCGTGCCGGCCAGCTGCGGGAAGCTCTTCATGTAGCCGCTCTTTTCGAAGAGCGCGCGGTTCATGCCGGGCGGAAAACGCATCGCCTCGGCGCCGTCAGCGCCGCCGAACCTGTCGATCAGCCGCTCGAAGGCAGCGATGACATCTTCGAACTGGCCGCTGCGGCCGTAAAGACCGTCAACGCCGGTATCGATCAGCAGGCCGGACTCGAAGAGCCGATCCAGAAACGAAGTCTGCATATCCATGGCTTTACCCCAGTAGGCTAGTGTCCTGCTTATGGACAAGAAGCATGCTCGACGTATTGCCGAGGATGCGGTCGTTCGAAATCATGAGCTGTGCGGAATGGGCATCGCGCAGATGGCGACCGAGGCTGAAGGGCGTACCGTTCTTGTAGCCCATAATGCCGCAGATCAGCATGGTATGATTGACGATTTCCAGGATCGTTTCCGAGGAAGCGATCTTCACATTGTTCATCGCCACGGCAAAGCCCATCGACGAGAGCTTGTCGCCGTCAACCTTGGCATCCTCATAGGCCTTGAGGCCGGCAACGACGTTCGATTTCACCATCTGCAGGAGGTTGGAAACCTCCGCGAGGCGAAGGGCGCCGGGCGGCGTGGCGTCGGGAGACTTGCGGGCAGCAGCGCGCACGAAAGCCTGTGCGCGGGAAACGGCATCGACCGCGATGCCGTACCAGACACCGCTCCACAGCAGGTGCGAGGAGGCGAGCATCGACTGCGCAGCGATTTCAGCAAAGGGCTTCGGCAGGATCTGTGCGGCCGGCGCTTCGCCCTTGAAGAGGAAGCCGTCGGAGCAGGTACCGCGCATGCCGAGCGTGTTCCACATATGCGTCTTTTCGAGCGTGTACTGATCCCTAAGGAAGGCAGTCAGTACCTGATCGGAAGAAGCGGCCTGCGGATGGCTGCGCGAGGTGATGAGAATTGCATCGGCATGCGAGCCGTAGGAAATGACGGTCGCATCCTTTTGCAGCCTGCAGATATCACCGTCGATTTCGATGGCGCAGATGCTGTTGCGTAGATTGCCGCCGATCCCACCTTCTGTGGTGGCGGAAGCGATCAGGAGCTGTTCGGCGGCGATACGGCGCATGAAGGCGCTATGCCATTCGCTCTCGACGCCGTGTTCGACGAGGCTCGAAAGCTTGATCTGGTGCATGGCGAAAACCATCGCGCTTGCCGCGCAGGCCTGGCCAAGAATCGAGCACAATTCGGCGATCTGGGTGATGGAAGCGGCCTCGCCACCGAGATGGCGAGGGATCTGGATGCCGAGCAGGCGCTCGGTCTTCATCGTGTTGACGGCTTCCTGCGGGAACCGTCCTTCGAAATCGACGGTATCCGCATGTTTTGCCGCAATTTCTGCGACGCGGGCAGCCCTTGCGACCAGGCTGTCTTCCGTGATCTTGACCGGGAAGTTCATCAGGCGACCTTTCGGCTATCCCGGATGAGATCGACCGTCTTGGCGATCGCCGAGATGCTTGCGAAGGACTTGCGGTTCAGGAGATTGTCAGGAAACTCAATGTCGAATGCCTCTTCGATGCCGAGCATGAGCTGCACCGAAGCGAAGGACGTCAGACCCGCAGCGTAGAGATCCGCATCGTCGGCAACCTGATCAACAGGAACAGGAAGCTTACCGAACTTGGCTACGAGGTCGCGGATTGTCTTGTTCATCCCATTAACTCCAGATTTTCATGATCCTGAGCCGGCATTCATCGCCTTTTCATGGGAGTGCTTTTAGTGCGGAAAACAGAAAATTCCGCTAATGTAATTAGTTAAATATGACTATCACTCATACTTTGCATTTTACAAATCATGCCCGCTTGCGGCCTAATACTTCATTCCTATCAATAGTTTGATGTAGCCCGAGACGACCGGCAGAAAATGGCCCCGGCTGTATCGAGTGCAGAAATGGTACGCCGGGAGCACGCTTTTGCGTTAACCGGCAGGCGGATAGGAATGCTCGCCGCCGCGATAGTCCGACACCGAGTAGCAGCCCTCCCCGGTCGCCTTCACAGCGCTCTCGCCGATGACAGCCTTGCCGTAACCACCGGGAATATCGAGAATATAGGTGGGCTGGCAGAGACCGGAGATGCGGCCGCGAAGCGAGGCAACGACCTTCTGCCCCTCTTCTATCGACAGCCTGAAATGGCTGGTGCCGGGCGCAAGGTCCGGATGATGCAGATAATAAGGTTTCACGCGCGTCTCGACGAAGGCCCGCATAAGTTCTGCCAGCACGTCGGGATCGTCATTGACGCCCTTCAGGAGCACCGACTGGCTGACCATGACGATGCCGGCATCCACCAGCCGGGCGCAGGCGGCGCGTGCTTCAGTCGTCAGCTCACGCGGATGGTTGGCGTGAAGCGCGACATAGACAGTCTTGCCACTCGCTTTCAGCGCCGCAATCAGCTCCGCATCAATCTTCTGCGGATCGACGACGGGCACGCGCGTGTGGAAGCGCACGATCTTCACATGCTCGATCTCAGCAAGCTCGCTTAGAATGTCGCCGAGACGCCTTGGTGAAAGCACCAGCGGATCGCCGCCGGTCAGGATCACTTCCCAGATCTCGCCATGCCCGCGGATATAGTCGACGGCTGCAGCCAGCGCCGCCGGATCGAGCATGCCGAGCCCCTGCGGCCCCACCATCTCGCGCCGGAAGCAGAAGCGGCAATAGACCGGGCAGACATGCACGGCCTTCAACAGCACGCGGTCCGGATAGCGATGCACGATGCCCTCGACCGGGCTGTGCGCATGGTCCCCGATGGGGTCGGCCCGTTCCTCGGGCGTGGTAACGAGTTCCGCCACATCGGGCACGAACTGCCGGGCAATCGGATCGGCCGGATCGGCATAATCGATCAACCTTGCCATGGCAGGTGTCAGCGCGATGGCATAGCGCGCGGCGACCTCATCGAGCGCCAGTCGCTCCGCGTCCTCGACCAGCCCCGCCCTGACGAGATCGTCGACGCTCTTGATCGGACGCATGACATTCATCGGCCGTACTCCGCGACCGGCGCCCAGAGCACCTGATCGATCCGCGACGCACCTGTCGCCAGCATCACCAACCGGTCGAAGCCGAGCGCGATGCCGCTCGCTTCCGGCATGATTGCCAGCGCCGCCAGAAAATCCTCGTCGAGCGGATAGGTCTCGCCATAGACCCGCATCTTCTCCGCCATCTCGATCTCGAAACGGCGCCGCTGCTCGGAGGCATTTGTCAGTTCGCCAAAGCCGTTGGCAAGCTCGACCCCGCAGGCATAGAACTCGAAGCGCTCCGCTACGCGCGGATCGCGCGCCGAAGGCCGCGCAAGAGCCGCTTCTGAAACAGGGTATTCGTCGAGAATGGTGACACGGCCAAAGCCGAGATACGGCTCGACCTTCTCCACCAGCACCCGACTGAAGAGATCAGCCCAATGATCGTCATCGGCAACGCGCATGCCGACCCGCCGCATTTCAGCGGCAAGATGGTCGCGTTCGGTCGAGCCGTCAGCAGATACAGAAGCCAGAAGATCGATGCCGGCATGGCGACCGAACGCTTCTGCAACGCTGATGCGCTCCGGCCCGGCGAAGGGATCGCACTCAGCGCCGCGATAGGTAAGCGTTGCGGTCTTCACCGTTTCGGCAGCGAGCGCCAGCATACGCACGCAATCCATCATCAGGCTCTCATAGCTCTCGCCCGCCCGATACCATTCGAGCATTGTGAACTCAGGATGGTGCAGCGGCCCGCGCTCGCGGTTACGATAGACATGCGCAAAGCAGGCGATGCGTTCTTCACCGGCGGCCAAAAGCTTCTTGCAGGCAAATTCCGGCGACGTGTGCAGGTAGAAGGGCGCAGCCTGTCCGTCCGTCGTCAGCGCTTGCGTCGCAAAGGCATGCAGATGCGCCTCGTTGCCCGGAGACACCTGCAGCGTCGCAGTATCGACCTCGATGAAATCCTCACGGGCGAAATAACCTCGCAGCGCTGACTGGATCGCGTTACGCCCGATAAGGAACGGGCGGCGATCGGCATGCACTGATGGTGTCCACCAGGGAGACGCTGTGGCGCTCGTGAGGTTCATTCAACGCTTTCCTTGCCGGATTCGGCCGGGATGGGGTGGCTATTTACGCGATTTTAGGTTAGTGCCGCCCCGAAGAAAAAACATTTTGCGTCTTCAGGGCCATTCTGACTGTCCTCTACGACGCCGAAAGCCGACTTACAAGGAAGTCTTATGGTCAAGGTCATCGCCTCTTCGGTCCGCAAGGGCAACGTTCTCGATGTCGACGGCAAGCTCTACGTCGTTCTCACGGCTCAGAATTTCCACCCGGGCAAGGGCACGCCGGTTACCCAGGTCGACATGCGCCGCATCGTTGACGGCGTGAAGGTTTCCGAGCGTTGGCGCACCACCGAGCAGGTCGAGCGCGCCTTCGTCGAAGATGTGAACTTCCAGTACCTTTATGAAGACGGCGAAGGCTTCCACTTCATGAACCCGGCCACCTATGATCAGGTCGTCGTCGACGTTGACACCATGGGCGACCAGAAGGCCTTCCTCCAGGAAGGCATGACCTGCATCCTGTCGATCCACGAAGGTATTCCGCTGGCGCTCGAACTGCCGCGCCACGTCACCCTCGAGATCGTTGAGACCGAACCGGTCGTAAAGGGCCAGACGGCATCCTCCTCATACAAGCCGGCGATCCTGTCGAATGGCATCCGCACTTTGGTTCCGCCGCATATCGATGCTGGCACCCGCGTCGTCATTGCAACGGAAGACAATTCCTACGTCGAGCGCGCCAAGAACTGATTGCATCAGTTTCCAGACATTCGGACGGCCTGAAGCAACCGCTTCGGGCCGTTTTCATTTGATCGGAAATACTCATTCGCTTCCGGCAGCGCCAATAGACAAAGACCGGCAAAAACGCCGGCCTCCTACTCAGAGATGCGGGTTACGCGGCCGGTATTTCTTCACCAGCTTCTGATTGATTTCTGCAGCGCCCGGCATGTTGGCGCTGAGGTAAACAGGCGCATCGCCCGATTTCGAAAGCTCGGAGGCGACATCCGCAAAGATGGCATTGATGACGGTGACGCCCACAGCCGTCGAGACCGGCCCGACCCGAAGGCCCGTGCCATCGAGATCAAGAACGGCGTCACCCGGCGGCAGCCCGTTATCCAGCACCACGTCGGCCACATCGGCAAGCCGCCGGCGCCCATTGGCTATCGCCGTCGAATAGGCGGTCGAGGTGATGGCAATCACCTTGGCGCCGATCTCGCGCGCGTAGTCGGCCGCCTCGATCGGCGCGGCATTCACGCCTGAATTGGAGGCGATGATGATCACATCACCCGGCTGCATGCCGTAACGCTCCAGCATTGGCCGCACCAGCCCTTGGGTGCGCTCATAGACCGAGCTGATGACCGCACCCTCATGCAGCATGGCCGAGCCGACGAGAACGGGCACGGTAAAGGCAAGTCCGCCGGCACGGTAATGCACCTCTTCCGCCAGCATATGCGAATGGCCGGTTCCGAAGACATAGACACGCTTGTCGCCACGGGCAGCCTCAAGGATCGCGGCGGCGGCCTGCGCCATTGGTTCGGCCAGTGCCCGCTTCAACTCTTCCAGCCGGCCGATCAGATTGGAGAAATACGCGTCCGTGATGTCACTCATCCGCCGCTCTCCTTCAAGCCGCTTCGCCGTTTAGCCAGGTCGCCGTCACTTCGATTGCATCGGTGAAATGCACGAGATCGGCGCGCGCGCCTGGCGAAAGGTGGCCGCGATCGGCAAGCCGAAGGAAACGCGCCGGATAGAGCGTTGCCATCCTGAGTGCCTCGGCAAGCGTCAGTTCCAGATAGGTGACGCCGTAGCGGATCGTTGAAGCCATGTCGACATCCGAACCCGCTAGCGTGCCGTCCGAAAGGACCAGTTTCGAACAGAAGCCGCCCCTTTCGCGCCGCACGGTGCGGCCGTTCAGCGTGAACGTATCCATCTGCGAGCCGACCAGCGACATGGCGTCGGTCACAAAGAAAAGCTTGCCCTCGCCGCGCTTGGCACGCAGCGCCGTGCGCAGCGCCTTCGGATCAACGTGGTGGCCATCGGCGATGATGCCGCACCAGACGGCCGGATGGTCGATCGCAGCACCCACGAGCCCCGGCGCGCGGTGCGCCAGCTGGCTCATGGCGTTAAAGAGATGCGTCACACCGCGAGCCCCGGCATCGAAGCGGGCTTCCGCCGCCTCACTGGTGCTGTCGGAATGACCGATACTGACGATGACACCCGATTCGCTCAGTTCACGCACCTGCGAAACTGTCACCTGCTCCGCCGCCATGGTGACGAGCAGCGTGCCGATCGCCTCGCGCGCGGCGATAAAGCCCTTGACGTCCTTGTCCTCGACCGGACGCATCAGCTCGGCGAGATGCGCACCCTTGCGCGCCGGCGCCAGATGCGGACCTTCCAGATGCAGGCCGGCAACACCACGGTTGGTCTTCACCGCGACTTTCGCCGCCTCGATCGCGGCGGTCGTCGCTTCTGCCGTATCGGTGATCAGCGTCGGCAGCAGCGCCGTCGTTCCATACGGCCGATGCCCATCGGCGATCATGTACATCGAGTTCGGCGACGGCTCGTCGTTCAGCATGCGGCCGCCACCGCCATTGACCTGCGCATCGATGAAGCCGGCAGACAGCACGCCTCCATCAAGTGTCACGACCTCGCCCTTGGGCAGATCATTCAGGCCGACGATCGCCTCGATTCGTCCGTCCTTGACGATCAGCGCCCGTTCGTCATGGAAACGTTCGCCATCGAAGATACGCGCGCCGGTGAAGATCTTGCGGGTCATCAGACGGTCTCCGTCACCTTGAGAAGGTTGGCCGGCTTGTCCGGATCAAAGCCCTTTCGGCGGGTGACGGACTCGATCAGGCGATAGTAGACGAGCAGCGAAACCAGGGGATCGACAAGACCGTTGCCGGTCGTCGGAACCTGCAGATTGACGCTGGCGAGCGGCTTCGTCGAGAAGGGCACGGTGGTAGCGCCAAGCTTCTGCAGGCGCTCCAGTGCCTTTACATTGTTGTCGTAGGCGGCATCTTCAGGCACAAAACCGATGATCGGGAAGCCCGGCTGTACGAGGCGCATCGGGCCGTGCATCAGTTCCGCAAGAGAGAAGGCCTCCGCGTGAAGACCAGCCGTCTCCTTGGCCTTCAGTGCCGCCTCGAGAGCGATAGCGAAAGCCGTGCCGCGGCCGCCGGTATAAAGCGAGGCGGCGTTGAACAGCACATCCTCGGCTGCCTTGGTTTCGATGCCGGACGTCGCGGAAAGAGCGGCCGGAAGCTTCTCGAGCGCCGCCTGCAGATCGGCCTTGCCGCTGATCGCAGCCGTCACGCCAGCGAGGGCGGCAACAGATGCGATGAAGGATTTGGTCGCCGCAACGCTCTTTTCAGCACCGGCATTGAGGCCAAGAACGAGATCGGCCTGCTTGGCGAGCGGGCTGTCAGTGACGTTGACGACGGCAATCGTCGTCGCCCCGCCCTTCTTGGCCGCCTCCTGCAGCGCCACGATGTCAGGGCTCGCGCCCGACTGTGAAACGGTGAAATGGATGCCGCCCTTCAGATGCAGGGAGGCACCATAAACGGAAGCAATAGACGGCCCAATCGAGGCGACCGGCACGCCGCAGGTAATCTCGAACAGATATTTGAAGAAGGTCGCAGCATGGTCGGAAGAGCCGCGCGCCGCTGTCGTGACGACGCTCGGGCGGGCGGACGAGAACAGCCGAGCGATTTCTGCGAAGACCGGCTTTTCTTTTTCGAGCAGGGTAGCGACCACTTCGGGCGATTGGCCCGCCTCCTGCAGCATCAACGACTGGTTCTCACTCATAGGTCATCTCCAATTCTCAGTTCGGCGACGAAATCATAGGCGTCACCACGATAATGCGAGCGGGTGTATTCAACGACGCGCTGGTCTTCCAGGCGTGAAACGCGTTCGATCAGAAGCGCCGGCGCACCGGCCTTGACATCGAGGATAGCCGCCGATGAAGGATCGAGCGTGACGGCGGTCAGCCGCTGCATGGCGCGCACCGGCTTGTGGCCGCTCTGGGCGAGCGCATCATAGAGCGAGCCTTCACCGCCGGCATCCTCGCCGAGAAACTTGACCGGCACGACCGCGCGTTCGATGGCGAGGGGCAGCCCGTCAGCCAGACGAAGGCGGTCGAGCCGCAGCACGGGCTCATCGACACCGAGGCCGAGCAGGAAGGATTCTTCGGGAGACGGATTGTTGATGGTACGCGACAGGATCTTCGCCGCCGGCGAGCGTCCGCGCGAGCGCATGTCCGCCGAGAAGGAGGAAAGCCGCCATAGCGACTGCTCCATGCGCTCCACCTTGCTTGAAACGAAGGTGCCGCTGCCGTGGCGCGATTCCAGCGCACCCGATGTCATGAGATCGCGATAGGCTGTCCGAACCGTCACGCGACCAAGCTTCAGGGCTTCCGCCAGATCGCGTTCGCCGGGCAGCGTTGTTCCGGGCTTCAGCAGACCTTCCTGAATGAGGCCCGTGAGCGCCTGCGCCAGCCGCTTGTAAAGCGGCCCCGTTGCCGCCTCATCGCGCAGCCCACGACCATTCAGTTCCGCTATCAGACTGGTTCTATCCATGGACGCATAATAGAACCTATTTAGAACCAATCGGCAAGTCGGATTCGCTTCACCAAAAAGAAAAACCCTCGCGGGACACCGCGAGGGTTTTCATTGATCCTGACGGATGGGTGATCTCAGTTCTTCGTGAAGATGTAATCCGTTTCCTGCCGCAGCACCTCCCCTGGACGCAGAACCGCGTTCGGAAAGCCTGCATGATTGATGGCGTCGGGCCAGATCTGCGTTTCCAGGCAGAAGCCTGCGAATGGCGCATACTTGCGGCCACCGAGACCCGGCACCGGCACGCCGAGCTTGAAGCCGGCATAGAACTGTACGCCAGGCTCGGTCGTGCGCACTTCCAGCGAGACGCCGGAATGCAGGCTGCGGGCAAGTACGACGGAGCGCTTGGCCGTGCGCTCGCTCGAGAAGCAAAAATTATGATCGTAGAGCGCCTGCTCCTGACCGGCGAAACGCTTCATCGGCGCCATCGCGCGGAAATCGAACGCGGTGCCTTCGATAGAGCGGATCTCGCCGGTCGGTATCTGCTTCTCATTGGTCGGCAGATAGTGGTCGGCAGCGATCATGATGTCGTGCGCCAGCGCATCCTCCCGGCCATCGAGATTGAAATAGGAGTGCTGGCAGACATTGGCGATCGTCGGCTGGTCCGTCGTCGTCTCGTAGTTGACGGAAAGCTCGCCATTGCCATGCACGCGATAGGTCGCCTGGATCGTGCAGTTGCCGGGATAACCGGCGCGGCCATCGGGATCGACGATCTTCAGCACGACACGGTCGGTCTCGTGCTCGACGATCGTCCAAACGAGCGTACCGATATTGTTACTGCCGCCATGAAGATGCGTGACACCCTTCTCGTTCAGTTCGAGCTGGTAGTCCTTGCCGTCGAGCGTGAACTTGCCGTCGCCGATGCGGTTGGCACAGCGTCCCGGTGTCGCGCCGAAGAAAGGCGAATGCGCGAGGTAGCTGCCTAAATCCTCGAAGCCGAGCACCAGCGGGGCATTATGGCCCTCGAGGCTGATATCCTGGATTACTGCGCCCCAGCTCAATACCTTGACCGTCAGTCCGCCGCCGCGGATGACGACGCGATGGACGGTCTCCCCGTCCTTCGTCTGTCCGAAAACTTCCCGTTCCAACTTGTCCGTCATGATCGACGCTTACTCCATCCCTAGAATTCAGGAACCGGAACCTGCCCCCATTCGCCGCAAACCGCAACCGGGCAGGGCCGGAAAACAAAATGCCGTCGCAGAAATGCGACCGCATCATTTCTAAACTGGACCGGTGGCGCTCAGATGTCCGAGCCGATCTCTTCGATATCGTAGGGCGTCGTCTGGTAGATCTCATTGATCCAGTTGCCGAAAAGCAGATGCGCATGGCTGCGCCAGCGGTTCTGCGGCGCAAGCGCCGGATCGTTATGCGGGAAGTAGTTGTGCGGCATCTTGATCGGCACGCCAGCATTCACGTCGCGGAAATATTCGTCCGAAAGAGATGTGGAATCATATTCGACATGGTTGAAGATATAAAGCCGCCGACCCTTCGGCTCGTGGACGAGACAGACGCCCATCTCACTCGATTCCATTAGGATCTCGAGGCCGTCGACCTTCTCGATGTCGGCCCGGCGCACCTCGGTCCAGCGCGACACCGGAACCTCGAAATTATCAGAGAAACCGTTGAGATAAACGGAAGAGGGTTTGAGATTACGGTGGCGGTAAACGCCGAAGGCCTTTTCCTTCAGTTCATACTTCGGCACGCCGTGGAAATGATAAATCCCCGCCATCGCACCCCAGCAGACATTCATGGTCGAATGGACGTTTGTCTGCGTCCAGTCGAAAATCTGCTGCATTTCCTTCCAATAGGTAACGTCCTCGTAAGGCAGCGTCTCGATCGGCGCGCCCGTGATGATGAAGCCGTCGAACTTGCGGTGCTTCACTTCCTCCCAGGTCTGGTAGAAGGCGAGCAGATGTTCTTCAGACGTGTTCTTAGCTTTGTGGTTGCCGACACGGATCAGCGAGAATTCCACCTGCAGCGGCGAAGCGCCCACCAGGCGCGCCATCTGCACTTCTGTCTTGATCTTGTTCGGCATGAGGTTGAGCAGCCCGATGTGCAAGGGGCGGATATCCTGGCGGATCGCCACCGTTTCGGTCATCACCCGCACGCCCTCGTTCACGAGGGTTTCGAAGGCAGGCAGCGTATCGGGGATCTTGATGGGCATTGCGGTCAACTCGATCAAAATAAAAAACCGGCGGCGAAAGAATCGCTACCGGTCCGCACGCGGCCCTTTAGCGATTTATTTAACGTGGCTGCAAGCCGGCCGGCCAAATCACCACGAGGCATCCTAATTAGCGCCAGTCGCGCTGCGAATCAACTGTCAATAGAGACAGCTGCACAAGCCATCACGCTTTCTTTATGGGTGGTGGAATCTGTTGATGGACCAGTAACGCCCCCATGTTATTAATGGTGTGATGGGCGATTTTGGAAAAAATAATGAAAAATGACGTCAAAGGGGGGAAGGGCATCCAGAGTCAGGACCGGGTGGGGTATGATCTCAGCCTGACATATCGGCTTGGAGTGATGTTCTCCGCATTCTGGAATTCGCAGGTTCGCGGCAAGGTCGTGGGACTTGCGATCCTGCTTGTCGTCATCATCCTGATGACCGCCTATGGACAGGTGATCCTCAACGAATGGAACGCCCCTTTCTACGATTCCCTCGAGCGTCGTGATCTCGGCGAGTTCTTCCGCCAGCTCGAAGTCTTCGCGATGATCGCCGGTGCGCTGTTGCTGCTCAACGTGTTGCAGGCATGGCTGAACCAGATGACCGCCCTCTACATGCGCGAAGGCCTCTCACGCGATCTCGTCGATCAGTGGCTGGAGCGCAAGCGCGCCCTCAAGCTCTCCACCATCGGCATCCTCGGCGTTAACCCGGACCAGCGTCTTCACGAAGATTCCCGCAATCTTGCCGAAAGCACCACCAACCTCGCTCTCGGCCTCCTGCAATCGACCATTCTGCTCGTCAGCTTCATCGGCGTCTTGTGGGAGCTTTCGAGCGGTTTCATATTCCATATCAGCGGCCACAGCTTCACCATCCCCGGCTACATGGTCTGGGCGGCGATCTTCTACGCCGCATCGGCCTCGCTATTGAGCCAGGTCGTTGGCCGCAAGCTCGTCAAGCTCAATGCCGACCGATTCTCGAAGGAAGCCGAACTGCGCTTTGCGCTAATGCATGCCAACGAGAATATGCCGGCGATAACAGTGGCGCGTGGCGAAGAGAACGAGCGCAAACGCATCAACGGCGATATCAGCAACGTCCTTACCGTCATCAAGCGGCTCGCCATGGCCAATACCAACCTGACCTGGGTCTCGGCGGGTTATGGCTGGCTGGTTATCGTTATCCCGATCATTGTTGCAGCCCCCGCCTATTTCTCCGGCGGCCTCACATTCGGCCAGCTGATGATGTCGGTCGGCGCCTTCAACCAGGTCAATACGGCGCTGCGCTGGTATGTCGCCAACTTCGGCCCGATTGCCGAATGGCGCGCCACGCTGATGCGCGTCACCGATTTCCGCCAGGCGCTTCAGGAGATGGATGATGACTTCGATTTGAAGGACGCAATCGTCTACGAGGAAACCGCGCCCGACAGGCTGACGCTGAAGGATATCGTCATCGTTGCCAAGCTTGGCGAGGATATAGACGATTGCGGCGGCTTCCAGATGCGCGAAACGGATGTGACGATCAGGGCCGGCGAAAAGGTCATGATCAACGGCGATCACAGCGTGAACCGCCGCCTGCTCTTCCAGGCCATGGCCGGCCTCTGGCCCTGCGGCAAAGGCACAATAGGCCTGCCGCCGATTGACGACATCCTGTTCATCCCCCAGGTTGCCTATGTGCCGGGTGGAACGCTGCGCGAGGCGATCGCATTCCCCCAAAAACCCGAAGCCTATGACACCGCGGCCATCGAAGCCGCACTTGAGGCTGCCGGCTTGCATTCCCTGGTCGCCCGCCTCGATAGCCGCGCGCGCTGGGACAAGCTTCTCGATGCCGATGAACAGAAGGCTATCGGCTTTGCCCGCCTGCTCCTCGTCAAGCCGCGCTGGGCCGTCTTCGACGAAGTGCTCGAAGGCATGGAGCCGGAATGGCAGCGCACTATGACGAAGCTGCTTACCACGATGCCGGACACCGGCATGATCTATATCGGCCGCTCGGAGACCTATCTGGAAGCGCTGCATCCGCGCATACTGCATCTGCTGGCGCTGCCTTCGAAATCCGATGAAGAACCGGTAGCATCCGTCGCAGGATCAAGCGCCGCGACAGCTCGTGCCCCGGCGCTCTGATCAATTCCAGTAGAAGAAGTGTGCGGCGGTTTGGCTGAAATTGCTCCAGGAGAGCTTACATCGGCGGCATCACGCCGTTGATGCCGACGGCGACCTGAGCGGCCGAGATACTGCCGTCGGCTGCCCTTTCCGCCATGACGATAACGCCGGCGCCCGGCTTCAGATCATCTTTCGTTGCCGGCGCAAAGGTAACGATCGGCGTGCCCTCGGCAATCGAGATGGTCTTTTCCTTGCCCTGATAGGTGAGCGTGATCGTGTGGCCGTCGACAGCCTTGACCGCATTGCTGACGGTCGCATTCGTCATCGAACTGTTCGGCTGCACGTCCCACGGACGGCTGCCTTCGCCGGTGCCCTTCATCGCGGCCGGGAAGATCAGCACCTCGATCGCGCCATCGGGACCTGTGCCCTTCGGCAAGGAGGCGACACCAACGAAATCGCCGACCTTGATATCATCGACAGAAGCATTCCTGATACCCGAGACCTTCCAGCCGGACTTGAGCGCCACCGTCGCATCGCTGCCCTCGCGGGTCTTGACGGTTAGCGTGTCGCCGTTGAGACTCTCGATCGTGCCACGAACGCGCACGCGCTGGTTTTCCTGAGCAATCGCCGCCTGCGAAAGGCTAAGCACGACGAAGCCGCTGGCGGCAAGCGCCGTCAATATTCTGGTATGGGATTTGCAAGACATGTAACTCTTCCTTGTCGCCATTGATCGGCACGATCCCCAGCTGAGCGGCACTCTATGCCGCATGACGCGGCGCGGGCGAATCAAGGAAAAGTGAGGAAAGCGGACCCCGACAATCCGGTTCCAGACGCCGGAGTCCGCGAAAGACCTTTGAAAAGACCGGCTCAACCGGCGGCAGACATGTCCATGTACATGATTTCCCAGACATGGCCGTCGAGGTCCTGGAAGCTGCATCCATACATCGGCCCCATATCGAGGATCGGCTTCCAGGGCTTGCCGCCCACTGCCAGCGCCTTCTTGAGGTAATCATCCACCTCGTCGCGGCTACCGGCCGAAAGGCAGGTCAGCACTTCCTTGCCCTTCGTCGTATCGGCGATATCGCCCTCGATGAACTGCTGGAAATGACCGTGGGTCAGCAGCATCACATAGATGTTTTCCTCGACAATCATGCAGGCAGCATCGTCGGTGGTAAAATTCGGATTGTAGGAAAAGCCGAGCGCCGAGAAGAATTCCTTCGACTTGACGAGGTCCTTGACCGGCAGGTTCACGAAAATCATGCGCATGAAAAAATCTCCCTAATGACGTGGCGGCACCATGCCGTTGATCACGTTCAGCCCAAGGACGGAGAAAAACCACCCGATCCGACATTTCAGGAAATTTTTATCGGATCAGCCTTCCAGCTCCTCGCGCAGCATTTCGAGTTCCAGCCATTCCTCTTCCATCTTGGTCAGGCTTTCGCGCAGTTTCTCCATCTCGGATGCCAGCCGGTTGAAGGTTGCCGGGTCCTTGGTGAAGAGGTTCGGATCGGCCATCTTCTCCTCACGCTTGCCGATCTCCGCCTCTGCCTTGGCCATTTCTTTCGGCAGGTTTTCGAGTGCGAATTTCTGCTTGTAGGAGAGCTTGACCTTCGAGGCAGAAGGTGCGGCAGCCGTCTCCTGCGCCTTAGGCTTTTCCGCCGCCTTCTCGGCCCTGCGGCGCTCCTCGGCTGCACCCTTGCGCTGCGCCAGCATGTCGGAATAGCCGCCGGCATATTCGATCCAGCGCCCGTCCGGCGCTTCCGGATTGGCCGGCGCAATCGTCGAGGTCACCGTCCGGTCGAGGAAGTCGCGATCGTGGCTGACGAGGATGACGGTGCCGCCAAAACCCGTGACGATCTCCTGCAAGAGGTCCAGCGTCTCGATGTCGAGATCGTTGGTCGGCTCGTCGAGGATGAGCAGGTTCGTCGGCCGCGACAGGATGCGCGCCAGCATCAGCCGGGCGCGTTCGCCGCCGGAGAGGTTCTTGATCGGCGTGCGCGCCTGCTCCGGCTGGAACAGGAATTCCTTCATGTAGCCGGTCACATGCCGCTGCTCGCCATTGACCAGCAGGTTCTCGCCACGCCCATCCGTCAGGTAGTTGGCAAGCGTATCGTCGAGGTTCAGATCCTCACGCTTCTGGTCGAGGGTCGCGATATCAAGATTGGTGCCGAGCTTCACCGTACCGCTGTCGGGCGCAAGCTGGCCGGTCAGCATCTTCAAAAGCGTCGTCTTGCCGGCGCCGTTCGGGCCGACGAGACCGATGCAATCGCCACGATGCACGCGGATCGAGAACGGCGCGACGATCGGCCGGTCGTCATAGCTCTTGGTGATCTTGTCGGCCTCGATCACCAGCTTGCCGGATTCCTGCGCATCGGAAGCGCTTGCCTGTACCGTTCCCTGCGGCCCTTTGTGGCCACGATACTGCGAACGCATCGTCTGCAGCTCGCCAAGCCGGCGCATGTTGCGCTTGCGTCGTGCCGTCACGCCATAGCGCAGCCAGTGTTCTTCCCGCTCGATCGCCTTGCCGAGCTTGTGCTGCTCCAGCTCCTCTGCCTCCAGCACCTGGTCCCGCCACGCCTCGAAAAACGCAAAGCCCTTGTCGAGCCGTCGAGACGTGCCGCGGTCAAGCCAGACGGTGGCCGTCGAGACCTTTTCGAGGAAGCGGCGGTCGTGCGAGATCAGCACCAGCGCACTGCGCGTCTTCTGCAATTCGCCTTCCAGCCACTCGATGGTCGGCAGGTCGAGATGGTTGGTTGGCTCGTCGAGCAGCAGGATGTCGGGCTCCGGCGCCAGTACGCGCGCAAGTGCTGCGCGACGAGCTTCGCCGCCAGAAAGGTTCTTAGGATTTTCCTCGCCGGTCAGCCCGAGATGCGAGAGCAGGTAGCTGACACGA
This sequence comes from Hyphomicrobiales bacterium, assembly GCA_900470965.1. Classification (GTDB taxonomy): domain Bacteria; phylum Pseudomonadota; class Alphaproteobacteria; order Rhizobiales; family Rhizobiaceae; genus Rhizobium. The sequence continues at coordinate 128,678 of UCCS01000006.1, forward strand.
TAGGGATCGTCGCCCGGCCCGAGACCGGCTTCGGCATAGGCCTGCACGGTCTGGAAGTCGGCAAAATCCGGCGCCTGCTCCAGATAGCGCACCGTTGACGCTGGATGGCGGAAGACGTCACCTGACTGCGCGTCGACCAGGCCGGCGGCGATCTTCAGAAGCGTCGATTTGCCCGAGCCGTTGCGGCCCACGAGACAGATCTTGTCGCCGGACTCCACCTGCAGGGCAGCGCCCGCCAGAAGCGGTGCACCGCCGAAGCTCAGGAAGATATCGTCGAGTTTCAGAATGGGAGGCGCCAAGTATCAGACTCCGGAAAGATCATAGGGCCGCGCGAGCACGATGGCCCTGCCGCTGGCAAGCGTGAAGCGCACAGGCCCCTCCGCCACATTGGAAATGGTGCGCGACGAGCCGAAGGGCAAATGGAAGTCGGCGAGCGGATAGCGGGCATTTTCGATGAACAGGCCACGCAGCTCGCTGAAGCCTGGCACGGAAAACAGACTGCCCGGCGGAAGATCGATCTCCAGCGAGCCGGGAAGCAAAGGCACGGCCTCCTCACTGCCCGAGGTCAGCAGCATATCGAAGCCTTCTTCCGCCAACTCCACGGCGTAGAGCAGATGCTGCAAGGCGTGGTCGGACCGTTCACCGCCCAGCGCACCCGCAAGGATCAGGCGTTTGGCACCACGCTCGATCGCCTCGCTAACGGCAATTTCACCATCCGTCGCAGCCTTTGCGACTGGATAGGGCTGGCGCGGTACGTCAGGAAAAGCGCGGTCGAGATCGGGCGGTGTCGAATCGAAATCGCCAACCCACAGTTCCGGCACCACGCCCAGCGCCGCCGCATGCCGCATGCCGCCGTCGGCCGCGATGAACCGGCTTTCCCGCACGGCGTCGCGCAGACGATCCGTCAGGCTGAGTGCCCCGCCGAGCAGGATGGTGAAGGTGGATTGGCTCATGGGCATTGCCCATAGCGCAAACGGGGGGTGAAGGGGAAGAGGCGCCGCAGATCCGGTGCCTTTCCCTCAAAGCAATTCCCGCAAAAGCGTGCAGCCGTTTTGCGGGAATTGCGTAATCAAATGCTCTAGAAGCGATAGGTGACACCGGCACCGATCAGCCAGGGATCCAGTTTCGCCTTGCCGCTGACATCGGCACCGCCGACGGTCGCATCGAAATCCGGACGCAGGAAGATTTTCTTCACATCCAGGTTCGCACCCCAATGCTCATCGAACATGTAGTCGAAACCGGCCTGCAGCGCGACGCCGAATGTGTTCTTCACATCGAGGCTGTCGGCACTCTTGCCGGACTGGTTGTAGAAGACAGTGTAGTTCACACCGGCACCGAGATAGGGCTGGAAGGCACCGAAATCGGTGAAATGATACTGCAGCGTCAGCGTCGGCGGCAGCAGCCACGTCTTGCCGATTTCCCCGAGGCCGGCAATCGAGCCTTCGCCATGCACATTGGCATAGGTCGTGCCGAGAATGAGCTCCGCGGAAATATTGTCGGTGAAGAAATAGGAGATATCCACTTCCGGAATCACCGTGTCCGAATAGGACAGATCGGATCCGGGGATGCCATCGACTGAGCCGTTGTCGCGCGTGATCACGCCAAGCGCACGAAGACGTACCTGCCATGGGCTTTGCGTGGCCATTGGCGAGCCCGCCGAAGGCGCCAGATCGGCCGAAAGCGCCGCATGCCCGAAGGATGCGAAAACGATAGCGGCAAAAATACCCCTCAGCCGAAGCGGATGATGTTTCATGTGAATCTCTCCTGATGTCGTCGAACGAGGAGAGACTTAGGCTTGCCTTGGATGGGTCGGCTTGAGCGAGATCAAACGCTCGGACTATTTTCTTAGCCCGGCGTATCCTTGTCGCGCGAAAGGAAGATCGCCTCGTAGCCGCCGATGAATTTCTCGAACAGCAGCGAGAAAGTGTCGATCTCCTCCTGTGGCCAGTCCCGCACAACCTCGGAAACGAAGGCGAGCTTCTGGGCCCGGATTTCCGCCAGCAGATCCTTCCCGAGCGGAGTCATGACGACGACGATACGTCGCGCATCCGCCTGCGAAGCCTCACGGCGCAGGACGTTGCGACCCACCATATCGGACACGACGCGGCTTGCCCTCGACGGGTCGATGCGTAGCATCTCGGCAATGGCGCCGACCGTCACCTCGCCATTTTCCTGTGCGCGACGCACGGCATCGAGTACGTCGAGATGAGACAGCTCCAGATCCGGCGCCACGCTCTGGATCGCCAGGCGGCCGATCAGCCGGCGGCCCGTCATCATTCGCATGCGCGTCATGGTGCGGCCGATGCGCGGCACGCTGTCCAAAGGATCATCAAGCTCGGTCGTTCTTGTCTTGGTCAAGGTCTCGTTCATGACGGAATCATAACAGACCGGAGTTGAAAATAAAATATGCCAATATCAATAATGTGCCATTGACAAATATATGACATTAGCACATAACATATCTATATAACGAGAATGGCCCATCCCATGGATATGCAACTTGCCCCCGCCCCGCTCGTAACGGATCCCCGTCGGCGGCTCATCCTCTTCTTCTTCCTGATGACCGCTATGTTCATGGCGACGTTGGATAACCAGATCGTCTCCACGGCACTGCCGACCATCGTCGGCGAGTTCGGTCATCTGGACCGCTTCGGCTGGATCGGTTCGGCCTATCTGCTGGCGCTCAGCGCCGTGATGCCGCTCTATGGCAAGCTCGGCGATCTCTTCGGACGCAAATATGTGATGATGACGGCAATCGCGATCTTCACGGTGGGCTCCGCCGTCTGCGGTCTCGCCGTCTCGATGAACACGCTGATTGCCGCCCGCGTGCTGCAGGGCTTCGGCGGCGGCGGCATCATGGTTTCGATTTTCGCCGTCAATGCCGACCTCTTCGAGCCGCGCGAACGCGCCCGCTACCAGAGCTATTCCAGCCTCGTACTGATGGCCTCCGGCGCCATCGGCCCGGTCCTTGGCGGCACGATGAGCGATCTCTTCGGCTGGCGCTCGATCTTCCTCGTCAACGTGCCGATCGGCTTCATCGTGCTTACCGGCCTCGCCTTCATGCTGCCCTACCGCAAGCCGCATCGCCGGCCGAAGATCGATTATGCCGGCGCACTCCTGCTGGCGCTGACAACAACCAGCATCGTGCTTGCGACCGACAGCAGCGAGCTTTTCGGTGCGCTGATCTCGCCGCAGAGCATCGGCATAATCGCCTTCGGCGTGGTTTGCGCCATCACCTGGGTTTTCGTCGAACGTCGCGCGCCGGAACCGATCGTGCCGCTGCCGCTGTTCCGCAATTCCACGTTCAGCCTGCTGCTGGTGATCTCCATCATGGGCGGCGCAATCGCCATCGGCATGGTCAACTACCTCGCGCTGTTCCTTCAGACGACGACAGGCCTTTCGCCGTCGGGCGCCGGTCTGCTCTTCATTCTGCTGACAGGCGGTCTCGTCTGCGGCTCCCTGAATGCCGGCCGCATCATTTCGAAGACAGGCCGCTACAAGCCCTTCGCAATTGCCAGCCTCACCTGCAGCGCCATCGCTTTTGCACTGATCTCACAGGTTCACGCTGGCACACCGATTGCCTTCATCGGCGCGATCATGCTGCTGCACGGCGTCGGTATCGGCCTTGCCCAGCAGGTTCCGGTCATCGGCGTTCAGAATGCCGCACCGGCCCGCGATGTGGGTGCTGCAACCGGCTCGGTCACGCTGTCGCGTATGGGCGGCGCCTCGATTGCCATCTCCATCTACGGTGCAATCATTGCATCGCAGCTCGGCAGGCTCGGCTCCTCCATCCCAGGGGTGGCCAATATCGAGGAGCTGACGCCGAAAATGATGGCAGCACTTCCCGAGGCCAGCCGTCAGGCGGTGGCTAATGCTTATGCCTCCGCCTTCTCGCCGCTGTTCATGACCTCCTGCGGCATCGCTTTGATCGGTCTGATCGCCGCCATCATGCTGAAGCCGGTGCAGCTCCCCCGCGCCGGCGAACAGAAGACCAGCCAGACCACCGCCGCCGCCGCCCAAGCCGCGGAGTAAGCACAGAGCGCGCGGCCTCCGCGCCTCTTCAATTTAGTCGGCTCGAAAACACGACTATTAATTGTATTATTCGCGCGAATGTTACGCGTGCCCGCATCGGTCGCCGTACTGGCCGATTTTTTCCGCAGTGCAGCCGGAATCTGCACTTGCGATGGAACTTTCGCCATAATTTCATCGGAGCGAGAAGTGCCTCGACAGGCGGGGCATTGCCGAAATGCAACGGCGCCACATTTAGATAGAGTCTCGCTATGCAACCCACGCGGAAATCGGCTACAGCAAAGACTTGGATCGGCCGATTGTGCAGCGCGAGAACCGAGGCGGAAGCCTATTGAATTTTTCTGGCAACGGCCGGCCCGAAGATGCGGCAGACCGGCGACTTAAAATGGTGCGGAGAGACAGACTGGACAGCATGACGACGTGGACATCGCCCGCGCTTTCCAGTGATGCCTTTTTCGCGCCGCGCCGTTGGGCGCGTCGTTTCCTGCTGCTGTCGGCCTGCGCCGTCGCGCTGAACGGCTGCGAGTCGTTGATCCAGCAATCCTATCAGCCGACCGTGGGCCCTTCGTCCAATCCGCAAATCGTCGATGAAGTGCAGAAGAACGACCCGCGCGCCGCCATGGGCGCCCGCGAGCATCCGCGCATCGTTGCAAGTTATGGCGGCGAGTATAAGGACGCCAAGACCGAACGCCTCGTTGCCCGCATCGCCGGCGCGCTGACGGCCGTCTCCGAAAATCCGAGCCAATCCTACCGCATCACCATCCTGAACTCGCCCGCTATCAACGCCTTCGCGCTGCCGGGCGGCTATCTCTATGTCACCCGCGGCCTGTTGGCGCTCGCCAACGATGCCTCGGAAGTCGCGGCCGTGCTGTCACACGAGATGGGCCACGTCACCGCAAACCATGGCATCGAGCGGCAGAAGCGTGAAGAGGCGGAAGTCATTGCCAGCCGTGTCGTCGCCGAAGTGCTGTCGAGCGATATAGCCGGCAAACAGGCGCTGGCCCGCGGCAAGCTGCGTCTGGCCGCCTTCTCTCGTCAGCAGGAACTGCAGGCCGACGTCATCGGCGTACGCATGCTCGGTGAAGCCGGCTATGATCCTTATGCCGCAGCCCGTTTCCTCGACTCCATGGCCGCTTACAGCCGCTTCATGTCGGTCGATCCCGAGGCCGACCAGAGCCTAGACTTCCTGTCGAGCCATCCGAATTCCGCCCAGCGCATCGAGCTTGCCCGCACCCACGCTCGCGCCTTCGGCCAGGAAGGCTCCGTCGGCGATAAAGGCCGTGACTACTATCTCGATGGCATCGACGGCCTCCTCTACGGCGACAGCCCGGAAGAGGGCTATGTACGCGGCCAGACCTTCCTGCACGGCGGCCTCGGCATCCGCTTCGACGTGCCGCCCGACTTCAGCATCGACAACAAGGTCGAAGCCGTCATGGCAACCGGCCCGAACGATATCGCCATCCGCTTTGACGGCGTGGCCGACAACCAGAACCAGAGCCTGACGAATTACATTTCCAGTGGCTGGGTTACCGGCCTCGATCCCTCGACCATCCAGCCGATCAACGTCAATGGCATGGAGGCTGCGACCGCGCGCGCCACTGCCGACCGCTGGGACTTCGATGTCACGGTCATCAGAAACAACAATCAGATCTTCCGCTTCCTGACGGCGGTGCCGAAAGGCAACCCGTCGCTGGAGCCGACGGCAGACGTTCTGCGCGCAAGCTTCCGCCGTATGACGTCGGACGAAGCCGCTTCGCTGAAGCCGCTGCGCGTGCGGGTGGTCACAGTCCGCCCTGGCGAGAACATCACCACGCTCGCTTCCCGCATGATGGGTACCGATCGCAAGCTCGATCTCTTCAAACTGATCAACGCCCTGCCGACGGGCGCTGCCGTTTCTCCCGGCGACCGCGTGAAGATTATCTCCGAATAAAAGAAGGCCCGGCTTATGCCGGGCCAGTCTGTGCTGCTGGGGAGTAATTCCTTGTCAGGCATAGGCTGCCATGTGCGGATCGGCGCTGACGAGCGCCGTACGAAGCTTTTCCATCGCCCGGCTTTCGATCTGGCGCACGCGCTCTTTGGAAATGCCGAGGTCGGCGCCGAGCTCTTCGAGTGTTGCCCCGTCTTCGGCCAGCCGGCGCGCGCTGATGATCTTCATTTCACGCTCGTTGAGATGCTTGAGGGCAGAGGCAAGCCAGACGCGACGGCGTTCGCCGTCGATCATGTTCGAGACCTGCTCATCCGGCAGCGGTTCGTCGCTGACGAGGAAATCCATCTTTTCTGCACTGTCGGCATCACCCGATACGGAAGGCGCCTGCAACGAGGCGTCGTTGCCGGAAAGGCGCGCATCCATGGTCTGCACGTCGGCAAGGCTGACACCGAGGGCAGCGGCGATTTCCTGATGAATGGATTGCAGTGTCAGCTGCGTATCGCCCTTGGCCAGCTTGGCGCGCAGGCGCCGCAGATTGAAGAACAGTGCCTTCTGGGCCGAACTCGTTCCGCCGCGCACGATCGACCAATTGCGCAGGATATAGTCCTGGATCGAGGCGCGGATCCACCAGCTTGCATACGTGGAAAAGCGCACATCGCGCGCCGGTTCGAACCGAGCCGCGGCCTCCAGAAGCCCGACATAGCCTTCCTGCACGAGATCGCTCATCGGCAGGCCGAAATTACGGAACTTGCCTGCCATGGAAATGACGAGGCGCATATGCGCCATGGCAATCTGGTTGCGGGCGCCGCGGTCTTCATGATCTTTCCAGCGAATGGCCAGATTATGCTCTTCTTCACGGGCAAGATAGGGAGCCGCCATTGCTATTTTGATCATGCGCCGATCTGCAGACATGTTCTTCATATCGCTCTCCTAAATGGGCCACGTGCCTAAAAATGAACAAGCAAACATCCTTCCCGGAACATCGCTGCGCCGGAGCAAACTAGGGTCTTGAATGCATAAAGGCCTCCTCCTGGACTTTTCAGGAGGAGGCCCTATCTCTCGTCATGTGCCGTCAAGACGGCAGGGTTGGATCTGTTTCTTGAGATTGCCGGAAAGGCAAATTCTGGAAATCATGATCCGCTCCTCATCGAACGTTGACAGCTTCGGCGGAAGTCAAACCGAGCTTTATGGGCTCCGGTCATGTCCGCACTACTGTCTATCAACGTCGTAGCGGCGAAAAAGTTCCAATAAAAAACCCGGCACCAAGGCCGGGTTTTTTCATCAGCAAAAACAATGCGCTATTAAGCGGCTTCGTCCTGCGAGTCGTCTTCTTCGATTACCTTGCCACGCTTCGGACCCTTGTTGAGATTGGTCTCGACGAGGCGAACTGCTTCGGTTTCAGACATTTTGTTGACGGCAGCGATTTCGCGAGCCATGCGGTCGAGAGCAGCCTCATAGAGCTGACGCTCGGAATAGGACTGTTCCGGCTGGTTCTCGGCACGATAAAGATCGCGAACGACCTCTGCGATGGAAATCAGGTCGCCGGAATTGATCTTGGCATCATATTCCTGGGCGCGACGGGACCACATGGTGCGCTTGACGCGAGCCTTGCCCTGCACGACCTTGAGGGCGCGCTCGACGAAATCGGTCTCGGAAAGCTTGCGCATGCCAATGCTCATGGCCTTCGCGACCGGAACCTTCAGCCGCATCTTGTCCTTTTCGAAATCGATGACGAAAAGTTCAAGCTTCATGCCGGCAACTTCTTGCTCTTCGATAGCCGTGATGGTACCGACGCCATGTGCGGGGTACACGATCGATTCACCAGTCTTGAAGCCGTGACGTGCGGTAGAAGGTTTTTTCTGCTGGATGGTCATTCTAATCAAAAACTCCCTGTTACGCTACCGGCGGCGGCCGGAGCCGGGTCAGTCAGGCCCGGATGAGACGGTTAAATCCGTCGGGTGACTTCACTCTGGTTCCACCAGACAGAAGCAAAAGGTATCCTTGCGCGCGATCTTGGGATCCGACAGCTCAAGTTATTGATATGTCACGGAAACCGCGTACGGATTTGTTTTACTTTCGTGATGGTTTTGGGCATGCGTCATGCCACAAATGGAACAGTGTGGTGAACGTATCACAAAAATATGAGGAAATCAATAATTTGCTTAACGTGAGTCATGTGGGCAACACATAGCCCCCATGTGACTCACGCGTAATTTGAAACGTTTAACCTGCGGCTGAACCCGGTTTCATCGGCACCGCACGTCGAAATTTTCAGTCGCCGCTACCGGGCTTTTCCGAGAAGTATTTCTCGAATTTTCCGGTCTCGCCGTCCATCTCCTTGGCCTCGGCCATCGGCTCTTTCTTGACCGTGATATTCGGCCAGATGCTCGCATATTCAGCGTTGATCTTCAGCCACTTGTCGAGACCCGGTTCGGTATCGGGCTTAATCGCCTCGGCCGGACATTCCGGCTCGCAAACACCGCAATCGATGCACTCATCGGGATGGATGACGAGGAAATTCTCGCCCTCGTAGAAACAGTCGACGGGGCAGACTTCAACACAGTCGGTATATTTGCAGCGAATGCAATTGTCGGTCACGACATAGGTCATGAAGAACTCCAGGATTTCCACGCGGGCGGGGCCGGGCAACCTGGAACGTCGCGCCTGTCCCCTAAGCCGGAGAGAAAGCGTGGACAGGCTTGGGAGGCAAGCACGCTACCCGGCAGGTTGTGTGTCACGTATCGGCTTTACAGCAGGATTTCAAGGACAAACGATCTTCGAAAAGCTGCCGGCAGGAAGAGTTTTCTAATCCTCATCCGACATCAGCCTGTCGATTGCGCGCCGCTCCTTTTTCGTCGGTCTTCCGGAGCCAGTGGCCCGAATAGCCTGCTCATAGGGTGTGAGGCGTTTTGCCACATCCGGAGGCGGCGACAGATCCTCATAGAGCAGCTTCGCCTCCTCATAGGGTCCGCGCCGCTCGCCAGGCAGCCGGACAACGAGAATGACATCCCGCCGCTCCAGCCTCAGCTCAACGCGATCGCCCACCTTGACCATCTGGCTCGGCTGCGCACAGCGTGCGCCATTGATGCTGACGTGACCGGATTGGATATGGCTCTGCGCCAGCGAGCGCGATTTCACCATGCGTGCGAAGAACAGCCATTTGTCGATGCGCTGGCGCGAACCGCTCCCTGGCTGTGTCTCTCCACTCATGACTACTTCTTCATCTGCTCCTTGAGCGCTGCAAGCTTGGCAAACGGCGAATCCGGATCGATCGGCTTCTCCTTGCGCGGCGGCTTGGCCTCGAAGCGCAGCGGCTGCGAATTGCCGCGGTTGTTGTTGCGGTCGTTGCGATCGCCACGATCCTTGCGGTCCTGACGGTCGCCGCGCTGCTCGTTGCGGTCATTACGCGCATGCTGAGGCCTGCCCCCATCACGATTGCCGCCGTCACGATTGCCGCCTTCCCGGTTACCGTCGCGATTGCCGCCATCCCGGTTGCGGTTGTTGTTGCGATTACCGTCCCGGCTCTCGCCACCTTCGCCACCGCCCTGACGGCGATTGTTGCGCTCACCGCGGTCCTGACCCTGGCCTTGACCCTGTCCGCCGCGGCGGTCGCCATGGCCGCGCGCTTGGCGCTGGTTTTCGTTGCGGCCACCGAGGCGCCACAGGAGAACCGGCTTCGGCTCTGCAGCTTCGCCCGCCTCAGCCGAGTCTTCGGTAACTGCAGGCGTTTCCTCAGCTACAGGTGCGGCTTCGACAGCGGGCGTTTCTTCCGAAGCGCCGTCTGCGTCATCATGGTCGGCCTTTTCAGCCGTTTCCTCTGCTGCGGCCTCAGTCACCGCCGTAGCCGGAGCGGATGCTGCATCCTGCGTTGCGAGGAATGCGGCTGCCTCTTCAGCCTTCACGGCATCGGCGCGGTAGCCGAGACCCTTGAGAATCTCCTCCATGTCTTCGAGCGTCGCGCCGAGAATGGATAGCATCGCCGTCGTCGTCGTGAAGCGGCGACCGTCATAGGCGCCTTCCGGACGCGTGCCTTGACCCGGCTTCCACTGCAGGAGCGGACGGATGAGATCGGCAAGGCGCTCCAGGATGTCGATGCGCACGGCGCGCTTGCCGAGGAAACGGAAGCCCGCGAGCTTGTAGAACATACGCTCGAAGCTCGGATCGGTGACCACAGAGGTACGGCCGGCAGCGAGCACCGGAATGAGATCGCCGTAGCCCGGCTTGTCGAGACCGTCATTCTTCAGCGCCCAGAGCAGGGTGATGAGCTCCGCCGGCGCCGGCTTCAGAAGCGCAGGCACGAAGATATGATAAGCGCCGAAGCGAATGCCGTATCGGCGCATGGAAGCGCGCGCATCCTGATCCAGAGACTTCACTTCTTCCGTCACGTCGCGGCGGAAGAGCACGCCGAGATTCTCGACGAGTTGGAAGGCAAGCCCCTTGGCAAGGCCCTGCAGGTCTTCGGCGCGCGACAGGTCGTCGAGCGGCTTCAGCACCGTGCTGATATGATGATTGACGAAGCGCTCGATACGGGCGGCGACATGGTCGCGCGCATTGCCCGTGAGCTGCTCGTCGGCAAGCAGGATGACACGCGGACGCATCACATGATCGCTGCCCGAAAGGCGGCCGACAGGATCGCCGAGCCACCGGACGAGTCCATCCGATCCGATCGCCAGATCGGCATTGCCTGCGGCATGCAAGCGTGCGGCACGAGCTTCGAATTCGAGAGCAAGCGCCTTCTGCGACGCAGCCTGAACCGCCTTGGCATCCGGCCCGTCCGTTCCCCCAACAGGCGTGAAACGGAACCCGGTCAACTGCCCCACATGATGTCCTTCAACAAAGACATCGCCATTCACACTGATTTCAGCTTCCAGCATCGCATTCTCTCTCAGGCGCTTCATGAGCACAGATGTCCTGCGATCAACAAAGCGTTTCGTCAACCTTTCATGTAACGCATCGGACAATCGATCTTCGATTTCCCGCGTCTTTTCCTGCCAGTGTGTCGGATCGGCAAGCCAGCCGGGCCGATTCGATACATAGGTCCAGGTTCTTATCTGCGCGATTCGCGCCGAAAGCGTGTCAATTTCTCCATCTGTCCGATCCGAACGGTGAACCTGTTCGGCTAGAAACTGCTCGTTCACCGTGCCATAGCGCACTAGATCGGAAAAGAGGGTAGAAATAAGATCGGCATGTTGCGCAGGCGTTATGCGCCGATAGTCCGGCAGAGCGCAAGCCTCCCAGAGCTTTTCGACCCGCGCCGGCGTGCTAGCGAGATCAATAATTTCCGGATAGCGCGACAAATGTTCGAGCGCTTGCTGGTCGACTGCCGGCAGCGCCCGGGTCAGACCCGGCACGCGGGGGCCGGTCTCAAGGCTTGCCCGCAGGGATTGTATCGAGGAAAAATCGAGATCCTTGGTACGCCACTGCAGAACCTTGATATCGTCGAACTCATGGCCCTCGATGCGTTGCACGAGCTCCTCATCGAAGGGTGAAACCTGGCCGGTTACTCCAAAGGTTCCGTCACGCACATGACGGCCGGCGCGGCCAGCGATTTGGCCGAGTTCGCCGGGGTTGAGGTTGCGGAACTGATAACCGTCGAACTTCCGGTCCTGCGCGAAGGCCACATGGTCGACATCGAGATTGAGACCCATGCCGATCGCATCGGTCGCGACGAGATATTCGACGTCACCCTCCTGATAGAGCGCGACCTGCGCATTGCGGGTGCGCGGGCTGAGCGCTCCGAGCACGACAGCCGCACCGCCGCGCTGGCGCCGGATCAGTTCTGCGATCGCGTAAACTTCGTCCGCCGAGAAGGCGACGATCGCCGAGCGCTGCGGCAGCCGGGTAATCTTCTTCTGCCCGGCATAGAGAAGGTGGGAAAGCCGCGGCCGCTCCGTGACCGTAATCCCCGGCAGAAGCTGCTGCAGGATCGGCCGCATGGTGGCAGCACCCAGCAGAAGCGTCTCCTCGCGCCCGCGCAGATGCAGGATGCGGTCTGTAAAGATATGGCCGCGCTCGAGATCTCCCGCGAGCTGCACTTCATCGATGGCGACGAAGGCTGCCTTGGTTTCCCGTGGCATCGCTTCGACCGTACAGACCGAGAAACGCGCATTCGGCGGCGAGATCTTTTCTTCGCCGGTCACCAGCGCCACGTTATGGGCGCCGACCTTTTCGACCACGCGCGTATAGACTTCGCGTGCCAGCAGGCGGAGCGGCAGGCCGATGACACCCGTCCCATGCGCCACCATGCGTTCGATCGCATAATGGGTCTTGCCGGTATTGGTCGGCCCGAGCACCGCGGTCACGCCGCGCCCGCTCAGTATCATCGGCTGCGAAGTCAGGGTCATATTCCATGCAAGTGAGGCGGTGACGCCCCAGGGTCAAGTCGGAGCTGCGAATGAGGCACAGAACACATGGACAGCCGAAGCTCCAAACGCAAGGGCAGATTTGAAATAGACTTGGGATTGAGCACGGAAGTCACAGCCCGCTAAGTCCTTGATTTAAGATTCGGAACAGCTTGAGAACGAATCGGAGACGAATCGCTGACTCCGGCTTATTCAGCTTTTGTTCACGGCTAAGTATTGATTTTGAATCGCTTTTTTACACTAGATGCTGAATCTGTAGACTCGCCTGAGAACAAATGCAGGCAACCGCGATTAACGCTTCTTGCCCCATCGTAAAGGCGCAAAGGTCAAGCCCGAAATTAACGCTTCGACCAAAGCCGGAACGAATCGGAGACGAATCGCCGATCTCGAGGTTTTCCCTTTTCGTTCACGGCGAGATCTTGTGGCGTTTTCGCCACCGATCCCAAGATACGGGTTCCGGGTTTGGCGCAGCAATTCCGCGCTGTCGGATCGCATTAATCTTTTGCATGCCGAATTTACGGAGCCTTAAGCAGGCCGGTGCCGGTAGGCCGATGAAAGTCATGGCTGATCAAAGCCGGAACGAATCGCCGACGAATCGGAGACATCTTCATTTTCCTGCTTTGTTCACCGCAACATATTGTATTTAAAGAGAATTTTAACCATACTTAGAAACACCCGATAGCATTTCGCCGACTTGCTTTCGAAGGAACCGGCTAAATTCGGCTTCTGTCGCAATGGGTGATAACGTTGCCGTGATATTCTGAGAGTTTAGCCGGGAACAAAAATCGCGGATGCGGGTTTCTAGTCCAGTCGAAATGAGAATGAGGCAGGACAAACACCATGCTTGGCACGATACTTCTTATTATCCTTATTCTGTTATTGGTCGGCGCCTTGCCGAATTGGGGTTATAGCCGCGGCTGGGGCTATGGACCTTCCGGTGGTTTGGGGTTAGTTCTCGTCATCATTATCATTCTTGTACTGATGGGCCGAATTTAAAGGCCGGTAACCTGGGGAGTTAGACATGAAAAAGATTGTTCTTAGCTGCGCTCTCATTGGCGCTCTCGCCTCCTGCACCCCGACGGAGCAGGGCACGGCGATTGGTGCGGGCACGGGCGCCATCATCGGCGGCGCCGTCAGCAACAGCTGGGGTGGCGCGGCAGTCGGCGCAGTCGCTGGCGGTCTGACAGGCGCACTGATCGGCCAGTCGGTTGAACGCCGCGGCTACTGCATCTATCGCGACCGCTACGGTCGCCGCTACGAAGCGCGTTGCCGCTAATCAGCATCGGCCCATCGGAAATTTTGAACGGGCGCTTCGGCGCCCGTTTTTCTTGCGCCCCTTTGTCGTCAACGCCGCGTTGACGATCGGTCGCTGAAGTCAAATCTACCGCGCCACCAGGACCAAGCGCATATTCCTTTCAACATCACAAGGGCAGAGCCTGTGCCGCCCCTGAATGGAAAGGAATGCTACCATGGCCCAGATTTTCCTGAATTCCGCCGTCGCCGTCCTGATTGCCTCGGCTTTCCTCACGACGGCAGTCGCTGCCCTCCGCAGCCAGGACCGCACCGTCCAGAAAGTGCCCGTCAAAGCCAATAGACGGCGCCATCCCAACGCCTGACGCCATCAATGAACCGAACCGCGTAACGGCATCTATACGAGCGCCCGTCTGCAGGGAGATAAGACTATGAACAAGATCATCGCAATCGCCGCCCTCATCACCATTGCCCTCGCGGCCTACGGCGCATCTGCCGGCCCCTATGACAGTGCCGGCAGCTTCCCGAGCAACTACGCCCACAGCCAGAAGAAATAGGTTCAGACGAAGAACTGACCGCCATTTGCCGTCAACGTCGAACCGGTAATGAAACCGGCATCCTCGGAAACGAGGAAGGTCACGCACCGCGCGATCTCCTCGGGTTCGCCGAGGCGCCCGACCGGGATTTGCGGAATGATCTTCTCATTCAGCACCTTTTCCGGCACCGCAAGCACCATCTCCGTCCCGATATAACCGGGGCAGATGGCATTGACGGTGATGTTCTTGACCGCACCTTCCTGGGCAAGCGCCTTGGTAAACCCGAGGTCGCCGGCTTTGGCGGCAGAATAGTTCACCTGCCCCATCTGGCCCTTCTGGCCGTTGATGGAGGAGATATTGACGATGCGGCCGAAGCTGCGGTCACGCATGCTGCTCCACACATGGTGCGTCATGTTGAAGAGACCGGTGAGGTTGGTATTGATCACCTCATGCCACTGCTGCGGCGTCATCTTGTGAAACATCGCATCGCGCGTGATGCCGGCATTGTTGACGAGGATCTCGACCGGGCCGAGTTCGGCCTGGACCCTCGCAATACCTTCGCCGCAGGCAAGATAGTCGGACACGTCCCACTTGAAGACAGGCACGCCGGTAACATTGTGAAATGCCTTGGCCTTTTCATCATTGCCGGCATAGTTGGCAGCAACCTTATAGCCGGCATTCTTTAGAGCCATCGAAATTGCCGCGCCAATACCGCGCGTACCACCAGTGACCAAAGCCACTCTGCTCATGTTCCGCTCCCCAGTTATTGTCAGCCCGCTCTCGGGCGGGCCTCAAGAAACATGCATTGTACGCTATTTACATTGCCTCGAAGCACATCGCGACACCCATGCCGCCGCCGATGCAAAGCGTGGCGAGACCCTTTTTGGCGCCGCGGCGCTTCATTTCGAAGAGGAGCGTATTGAGGACGCGCGCACCCGAAGCGCCGATCGGATGACCGATCGCGATCGCGCCGCCATTGACGTTGACGATATCAGGATCCCAGCCGAGATCCTTGTTCACGGCGCAGGCTTGGGCCGCGAAGGCTTCATTGGCCTCGACGAGGTCTAGATCGCCGACGGACCAGCCGGCCTTTTCCAGCGCCTTGCGGGAAGCAGGGATCGGGCCGGTCCCCATGACCTGGGGATCGACACCGGCTGTTGCCCAGGAAACGATGCGGGCAAGCGGCTGGATGCCGCGTCGCGACGCTTCCGCTTCGCTCATCAGCACGGCTGCGGCAGCGCCGTCGTTGAGACCGGAGGCATTCGCCGCGGTCACCGTGCCATCCTTGTCGAAGGCGGGCCGCAGCTTGGCCATAGCCTCCAGCGTCGCGCCGTGGCGGATATATTCGTCGGCATCGACGGTTACGTCACCCTTGCGGCCCTGAATGATGAAGGGAACGATTTCGTCCCTGAAGCGGCCAGCCTTCTGCGCGGCTTCCGCCTTGTTCTGCGAGCCGACGGCGAACTGGTCCTGGTCGTCGCGCGAAAGCTGCCATTGGCGTGCGATATTTTCTGCAGTAACGCCCATGTGATAGCCGTAAAAGGCGTCGGTTAGACCGTCCTTGATCATGGTGTCGATCATCTTCATGTCGCCCATCTTCACACCGCCGCGCAAATGCGCCGCGTGTGGCGCCATCGACATGGATTCCTGACCGCCGGCGACGATGATCTTCGCATCACCGAGCGCGATCTGCTGCATGCCGAGGGCAACGGCACGCAGACCAGAACCGCAGAGCTGGTTGACGCTCCAGGCCGTCGCCTCCTTGGGTACACCAGCCTTCATCGCCGCCTGGCGAGCGGGGTTCTGGCCCTCGCCGGCCTGCAGGACCTGACCAAGGATGACCTCGTCCACGTCTTCAGGGGAGACATTTGCCCGCTCCAGCGCGCCCTTGATGGCGGCAGCGCCGAGCTCGTGAGCGGGAATTGTGCCGAAAGCACCGTTGAAGGAACCGACAGCGGTGCGCGCTGCGCTGGCGATGACGACGGATGAACTGCTCATGGGGTGGTTTCCTCGTTTCTCGTCACACATATAAGTGGAAACTGACAAAGCTGCAGGCGCAAGTCAAATGCCAAGACTATTCCACCATTTGCTGCAGCGCCCTCAAATGGATTTATCCGTACAGGGAAAGGGCTTGCCGCATCGCACAAAGAGATTGTCACCGCCCTTCTTTTGCGTCTACAGTCTCTGGTGGAGGAGTATCCATACAATCAGACGGGGTTCGGGAGACTGATATGGCGAAGACTGAGGGTCAGATCGTAATCAAGAAATATGCCAATCGCCGCCTCTATAATACAGGCACCAGCACCTATGTGACGCTGGAAGACCTGGCGGAGATGGTGAAGAAGGGGGAGGATTTTGTCGTTCAGGACGCCAAAAGCGGTGACGACATCACGCATTCGGTACTGACCCAGATTATTTTCGAGCAGGAATCGAAGACCGGCAACACGCTGCTTCCGATCTCCTTCCTGCGTCAGCTGATCACCTACTACGGCGACCAGATGCAGATGGTCGTTCCGAGCTTCCTGGAACATTCCATGCGCGCCTTCACGGAACAGCAGTCGCAGATCCGTGAGCAGGTGAACCGTGCCTTCGGCGAAACGCCGCTCAGCAAGAACCTGCAGCTTCCCATGCAAATGGTCGAGGAACAGGTCCGCCGGAATACCGAGATGTTCCAGCAGGCCATGCAGATGTTCTCACCCTTCATGACGCCGCCGCCCAAGGAAAGCCGCAAGGCGGAGGCGAAGGACATCGACGAGCTGAAGGAACAGCTTCGCGCGCTGCAGAACAAGCTCGACAACCTATAGGCCGATAGAAACGTCCCGGCCGGCGCTGCGGATCGACACCGCAAAGCCGCCGATCACGTCGATCAGCGCAATGGTCATCAGGATGAAGAAGACCTGGGTCGCCGCATCCTGGACGAGAAGAAACTCGACCAGGAAGGCGATGAAGACCAGCATCGACAGCATGTGGTTGATGAGGTTGCCGGAAGCGTTCCGGGTCGCCTTCAAGATCTCGAAGAAGAGTACGGCGAGCGCCACGACGATGAAAAGATCGCCGAGCGCCATACTCCAGATCGCTCCCGAAAGCATCGACAGTACGATCACATCGTGCTGGAGCGAGGGAATGCCGCCGCCACCCATCAGGCCCAGCATCGCCAGATTGTAAAGAATAAATGGAATAACCATCAGCGGCATTACGGTAATCATGCAGAAATATCTCCCTGATCTCTAGGGAATACTGCCTGACATCACCGTCTCACTTCAAGGCACTGAAGATTATAATATCTTGAAAAGAAAAAGGCCGGCATAGAGCCGGCCTTCAAAACTTTCATCGGACAAGCCGCATAAAGAATTATGCGCTTTCCTTCGGCGTCAGAACCTGGCGGCCACGGTACATACCGGTCTTTAGATCGATATGGTGCGGGCGGCGCAGTTCGCCGGAGTTCTTGTCTTCGACATAGGTCGGAGCCTTCAGCGCATCAGCCGAACGGCGCATGCCGCGCTTGGACGGGCTCGTTTTTCTCTTCGGTACAGCCATTTCTCTTACTCCACTTGCGGGCAAAACATTCCCACGGCCAGACTGGCGGCCGAAACGGACATGTCGCGATTTCGGAATTTTGCGCGCTTATACATGCAAGGGGCGGCCTTGACCAGTCCCCATATGTATTTTTTGCGATGCCTCAGATTCTCCGCTCAGACTTCGTCTTCCGGCACGATCCACGGCTCGATGCGGGCCGCGTCCTCCCACTTCCGCCACGCCGGATGCGCCTTCATCGCACCCATATAGGCCAGCGTATCGGCGCTGCTGACGAGATCATAGATATCGAAGCGATTGACGACGGGCGCAAACATCGCATCCGCTCCGCTGAATGCACCGAAGAGGAACGGTCCACCGGATTTCTGCAGCAGGTCGCGCCAGATTGTCTCAATGCGACTGATATCGGCAGAGATGCCGTCAGGCAACGCGATCTTGCCCTTCGGGCGGCGAATATTCATCGGGCAGGCGCTGCGCAGCGCCCGGAAGCTCGACATCATCTCCATGGAGACCGAACGGGCGAGCGCCCGCTCGGTACGATCCTTCG
The DNA here is from genome assembly GCA_900470965.1 of Hyphomicrobiales bacterium. Lineage (GTDB taxonomy): Bacteria > Pseudomonadota > Alphaproteobacteria > Rhizobiales > Rhizobiaceae > Rhizobium. The sequence goes on from UCCS01000006.1 coordinate 146,864, forward strand.
GCAGCAACCCGGCATCGGGATAAAGCTCGGCTACATATTCGATGATCGCGAAGGATTCCCCGATCTTCAGCGCACCGTGCTGCAGCAGGGGCACATGGCCGCTCGGAGAGACCGCCTTGATATTGGGATTGCTGTTTGGATAATCGAAGGGGATCAGCACCTCTTCGAAATCGATGCCGACGCCCGTCAGCGCCATCCATGGCCGGAACGACCAGGAAGAGTAGTTCTTGTTGGCGATATAGAGCGTCAGCTTGTCCATGGTGTGTTCCTGTCAGGGTTCGAAATCGAAGATCAGCAGTTCGTGGAAATGGTTCATATCCTCGAACACGCAGAACGCCGGCGGCATCATCTCGAATACCGGCGCCCTGCGGCGGATATCCTCCGTCACCTCATCGAGCATGGCCTGCCAGCGCGGCAGTGCCCCGTCTTCCAGACGTTCGATCGCGTAGGCGAAGGTCACGTGGAACTTGTAATCCTCATGGTTCGGCTGACGAAAGCCCAGAAGATCGGCCATCGCATCGCGCCAGGCGCGCATCACCTCGCGGTCCTCTTCCGTCGCCCCTTCGACCAACAGGCCGGACGGGCGGGCCTCGACAATCGCAACCTTGAAGGGCTCGAATATAGAGAAGCCTTCCAGCCGTGCGGCCATAAGCTCGGTCATATCGTCGATCGGCGTGTCGAGCGAAAGGTCGCCCGGCCAGTAATCCTGCTTGCGGCGCCCCTCAATCACACCTTCGAAGAGCGTCATATGGATACTGGTAATTGGCGTGAAGAGGAACTGCGGCGCCTCGGGCATCGCCAGATATTTTTCGCGCGCCTCGATCAGCGCCCGCTGCGTTTCCGACCCCTTAACAGGGTGACAGACGATGGTGTTCCCCTGCTCCGGCAGGAACCCGCCGACTTTGCGATAGCGGGTGCCTAAATGCGCTGGCGGGGCGGGATTATGTGTCTTCGAATACTGGAGGAGTTCGGGCGAAAGTGTCGTGGTGGTCATGGGCGACTCGGGGCTTTGATTGCTGATGCATTCGCCCATATGGCAGGATCAAGAATGTCAGATGACGCTTGCCGCTTCCAACGACAAGTTCTGATTCAATCATAGATGCACTTGATGTAATCGCCCGAGCCCTGCGCCCGCCGTTCGATGAGCGCTGCAAGCCTGCGCAGCCCTCGTCCGGGTTTTCCGGCATTGCGATCAATCGGGTTCGGCAGCGAAACCGCAAGCAACGATGCCTGGCGGCGCGTAAGCTTCGAGGCAGGCACTTTGAAGTGATATTGCGCAGCCGCCTCGATACCGTAAATGCCTGGCCCCCATTCGGCGATATTGAGATAAATCTCCATCAGCCGCCGCTTCGACCAAACGAAGTCGGAACCGACAGCCAGCGGTAGTTCCAATCCCTTGCGGATGAAGGAGCGGCTGTTCCAGAGGAAGAGGTTCTTCGCCGTCTGCATGGGAATCGTGCTGCCGCCCCGCGTCTCCTGGCCCTTCAGCGTATCCTCGACCAGCATCCGCATCTCGCCCCAGTCGACACCGCCATGGAAGCAATATTGCCCGTCTTCCGACATCATTACCGATTGCACGAGCACAGGCGCAACATCGTCGATTGACACCCACCGCCGGTCATAACCGCGCAGAAGCGCGAGATCGCGCAGCATCAGCGTCGAAACCGGATGGACGAAGGGCAGCAGATAGAGAAGGATCAGCACATAGGGCAAAAGCAGCACCGCCAGAGCGGCAAGAGCAATGCGCTTCAGCACCTGGCGGTCTCCAACCCAGCGCCGGCGAACCGGCGCATCGACGCTCTCCTCTGTCTGCGGCGCTATATCCAATGTCCCAGTCCGATTTCGCCCTTGTCGTTGTCATACCGCCTGAAAACCCGCATTGCCAGAGTGCAGCGGAAATCTTGACGCGGTGATCGACAATTCCGTTGCCAGCAGCCATGGCGCCGTGCCAAAGAGCGCGCATGGACGCTAAGCGGGAAACATTCGAGACACGGTTGAAAAACAGCGCCGCTGAGATCGAGGCGCTGCTCGATCTCCTGCTCTCTCCTGCCGTACTGTCCGAGGAGATCGCCCGTCCCGACCTCTTGCGTAGCGCCATGCACTACGCCGTCCTGAATGGCGGCAAACGCCTGCGCCCCTTCCTTGTCGTGGAAAGCGCAGCACTTCTCGGCGGCAACAGGCAGGCAGCACTTCGCGTCGGCGCAGCACTCGAATGCATCCATTGCTATTCGCTCGTTCACGACGATCTGCCGGCTATGGACGACGATGACCTGCGCCGCGGCAAGCCAACCGTACACATCAAATTCGACGAAGCGACCGCCATTCTGGCCGGCGACAGCCTGCTGACCTACGCCTTCGACATCATCGCCGCGCCGGAAACCGACCTGCCGGACCGCAGCAAGACAGAACTCGTTTTGGCGATCGCCCGCGCCGCGGGCCTCGGCGGCATGGCCGGCGGACAGGCCCTTGATCTTGCGGCGGAAAAGCAGGCGCCTGACGAAGCTGGCATCATTCGCCTGCAGGCGATGAAGACGGGTGCGCTGATCCGCTTCGCCAGCGAGGCAGGCGCCATCATTGCCGGCGCGTCTGCCGAAGACCGGCAGCGCCTGCGCCGCTTCGGCGAAAAGATCGGCCTCGCCTTCCAGCTTGCCGACGATATTCTCGACCTGATCTCCGATATCAAGACGATGGGCAAGGCGACCGGCAAGGATGCCGCCCGCGGCAAGGGAACGCTGGTGGCGCTTCACGGCATGGAATGGGCGGAGAAGCGCCTGCGTCAGCATGTCGAGGACGCAGAAGAGCTGCTCACCCCCTATGGTGAACGCGCCGCAGTCCTGATCGCTACGGCCCAGTTCGTGGCCGAACGTAAGAACTGAGACAGGGGAAGGGCGGCACCATCCAGCCCTGCTGCGGGAGATCATCGAAAAGCGGAGTGATTACTCCGCTGCCGTCTTCTGGCCGAAACGCTTCTCGATATAGTCGATGACGAGCGCCTCGAAATCCGAGGCGATATTTGGGCCGCGCAGCGTCAGGGCCTTCTTACCGTCGATGAAGACCGGAGCGGCAGGTGTTTCACCGGTTCCGGGCAGCGAAATGCCGATATCGGCATGTTTGCTCTCGCCCGGTCCGTTGACGATGCAGCCCATGACTGCAACGTTCAGCGCTTCCACACCCGGGTATTTCTCACGCCAGATTGGCATGTTCTTGCGGATGTCGTTCTGGATGTTCTGCGCGAGTTCCTGGAATACCGTCGAGGTCGTGCGCCCACAGCCGGGACAGGCCGCGACGACGGGCACAAACTGGCGGAAACCCATGACCTGCAACAGTTCCTGCGCCACCTGCACCTCGCGGGTGCGGTCACCATTCGGCTCCGGCGTCAGCGAAATGCGGATCGTATCGCCGATGCCATTCTGCAGCACGTAACCCATCGCAGCCGAAGAGGCGACGATGCCCTTGGTGCCCATTCCGGCTTCGGTCAAGCCGAGATGCAGCGCATGGTTGGAGCGTTCGGCGAGCATGGAATTGACGGCGATCAGATCCTGAACCTGGCTGACCTTGGCCGACAGGATGATGCGGTTGCGCGGCAGGCCGATCTCTTCGGCGAGCTGGGCAGACAGCAGCGCCGACTGCACGATCGCCTCGTGCGTTACCTGCCGGGCCGAAAGCGGCGATCCCTCGGCCTGGTTCTTGTCCATCAGCTGCGTCAGCAGTTCCTGATCCAGCGAACCCCAATTGACACCGATGCGTACCGGTTTGTTATAGCGGATCGCCATCTCGATGATTTCGGCGAACTGCTTGTCCTTCTTGTCCTTGAAGCCGACATTGCCGGGATTGATGCGATACTTCGCCAGCGCTTCAGCGCAGGCCGGATGATCGGCAAGCAGCTTGTGGCCGATATAGTGGAAGTCGCCGATCAGTGGCACATCCATGCCGAGGCGCAGCAGCCGCTCGCGGATCTTCGGCACGGCGGCAGCGCTTTCGTCTCGGTCGACGGTAATGCGCACCAGCTCCGAACCGGCGCGATGGAGTGCAGCCACCTGCGCAACCGTGGAATCCACATCCGCCGTATCCGTGTTGGTCATGGATTGCACGACGACCGGCGCACCGCCGCCGACGATGACACCGCCGACATCGACGGCAACGGAAGCGCGGCGCGGTTTCGGATCGAAATCGAAAGCAGACATAAAGAGCTCTTGCACCCGGAAAACAGAGCCTTTCAGGTGGATCAAGCCCGCGAGCTTGTCAACCGCCCCGTATATCACTTTTGTTTGGAGGCGGCTCAGTGGCCGCCACCCGAGACCCCGTCGGCATATTGCGCGAGCCTGGAGAATGCGAGAACGACGAGCAGCAGCACCGGCAGTGCCATGAAGACGGCCGCAAAACCCACATGCTCGGCCACGAAGCCGATCACCGAAGGCGCCACCAGCATGCCGGAATAGCCCAGGGTCGTGACGACGGAGATGCCGATGCCGGGCTTCAGGCCGGGGATGTTGCCCGCTGCCGAAAAGGCGATCGGCACCATGTTCGAAATACCAATACCGCAAAGCGCGAAGCCGATGATGGCGATTTCGGCATCCGGCGCAAGGCTCGCAAGCAGCATGCCGACGATGGCAAAGAGCGTGCAGATGCGCAGCGTCTTAACCCCGCCGAGACGATCGCGGACGAGATCGCCGGCAAAGCGCATGGTCGCCATGGCCGCCGAGAAGGCCGCAAAGCCGAGGCCGGAGAGGGCGACCGACGCACCCATTTCCTGCCTGAGATAAAGCGCACCCCAGTCGAGGACAGCACCTTCCGGCACCATGCAGAACAGCGCCATAACACCGAGCAGCCACGGCAGCGGTACCATCGGCAGCTTCGTCTTCTCCTTCTTGGTATCGGGATGCGGCGGATCGGCCAGAACCATCGGCCAGGCGACGGCAAGGAAGACAGCGGCCAGCACGGTCGCCAGTTCCGCGTGGCCGAGAATGCCGAGCTTGGAGATCACCAGGCCGCCAAGGCCGGAGCCGATCAGGCCGCCAAGGCTCCAGAACGCATGGCAGGATGACATGATCGCGCGGCGCATGGATTTTTCCACCGCCACGGCATTGGCGTTCATTGCCACGTCCATCGCGCCCATGAAACCGCCGAACAAAAAGAGCGAGATCGCCCCTATGATGACATTGGGAGCCAGCGTCAGCGCCAGAAGCATTGGCAGCAAACAGACGGCGAGCACCCGCACAACAACGCGTGAACCATGCTTGGCGATCTGCGCGCCGGCGATTGGCATCATCACCAGCGAGCCGAAACCGAAGACGAGGATCATCAGCCCAAGCTCGAACTTGGTGAGTCCCAGCCGCTCGGCAAAGTCGGGAATCTTCGGCGCCCAGCAGCCGACGACGAAACCATTCATGAGAAAGAGCAGCGAGACCGCCGCTCTGCTCCTGGTAATGAAGCCGCTCCGTACCCACGGCGCTGCACTTACATTATTATCCATTTCCTTGTCTTTCCTCTTGATCAGGCTTGCCTGCCCGATCCCCGTAAAAGGCGGAACGGTCTCAAGCCGTCTTGCCCGCAATGATCGTCCGGCACCCGCGTGCACGGTATTGTTCAAGCATGGCGGCATCCGCATCGTGCTCGACGATAAGGCATTCGCAATGCGCGACCGGCAGAACGCTGTGTGGCGCAGCCGTACCGAATTTTTCCGATGTCGCAGCGACCATGACCCGCTTGCTCCTGGATGTGGCGAACCTCTTGAACTCCGCATCCTCGAAGCCGAATGTCGTCAAACCCGCCTCGATATCGACGCCGCAGGCGCCCAGGATGCAAAGGTCGGGCGCTAGCTGCTCCATGTCCCGCAAGGCTTTTGCGCCAAGCGATCCGCCGGTCTGGCGGTCGACCAGACCACCGATCAGGATCACGTTTACACCGGGCTTCTCGATCAACGCAGCAGCAATTGCCGGAGCATTGGTTGCTGCCGTCAGCGCGAGATCGGCCGGCAAAGCGTTGGCAATCGCCAGATTGGTGCTGCCGGCATCGAAGAATACCGTCGTACCTGCGACGATTTCCTCTGCCGCGGCGCGGGCCAGCGCCTGTTTCCGTTCGGCAGCAAAGCTCATGCGCTGGGTCAGGCTTCCGTGCGCCGGCGAAATCGGCAACGCTCCGCCATATACCCTCTCGCAGAGCCCCGCTGCCGCCATTTCGCGCAGATCGCGCCGTACCGTATCCTCCGAGACCCCGAATTCGACTGCCAGTTCCGCAGCCAGCACGCGGCCATGCGTCTTCAGTCGCTCGGAAATGACGGTCTGGCGTTCTCGCAACAAGAAATCTTGCATGTTTATACCGGATCAATCCTTCAAAATCTGAAAACATGCATAAACACTGACGACCGTGCACACAACATGCACGATCACACGTTTTCTGACGCTCTGAAACAAAGCTCCCACGATCAGGGCGAAATCTCGCATATTGACCGTCTCCGGGGGCAGGACTATCGATCAGGCATTCCCGATTCCCGCCGGCATAGCCCGCCTCTGGTACATCCCCGTGAAAAACTCCGTCAGCCTGGGCATCCTGCTCACGACCGCCGCCTATATGGCGTTCACTTTCCATGATGCGATCGTCAAGGTTTTGACGGCGAGCATTCCCGTCTGGCAGATCCTGTTCTTCCGCAGTCTCACCATCCTTCTCGGCTGCCTCGCCTATGGCCGCAGCAAGCTTGTGCATCAGGCGATTACCTCGCCGATCATCAAGCCGATGATTGCCCGCAGCATTCTTCTGCTCTGTGCGTGGCTTTCGTACTACACCGCCGCAAGTCATCTGCAGCTCGCCGAGGTCACGACGCTCTATTACGCAGCGCCTGTCGTCGGCACCTTGCTCGCCTGGTTCATCCTGAAGGAAGAGGTCACCCCCGCCCGTTGGCTAGCGGTCGGTGTCGGCTTCGTCGGTGTGATCATCGCCAGCAATCCCGTCGGGCTCACGATCTCCTGGCCGGTCTGGCGCTGCAGGCAGCCGTGCTCTGGGCTTCCGCCATGGTATTGCTGCGCAAAACCTCGCTGCATGAGAAGACTATCATCCAGCTTGCGGTCTCCAACGTCTTCTTCCTCATCATGACCGGTATTGCCGTGATCTACACCTGGCAGACCCCAACTCTCACGCAACTCGCCCTGCTCATCGGCACCGGTGTCGTCGCCGGCTGCGCCCAGTTCGCCCTCTTTGAAGGCATGCGTCAGGCTCCAGTGTCGGTGCTCGCACCCTTCGAATATACATCGCTCGTCTGGGCCTTCATCCTCGGCTATCTGATTTGGGCTGATATACCCACGCAGAATGTCGTCGTTGGTGCGGTGATGATTCTTGGCGCGGGCTTGATCATCATCGTCAGCGAAAAATTGCGTCGTCGCGCCCTGGCCTAATACCGGTTTCAGCCAGATTCGTGGTCAGAGTGGCAGCTTGAGAAAAATATTCGCAGTTGCCGCTTTTATTTGCAGTTTTCTACGCTTTCGATACCGCAATTTTCTGCGATGTATCGACCATCCGAACACAATCTTCCCAAGGATGGATAGAACAATGAACTGGTTGAAAACCGTCGCCGCCGCCGCCCTCATTCAGGCTGCAGCCCTGCTGCCCGCCCATGCCGGCGAAAACCTCAGCGCCATCAAGTCTGCCGGCGTCTTCAAGATCGGCACGGAAGGCACCTATGCGCCCTTCACCTATCATGACGAAAGCGGCAAGCTCGTCGGCTTCGACGTCGAGATCGGCGAAGCGGTGGCCGCCAAGCTCGGCGTCAAGGCGGAGTTCATCGAAGGCAAATGGGACGGCCTGATCGCCGGCCTCGACGCCAAGCGCTATGACACCGTCATCAACCAGGTCGGTATCACCGACGCGCGCAAGCAGAAGTACGACTTCTCCGAACCCTATATCGCGTCGAAGGCCGTACTGATCGTTCGCGACGGCGACGACAGCATCAAGACCTTCGCCGATCTCAAGGGCAAGAAGTCCGCCCAGTCGCTGACCAGCAACTTCGGCAAGATCGCCACGGAAGCGGGCGCCGAACTCGTCGGCACCGACGGCTTCGATCAGTCGATCCAGCTCGTCCTGACGAAGCGCGCCGACGCAACGATCAACGACAGCCTCTCCTTCCTGGACTTCAAGAAGCACAAGCCGGACGCTCCAGTGAAGATCGTGGCCCAGCAGGAAAATGCCGACTATTCCGGCATCATCATCCGCAAGGGCGAGCCGGAACTGCTCGAAGCGATCAACAAGGCGCTCGCCGATATCAAGGCTGATGGCACCTACAAGAAGATCGCCGACAAGTATTTCGGCCAGGACGTTTCGAAGTAAGTCCTGACACCGGCGGTTTCGCGCTGCCGCCATATCATTTATAGCTGCATGAGAAAGCGTCCGGCGAACACTCGCCGGACGCGTCTTTTCTTGAGGACACGCCCTTGCCGCACTGGCTTCAACTGATGGCGGAATCGCTTCCCTCGCTCCTCTGGGCAGGGTTGATCTTCACCATCCCCTTGACCCTGCTATCCTTCGCCTTCGGCCTGATCCTGGGCCTTGCTACGGCAATTGCCCGCCTCTTCGGCCCTGAGCCCGTCGCAGCCATCGCGCGCTTCTATGTCTGGGTCATCCGCGGCACGCCGCTGCTCGTCCAGCTCTTCGTGATCTTCTACGGCCTGCCGAGCATCGGCATTCTGCTCGACGCCTTTCCGGCAGCGCTCATCGGCTTCACGCTGAATATCGGCGCCTACAGCTCCGAAATCATCCGTGCTGTCATCTCCTCTGTGCCCAAGGGACAATGGGAAGCGGCCTATTCGATCGGCATGAGCTGGCGCCAGGCCATGAGCCGCACCATCCTGCCACAAGCCGCCCGCGTCGCAGTACCGCCGCTGTCTAATACCTTCATTTCACTGGTCAAGGATACCTCGCTCGCAGCTGCCATCACAGTGCCCGAGCTCTTCCAGGCCGCGCAGCGCATCGTCGCGACCACCTACGAACCGCTGATCCTTTATATTGAGGCGGCGCTGATCTATCTCGCCTTGAGCTCCGTACTCTCGACGCTGCAGCAGCGGCTGGAGCGTCGGTTCGCCCGTTACGGCGGAATGCTGGAGGCAAATGCATGATCGAGCTTTCCAATATCGAAAAGCGCTTCGGCGACGCCGTCATCTTGAAGGACATCAGCATCCGCATCCCGGAAGGCAGCGTCACCGCCCTCGTCGGCCCCTCCGGCGGCGGCAAGAGCACCCTGCTACGCTGCATCAATCTCCTGGAGATTCCGACTGTAGGCACCATCCGCCTCGGCGAAGAAACGCTCTCTTTCACGCCCGGCAAGCGTGTCGGCTGGCAGGCAATTCAGAAGATCCGTCGTCAGACCGGCATGGTGTTCCAGAACTTTCAGCTCTTTCCGCATCAGACGGCGATCGAAAACGTCATGGAAGGTCTGGTCACAGTCCTGAAATGGCCAAGGGAAAAGGCGCGCGAACGCGCCATGGAGCTGCTGACCAAGGTCGGCATGGCGCACAAGACCGATGCCTGGCCCTCGACGCTCTCCGGCGGCCAGCAGCAGCGCGTGGCGATCGCCCGCGCTCTTGCGCCTTCGCCGCGCGTATTGCTCTGCGACGAGCCGACGTCTGCGCTTGATCCGGAACTGTCAGCGGAAGTGGTGGATGTGCTGGGTCAGCTTGCCAGGGAAGGCACGACCATGGTCATGGCGACCCATGATCTTCGCCTCGCCTCCAAGATTGCCAATGACGTGGTTTTTCTGGAGGCCGGCAGCGTGGTGGAAACCGGCAGCGCCAGAGCGATCTTCAATACGCCGGAGAAGGAGCGCACCAAGCGCTTCATCTCTACCATCAACGCCGCTCATACCTACGATATTTGAGGCGATGCCGGGATGCGAAATCCCGGCATACGGAAATCCCGATCAGGCGGCAGTGACGACGGCACGTGCTGCCTTCAGCGCATTTCCCCACCAGGTCAGCTGATCGAGCAGGTTCTTGGCAGCTTCGTTCAGATGCGCGTAATCGCCGAGGCTCTTGCCTTCCTTCAGAACGGCAAGATATTCGCTGAACGCGATGTGTACCCCCGTCCTGACAGAAGCTGCACTCATTTCGACGAAGACCAGACGAAGCTGCTCGACGGCGCGTGCGCCACCGACGCCGCCGTAACCGACGAAGCCGACCGGCTTATGGATGAATTCGCCGAGATCGATCGCGTTTTTCAGAACAGCCGTCGGAGCATGGTTATATTCGGCGACCGTGAAGATGAAGCCGTCGAATTCGCGCAGCTTCTTCTTCCAGCGCTCGGCGGTTTCGCTTTCCGCCGTGGTGGCGCGCGCTTCGCCGAAGAAATGCATCGGGTAGTCGAGAAGATCGAGAACCTCGACTTCGAGATCGGAACGCTGGTCGACGAGCTCGGCGATCCACTTGGCCGGATGTTCAGCGAAACGGCCAATACGCGTGCTGCCAACGATGACGGCAATCTTCAACTTGCTCATGAGATGATCCCTGATTGATCTTGGGGGCGGTGATGGGAGCTCAAGTCTATGAGAAAGCCTCCTCGCCCGGCAAGGCGAGAAGGCTGCTAACTCATAGAAAAATCAGCTTTTTAACGACACGATCGTACACAATCGGGTGATGCCGGAAACGATCGTCCGTCGTCTTCTTAACCGGCATAGACCACGAGCAGATCCTTGGCGTCGATCTGGTCGCCGGCCTTGACCAGGACTTCCGAAATCGTGCCGTCCTTTTCCGCATGCAGCGCCGTTTCCATCTTCATCGCCTCGATGGAGACGAGTACGTCACCGGCGCTGACGACCTGGCCAGGCGCAATGAAGACACGCGAGATGACGCCCGGCATCGGCGCCCCGACATGGACGGCATTGCCGGCTTCCGCCTTGCGGCGGGCCGCAGCCCCCGAAGCGCCGTGCGCCCGATCCGGCACCTTGATGCGGCGCGGTTGGCCATTGAGTTCGAAGAAGACGGTGACCATGCCCTGGCTATCGGTGCCGCTCATCGCCTGGTTCACGATGACCAGCGTCTTGCCCTTTTCGATATCGGCAAACAGCTCTTCGCCATCCTTGAGGCCGTAGAAATAGGAGGGCGTCGGCAGCACCGAGACCGGACCATAAGTGTCCGCAGCCAATGCGAAATCGGTGAAGACCTTCGGATACATCAGGTAGGAGGCAAACTCGAAGTCGCTGACCTCACGCTCCAGCTTGGTCTCGATCGCCTTGCGCTCCGCGTCGAGGTCGGCATCGTCAAGCAACGAGCCGGGACGCACCGTATAGGGCTGATCGCCTTTCAGCGCCTTCTTCTGCAGCGCCTCCGGCCATCCGGATGGGGGCTGGCCGAGATCGCCCTTCAGCATCGAGACCACCGATTCAGGGAAGGAAACCTCCCTATCCGGGCTAACGACGTCGGCAACTGTCAGGTCTTGGCTCACCATCATCAGCGCCATATCGCCAACGACCTTGGACGACGGCGTCACCTTGACGATATCGCCGAACATCTGGTTGGCGTCGGCATAGGCCTGCGCCACCTGGTGCCAGCGGGTCTCGAGCCCTAGCGAACGGGCCTGTTCCTTGAGGTTGGTGAACTGGCCGCCCGGCATTTCGTGCAGGTAGACTTCCGAAGCAGGTCCCTTGAGGTCACTCTCGAAGGCCGCATATTGATTGCGGACCGCTTCCCAATAGAAAGAGATGCGGCGGATCCATTCCGGATCGAGGCCCGGATCGCGCTCGGAGCCACGCAGCGCTTCGACGATGGAGCCGAGGCAGGGCTGCGAGGTATTGCCTGACAGTGCATCCATCGCTGCATCGACGGCATCGACGCCTGCATCCACGGCAGCAAGAACCGTGGCCGCGGCAATGCCCGACGTATCATGCGTGTGGAAGTGGATCGGCAGGCTGGTTGCCTCGCGCAGCGCCTTGAACAGCACCTTGGCCGCGGCCGGCTTCAGGAGGCCCGCCATGTCCTTCAGCGCGATGATATGCGCGCCGGCCTTTTCGAGCTCGACGGCAAGATCCGTATAATATTTCAGGTCATACTTCGGTCGCGCCGAATTGAGGATATCGCCCGTATAGCAGATCGCCGCTTCGCAGAGCTTGTTCTCCTCGGCAACGGCGTCCATCGACACGCGCATATTCTCTACCCAGTTCAGGCAGTCGAAGACACGGAAGAGATCGATACCGCCCTTGGCGGCCTGTCGGACGAAGTATTTGACGACATTATCGGGGTAGTTCTTGTAGCCGACGCCGTTCGCGCCGCGCAGCAGCATCTGCAGCAGCAGGTTGGGAGCTCCCTCGCGGATCAGCCCCAGACGCTCCCATGGATCCTCGGTCAGAAAGCGCATGGAGACGTCGAAAGTCGCACCCCCCCAACATTCCAGCGACAAGAGATTCGGCAGCGCATGCGCATAGGTGCCGGCGATCTTGGCAATGTCATAGGTGCGCATGCGGGTGGCGAGCAGTGACTGGTGACCGTCGCGCATTGTCGTATCGGTCAGCAGCACCTGCTTCTGCTCGCGCATCCACTCGCCGAATTTCTTCGGACCGAGCTGGTCGAGAAGCTGCTTCGTACCATCGGGGATCTTGCCGCCGTCTGCGTAGGGTACGACCGGCTTGGCGGCATCCTGCGATGGCCGTGGGCGATCCTTCGCCTCGGGATGCCCGTTGACGGTCACATCGGCGAGATAGGTCAAAAGCTTGGTGGCACGGTCCTGGCGCTTGACCTGCTGGAAGAGCTCAGGCGTGGTGTCGATGAAACGGGTCGTATAGGTGTTATCTCTGAACTTCGGATGCGTAATGATCGCTTCCAGGAAGGTCAGGTTGGTGGCAACACCGCGAATACGGAATTCGCGCAGTGCGCGGTCCATGCGCGAAATCGCCTCCAGCGGGTTCGGCGCCCAAGCCGTCACCTTCACCAGCAACGGGTCGTAGTAGCGGGTAATAATCGCGCCGGTATAGGACGTGCCGCCGTCGAGGCGGATGCCGAAGCCCGATGCCGAACGATAGGCAGTGATGCGGCCATAGTCCGGAATGAAATTGTGCTCCGGATCTTCCGTCGTGATGCGGCACTGCAGCGCATGGCCGTTGAGGCGGATATCCGCCTGCTTCGGCACGCCGGATTCCTCAGTGCCGATCGCGAAACCGTCGAGGATGTGGATCTGCGCCTTGACGATATCGATGCCGGTCACGACTTCGGTGACCGTATGCTCGACCTGGATGCGCGGATTGACTTCGATGAAGTAGAATTTGCCGGTATCGGCATCCATCAGATACTCGACGGTGCCGGCGCCGACGTAGTTCGTCGCCTGCGCGATCTTCAGCGAATAGGCGGCAAGTTCCTGACGCTGCGCTTCCGACAGATATGGGGCGGGCGCGCGCTCGACGACCTTCTGGTTACGGCGCTGGATGGAGCAGTCGCGCTCGAAGAGATGCACGACATTGCCGTGCGTATCGCCGAGGATCTGGCTTTCGACGTGGCGGGCGCGCTCGACGAGTTTTTCGAGATAGACTTCGTCCTTGCCGAAGGCAGCCATCGCCTCGCGCTTGGCCTCGGTTACCTCGCGAGCGAGATCTGCTTTGGAGCGGATGACGCGCATGCCGCGACCGCCGCCGCCCCAGGACGCCTTCAGCATCACGGGATAGCCGATCGCGGCAGCCATCTTGGCAACTTCCGCCATATCGTCAGGCAGCGGCTCAGTCGCCGGAACGACCGGAACGCCGACCGAAATGGCGAGATTGCGCGCTGCCACCTTGTTGCCGAGCTGACGCATAGTATCGGCCCTCGGGCCGATGAAGGTGATGCCTGCAGCATTGCAGGCATCGACGAATTCGGGGCTTTCCGAAAGCAGACCGTAGCCCGGATGAATGGCGTCGGCGCCGGAAAGCTTGGCGACACGGATCACTTCGTCGATCGAAAGATAGCTTTCGATCGGGCCGAGATCACGGGCGAGATGCGGGCCGCGGCCGACTTGATAGCTCTCGTCGGCCTTGAAGCGGTGCAGCGCCAGCTTGTCTTCCTCAGCCCATATCGCGACCGTTTTTATTCCGAGCTCATTGGCCGCGCGGAAGACGCGGATGGCGATTTCGGAACGGTTGGCGACAAGGATCTTCGATATGGGCAATGTACTCTCCTCAAAGCACGAAAAACGGGCCATGCTGCACCCGCGAAGAGAATTCTTAACGTGCTGTTACAGAAAGTTCAATTTCCCTCGTCTCGACGAAATAGAATTTCTCTAGATCTCAGGTAATCAAACCATACCGGAAAGCAAGCGCCACCGCCTGCTGCCGGTTCTTGGCCTTCAGCTTATCCTGCAGACCGTTCATGTACCAGTCGACCGTATGATTGGAGATCTTCAGATGCTTGCTGATTTCCATCGAGGTCATACCCTCGGCGAGATAATGCAGGATTTCCATTTCGCGCCGGGTCAGCTGTGTGTCGGTTATCGGCACCGTTTCCAGCGTCGCAGCTTCGCCCTGCAGATCGAGCAGCCGCCAGAAGGTTTTGCGGGCGATCGCCTCGAAAAGCGAGATTTCAGCCGGTGAAAGCTCAACGGGCTTACCGCCGAGGCTGAGGCTGCCCAAGATGCCGTTTCGTCCATAGATCGGGAAGACATAGCCGTCTTCCAGCCCATGGCCGAAGGCATCGACCATCATCTGCTCCATGCGGCGCTGATGCGGGTCGGCCCTAAAAGCGGCCATGCTGTCGCGCCAGCGGAAGGGCCGCTGCGCATGTGCAAGATACCGCACGGTCGGATCGACGAGCACATATTTTTTCACTGCATAGACGTGTGACCATCTGTCCGGCCACCGGCTGGCCATAGTCACACTCCATGGGTTGTCTCCCTGCTTGGGGTGGCGAAGCAGACCATAGAAATCGAATCCGCTCGCGCGGATCACCTTGTCGAGTTCTTCGATCGCGCTTTCGCTGTCGGAATGTTCCTCTAGAATCACAAGTAATTGAATTAAAGAATGAATTTGCACAAAATGCCCCTTGCCCGGACCAACGAGGCCGCCGGAGCAGGCCTGATAACCCGCCGCTGAACGGTCTTTATTAAAAAATTGCAGTTCACAAACTGGATGGTGCGCTAGACGCTCCAGGGAATGCAAGCGCAAATTGTCGCGATGTATGCCTAAGCAACAATTTCGAAACTATGGTCACTTATCGCACTGAGCGATCGCACCGTACGCGCGAATTTCGAAGTCGGATTCCAAACCTGAATATCCCGTTAATCGTCGGTTCAGGTAGATCTTTGTAGCATCGCACCATCCCGTTTTTTTCGCAGATGCAAAAGAGGTCCCGACGTGTCGTTATTCAAGGTCTATGCAAGGGCTCTGCGCTATCTTGGCGCCTACAAGCTCCGCGTATCCCTCGTCGTTATCGCGAATATCGTATTGGCGGCCATCACCATCGCCGAGCCGATACTGTTCGGCCGTATCATCGATGCGATTTCCGGCAAGGGCGAGGTCAAGCCGATCCTCATGATGTGGGCGGCGTTTGCCGTCTTCAACACCATAGCGTTCGTCCTCGTGGCACGCGAAGCCGACAGGTTGGCCCATGGCCGCCGCGCGACGCTTCTGACCGAGGCATTCGGCCGCATCATCTCCATGCCGCTTTCCTGGCACCACCAGCGGGGCACATCCAACGCGCTGCACACGCTGCTGCGTGCCTGCGAAACCCTGTTCGGCCTGTGGCTGGAGTTCATGCGCAACCATCTTTCGACGGTCATTGCGCTTGGTCTGCTCATCCCGACCGCAATGTCCATGGATCTGCGTCTCTCCGCAGTCCTGATCGTGCTCGGTATCGCCTATTGGATCATCGGCCGTGTGGTCATGAGCCGCACCAAGGACGGCCAGGCTTCGGTCGAAAACCACTATCATACCGTCTTCGGCCATGTCAGCGATTCCATCAGCAACGTCTCGGTTCTCCATAGCTATAACCGCATCGATGCCGAGACGCGTGCGCTGAAGTCCTTCGCCGATCGACTGCTGCAGGCGCAGTATCCGGTACTCGACTGGTGGGCGCTTGCGAGCGCGCTGAACCGCATGGCCTCGACGATCGCCATGATGGTCGTGCTCGTCATCGGCACCGTGCTCGTCCAGAACGGCGAACTGCGCGTCGGCGACGTTATCGCCTTCATTGGCTTCGCCAACCTGCTGATTGCCCGCCTTGACCTGATGCGTCAGTTCGCCACGCAGATTTTCGAAGCCCGTTCGAAGCTGGAAGACTTCTACAATCTGGAAGATTCCGTCCGCGAACGCGAAGAGCCGGCCGGCAACGGCGAGATCAAGGACGTCAAGGGTGATGTCGAGTTCAACGACGTCTCCTTCGGCTTCGCCAACAGCTCGCAGGGCCTGCACAACGTCTCCTTCAAGGTGAAGGCCGGCCAGACGGTTGCGATCGTCGGCCCGACCGGCGCTGGCAAGACGACGCTCGTCAACCTGCTCCAGCGCGTCTATGACCCGCAGGGCGGCCAGATCCTCGTCGACGGCCACGATATCAGCAAGGTCACGCGCAAGTCGCTGCGCCGCTATATCGCCACCGTCTTCCAGGACGCGGGCCTGTTGAACCGCTCGATCAGCGACAATATCCGCCTCGGCCGCGAGAACGCTTCGGAAGAGGATATGCGCCGCGCCGCCGAAGCGGCTGCCGCTGCCGACTTCATCGAGAACCGCGACGAGCAGTACGACACCCATGTCGGCGAGCGCGGCAACAAGCTCTCCGGCGGTGAACGCCAGCGTATCGCGATCGCCCGCGCCATTCTTAAGGATGCGCCGATCCTGGTGCTGGACGAGGCGACCTCCGCTCTCGACGTCGAGACGGAAGCCCGCGTCAAGGCGGCGATCGACAACCTGCGCCAGAACCGCACCACCTTCATCATTGCCCACCGTCTCTCGACGGTCCGCGAGGCGGATATGGTGCTGTTCCTGGATAACGGCCGCATCGTCGAGCACGGCAGCTTCGATGAGCTCAGCCACTCGAACGGCCGCTTCGCCGCTCTGCTCCGCGCCAGCGGCATCCTGACGGACGACGAAGTCCGCAAGGCCCATACGACCGAAGCTGCCTGATCGGCTTCGCAAGGACACGACAAAAGGCCGGAAGGGCATCGCTCTTCCGGCCTTTTTGTTGCGCGGGATTCCCTGTGAATCGCTGTAGGCAGACCCGTTGTTCTCATCATCGGTAAGGATTGATCCGTAGAGGCTCTAAGCCGCTTCTGCATAGACGAGGTCAGGTGCAAGGATCCATTCGCCCTGTTTGAGCGACATGACATCAAGTCTGCCGCGGCCATCTCTGGCGGCAACGCCGACAAACCGATAGCAGCCACCGTTCCGGTCGATGACCACGGCAGAAATCGGTTTGCCGCGAAGATGACCGACCACAGGGCCGTCTGCCTTCGCGGCATCAAGCAGGAAATATTCGTGAGGAATGTTGCGACTAACCATCAGGCGCGACCCTCGCTCCGGATGGCCAGGCCGACAGCCGTCTTTGTCCCTGTCTTCATTGCGGCATCCGGGCGACTGGCCCCGGCCGGAACCCGCTTACGACAGAACTGTTTCGTCTTCTTGATCTCGACAACGAATGGCTTTCGCTGCGGCCTCATAACCTGTCCTTTCAGTTTGAAATGCGTGTCACGCAAAGATACATTCGACCTGTCCAAGCGGTCCGAAATCAGCCGCCAGATGCTGGCCGGGCCAGACCTGAAGAATGGTCGTGCACGATCCCGTCGCAACGATATCATTGGCTTGAAGCTGCCTGCCGTTTGCAGAGAGCTGATTTGCCAGCCAGACGACGGCATTGAGCGGATTGCCCATGACTGAAGCCGCTGTCCCTGCAAAAACCGTCTGCTTGAACAGGAAGGTCGTAATATCGATGCCGGCAAGATCGGCTGATGTCAGCGCCCCGGTATGATCGCCGCAGAGGGTTGCGACATGCAGGCCGAAGTCGGCGATCGCTGCGTAATCTCCCGTGAAGACCCGCCGCGTGCGCCGGCCGAGAATGCCGACGGCCGGGCGGCAATCGAGCACGGCTTCAGCGGCACTGTCGAGGTTGATCGGCTCTCCGATATCCGGATAGGACCGCAGCATGGTGAAAACCAGCTCACACTGGACACCGATGGTGCCTGGCGGCAGCCGGAATTCCTTCGTGCCGGCAAACAGTGCGGAGGCAGGAATTTCGGAATAGATCGGCTTTGCAAGACCGAGAGTGTGGCGCGATTCCTCGCTCGTGCCGACGAGCGCATAGCCCTTGCGCTCGAAACCCAGCGCATCCTGCGCAATCGCCTGAATGTCATAGGCCTCACGTTTGGAGGAGATCAGGTCAAGCGGAAGATCGCAGAGTTCGTTATGCCGACGGCTCCTGGCGAGGATATCGGCTGTGGCGTCCTTGAGTTCGAAGTACATCTTCGTGCTCCCTATCATTGGCATTGCCTCAGGAAGCCAAAATGGAGCGAGGCGCGTAGCCGTTCCATTCGTGATGAACGGCTAAAAAATCAAAATCTCATAGTGATCCCGGAGGTCCCGCTTGCGGCTGCGCATTCCACCTGGAACAACTGCGTCAAGGCGTAACCACCCAACGCTCGGCGAAAAAGCCGGCGGCCTCTTCGACCGCCGGCTCCGTATTCCTTAAGGAAGCCTGCCTATTTGCGCTTGCCCTGGCTATAGGCGTCCACTCCACGGCTGATGCGGACGGGCACCGGAATGGCGCCGCCGCTGGCAAGAGGCCGAGTCTTTTCCTGTTCGCGCTTGTATTCGAGATGATAGGCATAGGCGAACTGGGCGGCGATGCCGACAAGCACGAAGATCGGACCGATGATCTGGTCGCGGTTGGTAATGTAGAGCAGCACCTGCCCGACCATCGCCAGGATGGTGCCGGCGACAAAGATATTGAGCGAGTGCCGGCCGAGGATCGTCAGCGGATGATCGGCCGGGCGGCGGAAAGCCTGGGACACCGTCGGAATATTGATCACCAGATAGGCGAGCGCCAGCACATGCAGGAGGCGCGGCAGCGACAGGAATGTCTTGTCGAAGCCGGTCAGTACGGCAGGCAGGCCAAGTTCTGCAAGATAGTTTCCGATATCCCAAAGACGCGCCGTCACCCAGATGAAGGAGAGCACGACATAGCCGAGTGCCAACGCGAAAAGCAGCGGATGGTGGGGAAGCGTGCCGCCGCGCTTGACATGCATCATCGACACGATGCCGATCGTGAACAGGAACTGCCAGGAGAAGGGATTGAGGAACCAGTCTCCCTCAAACAGCATGTTCTGCGGTGCGATCTGGTAAATGCCCGCAAGCAGCCAGACGGTGCCGGAAACGGCAAGCGCCAGCAACGCGCTCTTCTCGTTCAGCAGCAGGATCAGCGGCACCATCAGCATCAGCGCGCCGTACATCGGCAGGATATTGTTGTAGCCGATCTGATGGCCGAGCAAGAGCAGGGCGGGAATGCCCTCCTTCAGGTTCATCAGCACCGCCAGAATGTTGATTTCGACCAACAGGCCCGGCCGGTGGAACAGCCAGGCGCCGCAGATGAAGAGCGCGAGCGTTACGAAGGTGGTAATCATATGGGCGAGGTAAAGTGTGAAGGCGCGCTTTGCCGCCTTGATCGCCATTTCCAGTCGCTTTCCCGCCTTGAAGCGCGAGCCATAGGCAAGACCGACTGCAATGCCCGAGATCAGCACGAAGGCTTCGGCGGCATCGGAAAAGCCGAAATTCTTGGTCGTGATATATTCGAAGATTTGCCCCGGAACGTGATTGATGAAGATCGTGATGAGCGCGAGACCACGAATCACATCGAGCCTCGTATCACGCTTGGACGCCGCCACTGATATGGAACTTCGTTGGGCGCCAATGGCTTTGGTCGGCATACCTGCCATGGTGTCTCTCCT
The DNA here is from genome assembly GCA_900470965.1 of Hyphomicrobiales bacterium. GTDB lineage: Bacteria > Pseudomonadota > Alphaproteobacteria > Rhizobiales > Rhizobiaceae > Rhizobium. Next base: position 166,727 of record UCCS01000006.1, read on the forward strand.
GTTATCCGTTTTGCAAACGCTACGCCGGCCAAAAGGGTTCCCCCTTTGGCCGTGCGAATCGTCGGAAAATCAGCTTGGAGATTGCTGTTATCCGACCGGATATCCCTCGTGGGGATTGGCGACTTCGCTGCCGTTTATCGACAGAGTGTAGCCTTCAGCATTGGACGCTTTTGAGACCGAAATGCGGTATTTGCTTCCGTCGCGTTCGATCTCTGCCGCAAACCCGTCCCAATTGGAAGGGAGCGACGGGTTCACAAAAAGTTGTCCACCCTTTAGCCGGATACCGAGGATACTTTCCACCGCCGCGCGGTAGAGCCAGCCGGCCGAGCCGGTGTACCAGGTCCAGCCACCGCGCCCGACATAGGGGGCATGGCCATAGACATCGGCCGCCACGACATAGGGCTCGACGCGATACCGTTCGGCCGCCGCCTTGTCCAGCGAATGGGTGATCGGATTGAGGATCTGGAAGCAGCGCAGGGCATCGTCACCCCGCTTCAATTCCGCCAGCGCCATGACCACCCAGGTCGAGGCGTGTGTATACTGGCCACCATTCTCGCGAACGCCCGGCGGATAAGCCTTGATATAGCCTGGATCCTTCAGCGACCTTTCAAAAGGCGGTGTGAAGAGGCCGATGATCCGTGCATCTTCGTCAACCAGCCGGTCGAGCACCGCATCCATCGCCTTGATGGCCCGCTTCGGATCACCTTCACCTGAGAGCACGCTCCAGGACTGTGCAATCGAATCGATCTGGCATTCCAGGCTCTCCTTCGAGCCGAGCGGCGTGCCGTCATCGAAAGTGCCACGGCGGTAATAATCGCCGTCCCAGGCAGCGCTTTCGAGCGCCTTCTTGAGTTCGATGAGATGAGCCTTCCAGCGCTTCGCACGGGCCTTGTCGCCCCGGTCTTCGGCATACGGTATGAAAGAGCGCAGTGTGCCGGCAAGGAACCAGCCGAGCCAGACACTCGTGCCACTGCCGTCGATGCCGACGCGATTCATCCCGTCGTTCCAGTCGCCACCGAGGAAGAGCGGCAGGCCGTTCGTTCCCTTGCGAGCAATGGCGAGATCGAGCGCCAGGGCTGCATGTTCGTAGATGCTTACCGTATCCTCGGATATTTCCGGCTTGAAGAAGGAGTCATGCTGACCCTCCAGCAGCGCCGGACCTTCGAGGAAGGCAAGCTGCTCATCGAGCACGCTCTTGTCACCGCTGACACTGCAATAATGATCGATCGCATAGGCGAGCCACACGACATCGTCGGAAATCATGGTGCGTACGCCGGCTCCCGTCCCCGGCAGCCACCAGTGCTGTACGTCCCCCTCGCGGAACTGGCGCGAGGCCGCATTGATGATCTGGCCTCGCGCAAGCGCAGGCTCCTGCAGCACGAAGGCGAGTGTATCCTGCAACTGGTCGCGGAAGCCGAAGGCGCCGCTCGCCTGGTAGAAGGCCGTCCGGGCCATGATGCGGCAGCCGAGGCTCTGATAGGGCAGCCAGGTATTGACGAGGTTGTTCATGCCTTGATCCGGCGTCGAGATCTGCAGCTTGCCGGTAAACTCCTGCCAAAAGCCCCGGTTCGCCTGCACCGCTTCATCGAACGAGGCCTTTCTGATATCGGCAAGCAGGGTGCGCGCCTCCTCTTCGGTGGACGCATCACCCAGGAAGAAAGTGACGTCGCGCGCTTCGTCAGCGCCGAGCTCGATATCGATCGCAAGGATCGCCGCTGGATCGCCTTCAAGGTCCGTGGAGCCGGAAAGAGCAGCGGCTGTGGTCACGGCGACAGGCGCCTCAATCGTCCCGCTCTTGCCGATGAACTCGCGACGGCTTGCCGAGAAACTCGAAACCGTCTCGCTTGCGGCGAGGAAGGCGGTGCGACCCGAATAGTCGATGCTGTAGGGGTTCGTCGCAAACAGCGCGCCTGTCTCTTCGTCACGTTTCGACAGGATGAAAGAGGCGGTCTTCTGCGGATTATTCCCAAGGACCCATTCCACATAGGCGTAGAGCCTGAGCTTGCGGCTTGCCGAACCGGTGTTACGCAGACGCAGGCGCTGCAGCTTCACCGGCTTCTCGCGATGCACGGTCTGCGTCACTTCCAGCGCGATCTCGTGCTGCGTGCTGGAGAAAGTAGAGTAACCGAGACCGTGGCGCGCTTCGAAGCGAATGTCGTTGCGACGGGAAAGCCCTGCAAACGGCGTCATGACCGCGCCACTTTCGAGGTCCGCTATGTAGAGGGCTTCGCCGGAACGGTTGATGACTGCATCGTTCGACCAGCAGGTGAGCTGGTAATCACGCGAATTGACGCTCCAGGTGAAACCGGCACCTTCCGCCGATACATGGAAGCCGAACCGGTCATTCGAGATGACATTGATCCAAGGCTGCGGCGTCGCCTGTCCGCCCGGCAGGCGCACGACATATTCACGGCCGTCGCGGGCAAAGCCACCGATGCCATTCCAGAAGTCGAGATCGCCTTCCTCCTCAATGGCAATAGTCTTGATAGCCGGGGCAGGTAGAGGCGGTATGCGCTTGACCGGCGTCTCCGTGTCCTCTGGCTCCTCCTTGACAGGGGTAAACAGCAGGCGGGCGCGGTTGATCTGATCAACCACCTTACCGTTCTTCGCATGCAGCGTTACGCGCGAGGCGCCGAGCAGTGCCTGATAGGTGCCCTCTTCCATTAGATCCTTACGGACTGCGAAGATGTGCTGGCGCAGACCATCGGCCTGGCCCATGCGGCGCACGCCCTCGCACATGGCGTCGAGCGCGTGCTGCATATCCTGTGCATAGGAAGAGGCCCGTTCGTTCATGATGACGAGATCGGCGGTCACCCCGCGTGAACGCAGATATTCCTGCGCCAGCAGCGCTTCGCGGGCGATTTCTAGATCCATCTCGTCATCGATGCGCAGCGTGAAGATCGGGAAATCGCCCGAAATCGCCAGCGGCCAGAGCGCCGACTGCGACTGCATGCCGGCCCGGACGGCGCCATATTCGCCGCGAAGCTGCATGTCGGGATAGACAAGATAGCGGCCGAGATACTGGAACGCTGCCGCCTGCTGCGAACTGACACCGACATGGCGCATCTGCACCTGTGTACGCGTCCAGGCCTGGATGAGTTCGTGGTTGAAGGCATCCGGATGGCGATAGCGATCGATGGCCTTATCCACCTCGGCACGGCTAGGTGCTGCAATCGTCCAGAAGATCACGCTGACCTTCTTGCCAGCCGGCACGCGCACAGTCCGGCGCAACGACAGGACAGGATCCAGCGTGAAACCGTCGGTGCCGGAAAGGCTGGCACCCGGATCGAAAGCAGCGGCATTCGAAAGGCTGCGGCCGCGACCGATGAACGTCCTCCGCTCCGTTTCGAATTCCGTATGTCGCGTATCCCCCGCGTTGTCGACAATCAGATGCGCGATACTCATACTCGCTTCGTTCGGATCGCGCTTGTTGCGCTCGGCACGGACGACATCGCCGCGCGTGTCGATCTCCGTTTTGACGAACATGCGGGCGAAAGCCGGATGCGCGTTGTCCGTGTCGTCGGATGTGATGACCGGTTCGAGATAGGACGTCACTTCAATGAAGCGATCCTCCGCACCCATGTTGAACAGCGTCAGGCGGCGGGCTTCCGCATCATGCTCGGTGGCAACGATACATTCGACCTCGCTCGTAAGCTCGCCAAGAACCTTGCTGAACACGGCCTTCTCGTCAGCAAACTCCACTCGGACTGTTTCGCCCTCCACGCGCTTCGGTTCTGATGTTGCCGACCACCATTCATTGGTCACCGTATCGCGCAGGAAGATGAAATTGCCCCAGCGGTCTTCGGTCGGATCTGGCTTCCAGCGGGAGACGGATAGACCGTTCCAGCGGGCATAACCCGCGCCCGTTGCAGTCAGCATCAGGGAATAATGGCCGTTCGACAGGAAGACGAGCTCTCGTTCGCGCGATGCCGGATCGGCGATTTTACGGATGACGGGCCGCATCAACTCGTCCTGGATGCTGGCGGGCGTATCGGATTCATCCTTGCCGCTCATGACCGGGATGTCGCGCGGCGCTTTTTCCTGCAGCAGCAGTTCGGCCGCTTCGATGACCGGATCGGAGTGGAAGAGTTCACGCAGATGGCCGTTGAAGGCAACGTTGGCGACAGCGGCGATCGACATGCCATGGTGGTGGGCATAGTAATTATAGACGACTGCACATTTCCTGCCTTCAGGAACGCGTGTCGGCGTGAAGTCGACGGCGTCGTGAAAGCCGAACTTGCCGAGAGCGCCGAGCTTGCGAAGCCTCTGCAGGTTTTCGAGCGATGCTTCCGGGTCATATTGGCTGGCCAGCAGCGAGGCATAGGGCGCGATGACAGCATTGTGGCCGAGACCGCGCTTCAGGCCGAGCGTAGGCACGCCGAAGTTCGTGTACTGATAGTTGAGGTTATGGTCGCGGGCATTGAAGGCCGCTTCCGAGATGCCCCAGGGCGTACCGAGCTTACGGGCATGGTTCATCTGTTCGACAATGACGAGATTGTTGGTCTGGTTGAGGATGCCTCCGCCGCGCTCCTGCATGACGAGCGGCGGCATCAGATATTCGAACATCGAGCCGGACCAGGAGACCAGTGCACCACGAGAGCCGACCGGCACGACCTGGCGTCCAAGCTTGTACCAATGCTCCGTCGGCAAATCGCCCTTGGCGATACCGAAGAGCGAGGTAAGACGGCATTCCGAGGCCAGAAGGTCGTAGCAGGCCGCATCGAGCTCGCCGCTTTCCACGCGATACCCGATCGACAGCAGGCGACGCTCCGGACGGTATAGGAAGCCGAAATCCATCGAAAAGGCGAGATCGCGGGCCTTGTCGCGGAGCGCGATCAGGCGGGGGCGCAACGCATCGATATTGGAAAGGTCGAAGGTACTATCGGAGATGTGTGCCTCGCAGACCTTGACCAGCGAGGCCGCCCACAACGTGACCTCTTCCGTCTGCTTCGACTTCACCTCGTGATGCAAGTTGCCGGCAAGGTTCTGGATGTCGCGCGCCAGAACGGCAAGGTTGATGACACGGATCGACGCAAATTCGTGCTCGCGCTTGACGGCGGCAAGCGCATTCTGGAAGCCGGCAATTCGCTCTTCCAGACGGCGGCGCAGCGGCCGCACGGTCTTGCGGTCGTCAGGCAGGTCAGCCAGCACTTCATCAAGAATGCCGGCCGTGTCACCGACACCGTCGAGATTGCCCTGGACATGTGCCGAGGGTGCTTCCGCCCAGTCACGGCAGGCCGAGGAAATGGCAATCAGGTGACCAGCGAGATTGCCGCTGTCGACCGCCGATACGTAGCGAGGTCCCAGCGTCTGCAGCGTATCGGTGTGATACCAGTTGAAGAGATGGCCGCGGAACTTTTCCATGCGGTCGACCGTGGCGATCGTCTGCTCCAGGCACTCGATCGTCTCCTCGAAGGAGAACCAGCCGAAATGGCGGCCGGAAATGACGGACAGGAGATAGACGCCAATATTTGTGGGCGAAGTGCGCGTCGCCACGATGACATGGGGCGTTTCCTGCACGTTGTCGGGCGGCAGATAGTTCTGCTCCGCCGTCGTGAAGGTCTCGAAGTAGCGCCAGGTGCGGCGCGCGATCTTGCGCAGCTCGCTGGAGACTGCATCCGGCACGTCGAGCCGGTCTTCCGTCTCGGCCGACTGGCTCACATACCAGGCGACGACGGGCGAGCAGATCCAAAGGAGCGCAAAGGGAATGCCAACGAGGAATGAGTTATTTCCCGACAATGCGGCGAAAGCGACCGACAGAATCGCCAGAACCGGAGCATGCCACATCGCTCTATAGTAGGAGAGGATGGTACCCTGCCTGCCTGCCCCGACGCTGGCCGCAGTGCGCCACTGCAAGAGCAGCTTGCGGCTGACGAAGAGACGGTAGAGCGATCGGCCGATAGCATCCACCATCATGCAGACGGTGTCGGCAATGAAGATGATGCGCAGCGCCACCTGGGCATCGGCAGCCGCAATATCCGACCAGACAGTATAAAGATGGGCGCTGGCGACAATATCGCTGCTGCGCGGGATGATGCCATTGATGAGCGAAAGGGTTGGCGCCACGAATAGGCAGAAAATCAACAGGATCTGCCAGATCAGCGCCCCAAATGGCTCCATCAGATACCAGCCGAGCACGGAAGCGAGGAACCAGGTGATCGGTGTCAGCGACCGGCGCAGATTGTCGAACATCTTCCAGCGCCCGAGCGCGGTGACGCCGTGTTTCGGACTGAACATATAGGGCAGAAGCTGCCAATCGCCGCGCACCCAGCGATGCTGGCGCGAGGTTTCGACCTCGTAGCGTACCGGAAAGTCCTCGACGAGTTCGAGATCCGTGACGAGTGCGCAACGTGCCATCGAACCTTCGAGAAGGTCATGGCTGAGCACCGAATTCTCCTCGATACGCCCCTTCAGTGAAGCCTCGAAGGCATCGACATGATAGAGGCCCTTGCCGGTGAATGTGCCTTCGCCGGCAAGATCCTGATAGAGATCCGAAACCGTGAAAACATAGGGATCGAGACCGCGATTGATCGAAAAGACGCGTTGAAAGACTGACGCATCCTTGCCCGTCGTCAGCGACGGTGTGACCCGCGGCTGCAGAATGCCGTAGCCGCTTTCGACACGCCCGCTTTCCGGGTTAATGACCGGGCGGTTGATCGGATGATGGAGCTTGCCGACGAGTTTCGTGACGGTATCGCGCATCAGGCGCGTATCGGCATCGAGCGTCATGACATATTCTATATCGGCCGGCACGGTGTTGGCGCCTGGCAGATAGGTCGTATCGCGGTCGCCGCGCAGCAGCAGGTTCAACTCGTGCAGCTTGCCGCGCTTGCGCTCCCAGCCCATCCACACACCTTCAGATGGATTGTAGAGGCGGCGGCGATGCAGCAGATAGAAGCGCGTCTTGCCGTCATGGGCATAGCGGGCTGAGAGATTAGCGACTTCCCGGCGTGCATATTCCAACACTTCGAGATCGGCGGAAGTTTCCTCAACCTCGCTATCCGGCCAGTCGCTCAGCAACGCGAAATAGATCTCGCCGCGTGGATTGGCGAGATAATGGACCTCGAGATTGCGCACCATCTCATCGACGCTATCGCGATCAGAAATCAAGCACGGCACGACGAGGAGCGTGCGCGCATCCTCCGGAATGCCTTGTTTGAACTCATAACCGACAAGCCGCGCCGGCGTGACGAAGAAAGAGAGAACAGTGTTGAAAAGCCCGCTCGCACCTTCCGAGGCCGGCAATGCGAACAGGATGAGCAGCAGGGCGATTTCAACCGACCCCATGCCGGCATTGGCCATAAACCCGCCGACGATCCCCATGGCGATGATCGTGATCAGCGCGACCGGAATGGCGATGGCCATCCAATTGAATTTGCGCACCGCGCGAATGACGTGCTGCGCCAGCGTCGGGCGGTAGTCTGCGCGCGCTTCGAATTTTAGGCGTTGAGCGCCCGCAATGAAGCCGCCAATGTCAGGCTCATGCGGCAGCGGCTCATCGGAAAGCCTGGCCTCGGACACCATATCGACAGCAAGCTGGGCGATTTGCACCTCGCTCAGCGGCGAGCGCCTGGCAAGCCTTTCGATCTGCCGGCGATAGCTGTTGCGCGAACCGGAGTCGAGAGCACCGTAGCCGGACTGATCCCAGAGCAACCTGTCGACGTGGCTGACCTGCTCGACCCAAACCGACCACTCCGCATCGTTGATCTCGCGCAGGCTGCGGATGATGTTGCCCATCGTGACATTGCCGGCGGAGAGGCGGCTGTGCTCCGCCATCATCGCCTCCTCGCTGTCGCGCCCAAGCTTTTCCAAACGCTCGTCGAGCCAGGAGATCGCCAGGCTCGACGTCTGCGAACCATCACGCATGCGGTAGAGGAATTGGGTCGAGAAAGTGTTATCCTCGGCAAGCTCTTCCAGCGTCTTCAGATAGGCGGCAGCCTTTGCGGTATCAGCGAGACGCACCAATTCGTTGGCGGCCTCGTTGGCGCGACGGCGCAGGCGGCGGCTTCGCTCGACGCGGCTCGAAATACGACGGAGGTTTTCGACCAGCACGTAGCGCACCAGCGACGGCAACGCCCAGAGCTCACCGATCTTGAGGGTTTCGTGCTGCTGGAAGCCGTCGACCAGCGCTGTCAGGCTTTCCTGTGAGATGGTGCCGTGAGTATGGGCGACATAAAGCCAGGCCAGTACGAGCGTGCGGGGGATCTCGACGCCGCCGACTTTCATGAGCGGCAGTTCTTGATAGAACCGGCGCGGGAAGTCGCGGCGGACTTCCTGAATTGCTTCCTCGACGATGTAGTGATTGTCCAGCAGCCATTCGGCGGCCGGCGTGATCGCCTCCCCGGCCTCGGCGTCGGTCGCAGTTGTGCGGTAGACGCGCAGGATTTCCTTCTCGTTTTCCTTGTGGCGCGCAAAGAAATCGAACGCTGCGAAGGCCGGCAACTCGCTCACGGTGCCGCAGGCTACGCTTTCGCCCATGGCCCTGATGTCCTCGTTGGACAGATAAGTCGAGCGGATCGAATCACTGTGGTCGATCTGCTTGTTCTCAGGCTCGTACGACAGGCTCGGAGACGGACTTGAAATGGCCATGGGTTCGGTTCTGGATCCAAACGACGTTATGATTTCGGCTAGGTTCTGCATTGCTTACGATGACTCTTGCATGAACGCGCCGGTCATCTTCGAAGTCGGGAAAGCAAGATAAACGGACGGTCGGAGCGCTTTGGAGCAACGAACCGACCGGCTTCGGACGTAACTTTGCGACGGTCATGGCCGACTTATGCCCTCCCTGCGAAGCCACCCGGGAAAGTTGGACATTCTTGCGATAATTCAAGTCAAAGGACCCTGTTTCTCCGCTGCCCTTCCGCCGGCGTGAAAAAGGCGCATGGACGATATCCATGCGCCTGCACGGCGTTCACGGCACTATCAGCGCCTCACGTCTACTTTCCGGAATGGGCTAGATTGCGTGGAACAGGTAAAGAAGGATGATGACGGGATCGGGATACCGATCTGCCATAGCAGGATGCCTTTCACGACCACTCTCCCTAAACAACACCGAAGTGTCAGGAGAATGCCAACGCATCCCAATTGTTCCGGATAGGAGAATATTCAATCAAATAGACGCCATCAGTCAGCGCCTCGAACGCGCCGGTGTCAGCCGACGACGCCGCAAACCATAGCGACGACGAAAAGGAAAGCCGCCGTGAAAAATGTTGCATGGATCGCGGTCTGGATTCTGTGCCGCGTAGTGACCGGCTTCTTTGCCGGTACGGATCCGTACTGGTTCACGTGAGTATGCGAAATACCCAGATTTGCCATGTGTCGCCTCCGCCTGTTTGTTTTGCGGCCGAATTGCCAGCTCGCATTTATATTCTTACATTCTCTATAAGGTAGGTAGAGATAAAATTCCGTCCAGAGCAGGCGGAAGAGAAAATCCACCCAGGCGCCAACTCAGCAGAGCGTGCGCCATGCCCAGATCCAGGAACGCTCGACGGCGCTGTCGCTCTGGGGTGCATTGGGGGATGTCTCGATCAACCGGCGATCCTTTTCTGCCGGGATAGTCACGGAGGCGGTTTCCCTCCGCTCGACCTTAACAGGAGGATCGAGGTAACCCATGGTCATCCCACCGAGAAAGAACATGCCTCAACCTCCATCGATCACGAAAGCTAACGGTCGTTAACGGGATCATGACAGAACTAAGGCAGCTGTCAATAGTCTAGTCGAATGGTCGTGTTTTAGGGAAACATTATCCTTAACGCCGACGGCATGCGATATTTTTCAAGGGCTTGAAAACATTGGCTTTCAAGCCTTCACGAAACCCTTGCTGGCGATCATCAAATTTCGCGTGTACTCCTCGTGAACGCTCTCGGCGGCAAGTTCGGCCGATGTCAGCCGTTCAACAACAGCGCCGCCGCGCATCACGGCAAGCCTCTTGCACATATGGGTGATGACCCCAAGATCGTGGCTGACCATGACGAATGTCAGTTTCCGGTCCCGCCGGATCTGCTCCAGCAGATTGAGAACCTCCGCCTGTACCGAGGCGTCGAGCGCCGATGTCGGCTCATCGAGCAGCAGGATGGATGGCTCGACAATCAATGCGCGGGCGATCGCCACACGCTGCCGCTGGCCTCCGGAAAGCTGATGCGGGTAGCGGAAGCGAAAACCATTGCCGAGCCCGACTTCGTCAAGCGCCCGTGCGATGCGCTTCTCGCTGTCGCTGATACCGTGGATGGCGAGCGGTTCCAGAAGCAGCCGGTCGACGGTCTGGCGCGGATGCAGCGACCCGTAGGGATCCTGGAAGACCATCTGGACGCTTCGATAGAAGCCTTTGCTGCGCTTCGAACCCTTAAGCGGCTCGCCGTGAATGCGGATCGTTCCCTCGCTGACAGGCGCAAGCCCGGCGACCGCGCGCAGCAGCGTCGATTTGCCCGAGCCGGACTCACCGACGAGGCCGAAGGATTCGCCGCTTTCGATGGAAACGCTCACATCCTTCAGCGCATGGAAATGGTCGTAGACGACACCAAGGTGGTCTGCAGACAGCGCCGTACTCATAGAGCCCACTCCGGCTTGCGGTCGAGAACCGGCAGCGGATGCCTGTCTTCACCGATCTGCGGCATGCAGTTCAGCAGGCCTTGCGTATAGGGATGCTTCGCGTTGCGAAGCTCGGATGCGGCGATCTCTTCGACGATACGACCGGCATACATGACGATGACACGGTCGCAGAAAGAGGAGACGAGTCTCAGATCGTGGGAGACGAAGATCAGCCCCATACCACGGTCGGACACCAGCCGGTCCATGATCCTCAAGACATCGAGCTGGACTGTTACGTCGAGGGCCGAAGTGGGCTCGTCGGCGATCAGCAGTTCCGGCCCGGCGATCAGCATCATGGCGATCATCGCGCGCTGGCCCATGCCACCCGAAACCTCGTGAGGATAGAGACCGAAGACACGGTTGGGATCGCGGATCTGCACCGCTTCCAGCATGTCGAGCGCACGGTCGCGCGCCTCGCCTTTGCCGACCTTCTCATGGGTGCGCAATGTTTCACAGATCTGCTTGCCGATGGTCATGACCGGATCGAGCGAATATTTCGGATCCTGGAGGATCATGGCGATACGTTTGCCGCGCAGCTTGCGCCGTTCGGCAGCCGAAGCCTTGAGGAGATCAAGGCCGCTGAAATCCAGCGCGTCGGCGGTGACGACACCATGCGTCGGTGTCAGCCCCATGATGGCGCGGCCGGTCTGCGACTTGCCGGAGCCGGATTCGCCGACGATACCGAGACGCTCCTTGCCGAGCGTGAACGACACGCTGCGCACGGCCTCGATAACACCAGTGCGGGTCGGATAGCTGACACGCAGGTTTTCGACGGTCAGAAGCGAGCTCATTGGCCGGCCTCCTTCGGATCGAGCGCATCGCGCAGGCCGTCACCCAACAGGTTGAAGCCGAGGCTGACGACGAGGATGGCAATGCCGGGCATGGCCGCGACCCACCACTGGTCGAGGATGAAGCGGCGCCCGGAGGCGATCATTGCACCCCATTCCGGCAGTGGCGGCTGTGCGCCGAGGCCGAGGAAGCCGAGGCCGGCGGCCGTGAGGATGATGCCCGCCATGTCGAGCGTCACGCGCACGATCAGCGAGGAGATGCAAAGCGGCATGACGTGCCTGATAATGATGCGCAGCGGCGAGGCGCCCATCAGCTTGACCGCCGAGATATAGTCGGAGCGCCGGACCGTTAGTGTCTCGGCGCGGGCGATGCGCGCATAAGGTGGCCAGGAGGTGATGGCGATGGCGATGATGGCGTTCTGGATGCCGGGCCCGAGGGCTGCGACGAAGGCAAGCGCCAGCACGAGCTTCGGGAAGGCAAGGAAGATATCGGTGATACGCATCAGCGTCGCATCCACCCATCCTCCGGCATAGCCCGACACAGTGCCGACGATGAGGCCGACCGGCGCGGAGATGATGGCGACCAGCACGACCACGAGCAATGTCAGCCGCGAGCCGTAAACGAGACGTGAGAAGATATCGCGGCCCTGATCGTCGGTGCCGAGCAGATAGCCGGCGCTGCCGGGCGACAGCAGGCGGGCATTCATGAGATCGCCGACAACGGGATTGTGGGTGGCGATCAGATTGGCAAAGGCAGCAATCAGTAGCAGCGCCACGATGATCAGCAGGCCGACGACGGCAAGCCGGTTTGCCGTAAACTGCCGCCAGGTAACGTAGGCGCGGCCGAGCCGGGCCTGCATGCGTGACTGCGGCCGGTCGGACAGCAACCAGTCACGGCGGCTCAAGGGCGTGGAAGGCGTGGTCGGAACCGTCATCGGTTGCGCGTCCTCGGGTCGAGTATCCGATAGAGAAGATCGGAAATAAGGTTGATGCCGACAAAGACCGTGCCGATGACGATCGTGCCGCCAAGTACGGCGTTCATGTCGGCGTTTTGCAGCGAGTTGGTGATGTAGAGGCCGATGCCCGGCCAGGAGAAGACCGTTTCCGTCAGCACCGAGCCTTCAAGCAGGCCCGCATAGGAAAGCGCTATGACGGTGACGAGCGGCACCGCCGCATTTCTCAGCGCATGACCCCAGATCACCCGCGTTTCCGATAGGCCCTTGGCGCGGGCTGCCACCACATATTCCTGCGACAGCTCGTTCAGCATGAAGCTGCGGGTCATGCGGCTGATATAGGCGAGCGAGAAATAGCCGAGCAGCGAGGCCGGCAGGATGATGTGGCGGAAGACGTCATAGAAAACATCCCACTGCCCCTGCCAGGCACTATCGAGGAGATAGAAGCCGGTGACCGGCGTAAAACTGTACTCATAGACGATGTCGATACGGCCGGGGAAAGCCACCCAGCGCAGCCGCGCATAGAAGATGACGAGCGAGATCAGCGCCAGCCAGAAGATCGGCACCGAATAGCCGACGAGGCCGATGACGCGCACGACCTGGTCGGCAATGCTGCCGCGGCGCACGGCAGCGAGAACGCCAAGCGGCACACCGACAACAGAGCCGATGATCGTGCCGACGGTCGCAAGTTCCAGCGTCGCAGGGAAGACGCGGCGAATATCGACCATGACCGGATTGGTGGTCAGGACGGAATTGCCGAAATCACCGGAAAGGATGCCTTTTAGATAGATATAGAACTGCTCGTAGAGCGGCAGGTCAAAGCCCATCTCGCGGCGGACTCGCTCCACGACATGGGTCGGCGCGCGGTCGCCGAGTATGGCGAGCACGGGATCGATCGGCACAACGCGGCCGATGAAGAAGGTGACGGCCAGAAGGCCGAGATAGGTGGTGGCGGCGGCGAAGAGGAAACGCCCCAGCGCCTTCGCAAAGGAGAGTGCACGGCCCTTGCGGGGCCGCGCCTCCTGTCTTGTTTCGACGATGCTCACTGGATCAGCCTAGCCGGCTCATCACTTCGAGATCGGGCCTACATAGTTCGTGTCGAAGCTGGGACCCAGCTTGAAGTCCTTGAGGCTCTTGCGATAGCCGGCCACTTCGATCTGCTGGAAGATGACGACGAAGGGGCTGTTGGCCAGGAACTTTTTCTGGACATCCTCATACATGGCCGCACGCTTAGCGGCGTCACGTTCAAGAAGGGCGGCCTTCGTTTCCTTGTCGAGTTCGGGCGCTTCCCAGGTATTGCGCCATGCGAGCGTCTTCACCGTACCGGCGTCGGAATTGTCCGGGTTGGATGTGAACGTGTCGGCGTTGGAGTTCGGGTCGAAATAGTCCGAGCCCCACTGGCCGATATATATGTCGTGCGTGCGAGCGCGGTACTTGGTCAGCGTCTGCTTGCCGTCACCGGGGATGATTTCCATCTTCACGCCGGCCTGGGCGAGTGTCTGCTGCATGGATTCGGCAATGCCGGTGACCGGCTGCGTGTTGCGCACATCCATGGTGACCGAGAAACCATCCGGCAGGCCGGCCTTGGCGAGCAGTTCCTTCGCCTTTGCAACGTCGAGCTTGTAGGGGTTCTCATTCAGCGCACCGAGCTGGCCGGTCGGCAGGAAAGTCTGGTGGATCTCGCCGATGCCCTTGATGAGGGTCGCGCCGATTGCATCGTAGTCGACCAGATATTTGAAGGCTTCCTGGACCTCAGGCTTCTTCAGATTCTCGTTCTTGCCGTTAAGGCTGACATAATAGACCGTGCTCTTCGGCGCATTGGTCGTCGCCAGATCCGCATTTTTGGTCACGGCGTCGAGGTCGCCGGGCTCCAGGTTGCGGGCGATATCGATATCACCGGCCTCAAGCGCCAGGCGCTGAGCGGAGCTTTCCTTCATGTAGCGGTAAATGACGCGATTAAGCTTTGCCTTCTCGCCGTAATAATTGTCGTTACGCTCCATGACGACGACTTCGTTGGCGCGCCACTCACGCAGCTTGTAAGCGCCGGAGCCGGCATAATTCGTCTTCAGCCACTCGTTGCCGAAGTCGTTGTCGTATTTGTGGTCGGCATCGACGGTGACCGGTTTCACATGATCAAGAACCAGCTTCTTGTCGACGACAGAAGCCACCGTTGCCGTCAGGCAGTTCAGTACGAAGCTCGGCGCATAGGCCTTGTCGACAGTGAAGGTGAAGGTGGTCGGATCGACGGCCTTTGCCTTTTCGGTGACGTTGTCGCCGGTCAGGCCGAACTGGGTGAGAATGAAGGCCGGGCTCTTGTCGAGCTTCACCGCACGCTCGAAGGACCAGGCAACGTCTTCGGCGGTGATCGGATTGCCGGAGGCGAACTTCAGATCCGGCTTCAGCTTGAACGTATAGGTCAGGCCGTCATCGGAAACGGTCCAGCTGTCGGCGAGATCGCCCTTGATCTTTGACGTGTCGTTCATGTCGAGACGAACGAGCAGGCTGTAGGTGTTGCTTGTGACTTCCGCAGTCGAAAGCTCGAAAGCTTCGCCCGGATCCATCGTGATGATGTCGTCGATGGCAAAACCTTCGACGAGCGTGTCCTTCGGCGTCTCTGCAAAGGCCGCAGGCGCTGCTACCATCAGGAGCGAAAGCGCAGCCCCTGCGGAAAGAAGACGGAAGCTGCGGTTGAGTTTGGTAATCATCATGGTTTGTTCCCCTGTTTTGATTGATTACTAAGTATTATTTGGTTTCAGGCGTCCTCTTCCCTCCACGCCGAAGCCAGAATGCGAAGCCAGTTTTCGCTGGCCATTTTGGTCAAGTCCTCTTCACCATAGCCAGCTTGCCGGAGAGCGGCAATCAGCCTCTGGTTGCCCGAGGCATCACCGATTTCTTCCGGAATGGTAGCACCGTCAAAGTCCGAGCCGAGCGCCACGCAGTCGATCCCGACGCGGTTCACGAGATAGTCGATATGGCGGATCATGTCGGAAAGCGGCGTGTCTACATCGGAGCGGCCGTCTGGACGAAGCATGGCGGTGGCGTAGTTCACGCCAACGAGCCCGCGACGCTCACGGATCGCATCAAGCTGCCTGTCGGTGAGGTTGCGCGCGACCGGCGTCAACGCGTGGACGTTGGAATGGCTGGCTACGAGCGGCTGATCGCTCGTCTTCGCCACATCCCAGAAGCCCTTCTCGGTGATATGGGCAAGGTCGATCATGATTCCGAGGCGGTTGCATTCGCGCACCAGCGCGAAGCCGGCTTCCGTCAGACCCGGCGCCGTATCCGGCGAGCTCGGGAAGGCAAAGGGCACGCCATGACCGAAGATATTGTGCCGGCTCCACACCGGGCCGAGCGAGCGCAGCCCGGCGGCATAAAAAACATCAAGCGCAGCAAGATCGGCGCTGATCGCCTCGCAGCCTTCGATATGCATGACAGCAGCGAAAATGCCTGATGCCATCGCCTTACGGATATCTTTCACCGTGCGGCAGAGCCGCCAGGCGCCGGCACGGTCGAGCCGGAGCGCAATCGCCGCCATTTCCGTAGCAATTGTGAGCGACGGCAGTGGATCAAGGGGGGCAGCAAGCGGCGTTGCGTAGTGGCCGTTCCCATCCGGATCGGCAAAAACCAGATCGCCCGAGGGAATGTAGATGGCACAAAGGCCGCCCGCCAGACCGCCGGCCTTCGACCGCGGAGCATCTATATGGCCTGCGGTCGTACCGTCAGCAAATTCCGCAACCGGATCACTTCCGTCTTTCGCATGGGACCAGAGTCGAAGGAGAACGTCGTTATGACCGTCGAATACGAGTTGCATCTGCTTTCCTGCACTGCCCGAACGGGCGGATCGAAGCGGCAAGAATAGAAAAGCTGGCAGAAAGCGCCACCTATTTTTTTACAAATGCGCAATGGAGAAACCGTGCAATTTTGCGATGCAAAAAGGTAACGTCGCAAATACCTTGGATGCCACAGTCCGCAGGCTCAACCGCCGCGGAACGTCTTTTACCGCCAATGATCTGAGAGAACCCCATGAGTGAGGAAATTTTCCAGGCGCTTATTCGACAATACCCGGATGCCAGGCTGACGACAGCCGATCAGCCCTTGCCGGAAACCGATTTTGAGACACAGAAACACAAGCACTTTTCCCGCAGGGCGTTGGGCGGAGCGATCGGCATCATCCATAATGCCGGAGGCCAAATCGTCCTGGCGAAGAGAAGCGGTATGCATGCAGGCTGGTCTCTGCCGGGCGGAACGGTCGAAGAGGGCGAGGATTTCTCCGCCGCATTTCGCCGGGAGATATCTGAAGAGGTCGGCGTGTCTTTGGATCTGATGGATCTAATCGAAGTCGAACGAAAAAAGTTTATTTCACCACAAGGCGAAACCTTCGATTTTCTGCTCACCGTCTTCGAAGCATGGATGCGTGAGGAAGAGCTGCCGGGACCAACGGATGACGCTATCGCGGAAGGGCTGGAAATCGCTCTCTTCTACCCGGCCGATATTCCTTCCGAGATGATTTTGGGTGATCGCGAGAAACTCCTGCAACATTTGAAGACATCGGGAGCCCTGGATCCTTCGTTGTGATCGCAGCCATTCCCCATGAAACAATGAAGGGGGCCGAAGCCCCCTTTTTCCGGTTCAGTGCTTGATCCGTTTCTTCTGCCTGTAGACGTCGATGACGACGGCCGCGATGATGATGACGCCCTTGACGATTTCCTGGTAATAGGCATCGATCCTGAGGAAAGTGAAGCCTGACGTCATGACGCCGAGGATGATGGTGCCGATGACGGTGCCGGTGATGCGCCCGACGCCGCCGGTAAGCGAGGTGCCGCCGATGACGGTCGCGGCAATCGCGTCGAGTTCATACCCGACCCCCATGCTCGCTTGCGCGGTTTCAGCGCGCGCTGCCGTGACGATACCGGCAAGACCGGCAAGCAGTCCCGCGATCACATAGACCTTGACGAGGTGGGCCTCGATATTGATGCCAGATACGCGCGCAGCCTGCGGGTTCGCGCCGATGGCATAGGTGAACTTGCCATAGCGCGTGTAGCGCAGCGCAATATGAAAGATCAGCGCGACGACGAGGAAAACGACAACCGGCCACGCCTTAGTTCCAATGAAATGAAACTGCTCGGTAATGCCGGAAACCGGCTGTCCCTTCGTATACCACTTCGCCACACCTCTGGCCGAAACGAACATGCCGAGCGTCGCGATAAACGGCGGTATCTTCGTGTAGGCGATGAGCGCGCCGTTTATGAGACCGGCCGCCGCCCCGATCAGCAGGCCGATCATGATCGGCACGAGAGCCGGCAGGTCGGTCAGCGACGGGAAGACGGCTCGTCCCCAGGTAGAGGACTGGGCGAAGCTCGTTGCGATCATCGCTGTCATGCCGACGACCGAGCCCGACGAAAGATCGATGCCGCCGGTGATGATGACCTGGGTGACGCCGACGGCGATAATGCCGATGACGGAAACCTGCAGGATCATGATCGTCAGGCGCTGCGAGTTCAGAAGGAAGCTCTGGCCGATGAAGATCCAGCCAAGGATTTCGTAGATGAGCGCAATACCAACCAACACGAGGAAGATGCTGAGTTCCGGCGGCACACGCCGCCTTCTCGGCCGGGTTGCGAGCGGAGCCGTACCCTCTGCTGCCTTGGTAGTCATGTCAAACCTCCCTTTGGCGATCGCGGACAGCGCATCACTGCGCAGCCAGTTCCATCACCTTGATCTGCGTTGCTTCATCGCGATTGAGGAAACCGGTCACGCGTCCTTCATGCATGACCATGATGCGGTCGCTCATGCCGAGCACTTCGGGCATCTCGGACGAGATCATGATGATCGCCACGCCGTTTCGCGCCATTTCGGTGACCAGCCGATGAATTTCCGCCTTGGCGCCGACATCGATGCCGCGTGTCGGCTCGTCGAGGATCAGGATCTTCGGATGGGTGAGCAACCAGCGCCCGATCAGCACTTTCTGTTGATTGCCGCCCGAAAGATTCTCGACCCGCTCGTAAAGACTGGGCGTTTTCACGCGTAGCCTTTTTGCCATGTCTTCGCACGTCGCCTCGATCGCACCCTGCTGCACGAAGCCGCCCTTGACATATCTGTCCTGCAGGACGGCAATCTGCATGTTCTCCAGAACATCGAGGATCAGCAGGCAACCGGTGTCTTTCCGATCCTCGGTCAGAAACGCCATCTGGTGACGGATGGCCTCGGTCGGCGAGGATATGGTCACCGGCTTGCCGAAGAGTTCGACCGAACCGGAACTCGCCGGCGTTACCCCGAAAAGCGTTTCGGCGACGTTTGAGCGCCCGGAGCCGACGAGGCCGGCCACACCGAGAATCTCGCCGGCTCTCACTTCGAAGGAGACGTCGCGGAAGACCCTGTTGAGACAGAGATCCTTGACCGAGAGCACGACCTCGCCGATCGGTACCTCTTCCTTGGGGAACATCTGGGTGATCTCGCGCCCGACCATCATGCGGATGATGTCGTCGCGGGTGACCTCGGTCGAGGCATGCGTGCCGATATAGCGGCCGTCGCGGAAGACAGAGAATTCGTCGGCGATCTCGAAAAGCTCGTTCATCTTGTGGGTGATGTAGACGATGCCGATGCCTTGGGCCTTGAGATCGCGGATAATGCGGAAAAGATGCTCGACCTCGCGCTCCGTCAACGCCGAAGTCGGCTCGTCCATGATGAGGACGTCGGAATTGTAGGAAACCGCCTTGGCGATCTCGACCATCTGCCGGTTTGCGACCGAGAGATAGCGGACTTCGATATCAGGATCGATCGCGATATTGAGCCGGGCAAACAGCTCCTCGGTCATGCGATGCATCGCGCCATGATCGACGAAACCGAAGCGGTTCTTGGGCTCGCGGCGAATCCAGATATTTTCCGCAACTGTCATGAACGGCATCAGGTTCAGTTCCTGATGGATCATGGCGATGCCGTTTTCCAGCGCATCGAGCGGAGATTTCAACCGGATTTCGACCCCTTTCAGGCGGATATCGCCTTTGTCGGGCGTGTAGATGCCGGCGAGGATCTTCATCAGCGTCGACTTGCCGGCGCCGTTTTCCCCCATCAGCGCATGCACGGAGGCGCGCTTCAGCCGGAACTGCACGTCGTCGAGCGCGACGACGCCTGGAAATTCCTTGCGAACACCCTCTGCGCTCAAGAGATATTCCGCATTCGGAACTGCGCCGCTCGCGCGCACGGCGGCCATGGTTGACGGGCTGACGGCCATATCATCTCCTCCGGATACGGACAGGCTGAAAGGATGCGGGCAGAGCCCGCATCCTGCTTGGCGTTTTGCCTCAGTTCTTGGTGACGAAGTCCTTGACGTTGGCAGGCGTGACGAGCTGGAAGGGGATGTAGACCTTCTTGTCGGCCTTTTCGCCCTTGGCAATCTTGAGTGCCGTATCGAGCGCGCCCTTGCCCTGGCCGGCGGCATCCTGGAACACGGTGACGTCGAGGTCACCCGCCTGCATTGCAGCAAGCGCGTCCTGCGTGGCGTCAACGCCGCCGACGACGACCTTGCTCATATCCTTGCCGGCTGCCTTCAGCGCCTGGATGGCGCCGATCGCCATTTCATCGTTGTTGGAGATCACGGCGTCGAACTCTATGCCGCTGGAGAGCCAGTTGGTCATCAGGTCGGCGCCCTGGGTACGATCCCAGTTGGCCGTCTGCTCTTCCACGATCTCCAGTCCCTTGCATTCGGCCGTCTTGATGACGTCATGAACGTCCTGGGTCCGCATGCGCGCAGCTTGGTTGGAGAGTTCGCCCATGATGACGACGGCCTTGCCCTTGCCGCCGAGAATACGGCAGATTTCCTTGGTTTCCAGCGTGCCGGATTCCTGCTCGTTGGAAGCCACGAAAGCCTGCTTGTCCGGCAGCGTGTCGACGTTGACCGGCTGGCGGTTGACGTAAACCAGCGGAATGCCTGCATCAGCCGCAAGCTTCGACATCGCCGTCGTCGCATCGGTATCGACAGGGTTGACGATGATCGCATCGACCTTGGAGGCGATGAAATTCTGGATCTGGCTCTGCTGCTTGGAGACGTCGTTCTGCGCGTCTTCAACCTGCAGTGTGACCCCACTAAGCGTCTTTGCATAATCGGTCATGCCGTTGCGCAGAACGGTCAGGAAGTTGTCGTCGAATTTGGCCATCGAAACGCCGACGGTTTCTGCGTGTGCGGCCGTCGACAGGACGAGCGCCATCGCAGTTCCCAGAATGAATTTTTTCATTGCATTTCCTCCACAAAGCGGTGCCCGGCTGCACCCTCCTCACGCCGGGGCCTCAGACATCCGTCTGCAGACCTCAATCCCCACGCCGCCTCTCCCGTGGCGGCTCCGTCAAAACGGAACAAACAAACCGTAAAATTTGTTTCGCGGAATATTCATTCCATTTTATCGAAACGGCGTCAAGCCTCTTTGCCGATTTCGGCTGTCGTTGCCGAATAGAAAACGCCTGCTGCGGCGAATTGTGCGTGATCGGCCTGTTGCAATCCGGCCATGATGGGCGGTGAACCGTCACAGGCGCTTATTGCGAAAGCCGTAGAGATCCCCATCTAGTCGGAGCCCCGAACAGCCTGCGCACACCGGCTGTTTTTTAAAGATTTTGGAGACAGGACAATGTCCATTTCGATGTATCGCCTGACCGTGCCTATGTTCCAGCGCGGCATTGCCAGCCTGAAGACCTATCTCGACAAGGCGGAAGCCTATGCCGAGGAAAAGAAGATCGACCCGACCATCCTCGTAAACGCTCGCCTCGCCCCGGATATGCTGCCGCTTTCCGGCCAGTACCAGCGTGCCAGCGATAGCGCCAAGTTCGCGCTCGCCCGTCTGACGGCGACTGACGCGCCTAAATTCGAGGACAATGAAGCGACGATCGCCGACCTGCGCGAACGTATGGCAAAGACCGAAGCTTTCCTTGCGAGCTTCACCGCCGGAGCTCTTGATGGTAGCGATGTGAGAGAGATCACCGTGCCGGGCCGCAATGGCTCCGTCGTTCCAGGCATCGAATATGTCGCCCTCTTCGCGCTGCCGAACTTCTATTTTCACGTGACGACGGCACATGCCATCCTGCGCAACCAGGGTGCGCCGGTCGGCAAGCGGGATTTCCTCGGAAACTTCTGATGTTTAATCAGGGCCGGTACATTACCGGCCCTCTTTCCGTCAGTTCGGTATAGGCAAGCGTCTGATCCAGATGCCGCGCCCTGAGCGACAGCAGCCGTTCAGCATAGTTGAGCCGCACCGAGGCATAGGCCGGATGATCGGCAAGATTGCGCAGCTCCATCGGATCGTTGACGAGATCGAAGAGCAGCGCCGGCAATGCGGTGAAATGCACGTATTTGAATTGCTCGTCGCGGATGACGGCAAGATTCAACTCGTTCGACCGAAGGCCGAAATACCGCTCCGCCTCGCCATGAACGATATCCCGGAAATCGAATTCCCAGAAAGCCGCATCCCGCCAGCCCTGCGCTGCGCCGCCATCGAGGAAAGGCGCAAGCGAGCGCCCATCGATGCCATTGGCAGGCCTCATACCGAGCCGATCGCAGAGCGTAGGGAACACATCGGCGGCACTGGTGAATTTCTCGACGATACCGCCGGCGGAAGCCGCGCCAGGATCGCGGATGACGAGCGGAATATGATAGCTGCCATCGAAATAGCCGCCTTTGCCGAGGGTCCAGTGATCACCCGCCATCTCGGCATGATCGGACGTGAAGACGACGATCGTGTTGTCCCACTCGCCGGCATCCTTCAGCGCTTGCCAGATACGCCCGAGCTGGTCGTCTACCTCGGCAATCATGCAGTAGTAGATCGACCTGATGGCGTCGAAGTCGGCAGCGCTCAAATCGCTGAGCGGCCCTTCCGCCCCATGGATGAAACTGCCCTTGTCGGCACGCGGCATGGCATAGGCGAGATAGGGATGGCCTTGCTGTTCCATTTCGCGGCCTATCGCACGTGCAAATGCCGGGCCTTCGTCCGGCTTGAACATGCGGTTGTATGGCTCCGGCACAGAGAAGGGCGGATGCGGCCGCAGGAAGGAAATATGCGCGAACCACGGCGCATCCTGCTCGCCCATCCAGCGGGTGAATTCCCCGGCCAGGAAAGCGGTCTGCGTCTCTTCGCGCGAATAGGCTGGCGCCGCATTCGAGATTTCCCCTGCTGCAGTGCCGACCGGAATATGGATATCACGGCTGACGGCATCAGCGCGGCCGCGCGAACGCAGCCAGGAAAGCCATTGCCTCTCATGCTCCGGCAGAAGCTGGCGAACAGTGAAACCCGGCAGCACACCTTCATAGGTCGTCAGATGCGGATCATTGACATCCATATCGCGCGGATCGGGCGCCGTGTCCGTATAGCCGAACAGCGTCGGATCGTAACCCGCCCGTCTTGCCGCCAGCGCCAGATTGTCGAACCGCCGGTCGAGCGGCGAGCCGTTCCGGCAGACCCGGTGGTTCATCTGGTAGAGGCCGGTATAAAGTGTGGCGCGCGCCGGCGAACAGGGAGCAGCACCGGCATAATGGCGCCGGAAAAGCGTTCCCTCCTTCGCCAGGGCATCGACATTCGGCGTCCTGACGCAGGCGTGCCCTACAGCCGAGAGGCAATCGCCGCGCCATTGATCCGCAGTGATGACGAGAACGTTGGGCTTTCGCCGACGTTCAGTGGTGATTTGATCTCGCATGCCAGTTCCAGGCCGACTGAATGATCTGCGAGAGATCATACTGCGGCACCCAGCCCAGCACGTCCCGCGCCTTGTCGTTATTGGCGACCAGCGTGTGCGAATCGCCTTCGCGACGACCGATATACTCGACCGGGAAGGGCTTGTTGGAGACGTCCTCGATGGCGCCGAGCAATTCCTTCACAGTGGTACCGGTGCCCGTGCCGAGATTGAGCGCGACGGATTCGCCGCCATCCAGCAGATATTGGACGGCGCGCACATGCGCGTCGGCAAGATCGAGAACATGGATATAGTCGCGCACGCAGGTGCCGTCGCGCGTCTCGTAATCGCTGCCGAAAACCTTGAAGCCCTGGCGACGGCCCAGCGCCGCATCGATCGCCAGCGGGATCGCATGCGTTTCCGGCTGGTGCCATTCGCCGACCCGGCCTTCGAAATCGGCACCGGCAGCATTGAAGTAGCGCAGCACGACGGAGCGAAGGCTCTTGTACTGGTCGTAATCGGCAAGCGCTTGCTCGACGATATATTTGGTACGGCCATAGGGATTGATCGGCACCTGACGGTGCGTCTCATCGAGCGGCACGCTCTGCGGCAGACCATAGGTCGCGCAGGTGGAGGAGAAGACGAAAGCATTGATGCCGGCGGCCTGCGCTGCCGACAGCAGCGTCAGCGTGCCGATGACGTTGTTCTCATAGAAGGAGACCGGATCCTTGACCGATTCGCCGACTTCGATCAGCGCCGCGAAATGTAGGATCGCCGACGGCTTGTGCTTTGCCAGCACCTCATCGAGCCGGGCGCGATCGCGAATATCACCCTCTTCCGCCGGTCCCCATTTGACGAATTCGCGATGGCCGTTGGAAAAATTATCGAAGACGACGGGCTTGTAACCCTTATTCGCCAAATCGAGACACGTATGCGAGCCAATATACCCAGCGCCGCCGACGACGAGTACCGTTTCACCTGCCATACATCTCACCTTTTGCAAGCCACAGATGCGCGGACCTTAGCCAAGTTAGACGTCAGGAAAAAGTTATCTCGGTTACATATCTGCAAAAATAAGAAGATTAGAGATGGCTTTCATACGGAAATGCGCCTTTCGGCGGAGCGATTGGCTTGCCGGCCACATGGAAACCGGCTGCGTCCCGAGTGTGCCGGCAGCGGCTTTCGCATCGGAGACATTCGTTATATCGCTAGCGACGTCGGCAATGAACGCGGCCGTCTCAGCCGGTTAGTTGTCGCAGGGATCAGGCGACATCTGGCCGACGAACCGTTGCGCTATAATGTTACCGTCGAAAGCCTGCTTATTCAGGCCTAGAGGAGGAAATATGAAAAAGGCGATCATCGTCTGGGGCGGCTGGCTGGGCCACGAGCCGGAGCCCTGCGCCAATATCGTCGGCGAATTGCTGCGTGAAGATGGCTTTGCAGTCGAAATCACCAATGATCTCGGCATATTCGGCTCGCCGCTTCTCGCCAGGGCCGATCTGCTGGTGCCGATCATTACCGGCGAGAAGCTGGAAAAGCCGCATGCGGATGCCCTGGTCGAAGCCGTTCGCGGTGGCCTCGGCCTCGGCGGCCATCACGGCTGCCTTGCCACCTCCTTCAAGGAAAGCGCCCCCTTCCGCTACGTCTCCGGCGTCACCTGGGTTGCCCATCCCGGCAATGTCATTGACTTCCGGGTTGCCGTAACGCGGCAGGACGATCCGTTAATGGAGGGCATTCCAGACTTCGACTACCGCTCGGAGCAGTATTATCTGCACTATGATCCCTCGGTCGAAATCCTCGCTACCACGACCTTCACCGGCCAGTACGATCCTGCCGCGCGCAATGTCGCGATGCCCGTCGTCTTCAAGCGACATTTCGGCGAGGGCCGCATCTTCTATTCCGCACTTGGCCATGTCGCCGCTGAATTCAGCCACCCCTACATGCCCCTCATTCTCCGGCGCGGTCTCAGTTGGGCCGCTCGCCAGTAATCGGGGCAGGATCGGAAGGAGCTGCGATGCTCGGTTGGGGGCTTCGATGAACATACAGAACCGAGGACCGTTCAGGCCATGATTGCGAACAAGCCCGCCTGACAATGAAAAAGCCGCCGGCGCGACGGCCAGCAGCCTTTAGCATTCAGTATATAAAAGCGCCTCTGCGACGCCGGCCTCAGCCGAGCCTAGCGGCCGGCCGCCTTGCGCCGGCTGCTCTCACTATCCTGCGCCTCAGCCTCGTCATAAGCGCGCATCAGGCGCCCGGCTGCCTTCAGCTTTTCGATGAGATCGCTCCCATCGGCAGAGGCCTTGGTGGCTTCAAGCTGTTCGAATTCCCTGTGCGCCTGCGCCCAGTGGCTTTCGCCCCGACCATGCGGCCGGCCTTCCTCTTCCCAGATGGCATATGCCCGCTGGCTGACCCAATCATCCCGATTACGACTCATTGCAAAAACCCCAGCCAATAAATACGCACACGCAATACCAATGAGAATAAAAGTGCCAGCCTGGACTTTAGGAGTCGTTACTGCGGGATGTAATTTTGCAGGATAAATTGCTTAGAAAAGAGTAGTTTTTCGTTGGCTATAGTTAAAAGGGCGGAAACGTTCGTCCGCCCTGATATGTTCAAACAGCGATAGACTCTTCAACCGCCTCCTCGGCTTCACCGGTACCTCGTCCCATGAAGGTGAAAATGACGATTGCCGTCAGAATGGTAATGCCGGTTAGAAACCACAGAAGCAGGCCGAAGGCACTATTATAGGCACGGATGAGTTCCAGTTCTCCCATGCCGGAAAGGGCCTGACCCGCACCGTTGAGATCCCCCGTCACCAGTCGCTGTGCCGCCACTGTCGCTTCATGGCTTGTTCCAAGATAGGACTGCGTCAGTGCGGAGAGGACCGCACTCACGATAGCGAGCGCCACCCCTTCGCCGGCAACGCGGGTCGTACTGAAGATCCCGGTTGCCATGCCGGCACGCTCCTTCGGCACGACACTGACGGCAAGTCCGTCCATGAGACCCCAGGGCAGGCTGATGCCGATACCGATCGTCAGCAGCGGTGCGATAAGCGCCACATGGTCCGAACCGACGGGAATGTGCGCGAGCCAGAAGAGACCGGCAGCCGAAATGACGAGACCGACGCTGCAGATCGTTGCTGCCGGCAACCACCGGGTCAGCAGCCCGGCCGCGATCGGCAGGATGAGAAGCGGACCGGAAAGCGCGATCATCATCTGTCCGGCGGCGACCGCACTCAAACGCTCGACACCGACGAAGCGCACCGGCAGCAGGATCAGCAGGACGACGAAAGCATAAGCGGGAGCCGCCGCCAGAAGCTGCACACCGACAAAGCGAGGGTAGCGGAAAAGCGTCAGATCAAGCATCGGCCGCTTTACGAGATGCTCGATGAAGCAGAAGAGGGCCATCAGCAGCGCCGAGCCAAGAATGAGCCCAAGCGTGAGAGCATCGCCCCCGCCGCTTTCCGGCACCCGCAGCACGCCATAAGTAAAGAGCGATAGGGCGAGCGTGAAGCTGATAGCGCCCGGCCAGTCGAGCCCCCTTGCCTCGGGGTCGCGGGTTTCCGTCAGGAATACCGCCCCGAAAACGAAAGCGATGATAGCGAGGCCAACCACGAGTGCGAAAATCGCTCGCCACCCGAAGGCCTCGATCATCATGCCCGACGCCATCGGTCCGAACGCCAGGCCAATACCGAAACTTGCACCGACGAGACTGAAGGCGCGCATGCGTTCCTTTCCGTCAAACTCCTGTGCCAGCGATGCCATTCCGCCGGAAAAGGCCGCGGCCGAGCCGAAACCCTGAAGCGCGCGAAGGCTGTCGAACCAGACAATGTCAGGCGAAAAAGCAAGCCCGCCGGCAAACAGGATGAAGGCGGCAAGGCCGCACAGGAAGATGCGTTTGCGGCCATAGCTGTCTGCCAGCGCGCCGGCCGCCATCAATGTGCTGCCGAATGTCAGCATGAAGGCATTGGTGACCCAATTATGGGCAATAGGGCTGCCGCCAAGTTCGGCACTGATCGCCGGCAGGGCCACCGCGGGACCAGTGAATGTGAGCGGCATAGCCGCGGCCGCAGAGCAGACGGCGATCAGGACGAAGAGTTTCTCCGCGATACTTGTAGGTTTGGACTTGTGGGGAACGGTCATCTGATATCCGCTGGTTCGAGGGTGGGACGCGCTTGGGAGGGGCGCGGGGCGCTGAAACGCCTGGACTTCGATTGCGGAAAGCAGCATAAATTGCGGAT
>UCCS01000168.1 GCA_900470965.1 Hyphomicrobiales bacterium
TCAACCAGATCGTCTTCACGCAGATCCTGCAGGGAACCGGGCTTTCCTTCCTCGTCGTCAACAACGGCGAGGAAGCGGTGGAGGCCTGGGAGCGTCATACTCCGCGGCTGATCATGATGGATGTCTCGATGCCCGTCATGAACGGCCATCAGGCGACCAGGCTGATCCGCGAAAAGGAACAGGGGCAGGGGCATCGCGTGCCCGTTATCGGTGTCACCGCGCATGCGCTGGAAAGCGACCGCGAGCTTTGCCTCGATGCCGGCATGGACGATTACATGTCCAAGCCGATCAGCCCGGAACTTCTGGAAGACAAGATCCGCCAGTGGCTTGGTGGCGGCGAATTGCAGCCGGGCCGCTCCGGCTACTGAGGCTTTACCCCGCAGAGCATTTCCCGCTTGCCGGCAAAGCCCTTGCGACGCTCGACAATAAAGCCGGCGGCCGCGAGATTGCGGCGCACGAAACCCGCGGCCGCATAGGTCGCAAAGCTTCCGCCAGCAGCAGTCTTTTCGCAGACGAGACGCATCAGTTCTTCCGACCACATATCGCTGTTGCGCGAGGGGGCGAAGCCGTCGAGATACCAGGCGTCGAATCCGGGAGCAGCTTCTGAAACACCATCGATTGCACGGCCGCAGACGACGCTGAGCCTCGTCCGCTCATCCAGATCGAGCGAGACGATGCCCTCTGGAATATACGGCCAGATGGCGGCGAGCGCCTGCCGCTCGGCATCGATTTCCGGCCAATGTGCAAGCGCGCGGTCGATTTCCGCGCCGCGCATCGGATAGAGCTCGAAGGACATGAAATGCAGATGCTGTCCGGGCTGGCGGTAGAGTTTCCATTGCCGCCAGGTCTCGGAAAAATTCAGCCCGGTGCCGAAGCCGAGTTCGCCAATGAGAAACGTTGGGTGGCCGCTCCATCGATCAGGCAGGCCGTTTCCCGAGAGGAAGACGTGGCCGCATTCCAGCCTTCCATCGGTCTGGCAATAAAAATGGTCGCCAAAGGCGGTCGAATAGGGCATATCGCCGTCGCGCCATTCGAGGGGCTGCGGCTTGCCCGCGCCGATCTGATCGGGATTGATGTCTGTCATGGAAAAAGCCGATAATCCCGCCCCGGCCTCGGGTCAATCATCGATCGATCTCCTCATTGTCGGCGGCGGTATTATGGGCCTGTGGGCAGCCGTCCATGCCGAGCGTCGCGGCATCAGCACTCTGCTTGTCGACGCAGGTCGGCTCGGCAGTGGCGCAAGCGGCGGACTGCTCGGCGCCCTGATGCCGCATATGCCGGATCGCTGGTCGGAAAAGAAGCAGTTCCAGTTCGATGCGCTGGTTTCGCTGGAGGCGGAAATTGCCGCCATCGAGGAGGCGACCGGGCTCTCGGCCGGCTATCGGCGCTCCGGCCGGCTCATCCCGCTGCCGAAGCCGCATCTGCGCGAGATCGCCCTTGGCCATTCCAAGGATGCGGAGGCTCACTGGAGAGCGGGAGAGCGGCGTTTCCATTGGCATGTGCTGGATAGACCACCCGGTGAAGGCTGGATCGATCCGGCCGCTGGCGAGAGCGGTTTCGTGCATGACACGCTTGCCGCTCGTGTCGCTCCACGCTCGCTGGTGGCAGCACTTGTCGCCTTTCTGCGCGAGGCCCAGCATGTGCGGGTGCTGGAGAACACGGAAATAGCAGAGATCGATCCGGCGCGGGGAACGGCCTCGATCGACGGCGGGACGATCGCCTTCGGCCGCTGCATCCTCGCAGCGGGATATCGCTCCTTTCCCTTTCTGGAAAAACTGACGCCCGGGTTGCGGAAACCTCTCGGGCAAGCCGTGAAAGGCCAGGCGGCCCTGCTTGCCGCCGATATCGATCCCGCCTTGCCGACAATCTTCCGCGATGGGCTTTATGTGGTCGCGCATGAGGGAGGGCACGTGGCTGTTGGTAGCACCAGCGAGAACAGCTTTGCCGATCCGCTTTCCACCGATGAGCAACTCGACGCGCTGATCGACGCCGCCCGTGATATGGTGCCAGTGCTGCGCGATGCGCCTGTCATCGAGCGCTGGGCCGGATTGCGTCCCAAGGCGATCGACCGCGATCCAATGGTCGGCGCGCATCCGGAGAATCACAATGTCGTCGCCCTGACGGGTGGTTTCAAGGTCAGTTTCGGGCTCGCGCATCGGCTGGCGGAAGCGGCGATATGCATTGCAAGCGATGCAAATGCAGAATTTTTGTTGCCGGAAAGCTTTGCAATTTCAAACCACATCACAATCTCTTCACGTTAAACGTGAATTAGAAGCCGCTCCGCTTCGTTATTCTGTCATGCAAATCACCTATCTGCTTGCGCATCGACGGCGCGGGACGGGATCCCGCGCTCATTTCATCCGATGGAGGAAATCGCATGCGCTATGCCATTTGCTTCACGCCCCCCGCGAGCGATCCGCTCTCGCATGTGGCGGCCAATTGGCTTGGCCGCAACGTATTTTCAGGCGATATGGTCGAGCCCCCGGCAATCCGCGGCCTCGGGATCCATGAGATCGCCTTTCATACGGCAGTGCCGCGTCGCTATGGGTTTCACGGCGTGCTGAAGGCCCCTTTCCACCTCTCGTCTGAGGTTTCCGAATCGCAACTGCTGCGCGATCTGATGCGCTTTTGCGGGACGCTTTCGCCCTTCCAGATTCCGCGTCTGGAAGTTGCGCGCCTCGGCACGTTCTACAGCCTGTCACCGATCCGTCCTTGCGATCAGGTTCACTACCTCGCATCTGCTATCGTCCAGGAGTTCGACCGGTTTCGTGCGCCGCTCTCCGAGGCGGATATCGAGCGCAGCGATCCGGATGGACTGTCGGCCGCGCAATTCACGAACCTGCATCGCTGGGGCAATCCTTACGTGATGGACGAGTTCCGCTTCCATATGCCGGTCACAGGCCCGGTCAACGCGGTCGACATGCCGCGTATCGAGCAGGCGCTGCGGTCACTGTTCGATCCGGTGCTTGCCGAACCGGTGACGGTCTCGAATGTCGCGCTGATGATCGAGGAGGGCACCGGCGGCCCGTTCCGGGTGCACTCGCTGCATCCGATGGGCAAGGTCAGCGCGCGCAAAATCGCCTGAGGCGCACGCCTCGGGCCGAAGGCCAGTTACGCACTTTTACGGCTCGACATTCCGCTCACGGATGCTACCGTTTCACCTGTCTTTTCAAAAGGTGATTTGATGGTATCCGAGACCTATCCGCGCAATCTCATCGGCTACGGGCGCAATACGCCCGATCCGAAGTGGCCCGGCGAGGCACGCGTCGCAGTGCAGTTCGTCATCAATTACGAGGAGGGCGGCGAGAGCTCCATCCTCGACGGCGATCCGGCTTCGGAAAACCTGCTGTCTGAAATCGTCGGCGCGCAGCCCTGGCCGAACCAGCGCAATCTCAACATGGAGTCGATCTACGAATACGGCTCCCGCGCCGGCTTCTGGCGGCTCTGGCGTCTTTTCACCGATCTCAAGGTGCAGGCGACCGTCTATGGCGTGACGCTTGCCATGGCCCGCAATCCGGAAGCGGTGGCCGCCATGAAGGAAGCGGGCTGGGAGATTGCCAGCCACGGCTACCGCTGGCTGGAATACAAGGATTTCCCCGAGGATCTGGAGCGCAAGCACATTCTCGAAGCCGTGCGTCTGCATACCGAGCTGACGGGTGAGCGGCCCTATGGCATGTATCAGGGCAAGCCCTCCGACAATACGCTGAAGCTGGTGCAGGAGGAGGGCGGGTTCCTTTATTCGTCGGACTCTTATGCAGACGATCTGCCCTATTGGGTGAAGGGCATCGACGAAAATCCCTTCCTCATCATTCCCTATACGCTCGAAACCAACGACATGCGCTTTGCCACGCCGCAGGGCTTCAATTCCGGTGACCAGTTCTTCACCTACCTCAAGGACGCCTTCGATACGCTCTACGAGGAAGGCAAGGAAGGCAGTCCGAAGATGATGTCGGTCGGTCTGCACTGCCGTCTCGTCGGCCGGCCGGGACGCGTGGCGTCGCTGAGGCGCTTCATGGAATATGTGCTGAAGCACGACAAGGTCTGGATCCCTCACCGTATCGAGATCGCGCGGCACTGGCATGCGAACCACAAGCCGGAAACAGTCTGATGATTTCGCGCAACGAATTTGTATCCCGTTTCGGCGGGGTGTTCGAGCATTCGCCCTTCATCGCCGAGCGCGCCTATGACGATGGCTTCGTCGGCGACAAGCTGACGGTGGATCGTGTGCATACGGAGCTCGTCGCCATTTTCCGCGCCGCGAGCAGGGAGGAGCGCCTCGGCGTCTTGCGTGCTCATCCCGATCTTGCCGGGCGGCTGGCGATATCGGGTGAGCTGACTGAAGACAGCAAAAAGGAACAGGCTGGTGCCGGGCTCGACCGGTTGAGCCCTGAAGAGCATGCGCGTTTCACCGAACTCAATTCCGCCTATACGCAGAAATTCGGCTTTCCCTTCATCATCGCGGTGAAAGGGCTGAACAAGGACGATATCCTTGCCGCTTTCGAAAAGCGGATCGACAATACCAGCGACGAAGAATTCGTGACTGCGGCAGCGCAGGTCGAGAAGATCGCGCTGCTGCGCCTGACATCCATGCTCCCGGAGACCTGAATGACCGCTACGACCGATACCAGCCTGCCAGCTTTCGCCACGGGCGCCATCAATCTTGCCTCGGCCCGTCTCGGCGCCAAAGGTCTCTACTCCACGGACGAATTCTTCGCGCCGCTGGAGCGTATGCTGCAGGATGTGCCGGCAAGCTTCGATCCGGATCTCTATGACGATAACGGCAAGTACATGGACGGCTGGGAAAGCCGTCGCAAGCGCGTTCCCGGCCATGACTGGGCAATCGTGAAGCTCGCCATGCCGGGTCGCATCTTCGGCTTCGATGTCGATACCAGCTATTTCACCGGCAACTATCCGCCGCATTGCTCGATCGAGGC
>UCCS01000165.1:0-124 GCA_900470965.1 Hyphomicrobiales bacterium
GGCTGCCGCCGTTGCCCAGACCTTCTCCGAGGCCGGCAACGTCATCGTCAACAAGGTGGCGGAAGCAGAAAACATCGTCAGCAGCCAGGTCAGCGCCATCAATCATGCGCTCGCCGATGCCGGC
>UCCS01000165.1:140-11113 GCA_900470965.1 Hyphomicrobiales bacterium
CGGCAGCCAGATCACATCCAGCATGGCCGAAGTCGACCGTGCGCTGGAAGCCCGCAGCAGCATCATCCGCTCCAGCCTGGAGCAGCGTGCCCGCGAAATCGACACCACACTCACCGATATCGACAAGGCGCTGGAAGCACGCGGCAATTCGATCCGCACAACGCTCGACGAGCGCACCCGCGACTTGAACTCCATGCTTGCCGGCCGCTCCACCGAGCTGACGCGCATTCTGGATGAGACGGCACGGCCGATCATCGACCGCTACACCGACGCCGGCCAGGAAGCTGCAGCCCGCATCACCGCGGCAGCAAGCCTCAGCGCCGAGCGCCTGCGTGCGGAAAATGAAGCGCTCACCCAGGCCGTCGCCGCCCGGGCCGAAAATGTCGCCAATGCCGTCGCCGCCATCGAGAACAGCCTGACGAACAACGTCAACGGCCTTGTCCAGCGCCTGTCGGAAAGCAGCGCGGCCATGTCCATGATGATGACGCGTGCCGCCGATCAGCTGAGCGGCGTCGACAGCCGCCTCGGCGACACGACCACGCGCTTCACGGACTCTGCAGCCAAGGCTGCCGAAATGGTCTCCGCTTCGACCCGCCTTCTCGAAGGCAAGGTCGATCGCCTGTCGGA
Source organism: Hyphomicrobiales bacterium (assembly GCA_900470965.1). Lineage (GTDB taxonomy): Bacteria > Pseudomonadota > Alphaproteobacteria > Rhizobiales > Rhizobiaceae > Rhizobium. The sequence goes on from UCCS01000165.1 coordinate 768, forward strand.
TATATCAGGACAGACGCTCGCCCAGGTCGGCGGCATCATCGGCCGCTTCGACGACCATTCGAAGGTTCTCGGCCAGGCCTCGCAGCTTCTCGCTGCCGCCCAGTCCGGCCTTGTCTCGACGCTGGAAGAGCGTGAGACCGCCCTGCAGACTTTGGCAACTGGCCTCGTGCAGCGTTCGGGTGAGATCGAAAAGACCATGCGCGGCCTCGGCGGCATGATCGAGATGGTCTTCGAACGTGCCGAGCAGCGCTCCAACCAGGTCACCGGCGCATTGCGCCAGAGCGTGCAGGCCTCGTTTGCCGATATCGGACGTGTGCTTTCGGATACCGAGAAGCGCGCCGAGGAAGCAGCGTCCAACATGCGCGAAGCGATCAACCGCGCCGGCGAGGAAGCCAATGCCACGATCGACACCAGCTTTGCCAATGTCGAGCGCCGCTCCGGCGACCTCACCAACCGCCTTCGTGGCGGCCTGACGGCCTCGCTCTCGGACGTCGAGCGCATGCTCGGCGAAGCCGGACGCGCCTCCGACAGTGCAGCACAGAACCTGCGTGCATCGCTCCGCGATGCGATCGACGACGCTGTCGGCCGCTTCTCGGGAGCAACGGAAGATATCCGCCGCTCCGCAACCGATATCCGCAGCGAACTCGACGCCACCCGCGCCGAGCTGAAGCGTGGCGCCTTCGACCTGCCGGAAGAAGCCAAGGAAAGCGCGTCTGCCATGCGCCGCGCCGTCGCCGAGCAGATCAAGGCCCTGCAGGATATTTCGCAGATCGTCGGCCGCTCCAGCCAGCGTCTGGAACTCTCCGAGCCCGTTGCCCGCACGCTTGCCCAGGCTGAGCCCGCTCAGCGTGTCACCCAGCCGGTGATCCCGACGGCGCCTGCCCCGCAGCCGGCACCGACGGCACGCCAGTCGATCGAATCCATGGGCCTGCGCGGCACCATCGCCCCGACCCCGGCAGCAGCACCCGCACCAACTCCAGCTCCGCAGCGTCCGGTCGCTCAGGCTCCCCAGCCGGCTCCGGCCCCCGCTCCGGTCAGGCAGGAAGCTCCGCGCACGGAAGCCACCAGCGGCGGCTGGATCAGCGATCTTCTGCGCGGCGCCTCGCGTGAAGAGACCGAGGAAGCATTGCGTGCCGCCCCGGCCCGTCCGGCAGCGGAAGCAGCCGCTCCGGCCCCCGCTCCCGCCCAGCGCGCCAATGACAGCCGCAACCCGCGCCATGTCGTTGAATCGCTGAATTCGCTCTCGGTCGATATCGCCCGCGCCATCGACCACGACGCCTCGGTCGATCTGTGGCGCCGCTACCAGCGCGGTGAGCGCGACGTCTTCACCCGTCGCCTCTACACGCTGAAGGGCCAGCAGACTTTCGACGAGATCAAGCGCAAGTACGATCGCGAGCCGGAATTCCGCACCGCTGTCGACCGCTATATCGGTGATTTCGAAAAGCTGCTCGCCGATGTCGCCCGCACCGATCCGAACCGCACGGTTACGCAGTCCTACCTCACGTCGGATACTGGCAAGGTCTATACGATGCTTGCCCACGCGGCGGGCCGGTTGAACTGAGTTGTCGGATGGAAGTCTGACATGGTGAGACAAAAGGGGTCATCTGTGGATGACCCTTTTTTATTGCCCCGGCTCCTTCAATCCGTCACAAACATCCCTGATCCGCATGCACCACGGGGCAGTCCCCCATCAGACCATCACGAAGCCAATTGCTTGCCACGACAGAGACCGTAGACATTGATGACCAAGACGACTTCCCGGCTCATGGCCGCCGCCCTCTCGTCCGCATTTCTTTTGGGCATGTTCATTCAGGCCGAGGCCGGCCAGGCAAGCTTCCTCGTGGACGTGCAGACCGGCCAGGTTCTGGAAGCGTCCAACCAGGATGATCTGAACTATCCGGCATCGCTGACCAAGATGATGACGCTCTATCTCACCTTCCAGGCGCTGCATGACAAACGCCTGACCTGGGATCAGAAGATCACCATGTCTGAAAATGCCGAGAGCAAGGAGCCCTTCAAGCTCGCCGTCGGCGCCGGCCGCAAGGTCACGGTCAAGGAGGCTGTCGAAGCCATCGTGGTGCTGTCGGCCAATGATGCGGCCGTGGCCCTTGCCGAACAGCTCGGGGGCTCCGAACAGGCCTTCGGTACGATCATGACGGATGAGGCCCATCAGCTCGGCATGAAGGACACCGTCTTCAAGAACCCGTCGGGCCTGCCGGATCCGGCGCAGGTCACCACGGCACGCGATATGGCCACACTCGGCGTGTCGCTGATGCGAGACTTCCCCGAAGAGTTCAAGCTCTTCTCGATGCGCGGCTTCCAGTTTCGCGGTATGAAGCTGCGCGGCCATAACAACCTGATGTACCGCTACAACGGCGTCGACGGCATCAAGACCGGCTTCACCGACGCGTCAGGCTACAATGTCGTGACATCCGCAGCGAAGGACGGCCGCCGCGTCGTCGGCGTCGTCATGGGCGAAAAGACCGCCAGCCTGCGCGACGACAAGATGGCCGGCCTGCTCGACAGCTACCTGCCCTCCGCTTCGACCGCGACCGCATCGGCGACAGGCGGCAACCCGACGATGACGGATGCCCAGCCGACCAAGTAACCCGTCCAGACAAGCCAGGAACGAATAAGGCCCGAAACCGTCTGACGGTTTCGGGCCTTATCTCTATAAAGAGAAGGCTTAGATCGATGTCAGCGTCCAGCCAACAATCTGGTCGGTGACCGATGTAAAGGCACGGCCTAGCCCCTTGACGAAACTCACGTTGTCACCGCCGGCCGGAGCAGTGGCCCGGAAGACCTGCTGGGCACGCACTGTGCCGTTTCGATCGTTGAGGATCTTGGCGGAAATCTCCACCACAGCCTTGTTGCCAGACGCTGCGTCGATCTCGAAGGAGCGGATGTCGGTCACGAGTTGATAGTCGATCGCCAGTCCCTGCCCCGGCTTTCCGACGCCGCCAAGCTTGCCGGAATTCTCGAAGGCCTGGACGAGCTTCGACTGCACCATGCGCGGCAGCGTATCGCTCCACTGCGAGCGTGACAGATACTGAATTTCCGAGGGCGAAACGCGGATGACGATCTGGTCGCTGTTTAGCGCCTTCAATGCCGTCGGATCGGCAATCAGGATCTGCTTGCTCTTGGCCGAGGGACCGGTGCCATCGACCGTAGCTGCCGAGAGATCATAGGTGTCGTTCTTCGCCGTCGTTCCGCAGCCTGCAAGAAGCGCTGCCGTCAGCGGCAGAATAATCGCCGTTCCACGGATCCAGGAACGGCGCGACATCACATGCGATAGACCCATATTACGCTACCCCTGACCTCTGTTTAGCGCCGCGTGCGCCCGTCATATTGCTTGACCGTCGGCCCGCCGAAAATGATCCGCTGCGGATTCTGGTCGAAATTGCTGATGGCATTGTTGAGGTTGTTCGCCGTGCCGCGCAGCTCGTTGACCAGCGTCTGCACGTCACTCAGGCCACTGCCAGAGAACCGCTGCAGATTGTCGGCGATCGGCCCGATACGCGTATTGACGTTGTCGGCGACCTTCTTGAAGGATTCGAGCGTCGCGCGCGCCTCGGTGAAGAGCGAATTCGTATTGTCTGAGCCGAGCAGCGCATCGACCTTGATGAGGATGCCGTCGACGCGCGTCGAAGCCGAGTTTAGCTTGTTCGCCATCTGCTGGACGTCCTGGATCGTCTGGTCGATATCCTTGCGGCGGTCAGCGACCGTGGTGGTCACGTCGCGGATCGACGCGACGGCGGCGCGCGCATCCTTCGTCGCCTGGGCGATATCGTCGACTGAACCCTTGACCTTGTTGGCGTCGATGGCGGCGACCAGCGTATCGACGCGATCGAGCGTCACCTGCGCCTTCTTGCCGAACTCGTTGTAGGTCGTCACCGTCTGGTCGACTTTGGCGACCAGACCCTTAAGATCACTCGAGGCATCGGCCACGTCGCGGCTCACCTTCTCGGCATTGGTCAGGATCGTGTTGATCTTCTGCGCATCGACGGCCTTTACCAGATCCTCGACAGCCGCAAGCGTCGAGTCCACCCGACCTGAGACGTTGCGCACAGTATTGGAGAGATCGCCGACGCTCTGCAGGAAGCTGTCGATATTGCCGGAATTCTTGGCAAGCGCATCCGAGAAGGTTTCTGCATTCTGCAAGGTCTTGGTCAGCGGCCCGCGCGCATCGCGCACGAAGCCCTGCACGTCGCCGACGGCGTCATTGGCGCGGTCAAGGATCTTGTCGGCGGTGGCGAGCAGGTTGGTGACGCTCGACTGGTCGGCGACGATCACGGCGCGTTTGCCGCTTTCCAGCGCCTGCTGGAGAATGTTCTTGTCTTCCTTGCGGCCACCGGAAAGCTCGATATAGGCGGCACCCGTCAGGCCCTGGATTTCAAGGGCCGCCTTGGTGGACGGATAGATCGGTGCATCCGAGCGCACTTCGGTAAAGGCCAGCGAGTATTGCGGGTCGTCGGCATCGATGGAGAGAGACTGCACCGAGCCGACCTGGATGCCGTTGAATCGAACAGGCGAACCGACGCTCAAACCGTTGGCGGAGCCCGGAATGCGCACGATCAGCTCGGCCATCGGCCCGCTGCGGCCATATTCGGCCATCCAGTAGACGAAGCCGAATGCGGCTGCGATCACCAGAACGGTGAAAAAACCGACGATCGTGTAATTGGCTTTGGTTTCCATCGTCTCCGGTCACTTCCCGCTGTCATGCTGCGCCCGGGCCGCCGGCGCGTCGTCCTGCGGCACGATCGAACGCGCGCGCTTGCCCTTGAAGTAGGCCTGAACCCACGGATCGTCGTAGGCGAGCATGTCGTCGATCGTTCCTTCCACCATTACCCGCTTCTTTCCAAGCACGGCAATACGGTCGCAGACCGAAAACAGGCTGTCGAGGTCATGGGTCACCATATAGACGGTTAACCCCAGGCTATCGCGCAGATTGGCGATCAGCTCGTCGAATTCCGCAGCACCAATGGGATCGAGGCCCGATGTCGGCTCGTCGAGGAAGACGAGTTCAGGATCAAGCGCCAGTGCGCGGGCAAGTGCTGCACGCTTGATCATGCCGCCCGATAGCTCCGATGGATATTTGTCGGCCGCATCGGCTGCGAGCCCCACCATGCGGATCTTCAGATGCGCCAGCTCATCCATCAGCGAAGCAGGCAGATCGAGATATTCGCGCATCGGCACCTGGATATTCTCCTTCACCGTCAGTGAGGAGAAGAGCGCGCCCTGCTGAAAGAGAACGCCGAGACGCATATCGAGTGCATTGCGCTCCGGCTCGTCCAGCTCGTCGAAATCCTGCCCGAGAATCTTGATGGTGCCGGAACGGCGCGGCAGCAGGCGAAGCACGGTGCGCATCAGCACAGATTTGCCGGTGCCGGAAGCGCCGACGAAGCCGAGGATCTCACCGCGATAGATATCGAGATTGAGCTTGTCGAGCACGACCTTGGGGCCGAAAGCGACTGTGACGTCGCGCGCCGACAGCACGACATCTCGATTGCCGTTTTTGCTCGTTTCGATCGGTTGCTGATCCACGTCGTCCGCCATGTCAGAAATCGATCGCTGCATAGAACATCGCAAAAAGCCCGTCCATCAGGATGACGACGAAAATCGCCTTCACGACGGAGGCCGTCACATGCTGGCCGAGCGATTCGGCACTGCCGCCGACCTTCAGGCCCTCGACAGCTGCGACGATGCCGATGACGAGCGCCATGAACGGCGCCTTGATCATGCCTGCCAATATGGTCGAAAGCGTTACGGCCTCATGCAGGCGCGACAGGAAGGTTGCGAATGTAATGCCCGAATAAAGATAGGCGACGGCAGCGGCACCCGCCAGCGACGCGAAGTTGGCAATCACGGTCAGAAGCGGCAGCGCAACAGTCAGCGCCACCAGCCGCGGGAAGATCAGCACGCCGATCGGGTTGAGGCCCATCACCTTCAGCGCGTCGACCTCTTCACGCATCTTCATGGAGCCGATCTCGGCGGTGATCGCGCTGCCCGATCGGCCGGCGATCATGATGGCCGTCAGAAGCACGCCGATTTCTCGAAGCTGCAGGATGCCGACGAGGTCGACGACGAAGATTTCCGCACCGAAATAACGAAGCTGGAAGGCGCCCTGCTGCGCGATGATCGCGCCGATCAGGAAGGACATCAGCAGGATGATCGGAACGGCGCGCACGCCCATATGGTCGATCTGGTTGACGATCGAAGCCGGCGAAACGCCGCTGCCACGGCCGAATTTCATCTGCGCGCCGCGCACCGCCGAACCGAGGATATACATGGAAGCGGCGACATTGTCCCAGACGTCGAGGGTCATCCGCCCGATCGGTGCGAGGATGCGCTCGACGATCGAGAGCTTCTCCTTCTGCTCGGGCTCCTGCTTTTCAGGCTCCTTGGAGAAGGTGGCGATCAGCTCGTCGATATGCTCGTTCGTACCCTCGAAATGAACCGGTCGCCCCGCCTCTTCCTGCTGTTTCTTTAGCCGGCAAAGCAACCAGATGCCGGCTGTGTCGATATCGGTGACATCGGAGAGATCGAGCGTCAGGTCGCCGCTATTGTTGCGCGACAATTTCTCGAAATCCTGCAGGACGAGATGGATGTTGGCGCTGCGCCAATTGCCTTCAAGATGCACAAGCTGGCCCGAGCCTCCGGCTCGGTCGTCCACATGCAGCGAGGCGGCGTTGCGTTTCTCGGACTTCAAAATACTTGTGTCTTTCAATGCTTGCAGCGACAGTCCCGACTCGCGAACATATATTCGCCGCCCGGCGCGTTAATATACAGAAGCAACGCGCAATTTCCATGCTCGCAGGAGAGCAAATATGCCGCGCCATCTTGATATCCAGATGAATTCGTTCCCGATTGCGGGAACTTTCACCATCGCGCGCGGGGCAAAGACCTCGGCGGACGTGATCACCTGCACGCTGACGGAGGGAGGCGCCAGGGGTTTGGGCGAATGTGTGCCCTATCGCCGCTACGGCGAGACGATGGAAAGCGTCGTGGCGCAGATCGAAGCGGCCCGCCCGCTGATCGAGGACGGCATTTCGCGGGCCGGATTGCTGCATGCCATGCCGCCGGGAGCAGCCCGCAACGCCGTCGATTGCGCGCTGTGGGATCTCGAAGCCAAGCTCACGGGCAAGAGCGTCGCTTTCCGGCTCGATCTGCGCAAGCTGAAGCCGCTGACCACGGCCTATACGATCTCGCTCGGCGAACCCGATGTCATGGCGGCCCAGGCCCGCGAGCATGCGCAGCGCCCGCTCCTGAAGGTCAAGGTCGGCACCGGCGACGACGAGAGCCGCATTCGGGCGGTTCGCGCCGCCGCGCCCGATTCCGCCATCATTCTCGATGCCAATGAAGGCTGGCCGGAAGACCGGCTGGAACATCATCTGCGCATCGCTGCCGAAGCCAATATCGCGCTGGTAGAGCAGCCGCTGCCGGCCGGACGCGACGACATGCTGGCCGAGATTGCCCGCCATGTGCTCATCTGCGCCGATGAAAGCGTCCACCACACCGGCGAGCTTGCAAGCCTTGCCGATCGTTACGACGCGATCAACATCAAGCTCGATAAAACCGGTGGCCTGACGGAAGCGCTGGAAATGAAGGAAGAAGCACAGCGGCTCGGCTTCTCGATCATGATCGGCTGCATGGTCGGCACATCGCTGGCGATGGCGCCTGCCGTTCTGCTGGCGCAGGATGCCGATTTCGTCGATCTCGACGGCCCGCTGCTCCTCGCCCGCGATCGTGAGCCTGCCCTGAATTATGCCGGTTCTCTCGTATTTCCGCCGGAAGCCAGCCTCTGGGGTTGAAGGTAATAGGCGATGATGACGAGGGCGAGCCCGAAGGCGGCAACACAGGCCATGACATAATAGCTGTCGAGGCCGAGCGCGGAATAGATATAGCCCGAAGCGATCGTCATCAGGCCCGAGGCCATGCCGATATAGAAGAAATAGGCACCCTGGGCCGAGGCCTCCTGCGTCTCCTGCACGGTCGCGACGATGCGCCGCTGCACGCCGGTATGCACGAAGGCATAGGTGAAGCCGTGCAGGCATTGCAGCATGAAGAAGCCGATAAAGCTCGTCTCCGTCGGGAAGAACACCCAGCGGCAGATGCTGACGGCGCAGCCGAAGCGGATCAGCGTCCAGGCGTTGAAGCGGCGGTTGAGGCGCCGCGACAGGAAGAACACCGTGACCTCAGAGGCCACACCCGCACTCCAGAGCATGCCGACTTCGGTGCCCGAAAAGCCGAGTTGATGCCAGTAGATCGATGAAAAGGCGTTGAGCAGCGCATGACTTGATTGCTGGATTGAAACGCCGAGCAGCAAAAGCAGCAGATGCGGCTCGCGCAGCCCGCTGCCTGTGGTCGCCGGAAGGTTGATCGGCTGGCCGCGCCGCCGTGTCGGCCCGATACGGGGACAGAAGACCGCCATCGTAATCGTCAGCACGAAGCCGAAGATCATCACGGGCAGCACCATGCCGCCACCCCAGCGCCCGACCAGCTCGCCGCCGGTGAGCGTCGAAATAATGAAGGCGATCGAGCCCCAGACGCGCATGGAGCCGTAATCGAGCCCCCAGCGGCGCACACCCGAAATCACGATCGATTCGACGACCGGCACATAAGGGGCGAAGGTCGCGCCCTGCAGCGCAAAGACGATCAGCACCGACCAGAAACTGCTTGTCCAGTAGAGCGCGATGGCCGTCAGCAGCGAGAGGATGCCCGACCACAGCAGCACATGCGCCCGCTCTTGCATGCGGTCGGCAAAGACCGCCACGATCGGCGCCACGAGAACGCGCACCACCATCGGTACGGCGAGGATCGTGCCGATCTGATGATCGTTGAACTGGTGAGTCGCAAGCCAGACGGGGAAGAAGGGCAGGACGATACCGTTGACCAGCAGCGGCGCGCTGTAACAAAGCGCGCTGAGCAGCCGGAAGCGCGGCGGCGCTCCCTCGCCCATCGAGGGATTTTGTGCGGGAATCATAGTGGACCTGGAGGAAACTGTGCGTTGCCTAACACATCCCATCAAACACGACTATGGCGAGAAATAGCCCGATCGAAACGATACGGATATAAATCGAAACGATTTAAAAAATAAATAGGGCCTGTCACCAGACGGCAACGGCTAAATTCATGATGCACCGGCGGAGACCGCCGATGCGGTACGCACACATTATTCAGGCAGCCTGCGGGGCAAGATCGCCCTCTTCCAGCAATTCGACCGATGTGAGTGCCGCCACGTTGCTGGTGAGCGCACGCCAGGTGATGAGTTCGAACCTGCCGTCTTCATGCTCGACGATCGCCGTGCAGCTTTCGACCCAGTCGCCGGTATTGATGTAGCGGATGCCGTCCATATCCTCGATCACGGCGTGATGGATATGGCCACAGATGACGCCGTCGGCGCCGCTCTTGCGGGCTTCCTCGGCAACCACGCGCTGGAACTCGCCGATGAAATTGACGGCGTGTTTGACCTGCAGCTTGGCCCAGGCCGAGAAGGACCAGTAGGGCATGCCAAGGCGGCGGCGGACCGCTGCGAGCACGATGTTGATGCGGATCGCCGTGTCGTAGGCCCAGTCGCCGAGATAGGCGAGCAGACGAGCGTTGCGCACGACGACGTCGAACTCGTCGCCATGCAGGATCAGGTACTTCTTGCCGTCAGCGCCGTCGTGGATGATGCGCTCGACGACCTCGATGCCGCCGAAATGCATGCCCGGAAAGGCGCGCAGGAATTCGTCGTGATTGCCGGGAATATAGACGACGCGCGTACCCTTGCGCGCCTTGCGCAAGAGCTTCTGGACCACGTCGTTGCAGACTTGCGGCCAGTACCAGCTACGCTTCAGGCGCCAGCCATCGACGATATCTCCGACGAGGTAGATCGTGTCTGCCTCGTGGTATTTCAGGAAATCCAGCAGGAAATCCGCCTTGGCGGCTTTCGAGCCGAGATGCACATCGGAAATGAAGAGGGTGCGGAAGCGCCGAGGTTCCATCATGTCTGTCACAAGCCTTTCCGCTCGTGTCCCATCGTTCTTCGTCTGGTCTTCCAAAATCAGACTCGTGTATCAGGAAGATGACAAACCGCAGGAAAGGCCGGCAAAGCCGTTCAATCCACCGGTTAGAGCCTTCCCTGGTCACATTGCAGCATTCTGCTGGCTCAAACGGAGTCGGCCGGTCGATCAGGCGGCCCGTTTCAGCCAACCCCGGTGGTTTGCTTGCAAACCGGCTAGGGCCGGGCATCTTTCCGCCAGGATCAGAAGCGATCGGCTCGGACTTACTTGGGGTATGCCCTTCGCCAATCGCTTCTGCCCTGACGAAAACCTGCTCCGGCAGAATGCTGCAATCTGACCAGG
>UCCS01000005.1 GCA_900470965.1 Hyphomicrobiales bacterium
CACATCGAAACAGTCAACAGGCCTTTTTCAAAAAAATCGCTTTTCTTCCATCCTGTTGTTTCTAAAAGAGATTTTATATCGGCTTCTAAAATCCGCTCGTTTCCCGGATTCCGATCACACCGGAGAAGCCCGGAAAACATGACTGTTTGTCGGTTTTGCTGTGGAAGATACGATTTTGATCCTCTTTGCCCCGACATCATCACATTCTGCTGGTCAGAGGAAACACGCATGATTCACGCAGGCATGTGCACGTAGAGTGCCTATTCTGGTGTGATTTGACTTGAGTGCCCAAAATATGCACATCTTTCGCCCCAGCCAGGACGGCTCGCGGATGCCTATAACGACATCGAATGTAAGGATGCGAACTCCACTGCCATGATGACGGAGAAAATGATGATCCGCTCGCTGGGCAGCGAGCCTCCGCTTCTGGCAGATGGGAGACGTGCGCCCGACCGGCGCGAAGTTTCGCTTCGCTGGCTTTCGGGCACGTTCCTCACAGGCATAACCTCATCGATCCTCATGGGTGTTGCGCTTTTTGCTGCCCTGGACGGCCGGCAGCAGCTGGCAATCCCGGCCGAGGCCTATGCAAGCGCGTCGGCAGACGCGCATCAGGATACGTCTGTTACCCGCGGCGGTCGTCTGATCGCCCCAGTCATCGCCGCCAAGCCATCCGACCGTGCCATCATGGAAGTCTCGACCGTCGTCCATGACGGCGAGAAGGAAGTCGTGCGCCGCCAGCCCTTCTCCCATGTGAAGATGATGTTGGCTGCCAATCACGTCGCGACTGAGGATTATCCGGACTTCGATCCACTGGCGATCTTCTCGGCCGACGAGCCCCAGCCGGCACCGCAAAGCCGCACCGGCGCAATTTACGGATCCGATGTCGAATCCGAAGTGGCGCTGAAGACCATCCCCTTCCCAACCGGCAAGTCCGACCTCAACATGGCCCCTGGCCTGTCGCTCGACGAGGTCGAGGAAAACGTCCGCTCCAACGGCTCCGTTCTAACGGACGGAAATGCCCAGCTTGCCGCGCTCTACTATGTGGACCCGCGCCGTTTCTCCGCCGAGGACAATGACGTCGACCTGACCGCCGGCCTTGCCGCGCGCGTACTCGAGCAAAACATGACGGTCTCGGCACCGGAATCCATCACACCGCAGACCGAAGAGTTCGCCGACGACATCCTGCCGGTGCGCCAGGATACGACAATCGCCAAGGCGCTCGCCGATTCCGGCTATCCGCAGCCGCAGGCAGACGGCATGTCCGGTTATATCGCTCCCCTGTTCGGCACCGATACGCTTTCGAAGGGCGACGTCCTGCGCATCGGTATCATTCAGAAGGGCGAGCAGGCGAAGATCATTCGCGCCAGCATCTATCGCGGTACACGGCATCTGATTACCGTCGCGCTCGACGACAAGGGCCGTTTCGTGGCCGGCAGCGAACCGCCGATGCTGGATGCGGTCGCCACCGCCTTTGAGGACAATTCCTTCGCTCCGCCGGCCGGCCAAAATCTGCCTCGCGTTTACGATGGAATTTACCGCGCAGCTCTTTCCTATGGCATGACCAAGGACATGACGGCGCTGATCATCAAGCTGCTCGCGGCCAATGTCGACTTCCAGGCGCAGTTGAAGCCGACGGATTATCTTGAAGCCTTCTTCTCCGTCACCGACAGCAACGGCCAGGCGACCGAGGATTCCGATCTTCTCTATGTCAACGCCCGCTTTGGCGATACGTTGACGCGCTTCTATCGCTTCCAGGACCCGGAAGATGGCACGATCGATTACTTCGATCAGGACGGCAAGAGCATCCGCCAGTTCCTGCTGCGCAATCCTGTCCCGAACGGCATCTTCAAGTCCGGCTTCGGCATGCGCCGCCACCCGATCCTCGGCTTCGCGCGCATGCATACAGGTGTCGACTGGGCGGCCCCCCGCGGCACGGCGATCATTGCGGCCGGCAACGGTACGGTTGAAAAGGCAGGCTGGGATTCCGGCGGCTACGGCAACCAGACCATCGTCCGCCACGCCAATGGCTATGAATCCTCCTATAACCACCAGAGCGCCATCGCCAAGGGCATCGTGCCGGGCGCCAAGGTGCGACAGGGCCAGGTCATCGGCTGGGTGGGCACCACGGGTGAATCCACCGGCCCGCACCTGCACTACGAATTGATCGTCAACGGCACCAAGGTCGACCCGCTGCGCATCCGCCTGCCTGGCGGCAAGTCGCTCCAGGGTGATGCGCTCGCCAAATTCGAGGACGAGCGCAAGCGCATCGATACGCTGCTGAACAACCAGCCTGCCACGGATCAGGTCGCGAGCAAATAATTCTCCCCTTCTGCGGAAAACAAAAATGGCGGCCCGATGGCCGCCATTTTCAATTCTCGTCTGCGCAGCCTTATGCCGCTTCGTTGACCGTCTGTTTCGACCGGAACAGCAATCGGTCCGAGCCGCTGGTGATCGTCACCGTCGATCCGTCCGGTACCTCACCCGAGAGGATCTGCTCGGCGAGCGGATCCTGGACGAACTTCTGGATCATCCTTTTCAGCGGACGAGCGCCGTAGACTGGATCGTATCCCTTATTCGCCAGCCAATTGCGGGCATCCTCGTCGAGATCGAGTGTGATCTTGCGCTCGGACAGCAGCGAGATCAGCCGCTTCAGCTGGATATCGACGATCGCGCCCATCTCCTCACGCTTCAGGCGGTGGAAGAGGATGATCTCATCGATACGGTTCAGGAACTCCGGCCGGAAATGACCGCGAACGACATCCATCACCTGCTCCCGAACGGTCTCGCTGTCCTCACCCTCACGCAACTGCGTCAGGTATTCAGCACCGAGGTTCGAGGTCATGATGATCATCGTGTTGCGGAAGTCGACCGTCCGGCCCTGACCATCGGTCAGGCGACCATCGTCCAGCACCTGCAGCAGGATGTTGAAGACATCAGGATGCGCCTTCTCGATCTCGTCGAACAAAACGACCTGGTAGGGCCGGCGACGGACAGCTTCCGTCAACGCACCACCTTCATCATAGCCGACATAGCCGGGAGGGGCACCGATAAGTCGGGCCACGGAGTGCTTCTCCATGTACTCGGACATATCCATGCGCACCATCGCCGTCTCGTCGTCGAAGAGGAAGCGGGCGAGCGCCTTGGTGAGTTCCGTCTTGCCGACGCCGGTCGGGCNNGGCCGAGGAAGATGAACGAGCCGATCGGCCGGTTCGGATCCTGAAGGCCTGCGCGGGCACGGCGCACGGCGCGGGATACGGCCTGAACCGCATCGCCCTGGCCGATCACCGACTTCGCCAGTTCGTCTTCCATCCGGAGCAGCTTGTCGCGTTCGCCCTCCAACATCTTGTCAACAGGAATGCCGGTCCAGCGGGAAACGACATGGGCGATATTGTCAGGGATCACGACCTCCTGCACCATCGCGTTGCGGCTGTTGTCTTCCTTGCTTTCAGCCTCGGTCAGCTGCTTTTCGAGATCGGGGATCACGCCATAGGCGAGCTCACCGGCGCGCTGGAATTCACCCTTGCGCTGGGCGATTGCCAGTTCGTTGCGGGCATCGTCGAGCTGCTTCTTGAGGTCAGCGGCAAGGCCGAGTTTCTGCTTTTCCGCCTGCCAGCGGGCCGTCAGCGCATCGGCTTCTTCCTCGAGAGAAACGAGCTCGCCTTCCAGCCGCTTCAGCCGGTCAGCGGAAGCCACGTCGGTTTCCTTCTTGAGCGCCTCGCGCTCGATCTTCAGCTGGATGATGCGACGGTCGAGCTCGTCGAGTTCTTCCGGCTTGGAATCCACCTGCATGCGCAGGCGGGCAGCCGCCTCGTCCATCAAATCGATCGCCTTGTCCGGCAGGAACCGGTCGGTGATATAACGGTTCGAAAGCGTTGCAGCAGCAACCAGCGCAGCATCGGCGATGCGCACCTTGTGATGCTGCTCATACTTTTCCTTCAGGCCGCGCAGGATCGAAATTGTATCCTCGACCGTCGGTTCTTCGACCATGACCGGCTGGAAACGGCGGGCAAGGGCCGGATCCTTCTCGACATGCTTGCGGTATTCGTCGAGCGTGGTTGCGCCAACGCAGTGCAACTCTCCGCGGGCAAGCGCAGGCTTCAGCAGGTTGGAGGCATCCATTGCCCCATCCGCCTTGCCGGCACCGACAAGCGTGTGCATTTCATCGATGAAGAGGATGATCTCGCCGTTCTCCGATTGAACCTCGTTCAGCACAGCCTTCAGGCGCTCTTCGAACTCGCCGCGGAACTTCGCACCGGCAATCAGGGCACCCATGTCGAGCGCCATCAGCTTCTTGTCCTTCAGGCTTTCCGGTACGTCGCCATTGACGATGCGCAGCGCAAGGCCTTCGACGATCGCCGTCTTACCGACGCCCGGCTCACCGATCAGGACAGGATTGTTCTTGGTGCGACGCGAGAGAACCTGGATCGTACGGCGAATTTCGTCGTCGCGGCCGATAACCGGGTCGAGCTTGCCTTCGCGGGCATCGCTCGTCAGGTCGCGCGCATATTTCTTCAGGCTGTCGAAACCCTGCTCAGCACTCGCCGTATCGGCGGTGCGGCCCTTGCGGATTTCGTTGATGACCTGGTTGAGCGCCTGTGCTGTCACCCCAGCATTCTTCAGCGACTGATAAGTCGAGGCAGAGGTTTCGATCGCCAGTGCCTGCAGCAAACGCTCGACCGTCACGAAGCTGTCGCCGGCTTTCTTCGCGGCCTCTTCCGCAGTGGAGAAGACCTTGGCGAGCGGCTGGGCAAGATAGATGTTGCCGTTGCCGCCGGAAACTTTCGGCAGTTTGGCAAGTGCGGCATCATTGGCGAGCCGAGCGGCCTTTGCGTCGCCGCCGGCGCGCTCGATCAACGAAGCGGCCATGCCCTGATCGTCATCGAGCAGGACTTTCAGCACATGTTCTGCGGTGAATTGCTGGTGCCCTTGCGCCAGCGCATAGGTCTGGGCGGACTGAACGAAACCGCGCACCCGCTCGGAGTATTTTTCGATATTCATATGTTACCTCCATGAATCGCCCTGCCCTTCATAAGGCACAGACCGATGATTGAGATTGAGCTCCCTCAAAAGGCAAGCCCCTGTTTGTCGCCATTGGGATTTGCGGCAAACAACCTGGGCAGGATATGGTGGAGAATCCCAATAGTTTAAAGGGGCGGGCAAGGGAAAAACCAGCAGTTCAAAGCGGCCTCCCCCTGCAGCCATGTCTTCCTGGCTCCCCATCGGTTTCTCCCGAAAGAACAGCCGATGACGCCTTGAAGTGTTCCGCGCCGTCATCCAATTTGACGTCCCATCAAAAAGCTGAGCAGACCCACCACACATAGAAGAGGCGGCAAGCCGGATGCTCGAAGCGGTAGGGATGCACGCTCCATCACCGTCATGGTCAGCCCGATCGCGATCATGCCAAGGCCACCGGCCTGGACCGCCGCGATCGACAATGTCCATGGGCATGCCCACCAAAGCGTAATATTCTGCATGAACAATTCGCCGGTCGGCCATCGCGCACCCACGCAGTAATGAGCGATGACGCCGAAGCTCGGAAAGACCCGAACAGGAAAAGCCCAATCCCGCATCTCGCGAAATGTAGTCCGCTAATCATCGACCTATCTCCAGGGTAGCTTTGATTGCCCGGCTTGTGAGAGCAGATTGCCTCTCAGCCTTACTTGCTCATCGGCGCGACATCCGGCAGCACCCATTTCTTGTCAAAGAAGTCCTTGGTTGGACCATAAGCGCGGAACATCAGCTCAAACTTCCGCTTCGGGTCGGTCGGTACCCAATTGGCCTCCTTACCTTTCGGCGCGCTTGGTCCGAAATAGAGGTCGATGGAGCCGTCCTCGTTCTTGACGAGCTCAGAAATCTGCGATGAGCGGCTCGCGCGCGAAACATTCTTGATCAGCGCATGCGTCTGCCGGTCATAGGCCGTCACCGACCAGTACTGCTCGACGGGCACATTTGGCGGAACGTTGAGGCGATAGGTCTTGCCACCGTCAAAATCATTCCCGTCCTTGTCGCGGATCGAGATCGAATAGAATTGGCCTGCGCCCAGCCGCTTGATGCCGATATAGGCATAGCTGTAAGCAACGCCGCGATGATCGACGGGATAGGCGTCCGGTTCATCGAAATTAAATTGGGCGGCCTTGATGAGATCGGGATAGGCCGGAAAGGTCCAGCGGCTCTTGTCAGTGAAGAAGGGCGGCAGCCCGGCATCGTATTTCGCCTCCAGAAGCGCCTGCGCCTCCTTGATGCCCACGGTCAACAGTGACTTCACATGCTGATCCGGCATAAAGGGCTTGCCCTTCTCTATACCGAGAGATTTCAGTTGATCGATCATCACCCGATCGCGGGTGATCCACGGTTCTTCCTGGACGATGCGGTTCAGATTGTCGAAAAAGCTCGCATCCCATTTGATGGTGGAATCGAACAGAATGTCCTTCACGTCGGTGAAGACGGTTTCCGGCGGATTGCCTGCCGCCGAAAGCGGATAGACTTTCAGCTTCCTGCCATAGTCGATCGATGCCTGCACATCGGCATCGCCGTGGCTCTTCAGATTCGAACGAAAGAGCATGTAGCCGCCATAGACTTCCGACTGCAGCGGAATGAATCCATCCGGCACTCTGTCCCTGTAGCCGGGCGGCAGGATCACGAATTTTCCGCCCTTGCCCTTATCGATTCCGAGCAAGCCGGCGTCCTCGAGCGGCAGTTGCCAGGCATTGACGATGTTGCCGTTGAAAGAGGCGCCGCTCTCTGCAGCCGGCAGATCGAGAACAACGGGACCATCCCTCGTGGTGAAGAAAGCCATGAAATAGAGAGCATCGGGATTGGGCGTCAGCGTCTGGTTCTTCCAATCCAGTGGCCGGCCCCAATAGATGACCTGCCCAACCTTGCCTGGCGTCTTGGTCAGCATCTCCTGGCGCATCAGGTCATAATTGACGACAGGAATTCCCCATACGACAGCCTGGACGGCCTTCCGCTCGATCTCATTGTCGAAGGCTTGCTGTGCTGCCTTCTCCGCGCCATGGGCGGAGGCTGCGACCAGCAGCATGAACAAGAACATAAGATACTTCATGATGGCGTTCCTCCGGTCCCGACAGGTGTCCTGGAGTGAATGCCTCGAGGGCTGAATGCGGAAGTACGTTACTGTAAATTCGCGTGTAAACGCGCCCTGGCAATAGTCGCAGCAACCGAAAGCAGCGGGCGCCCCGCAAAAGAAAAGGCCGCCCGGAAAGGCGGCCTTTCAAATTCTACGATTGAAGTAATTTTATTCGGAAGCAGCTTCAGCGAGAACAGGGGCTTCCGCGGAAGCGCCTTCCTCACCGGCGGCCTCACCTTCAGCACCGCGACGCGGACGGCGCGGGCGGCTGCCGGCATTGCGACGGCGGGGCTGGCGCTCGCGCTGCGGTGCAGCAGAGCCTTCGTCCTCCATCGCGACTTCGGCGGGAATACCGTCGATTTCCGGCTGAGGGCCGGTTCCGTCAATCGCTTCCGCCTGCTGCACCGGCGCCGCTGCCGGAGCAGCCTGCTGCTGTTCGCGCTGCTGCTGGTGAGGCGGCTGAACGATGACGACGTCGTCATTGTCACCCGTATCCATTTCGTCGCCGTCACGGTCCGCATTGTCACGATCATTGTAATCGCTGCGGTCGTCACGCTGGAAGCGTTCCTGCATCTGCGCCTGTGCGGCGGCAATGATGCGGTTATAGTGTTCGGCGTGCTGCAGATAGTTTTCAGCTATGACGCGGTCGCCGGAACTCTGGGCGTCACGGGCGAGTTGCGCATATTTTTCAGCTATGTGCTGGGCAGTGCCGCGGATTTTCACATCGGGGCCGGAGCTGTCGTAGGTCCGGGTCAGCGGGTTCCCACCCTTACGGTTGAAACTATTATTGTTGTTATTTCCACCGCCGCCATTGTTATTGTTGTTGTTATTGCCACGCCCTCGACCGCGCTTGTTCTGCTGTCCTGGCCTCATCGATCGTTCACCTGAATTCTCTGTTTGTGATTGGATACATGGCACCAACCGCCAAGACCGGTCCATCCGGATCAGGGCCTTCGTGCCGCAAGCATAGTGCGCCTTCGCGCCGACCTGCCGCTTGTCTTCAAGTCAGTTTGACTGATTCACGCATTGGGTCGTGTTCAACCTTTGAAACTCTCGTTTAAAAGAGCAGACCCCCGAGGCTGAGCAAGTACCGAACGAATCTCGTTCATTCCTATGCGCCCAACGCGTGAGGGCAACCTATATTGCTTCCTCGGGAAATCCAAGCCTTTTCTTCGCAATAGCAATAATGTCCAGTTAGATGCTGCAATTTGTCGCCGGTCATGCCAGCGAGAACACGAGCACTCTGTCATTCTGGCCATAATCTTTCACGGATTTGAGGCACTTGAAGCCTTCCGCTTCGAAGATCGCCGTCACATCGCTTCGTTGATCATAGCCAATTTCCAGTCCGACGATTCCATTTGGCCGTACGAACCTTCCCGCATCCTTTGCTATGGCTTTGTAGGCGTCAAGCCCATCCGAGCCGCCGTCCAGAGCTGCAGCCGGATCAAATTTCGTCACTTCGGGAGCGAGATCGTGAATGACATTGGAAGCAATATAGGGCGGATTTGAGACAATCGCATGAAACGTCCCGTGGATGTTCTCGAACCAGTTCGATCGAATCGTCGTGAATCGGTCCTGCAATCCGTTTCTTTCTGCGTTTGATCTTGCCGTCTCAAGTGCATCGGTCGAAATGTCGCTGCCGATGCCTGATGCTTCCGGACATTCATTGAGGAGCGCAAGGCAAATCGCTCCAGTCCCGGTTCCTATGTCGAGGATATGGATACTGCTTTCCGTCTTTGCAAGATCGCGCAGATAAGGAATGATCGTATCGACGAGGATTTCCGTATCGGGCCGCGGCTCCAGTGTGCCGGCGGACAGCGAAAGCGGCAGGCCGTAGAATTCCCGCTCTCCGAGAATGCGATGCACCGGCTCGTGCTTCAGCCGCCTTTCGATAGCGCGGCCGATACTGCCTGCCTGCTCCTCCGAAACCGGCTCGCGACCCGCCGTCAGCATCTCGGTCGGCGAAAGCTTCAGCAGTCCCGAAATCAGCAACCGCGCATCGGTCTGTGGATCGGCAATGCCGGCTTCCGTGAAGCGGCGCCGGGCCCCGGCAAGCATCTCGGAAACCGTCGGCCCGGATGCAGTCATTGCTGTTCGCCAAGCTGCGCCAGCTGGCTCGCCTGGTAGTCGGCAAGCAGCGCATCCACCACTTCGTCGATCTCGCCGATCATCATCCGGTCGAGTTTGTAGAGCGTCAGATTGATGCGATGATCGGTCACGCGCCCCTGCGGAAAATTGTAGGTTCGGATGCGCTCCGAACGGTCGCCGGAACCAACCTGGCTTTTACGGTCGGCCGAACGTTCGCTATCGGCTCTCTGCCGCTCGGCATCGTAGAGACGCGACCGAAGCACCTGCATGGCCTTGGCGCGGTTTTGATGCTGCGATTTTTCCGAGCTGGTGACAACGATACCCGTGGGCAGGTGGGTGATACGCACCGCCGAGTCCGTTGTATTGACATGCTGGCCGCCCGCACCCGAGGAGCGCATCGTATCGATGCGGATATCTTCCGGCCGGATTTCGATATCGATCTCCTCCGCTTCGGGAAGAACGGCAACCGTCGCAGCCGAGGTGTGAATACGCCCTCCTGCTTCCGTCTCCGGTACGCGCTGCACACGGTGCACGCCGGATTCGAATTTCAGCTTGGCAAAGACGCCCTTGCCCGTGATCGTCGCGATGATTTCCTTGTAACCACCGGCTTCACCTTCGCTTGACGACAGCACTTCCACCTTCCATCCGTGCGTTGACGCATAGCGCTCGTACATACGGAAAAGGTCGCCAGCGAAAAGGGCCGCCTCATTGCCGCCGGTGCCGGCGCGGATTTCCAGGATCGCGCTCTTCTCGTCGGCCGCATCCTTCGGCAGCAGCAGGATCTGGATTTCGTTCTCCAGCTCCTCGATCCGCTCTTTTACGTCGGGCAGTTCGAGTTCGGCAAGCTCACGCATGTCGCGGTCGACGGACTTGTCCTCGAGCAGCGCCTCCAGATCGGCAAGTTCTCCGACGGCCTTCTGATAGGCGCGGATCTTGGTGACGACGGGCTGCAGTTCTGAATATTCAGACGCGAGCTTTACATAGACGTCGGCCGAAGGGCCGGCCGACATGCGCGCTTCGATCTCGCCGAAGCGGCGCTCAAGCTCGCGCATCTTTTCAATGGGAAGCTTCGCCACCCCTTACTCCAATTCTTCTTATGTATGTCTAAAGGGGAATATTGTGGCTCTCGGCGAAGCGGGCAAGCACCTCGCGCATCGGCACGGTCGCATTCCGGTCGTCCAGCGCCTCATTGACAGCCTTCGTCAGAGCCTCGGCATCAAGGCCGAGCAACATCGCTTTGACAGGTCCGATCGAAGCCGGCGACATGGAGATGGAGCGGAACCCGACGCCAAGCAACGCCATGGCCGAAAGCGGCTTGCCTGCCAGTTCGCCGCAGAGCGTCAGCGGCGTCTTGTTGCGATCCGCACCGCGCACGATATCGCGCAGGAGACGCAGGAACGGCCGTTCCAGCGGATCGAAGCGCTCGGAAACCCGCGCATTGCCGCGATCAACAGCCATGGCGAACTGGAAAAGATCGTTGGAACCGACGGAGACGAAATCGACCGCATCCATCAGCTCATCGAGCTGCCAGAGCAGCGCCGGTACTTCCAGCATCGCGCCAAATTGCAACTTGCGCGGCAGACCGTGGCCGAAACGCGAAAGATGCTGCACTTCCTTTTGCAGGAGTTCGCGCACCTGCCTGATTTCAGAAACCTCAGTCACCATCGGCACCATCAGCTTCAGCTCGGCGCCCGCCGCAGCCTTCAGCATGGCGCGCAGCTGCGTGCGCAACAATCCCGGCCGGTCGAGCGACAGACGGATTGCCCGCCAGCCGAGCGCCGGGTTCTCTTCCTCGTGGCCGCGGAAATAGGGAACAACCTTGTCGCCGCCGATATCGAGCGTGCGGAAGGTCACGACACGGCCGCCCGCCTGCTTCAGTACATTGCGGTAGAACATTTCCTGCTCTTCCGCCTTCGGCATGGTCGAGGCGATCATGAATTGCAGCTCGGTGCGAAATAGGCCGATACCCTCTGCTCCAGATTCCGCCAGCTGCGGCAGGTCGACCAGCAGGCCGGCATTCATCAGAAGCTGGATGCGCTGACCGTCCCGGGTGACCGGCTCGACGGAGCGCAGCGCCCGGAACTGCTCCTGCCGCCTGGCGCGGAAGCGGACCTTTTCTTCATAGGAGCGCTGATGCTCCGGCATCGGCCGGATATGCACATGCCCTTCGTCGCCATCGATAATGACGGCGTCGCCGTTTTCGGCAAGCGCCACGACGCCCGCCGCCTGGCCGATTACGGGAATGCCCATGGCACGCGCGACAATCACCACATGGCTCGTCACCGCGCCTTCTTCGAGCACCAGCCCACGCACATTGGCGCGCGGATAATCGAGCAGTTCGGCGGCACCCATGGCACGCGCTAGAATGATGGCGTCGGTCGGGAAACCCTCGGCCGTCGTGCGGCCGGTATAGCCCGTCAGCACACGCAGCAGCCGGTTCGCCAGATCCTCGAAATCGTGCATGCGTTCGCGCAGATAGGGATCGGTCAGGCGCATCATGCGCGCCTTGGTGTCGCTCTGGACCTTCTCGACCGCTGCTTCCGCCGTCAGGCCGTTGCGGATCGCCTCTTCCAGCTTGCGCACCCAGCCCTGGTCGTGAGCGAACATGCGATAGGTTTCGAGTACCTCGCGATGCTCCCCTTCCATCGACACGTCGCGACGCGACAGCATGTCGTCGATGGAAATCCGAAGCGAGCCCATGGCTTCCGCCAGCCGCCGGATTTCCTTCTCCGCATCTTCGTTGAGCAGATTGGTGACCACGATGCGCGGCTCGTGGAGCACGACGTAACCAAGGCCGATCCCATCATTATACGTATCGCCATCGACCGTGACCGAACGGGTAAGATCGAGTTCCAGGCCAGGCTTGGTGATCTTCTTCAGTTCGCCGGTCGCGATCATCTCGGCGAGAACCATCGCCGTCGTCTCGAGCGCTTCCAGCTCCTCGTCGCGATAATTGCGGCTCGCCTTGTTCTGCACGACGAGAACGCCGAGCGAGCGTCCCGTACGCAGGATCGGCACGCCGAGGAAGGAGTGATAGATCTCTTCGCCCGTTTCCGGCAGGTAGCGGAACGCCGGATGCGACTGCGCGTCGGAAAGATTGAGCGGCTGGGCCGATGCGGCGATCGTGCCGACGAGGCCCTGTCCCATCTTCAGTTGCGAGAGGTGGACGGCCTCCTTATTGAGACCTTCGGTAGCATAAAGCTCGAGAACGCCATCGGCGCGCAGCACGTAAACGGAGCAAACCTCCGCCACCATGTTGCTGGCGATCTGGCGCACGATCCGGTCGAGTCGCTCCTGCGGCTCCAGCGGTTCCGCCATCAATTCGCGCAGCCGCTTGAGCAGCACGCGCGGACCGCCGGAAAGGTCTCTCATTGCGTCTCAAGCTCCCCGAAACAAACGCTTAATGCGGCCAGAAAAACCGGCCGCATCTTCAACCTGAAGGGGCAGACCGCCCGCTGGGAATCAATTCTTATCCAGACCGTAGCAGGAATGCAAAGTTCTGACAGCGAGTTCTGCATAAGGACCATCGATCAGGATCGAAATCTTGATCTCTGAGGTTGTAATTGCCTTGATGTTGATGCCTTTTTCGGCAAGTGCCCGGAAGGCAGTCGCTGCAACGCCCGCATGACTGCGCATGCCGATGCCGATGACCGAGACCTTTACCAGACCCGATTCGCTCTGCGCAACGTCGTAGCCGATCTTGTCCTTATTGTCGGAGAGAACCTTGATGGCCTTCTCGACATCACCCGAGGGCACGGTGAAGGTCATATCGGTCTTCGAACCGTCTTCGGAAATGTTCTGGACGATCATATCGACATTGATGTGGCTCTCGGCAAGCGGCCCGAAGATCGCGGCGGAAACACCCGGCCGGTCGGCAAGACGGCGAAGCGAGATCTGAGCCTCATCCTTGGCATAGGCGATGCCGGTGACTACTTCCTGTTCCACGATTTCATCCTCGTCACAAATCAGCGTTCCGGGCGGGTTCAAGAGGTCGCCCATGCCCGGAGCATCGGGATCCTCGAAAGACGAACGCACGAAGGTGCGTACCTTGTGCACCATGGCAAGCTCGACCGAGCGCACCTGAAGAACCTTGGCGCCGAGCGACGCCATTTCCAGCATTTCTTCGAAAGCGATCTTCTTTAGCCGCCGTGCCTTGGGCTCGATGCGCGGGTCGGTCGTGTAGACGCCGTCGACATCGGTATAGATGTCGCAACGATCGGCCTTCACGGCGGCCGCAATCGCCACTGCCGACGTGTCTGATCCGCCGCGTCCGAGCGTCGAGATACGGTTATCAGGACCGAGCCCCTGGAAGCCGGCGACGACAGCAACCTGCCCCTCGCCCATGCGCTTGATGATATCGGCGCCGTCGATTTCCATGATGCGCGCCGCGCCATGTGCGTTGTCGGTGCGGATCGGGATCTGCCAGCCCTGCCAGGAACGGGCATTGATGCCCATGCTCTGCAGCGCGATCGCCAGAAGGCCTGACGTGACCTGCTCGCCGGAAGCGACAATGGTGTCGTATTCGCGCGCATCGTAGAAGGGCGAGTTGGCGCCGATCACCTTCGGCGTATTCTGGACCCAACCGACCAGTTCGTTGGTCTTGCCGGACATGGCGGAAACGACGACCGCCACCTCATGGCCGGCATCGACTTCACGTTTCACATGGCGGGCAACGTTCTTGATGCGATCCAGATCAGCGACGGAGGTTCCGCCGAATTTCATAACGATGCGTGCCATAAGCCTCTACCACGACCCGCGCGCGATTGCCGGAAAACGGGATTTGCTTCCCCGGCACGCCACGCGCCATTCACAAACCGCCGGGAGACGCGTTGCCCTCCCGGACATCAGAAAACCCCAGCTGTCAAATGGCCGAAGAGCCCGGAAATACTGGTTTCTGGAACGCTTCTAAAGCCCCGCCAACCAAGGACGAAAGTTGGCGCGTCTCTTAGCGAGTTTGACAGGGGGTGGCAAGGGCGGGCAAAGGGTGAAGTGGAAGTGGCAGGATTTCGTCAGAAATGGTCCCTGCGACTGCTGCAAAGCGCCCTATCTACCATGTCGGTAACGCGAGGGCATGGAGGCGTTGAACTTAAAGGCGCCAAATGCGTTTAAACCGGAATAGATGTGTCAAGAAAGCTGGTGAGTAGAATGAGAAGATTAGCGATAATTGCACTGTCGATAGCGACCGCATTCTCCGGAATTCCTGCCTGGGCAGGGCCGGCCTACATGGCAAACCCGATTCAGTCGGCAGCGCAACCCCAAACCGCCGGCGACCAGGCCGAGCTTCTTCAGGTGGGCTGCAACAACTTCACGAAATGCCCTCGTTATAACCAAGGTTGGGGCCGCAATTACCGCTATTCGGACCGTTATCGCTACGACCGCGGGTGGGACAGGGACCGCCGCTATTACGGCGACCGCTATAATGGGGACCGCTACTACCGCGACCGCTACTATCGCCGCCATGACAATACTGGCGCCATTATCGGTGGCCTGGCCGCCGGCGCGATCATCGGTGGTATAATAGCCTCGCAGCCGCGCGTGAGTGCGGGCAGTTCGCATGCCGAATACTGCTACAGCCGTTATCGCTCGTACCGCGCATACGATAACACATACCAGCCCACGTACGGCCCGCGCCGTCAGTGCCGCTAAATCGGCATCATCTTGGATCCGAAACCCCGCGAAGACGCGGGGTTTTTATTGCCTTCAGACTTACTCTATTTTTTACGGTCCTTGCCAAGCCCCCCGGTGCGACCTGAGCGCCCTTGACTTATCGCCTCGATCGTCCGACTTCACTGAAAGGACATGAAGGAGCGGCAGATGAACGAAGCGGCAAAGACCACCATCGACCAGAGCGAAGTCGATCGCTTTTCCGCCATGGCAGCCGAGTGGTGGAGCCCGACGGGCAAGTTCAAGCCGCTGCACAAGTTCAATCCTGTTCGCCTGGCCTATATCCGCGACAGGGCAGCAGAGAATTTTTCGCGCAGTCCGAAGAGTGCCAAGCCGCTTGAAGGCCTGCGCGTGCTCGATATCGGCTGCGGCGGCGGCCTCTTGTCGGAGCCGGTCGCCCGTATGGGCGCTGAAGTCGTCGGCGCCGATCCCTCGGAAAAGAATATCGGCATCGCCTCCACCCATGCCAAGGCATCGGGTGTTGCGGTCGACTATCGCGCCGTCACCGCCGAGCAGCTTGCCGAGGCAGGTGAGACCTTCGATATCGTGCTCAACATGGAAGTGGTGGAGCATGTGGCCGATGTCGAGCTTTTCATGAATACCTGCGCCAGCATGGTCAGGCCGGGCGGCCTGATGTTCGTCGCCACGATCAACCGCACCATGAAGGCGGCAGCACTTGCCATTTTCGCTGCCGAAAATGTCCTGCGTTGGCTGCCGCGCGGCACGCATCAGTATGAGAAGCTTGTACGCCCGGAAGAACTGGAAAAGCCGCTTGCCGCAAGCGGTCTCGAGATTGTCGATCGCACGGGCGTCTTCTTCAATCCGCTGGCAAACCAGTGGAACCTGTCGAAGGACATGGATGTGAATTACATGCTGCTGGCAAAACGGCCGGCCTGATCGCGCCGCAGGCCAAAATTATAAAAGACCGGCCGCCCGCATATCAGTTCACGTCTTCGGGCAAGACCGGCAGGGCAGCGATCTCGATGCCTTCTTCCACCAGCGCTTCAGCTTCGTCGGGCGTTGCCTGGCCGATGATACCGCGGGCATCCGCCTCACCGTAGTGGATCTTGCGAGCTTCCTCGGGGAATCGGGTTCCGACATCCTCGGAATTCGCCTTGATCGCAGCGACAGCTTCCTTGAGCTTCAGGAAGGCTTCGCGGCGGGCCGTGTCCATCGCGACCGTCTGCATCTCTTCCTTCTTGCGCGCGGTCGAGACGGAGGGAGCCATGAGTGACTTGGAGATGGAAGCGGAATTGCAGACAGGGCAGGTCAGAAAGCCGCTTGCGACCTGCCGGTCAAAATCGGCGCCTTCAGAAAACCAGCCTTCGAATTCGTGGGCATTCTCACAAATAAGGGAATAGCGGATCAAGCTGCTACGCCTCCTGTAATTTCCCCCGCGATCCTCTCGATGGAAAACTCCCGGCCGTTCTTAAGGTTCGGAATCTTGTCATGGGCGGCTTTCACAGCCGCCGGATCGATCTCCGCCAAAATGACCGCCTCGCCGGTCGGACCGGCGGACGCCAGCACCTTGCCCCAGGGGTCGATGATCATCGAATGGCCGAATGTCTCGCGTCCGTCTTCATGCAGGCCCGCCTGCGCTGCGGCGATGACGAAGACACCATTTTCAATGGCGCGCGCCCGCAGCAGGATTTCCCAATGCGCCTCGCCTGTCTGCTTCGTGAAAGCGGCCGGAACGGTCATCACTTCGGCACCGGCAACCGCCTGCGCTCGGAAAAGCTGCGGGAAACGCACGTCGTAACAGATGGTGAACCCCATCTCGGCAAACGGCAACGACAGAACGCGCGCCTCCGAACCCGGCCTGTAAGCCGCACTTTCGCGCCAGCTCTCGCCATTGTCGAGATCGACATCGAACATGTGGATCTTGTCGTAACGGTTCAGGATCTTGCCGTCAGGTCCGAAGAGGAAACCGCGATTGGCCATCTTGCCATCGTCGAGCGCAATCGCCGTCGAGCCGACATGCATGAAGATGCCGAGTTCGGCCGCAAGCGCCGAGCCGGTTTTGACAATGATGTCATTGCTCTCGTCACGCAGCACTTCCTTTGCCGCAGCGCGGTTACGCTGCAACATGCCGGTCATTTCAGGCGTCTGCACGTAAGTTGCGCCCTTTGCAGCAGCCTCTCGGACGAGGCGCGCCATCGAAGCGGCATTCCGCTCCGGATCGACACCGGAACACATCTGGATGGCGGCGGCTGTGAAGCTCATCGCTCTTCCTCAGGCCGCCAGCAGCGGATCGAGCTTGCCTGCCCGATCGAGCGCGTAGAGATCGTCGCAACCGCCGACATGCGTGCTGCCGATGAAAATCTGCGGAAAGGTGGTGCGGCCGTTCGACTTGCCAAGCATTTCCTGACGAAGCTCGGGCGAGAAGGTCGCGTCATGTTCGACATAGTCGACGCCCTTCTCTTCAAGAAGAGATTTGGCGCGTGCACAATAGCCGCAGAATTGACGCGTATAGATGGCAACGGGTACCATGAAGGTCTCCAGACAGTGCTGTTTTCTTTCTGTCATATAGTTTCTGCAATAGCCCTTGCAAAGGTCAAAACCGTTATATCGGCAGTCCCCGCCTTTCGCAGCGCGCGCGTTGCCGCACCAACCGTCGCCCCTGTCGTAAAGACGTCGTCGACAAGCACGATGCGTTTGCCGAAGACATCGCTTTCCCTGCCCGCGGCGACCGCAAAAGCGCCACGGACATTGTCCTCGCGCGCCCGTATACCAAGACCAACCTGCTGGCTGGTACGCTTCACACGCAGAAGCGTCCCCGGCAACAGCGGTTTTCCTGCAAGCCCCGCCAAATGTCGGGCAAGCTCCGCGGCTTGGTTGAATTTGCGCGAGACCATGCGGGTGCGATGAAGCGGAACCGGAATGACGGCATCGCAGCGTTCGACCATGCCGTCCGACGCGCGCAGCATCCAGCCGGCCATCATCGGCGCGAGATCGGTTCGATCGCGGTATTTGAGGCCGTGTACAAGAGTGCGAACGGCATGGTCGAGGGTGGCTGCTGAACGCAGCCGATCGAAGGGCGGCGGATTGGCGATCGCCTCTGCGCTCAGAATGCCGGCCCCGAGATCATGGGAAAAGGGAAGGCCGAGCACCTCGCAATAGGGCCGCTCGATGAAGCGGACCTCGGACCAGCACTTGGCGCAGAGCCCGCGATGGCCGCCTGTCGAAACACCGCAAGCCGCACAGGACGGCGGATAGACAAGATCGGCAAGCATGGAAACGGGCCGCAGAAGCTGCGCGAATATCCGCCCCGTCTCACTTTTCATCTTGATCGTCCCCATATGAGGCAGACTAAAGCATGTCGCGCAAAACTGTGTAGCGGTTTTGCGATAACGACATGCGTAAAAAACGAAGACCTGAAGCGTGGTAGGCGGATATCAAAGATCGCGACGCGCTTTAGCGCGTCACGCGCCAAAGGAAAATCGCCTTGCCGCCTGCCGGATGGCGGAATATGGACATCACCATGGATATCATCTTCGACAAGGCGCAGATCGCCGCGAACCGTCGGCGCGCGCTCGCAAATAACGACCCGAAAGCAGGCTTCCTGCTCGATATCGCCGCCGAGGAATTGGCAGACCGCCTGGCCGTCGTGGAGCGCAGCTTCGAACTTGCGGTGGAACTGCACGGCACCACAGGCGCGGCCGCCCGTGCGGCGATCGCGACCGGCAAGGTCGGCAGCCTCACCCGCGTGGAAAGCGATATGCACTATGTCGCGCCGGGCGAACCTTTTCTCCAAGCACCGCTCGAAGACGTGCCGCTCGCGCCCCAATCGACTAATCTGGTAATTGCACCGCTCAACCTGCACCTGACCAACGACACACCCGGCGTCTTCATCCAGATCCGCCGCGCGTTGAAGCCGGACGGCCTGTTCCTGGCAGCTATTCCGGGCGCCGGTACGCTGCAGGAACTGCGCGAGGTGCTGCTCGCGACCGAGATCGAGATGACCGGCGGTGCAAGCCCGCGCGTCATCCCCTTCGCCGATGTCCGCGATGTCGGCGGTCTGCTGCAGCGCGCAGGCTTTGCACTGCCCGTCATCGACGCGGAGAATTATACGGTACGCTATGATTCAATTTTTCCGCTGATGCGCGACCTGAGAACGATGGGCATGGCCAATCCGCTCGCTGCCCGCAGTCGCAAGCCACTGACGCGCGCCTTCTTCCTGCGCGCCGCTGAAATCTATGCCGAGCGCTATTCGGACCCCGACGGCCGCATCCGCGCGACATTCTCAGTGATCTATGTGTCGGGATGGGCACCGCATGAAAGCCAGCAGCAGCCGCTGAAGCCAGGAACGGCCAAGGCGCGGCTTGCTGACGCACTGAAGGTGGAAGAGCAGAAGCTCAGACAGTGAGGCCTAACGGATAGCTCAGTTGATCGTCAGGTTATTTTCAACGGTGTTGAACACGCCGCGCAGGCCATTGGTAAACACACCCAGGCCCCCAATGAGGGCAACCGCCATCAGCGCTGCAATCAATCCATATTCGATCGCCGTCGCACCGCTTCTGTCTGCCAGAAATTTCTTCAGCAAATTCATCAACCCAACCCTTCTGCGCGCAAGACTGCAATGAAACTCATGGCCCCCAGGAACGGGAGCTTCATTTCCTCAGCAGCCGGCGCCGACGCCGTAGCCCTGGACGACACAGACCGAACCAGGCGTATCCTGGAGCACGCTGCGGCGGATTGTATAGCGCTTGCCGTTCTCGCTCTTCGGGCCATTCTCGGTCTTCGGGATAGAGCCGGTGGTGATCGTGTCGAAATCCGCCGGCGCGCTGGCGAGCACGCTCTTCTTGGAAGAATCCGCCAGCATCGGCGTCAGGATAAGGGTCAGCGCCACTACAGCGGTACCGAAGAGAAGGGCAATATTGAGCGCCCCCGTCCTGCGTGAAGCAGACGAAGAAGCACGTTCCTTTTCGCGCACAGCTTTCCAGAAATCGTCGTCCATGACGTCAAGCCCTTAAATACACACACGCCAGTTGCTTGAGTGAGGCCGATCATTGCCAGAAGGTGCTAAATGATCGATTAATATCCACAGGCGAAATCGACGTTTCGCCTCAATAATCAGCAAAAGCTAAAGTAGATCCTGCAGTACCGGGATGAGCGGCTCGTCGGCCGGCGGCATCGGATAATCGCGCAGCGCCTGCGGGCGCACCCATTTGATTGCCTGGCCCTCACGGCCATGCGGAATGCCTTCGTAACGGCGGCAGACATAAAGCGGCATCAGCAGGTGGAACGTATCATAGCTGTGACTGGCGAAGGTCAGCGGCGCAAGACACGCCACCTTCGTCGAAATGCCGAGCTCTTCGTTCAGTTCACGCACCAGCGTTTCCTCCGGCGTCTCGCCGGGTTCGACCTTACCGCCGGGGAATTCCCACAGGCCGGCAAGAGACTTGCCTTCCGGCCTCTGTGCCAGAAGGATACGCCCGTCCGCATCGATCAGCGCACAGGCTGCGACCAGGAGCAGCTTCCTTCCGGCGTCGCTCATTCGCAGCGCTCCTGCCAATAGCAATAGTGATAGGCATCACGGAAGCCGAGACGCTCATAAAGAGCAATCGCCGGTGCGTTGGAGAGCTTCACCTGCAGCCAGGCGGTACGGGCGCTGCGCATCCGCGCCCAGCGCAGTGCCGAAGTCAGGATCTCGATGCCGAGCCCCTTGCGGCGATGGCTGTCAGCGACCGAAAGCGACATGATGCCGGCAAGATCGTTGTCCTGCACGCAAAGGACCGTTGCCAGCGAGCCATGGACGGTATCCTCGATCATGAAAAGGCCGGATGGCGGCTTGATTGCCGAGATGATCTCGGCAAGCGCCGGTTTCAGAGAAAGCTGCGCCTGATCGACGGCGAGATTGGCATCAACGAACCGGCCAACATCGTGGGTCGGAAGATGATCGAGCGTATCTGGCAGATCGGCCTGCGAGAGATCGCAGACCATGACGGCCGTTTCATCGAAACGCTTCCATCCCTGCTCCCTAATCAGGTCGATCAGAACTGGCGAGGCAAGCGGCGTCTCACGCACGACGGCAGGACGGCCATAGGCCTCGAATTTGCGGCTTGCCTTTTCCAGCCTGATCTCGACATCGCGATGGTCGGAGGGATCGAGCGGCACAATGGAGTTCAGGCGGTTGGAGGGATGGCCCGCCGTCAGGCGAACCTGCCAGCTTCCGTCATATTGTACGGAAGCGGCCGGCCAGGCGCGAAAGCCCACGGCTTCCAGCCGCCGGACTAGCGGCAGGTTCTGCTTCGGAAGGGATGCCTGCATCAACGAACGATCAGCTCCGGTAGTCGCCATTGATCGCAACATATTCCTTGGTGAGGTCGCAGGTCCAGACCGTAGCCTTGCCGGAGCCGAGGCCAATATCAACTTTGACAGGAATATCCTGCTTCTTCATCACGGCGGAGGCCGCATCCTCGGAATAGGAGGGGTCGCGCTCACCGTTGACGGCAACGCGCACATCGCCGAACCAGATGGCGAGCCGGTCGCGATCGGCCATTTCACCGGCCTTGCCGACGGCCATGACAATACGGCCCCAGTTGGCGTCCTCGCCTGCAGCCGCCGTCTTGACCAGCGGCGAATTGGCGATGGAAAGGGCGATCGTCTTGGCAGCGGCATCGCTCTCGGCGCCGGTCACGGTGATTTCAAGCATCTTCGTGGCGCCCTCGCCGTCGCGGGCGACCTGGATCGCCAGATCCTTGAGGAGCTCGTTGAGGGCTGCGCGGAATGCACCGAGCTGCGGATCGCCCGCGCTCGTGATGCGAGCCTGTCCGTCGGCTGCTGCGGCACCTGTCGCAAACAGCATCAGCGTGTCCGAGGTCGAGGTGTCACTGTCGACGGTCATGGAGTTGAAGCTCGGCTCGACACCGGCAGACAGCAAAGACTGCAGGGCGGAAGACGCGATATCGGCATCCGTGACGACGAAGGAAAGCATGGTCGCCATATCGGGCGCGATCATGCCGGCTCCCTTGGCGATGCCGTTGATCGTCACCTTCACACCGCCGATTTCGGCAGTGCGGGTCGCAACCTTCGGATAGGTGTCAGTGGTCATGATGGCCTTGGCGGCCTCGAACCAGAAATCGCCTGTCGCATCGGCATGCATCTTGTCGAGCACACCGGCAAATTTGGTGGCGTCGAGCGGTTCACCGATGACGCCGGTCGACGCAAGAAAGATTTCATTTTCGCCGCAGCCGACGGCAGCGGCGGCCGACTTTGCGGTGAGCTCAGTCGCAGCGCGGCCCTTCAGGCCGGTGAAGGCATTGGCATTGCCGGAATTGACGACGACGGCGCGTGCCGTGCCATGCGGCAAGTTGGTCCGGCAGAAATCGACGGGCGCGGAGGGGCACTTCGATTTGGTGAAGACGCCTGCAACGGCAGCCGGCGCATCAAAGACCATCATCAGCACGTCCGTCCGGTTCTTGTACTTGATGCCGGCAGAAGCGGTCGCCATGCGCACGCCGCGAAGCGCGGGCAGCGAGGCAAAGGTTTTCGGGGCAAGCGGAGAAACGGTAGCGGACATGGATGTGACCTGCCAATGAGCATTTCCAGGCGAAATGGAAGCCGGTCCGCCGTCCGGAAATGCGACAACAAACGATGTTCGAGCATGATGCCGAAAAGTGTGAGCGGTTTTCGGACGACGTCATGCTCTATTTTTTGATTTAGATCCGGATTCAGATTTTAGGCCGATCAGGCCCAAAATCATCCGGATCTAATGAAGGGCCCGGAAGAACCGGGCCCAGATGCTGATGATTACTGCTGCGGCGCGGGGGCCGGTGCCGGAGCAGCGCCCGGCTCAGGCTGCTTGTTCGCGTCTTCGTAACCCTTGCGGAGCGTTTCGTCCATGATCTCGACCTTGGAGGAAGCCTTGGCCTGGTTGAGGAGCGCAAGATACTTGTCGCGCATGACGAGCTGACGAACCTGGTCCTGCACCTGCTCGAATGCCGGCGGCGGAGCGTCGCGCTTATCCTCGACCTTGATGACGTGATAGCCGAAGTCGGTCTTCACAGGGGTCTTGGAATAGGTGCCCTTCTCAAGCGCGAAAGCGGCATCCTCGAATTCCTTGACCATGCGGCCACGGCTGAAATAGCCGAGGTCGCCGCCGTCATCCTTGTTCGGATCGGTGGACTTTTCCTTGGCGAGCTCGGCAAAGTCCTTGCCGGCGTCGAGCTGCTTGATAACGTCCTTGGCTTCGTCTTCGGTCTTGACGAGGATATGGCGGGCGTGAACTTCTTCCTGCTTCGGCAGGGCGGCGACTTCCTTGTCGTAGCGTGCCTTCACGTCGGCATCGGTTACGGTGTCAACGACATGCTTCTTGAAATAGGCGTTGTGAAGTTCACGGTCGGTCAGATACTGCATGCGCTTCTTGAAGTCGTCCGTCTGGTCGAGCTTCTCGGCGGTGGCATCGGCAGCAAGCAGCTTCACATCGATGGCGGCAGAGAGGGCGGCTACCTTCTTCTGGTCGTCAGGGAGCTGCGCAAGCTGCGGGTCGAGATTGGCCACAGCCAGATCGAGTTCCGACTGGTGGATTTCCAGATTGCCGACCTTGGCGACGACGGCATCATCGGCATAGGCCGGAGCCTGGAAGGCGACGAAGGCCGTAAACGCCAGCGCAGCAAGTTTGTTGGTGCTCAACATCAAATAACCCTTCACAATTATACCCGCCGGCTTCAGCTTTCGTGAATCCAGCCCGAAAACAGCCTTCAACACCGGAATGTGGCCTTTCTATATCAGCCAAATCCGTTGACATCATTTGCCCCCCCTCTTATCTGTCACGCAACCTCGCGTCCAGAACAGTTTCCGGGCGTTTTCAAGCGTGCGCCTGTTTTTCGGCTGGGTAGCGAATAAGAAACGTCGGGGAAGAATATTCAGAAAGGGCCAGTCATATGGTCAGCTTTGGCGGTATTGCCCGCAAGTTATTTGGCTCAGCCAACGATCGCCGCGTGCGATCCTTCCAGCCGAACGTCGCCGCAATCAACTCTATTGAGGAGAAGACCAAGGCGCTGACGGACGAGCAGCTTGCCGCAAAGACGGTGGAGTTCCGCGCGCTCCTTGCAGAAGGCAAGACGCTGGACGATATCCTGATCCCGGCCTTTGCGGTCGTGCGCGAAGCCTCCCGCCGCGTCCTCGGCATGCGACCTTTTGACGTACAGCTCGTCGGCGGCATGATCCTGCATTCCAACGCCATCGCCGAAATGAAGACCGGCGAAGGCAAGACGCTCGTCGCTACCCTGCCGGTCTATCTGAACGCGCTTGCCGGCAAGGGCGTGCATGTCGTCACCGTCAACGACTACCTCGCTCAGCGTGACGCGGCGAACATGGGCCGCCTCTACGGCTTCCTCGGCCTGACCACGGGCGTCATCGTCCACGGCCTTTCCGACGAGGAGCGCCGCGACGCCTATGCCTGCGACATCACGTACGCGACTAACAACGAACTCGGCTTCGATTATCTGCGCGATAATATGAAATACGAGACGAACCAGATGGTGCAGCGCGGCCATAACTTCGCGATCGTCGACGAAGTGGACTCGATCCTGGTCGATGAAGCGCGCACGCCGCTCATCATCTCCGGCCCGCTCGACGACCGCTCCGACCTCTACAACACCATCGACACCTACATTCCGCTGCTGACGCCGGAAGACTATGAGATCGATGAAAAGCAACGTTCGGCAAACTTCTCCGAAGTCGGCACCGAGAAGCTGGAAAACCTGCTGAAGCAGGCCGGCCTCCTGAAGGGCGCCTCGCTCTACGACATCGAGAATGTGGCGATCGTTCATCACATCAACAATGCGCTGAAGGCCCACAAGCTGTTCCAGCGCGACAAGGACTACATCGTCCGCAACGGCGAAATCGTCATCATCGACGAATTCACCGGCCGAATGATGCCGGGCCGCCGCTATTCGGAAGGCCAGCATCAGGCGCTGGAAGCCAAGGAAAAGGTGCAGATCCAGCCGGAAAATCAGACGCTGGCCTCGATCACCTTCCAGAACTACTTCCGCATGTACAACAAGCTTGCCGGCATGACCGGCACGGCCCAGACGGAAGCGGAAGAA
The DNA here is from genome assembly GCA_900470965.1 of Hyphomicrobiales bacterium. Lineage (GTDB taxonomy): Bacteria > Pseudomonadota > Alphaproteobacteria > Rhizobiales > Rhizobiaceae > Rhizobium. The sequence continues at coordinate 24,892 of UCCS01000005.1, forward strand.
TTCGGCAACATCTACAATCTCGACGTTCTCGAGGTGCCGACCAACCTGCCAATCCTGCGTATCGACGAAGACGACGAGGTCTACCGGACCGTCGAGGAGAAGTACAAGGCGATCATCACCGAGATCCTGGACGCCCACAAGCGCGGCCAGCCGGTGCTCGTCGGTACAACCTCGATCGAGAAGTCGGAGTCTCTGGCAGAGCTGATGCGCAAGCAGGGCTTCTCCAACTTCCAGGTTCTGAACGCCCGCTATCACGAGCAGGAAGCCTATATCGTTTCCCAGGCTGGTGTGCCGGGCGCCGTGACGATCGCCACCAACATGGCCGGCCGCGGTACCGACATCCAGCTCGGCGGCAACCTTGACATGCGCATCGACCATGAGCTTGCCGAAGTCGAGCCAGGCCCGGAGCGCGACGCAAAGGTCGCGGCGATCCGCGAAGAAATCAGGGCGCTCAAGGAAAAGGCGCTTGCGGCAGGCGGTCTCTACGTCGTCGCCACCGAGCGCCATGAAAGCCGCCGCATCGACAACCAGCTGCGTGGCCGTTCCGGCCGTCAGGGTGACCCCGGCCGCTCCAAGTTCTACCTGTCGCTTCAGGACGACCTGATGCGCATCTTCGGCTCCGACCGCATGGACAGCATGCTGCAGAAGCTGGGTCTCAAGGAGGGCGAGGCGATCGTCCATCCCTGGATCAACAAGGCTCTGGAACGCGCGCAGAAGAAGGTCGAAGCTCGCAACTTCGACATCCGCAAGAACCTTCTGAAGTACGACGACGTTCTGAACGACCAGCGCAAAGTCATCTTCGAACAACGCGTCGAGATGATGGAAGCGCCGAACATTTCCGAGACCGTATCGGACATGCGTCGCGAAGTGGTCGACGATCTGGTCACGACCCACATTCCGGAACGCGCTTACGCCGAGCAGTGGGATGCCGTCGGCCTGAAGACGCAGGCCGCCAACATCCTCAACCTCGACCTTCCGATCGAGGACTGGGTGAAGGAAGAAGGCATTGGCGAAGACGATATCCGCGAACGCCTGACGGAAGCCACCAACGCCGCCTTCAACGAGAAGGTCGAGCGCTTCGGTCCCGATATCATGCACTATGTTGAGCGCCAGGTTGTCATGCAGACGCTCGATCATCTGTGGCGCGAGCACATCGTCAACCTCGACCATCTGCGTTCCGTCATCGGCTTCCGCGGTTACGCCCAGCGCGATCCGCTGCAGGAATACAAGTCGGAAGCCTTCGAGCTCTTCCAGGCGCTGCTCAACAACCTGCGTCAGGCCGTCACGGCACAGCTGATGCGCGTCGAGCTGGTGCAGCAGGCTCCGCCGCAGCCGGAACCGCCTGTCATGCAGGCCCATCACCTCGATCCGACGACCGGCGAGGATGAGTTTACAAATACGACCTATCAGGCGCTTGAAGTCACCGTCCCGCCGGAAAACCGCAACCCCAACGATCCATCGACCTGGGGTAAGGTCGGCCGTAACGAGGCCTGCCCCTGCGGCTCGGGCAAAAAATACAAGCACTGCCATGGTGCTTTCGAACAGGTCTGAGAATGGCGCCTTCGGGCGCCATTTTTCTTGGTATTTCCGCCCAATTATGGATCACAGTGGCAGGCAATGCCGCCTCGTTGGGCATACCGTTTCTTAACTCTGATCTGGCAAGACTTGCCGGTGCGAATGCACCTGCCCTTAGAGTTTTGCGTGTTAAAATGGCGGTCATAGAAACAGCGAAAAAAATGCTGCCCGCGGGGCTGCGGCCGATCGCCGGCCGCGTGCTGCGTATGCTCGCCGCCGTGCTGACCGAACGGGGCGACAAGGCAGCCGCACAGCGCATGGCGCTGATCGCCTTTTCAATCCGTATTCTGAGCGCCGCTCTCGCCTTCCTGTCGCAGATCGTGCTCGCCCGGCTGATGGGCGAATACGAATACGGCATCTTCGTCTTCGTCTGGGTGCTGGTCGTCCTCTGCGGTGATCTTTCCTGCCTCGGTTTCCACACTGCGATCGTCCGCTTCCTGCCGCAATATCGCGCCGCCGGCGCCTTCGCGGAAATCCGTGGCCTGACCGGCACCGCGCGCGTTTTCGCGCTGCTCTCGGGTACGACCGTTCTCGTCGCCGGCATGTTCGGCCTGCATTTCCTCGGCGACAGGATCGAGAGCTATTATCTGGTGCCGATCTTCCTCGGCCTGATGGCCATGCCGATGATCGCGCTCGGCGATATCCTTGAAGGCACGTCACGGGCCAATCATTGGCCTGTCATGGCGCTCAGCCCGGTCTATATTGTCAGGCCGATCCTCATCATCCTTTTCATGCTGACTGCGATCTTCTTCGGCGCACCGCACACGGCGGTCACCGCCATGCAGGCGGCACTCGCGGCAACCTTCGTCACCGCACTCGGCCAATATGCCGCCACCCTCTATCGGATGCGCAAGCATTACGATGCCGGCCCCCGCAAGGTGGATTTCGTGGAATGGCTGGGTGTCGCCTTCCCGATCTTCCTGATCGAGGGCGTGAGCTTCCTGCTGACCAATTCCGATGTCGTGATCGTCGGCATCTTCCTGGAGCCGCATGACGTCGCGATCTATTTTGCAGCGGCCAAGACCATGGCTCTGGTGCATTTCATCAATTTCTCGGTGAAAGCTGCCTCCGGCCCGCGCTTCTCCTCGATTATCGCCGAAGGCAACCGGGCCGATCTCGCGGTTGCGGCTATCGATGCTGCCCGCTGGACCTTCTGGCCTGCCCTCGCCGTCGGTCTCGCGGTCCTGGCGGCCGGGCATCTGCTGCTGTCGCTTTTCGGCGGCGCATTCACGGCCGGTTATATGCTGATGGCGATCCTGCTGGCCGGTATCCTCACCAAGGCTCTGGTCGGTCCCGCCGAGACGCTGCTGATGATGGCAGGCAAGCAGAACCTCTGCGTCGCCCTTTATGCTGGAGCCCTCGCCGCCAATGTCGGCCTCAATATCCTGCTGATCCCGCACTACGGCATCGTCGGCACGGCGATCGCCACGGCCTCCGCAATGGCCGTGGAAGCGATCCTGCTGCATGTCTTCGTGCGCCGCGCACTCGGCTTTACGCTTTTCGCCTTCGCAACCCCTTCCGCAGCAACGCCAGAAATGAGAGCCCGATAGATGGTGCGTGTACCACCCATCACCGAGAGCACCGACAGCAACGCGAACCGCATGGTTCACGATCTTGCCGCTCTCAAGTTCGAAGCCCCGCAGGCTGAAGCACGGATCGAAATCGGCCGGCTGGGGCGCGAGCTCTGCCTTTACCCCGGTAAGCTGGGTTACGATCTGCAGGAAGAACTGGACTTCCTCTCCAACCGTGCGATGGAGCCGAACGTCTTCTTCAGCGGCCGTTTCCTGGCGCCTGCCATGCCGCGGCTGGAAGACCGGCAGGTCAATTTCGCGATCATCCGCGACGAGAACGAACATCGCAGCCGCATGCGCCTGCTCATGCCCTTCTCTGTCGACAAACCCGGTTTCGCCGTCGGCCCGTCGATCATCCGCGGCTGGGCAAACAGCTTCGGTCCGCTCGGTACCCCCTTGGTCGACGCCGAGGATGCGGCGGAGACGCTGGACAACCTCTTCGAAGGCCTGATCACGCCGGACCTCGGCCTGCCGGGCACACTGGTGCTGCCGGACGTCCGGCTGAACGGCATCTTCGTGCGCATGGCAAAGGCCGTTGCGCTCAGCCGCAATCTGCCGCTGACCGTCGCCAATCCCTATGAGCGGCCGATGCTGCAGAGTGATGACGATGCCATGGTCTATCTCGGCCGCACCGTATCTTCCTCTCACCAGCGCGAGATGCGCCGCCAGTGGCGGCTGCTCGATGAGCTTGGCACGGTCGTTCACACCGTTGCCCGCCAGCCGCGGGAGATTCACATGCGCTTCGAGGAATTCCTGGCGCTGGAGGCCGGCGGCTGGAAAGGCAAGCGCCGCAGCGCGCTGGTGACCGACCGCTATCACACCGCCTTCGCCCGCGAGGCCGTCTCCAATCTGGCGGAGGTCGATGCCGTGCGCATCCACACGATCGACATTAACGGCAAGGCGATCGCCGCCGTGGTCGTGCTTATGATGGGCGGCGAGGCCTATACTTGGAAGACCGCCTATGACGAAAACTACTCCCGCTATTCGCCGGGCAAGCTGTTGATGAGCGAACTGACCGAATGGCATCTCGACGATGCCAATGTCGTGCGCTCGGATTCCTGCGCCGTCTCCGATCATCCGATCATGAGCCGCTTCTGGCAGGAACGCGAGGAGATGGGCACGTTGGTGATCGGCCTCACCCAGAACGGCGACCGCGACATGCGACAGGTCGCGGCCCAGCTTCACATGTACCGCAGTACCCGCAACATGGCGAAGATGCTCCGCGAGAAGATCATGTCGCTTGCCGGCCGGGGTTAATTTTCAGCTTCCGCCGCAGCCTTTTCCCGTAACAGCCGGCGGATGACCTTGCCTGTGGTTGTCAGCGGCAGCGCATCGACGAATTCGACCTCGCGCGGATATTCGTGCATCGAAAGCCGGGTTTTCACCCAGTCCCGGATTTCCGCTGCCAGCTCCGCACTCGGGCTGTAGCCTGGCGCAAGCACGATATAGGCCTTGACGATCTCCGTACGCAGCGCATCTGGCTTGCCGACGGCAGCGGCAAGCTGCACGGCCGGATGGCCGACGAGACAGTCCTCGATCTCCGCCGGCCCTATGCGGTACCCGGACGAGGTGATGACGTCGTCGTCACGGCCGGCAAAGGTGACGTAGCCCTCCGCATCCTGCCGGCCGATATCGCCGGTCAGCATCCATCCCTTGGCGTACTTCCTGCTGGTCGCATCGGGGTCGTTCCAGTAGCCGAGGAACATCACCGGATCGGGACTGGCAATGGCGATCTGCCCCTGCTCGCCGACCAGCACTTCGTCGCCCTCGTCGCTGACAACAGCAACCCTGTGGCCGGGCGAAGCGCGCCCGATCGCACCAGCCTTCGTCACCCCGAAGGCAGCGCTCGAAGACAGCACGAAATTGCACTCCGTCTGCCCGTAAAATTCATTGACGGTAATGCCGAGCGTACGGCGCACCCACTCATAGGTTTCGCGCCCCAGGGATTCACCTGCCGAACCGATGGTGCGCAGCACGAGATCGTATTTCGAACGCGGCTCCTCGACGGATTTCAGGAGCCGGAGTGCCGTCGGCGGAATGAAGGCATTACGCACCTTCATTTCGGCCATGATGCGATAGGCCATGTCCGCATCGAATTTCTGTGCCGGCGAGGAAACAACAGGCACGCCGAGCAGCAGGCTCGGCAGCAGCGCATTGAGCAGCCCGCCGGCCCATGCCCAGTCAGACGGCGTCCAGACCTTGTCTCCGGCCCGCGGGAAACCCTCATGGGCAAACTGCATGCCGGGAATATGGCCGGCGAGAACACGGTGGCCATGCAGCGCGCCCTTCGGCGGCCCCGTGGTGCCCGACGTGAAGATCATCAGCGCTGGCTCGTCGGGGCCGGACTGCACAATTTCGAATGTGGAAGAATGGGCGGAAACCAGATCGGCAAAGCCGAGCGTGCTTGCGGAGGCCCCATCGACGCTGATGACATGTTTGACGTCAGGCAGTCGGTCGCGGATCTGGTTGATGCGTCCAAGCCCGAAACCATTGGTGACGACGGCTGTCGCACCTGCGGCCTTCAGCCGGTACTCCAGCGCCTCGACACCGAAAAGCAACGCGAGCGGCAGCGCGATTGCGCCCATCTTGTAGATAGCCACATGCGAAATGACCGTCTCGAAGGATTGCGGCAGGAGCAGCGCTACACGCTCTCCCCGGCCGATACCAAGTGCTGAAAGCGCATTGGCGAAGGATGAGGAGCGGGCGGCAAGCTCGCCATAGGTCAATGACAGATGGTGACTGTCGGGACTGAAATGTTCGAGGCAGACGCGATCAGGATCACGCGCGGCCCAATCGTCGCACACGGCGCGGCCGATATTGAAATCCTCTGATATCTGCCAGGAGAAATCGCGGTAGAGCGTGTCATATCGATCGCCGGGCGGCAGTTTCATGGGCATGATCCGGTAAAATGCTGCACCAGCTAACACCTCATCATGCGGATGCGCAAGCGGTGTAATCCGCAAGGATAAGACGACATTCCGCCCGCTCATCAGGTATTATTGCGCTAACTGCACAACACATTCTCCGTCAGGCGCGCTGAGACTTCGGCGATTTCTGCGCTACATCATGTGCATGCGCCTGGGGAGTCGCTGAAATTCATCGCGGAGCACTTTCATGGAATATGTAAAACTCGGGAAGACCGGTCTCGAAGTCTCGAAGATCTGCCTCGGCTGCATGACCTATGGCGATCCCAACCGCGGAAACCACGCCTGGAGCCTGCCGGAAGAGGAAAGCCGCGCGCTCCTCAAACAGGCGATCGATCTCGGCATCAATTTCCTCGACACGGCCAACACCTATTCCAATGGTTCCTCCGAGGAGATCGTCGGCCGCGCCATCAAGGATTTCGCCAAGCGCGAGGATATCGTACTCGCGACCAAGGTCTTCAACCGCATGCGGCCCGGGCCGAATGGCGCCGGCCTGTCGCGCAAGGCGATCTTCGACGAAATAGACAACAGCCTGCGCCGCCTCGGCACTGACTACGTCGACCTCTACCAGATCCACCGCTGGGACTATACGACACCGATCGAGGAAACGCTGGAAGCCCTTCATGACATCGTGAAATCAGGCAAGGCGCGTTATATCGGCGCTTCTTCCATGTATTCCTGGCAGTTCGCCAAGGCGCTCTACACCTCGCGCCTCAATGGCTGGACGGAATTCGTCAGCATGCAGGACCACGTAAACCTGCTCTACCGCGAGGAAGAACGTGAAATGCTGCCTTTCTGCGAGGACCAGAAGATCGCCGTCATTCCCTGGAGCCCGCTTGCCCGCGGTCGCCTGACCCGTGACTGGGATGAGAAGACCAACCGCAGCGAAACCGATGAATTCGGCAAGACGCTCTATAAGCAGGCCGAAGAGGCCGATCGCAAGATCGTCGAAAAGGTTGCCGAAATCGCCAGGGCCCATGGCGTTTCCCGCGCGCAGGTCGCCACCGCGTGGATCCTACAGAAGAGCGCAGTCACCGCCCCGATCATCGGCGCTTCCAAGGCGCAACACCTGACGGACGCCGTCGGCGCGCTGACTGTGAAACTCAGCGCCGATGATATCGCCGCACTCGAAGCACCCTACATCCCGCATAACGTCGCCGGCTTCAAATAAGCCGCCGCGTGACAGCCTCTCTCCGCCGATGTGGAGGAGGCTCATTCCTTTCCCGATATCCGGACTTCCAGGCGATTGCCCGCTGTGTGAGTTCGGCCGCGACCTATTGAAGCAGATCATGCCGCTCTGGCGTTGGGTGGCCGAAAACGTCGCCTCGTTCGAGGCAACGCATGTGCGATCCAAGAAACCATCACGAGCCGGTCACAGTTGAGCCTTAGCGGTTTGCGGCAAACAGAGGACCGTCCGCATGACTATCGTTCCTTTCGAAGCCCCCCGCTTTCGTACCACTGCCGTCTACTACAACCGCTTCCGTGTCCCCTATCCGGACAGGCTGATCGAACGCGTCGCCGAACGCACCGGCCTGAAACCCGGCGATCGTGTGCTCGATCTCGGCTGCGGACCAGGACCGCTCGGCGTCGCCTTCGCACGCCTCGCTGGCGCTGATGTGATCGGGGTCGATCCCGAGCCGGAAATGCTGGATGCCGCGCGCGAAAATGCGGCCGAAGCCGCCGTGAACATGAGGCTCATCCAGGGCTCCTCTTACGATCTCAACCCGGATCTGGCTCCGCTGAAACTTGCTGTCCTGGGCCGCTCCTTCCATTGGATGGACCGCCCGGCGACGCTGGTAGCGCTCGACGAGCTCATCGCGCCGGGCGGAGCTGTCGTTCTCTTCTCCGACAGGCATATCGCAGCGACACCGGATTGGCGTGATGTGCTGCATCAGCTGTCGGAGACCTATTCGCCGGAAAAAAGCGCCGAGCGTAAACTACGCCGCGCGCCGGAATTCGGACCGCATGAGGCGGTTCTGCTGCGCTCCCCCTTCCGCAGCCTTGAACGTATCGGCATCGTCAACGAACGGGTAATCGGGACGGAGGATATCATCGGCCGCGCCTTTTCCATGTCCGTCACCTCTCCACAGGCGCTAGGCGACAAGACAGAGGAATTCGAGGCAGCCTTCCGCAGCGAGCTCGCCGCTTTGGCGCCGGACGGCACCTTCACCGAAATCGTCGAGGGCCATGCGATGATCGCCTTCCGAAACTAAGCAATTCCAGTAAAAGCGCGGAGCGGTTTTGCGTCCGGAATTGCGTGAATGCTTTGGGATTACTGCGCCGGGTCGAGCTTGCGGCGCATGGTGACCAGAAACTGCTCGGCGAGCGCCCGATCCTCGACCGCGCGGGCAAGAATGACGGCCCCCATCATCGATGAAAGCGTCGATGTCGCATTGGCGCGGCGCTCTTCCTCGGTCGCACCCGGCACCACCTCCTTCAGCACATCGACCAGCGCGGACAACCCCTCACTGAAGGTCGCACGAACCGCACCTTCGCTGCGGCTGACTTCCTGGATCAACGAGGCGAACACGCAGCTTCCGCCGGGATCATCAACCGTGCGCCAATGGATGTAGTGATCGAGCAGCGCCTGAAGCGGCCTGTCTGGTTCAGCGGCGATCAGCTCACGCCAACGTTCTTCCACACGCTCGATCAGCTTGCGGCTGACCTCCAGAGCAAGGTCGTCCTTCGATTCGAAATGGCCGTAAAAACCGCCATGCGTAAGGCCTGCAGCCTTCATGATGTCGGCGACGCCGACGCCATCGAACCCATTCTCGCGGAAGAGCACGCTGGCCGCCGTCAGGATCTTCTCGCGGTTTTCTGCAAATTTCTCGCGGCTGACCCGCATTTTTCGTCTCCGGAAATGGTCGCTTGACAATTTATATGATGTCCATCATCAATACGCAACAAATATGATGGCCGTCATGTAAAGCAGCCTTCTATATGGTCCTCACGTCACAAACGGAATTTGCCCATGGTCTCTGCAGTCCTTGCATCATCCCTTGCCCGGCGAAACATTCACTATGGATGGGTGGTCGTCGCCGCCACCTTCCTGACCATGCTGGTAACCGCCGGCGCAATGGGCGCGCCGGGTGTCCTCATCAAGCCGCTGCAGGACGAATTCGGCTGGGAAACCTCGCAGATTTCCTCCGCCCTTGCCATCCGCCTCATCCTCTTCGGCCTGATGGGACCGTTTGCGGCCGCCTTCATGAACTATTTCGGCGTCCGCAAGGTCATCGTCTTTGCGCTGGCCCTCATCGGCGCGGGCTTCGTCGGCTCGCTGTTCATGACCAAGCTTTGGCATCTGCTGGCGCTCTGGGGCATCGTCGTCGGCTTCGGCACGGGGCTGACGGCCATGGTGCTGGCAGCCACGGTTTCCACACGCTGGTTCGTCAAGCACCGCGGCCTTGTCGTCGGCATGCTCTCGGCAAGTTCGGCAACCGGCCAGCTCGTTTTCCTGCCGCTGATGGCGGAGCTGACCGAACGCTACGGCTGGCGCTCCACCGTCTTCTTCGTCTGCGCCATGATCATGGTCGCCGCTCTTCTCGTGCTGCTTTTCATGCGTGACCGCCCCTCGGACGTAAACCTGCCCTCGGTCGGCGAAACCCAGGTTGCGCCGGCCCCGGCCCGAGGCACGCTCGGCGCAGCGCTTGCAACGCCGATCACAGTTCTCAGGGACATTTCGACGACCTCGACCTTCTGGATCCTGTTCGCCACCTTCTTCATCTGCGGGCTCAGCACCAACGGCCTCATCCAGACGCATTTCGTCACACTCTGCGGCGATTTTGGCATCATGCCGGTCGCAGCCGCCAGCGTTCTCGCCGTCATGGGCATTTTCGATTTCTTCGGCACGATCGGCTCCGGCTGGCTTTCCGACCGCTTCGACAATCGCTGGCTGCTCTTCTGGTATTACGGCCTGCGCGGCCTCTCGCTGCTCTTCCTGCCTTTCAGCGATTTCAGCTTCTACGGCCTGTCGATCTTCGCGGTCTTCTATGGCCTCGACTGGATCGCCACCGTGCCGCCGACTGTCAAGATCGCCGCCGACCGCTTCGGCCGTGAAAAGGCCGGCCTCGTCTTCGGCTGGGTCTTCGCCGGTCATCAGCTTGGTGCTGCCACCGCGGCTTATGGCGCAGGCCTGTCGCGCACGGCCCTGGAAAGCTACCTGCCGGCCTTCTTCATTGCCGGCGCCTTCTGCCTGCTGGCCTCGGTCCTCGCGATCACACTGAAGAAATCCAGTCTCACTGCCCCTAGTGAGGCAGTCGCCCACTAAACCTCGATTTCCAAACGCCAAAACTTCGCCCGCCGTCTTGCACGCGCGGGCGAACGCATGTTAGACAGCCGCCTCGTATTTCGCTGCCCCATTGGCGGAATTGGTAGACGCGCTCGACTCAAAATCGAGTTTCGAAAGAAGTGCTGGTTCGACCCCGGCATGGGGCACCAAAAACTCCCAAAGAAGTCGATTACATACTGTAATTTCAATGGCTTAAGCTTCATCTGCTACAGCAAACTGCTACAGCGAAGGCATGGAAGACGTGGCTATTTATCCTTGGATGACCCTCAGAGGTAGGACTTATTACCTCCGCGCACCGGTACCCGCAGACTTGCGTGAGTCGCTTGGCAAGGCTGAAATCTGGAAGTCTCTCCACACTCAGGACAGGCGCACAGCCATTAATCGGCTGCGTCAAGAGAGTGCTGAGATTACCGATCTATTCGAGGCAGCAAGACGGCGGCAGGCAAAGCCGCTGGAACCGCCCCTTGAAGAGCTTAGCGAAGTGCAGCTCAAGACCATCCACGATGCCTACTTCGTCCACCTTCTGGAGGAGGATGACGAGACCCGTGAAGGTGGCTTTGAGGGGCGAGACTTCGACCAGGACGCTGAGTGGTTAGAGACCTTGGACGCGGATACGGGATGTCGACTGGCAGAGATTACCGGCCTAAGGGTTTCTGACATCGTGATCGATGGAGATACGCCCTATATCAAGATCGCGACGCACAAGGGACGACAGCTCAAGAACGCCTCATCGAAGCGTGACGTCCCGTTAGTCGGTGATGCACTTGTAGCGGCGCGGGAAGTGGTCACGGGTGGAGATACAAACCTATTCGCGTTTCCGCGCTACTCTGGACCTGGGGGGCCAAACACGGCCTCTCAGTCCTTGATGAAGTGGCTGCGCAAGGTCAGCACTGATCCACTCCATGCGGTTCACTCATTGCGCCACAACATGGCTGATAGATGTGACCTTGCCGGCGTTCACCCTACGGACAAGGCCGCTATACTCGGGCACCTAAATGCAGGCGCGAGCGAGAAGCACTACGGTTCAGAGGCGGTGAAGCGCGTTAGACTGAAGCGGGCGATGGAGATGGCATTCGGGATAGACCAGACGCCGGGGGGAGAGGTGCGGTCTGGGGGTGAGGAATAGTCCACACCAGTGTCTTCCACAGCAATCCACAGATGCAGTCAGAGCAGGAAACTTGCAGGCGTGTTTAGGTCCAGCTAGCGTCCCCCTGCGGCTCATTCCCAGTGAGCCGTAAGGAGCCTCACCGCCCCTTCGCTAGAGGGTGAGAACGGGGGGTCGCAGTGATCGACGCTGCGACCCCTTCCGTCCGCCGAGTTCTTCTGAACGACGAGGTTAAAGGCGAAGCGCGGTACGAGCGACCCGAAATACCCAGCCGAATGATCCAGTCTACTCTAACGATCTTCAATCGGTAGAAATTTACGAGCTTCCGGACGAACTGCTCGATAGTGGACATTTCACGATCTTCTCGACCGGTGACGGCTGGAAGATGATTTTCAATTTCCTAAGTGGACGCGCTAAGGCGCGCGATATGCTCGAATTAGCTCGTCAATTTCTTGAAGCGTCCCGACATAGCTAAGCGAAGGGTTATGCGGGACCGGCTGTCGAAAACTTGTTTACCTCCGCAGAGCTGATCTCCAAAGCGGAATTGATTTTGCACAGAAACCCTGCAGTGAATGCGAAGACCGTAAGCGGTATCCCGGCCACAAAAAACTCGATGCAAATCAATTCACCAGTGAGATTGCTAAACTGTTGATATTAAACCTCGCAAAGCAAGACCCATTCACCGGTGATTAAGTCAATGAATTTATTTGATTTTATCGACATTGACCAACCATCGCGACGGGAGTCTAAAGGTGTCGTTCTGGCCGGAACGAACATCAACAGGGGCAAGATCAGAATGCGCTTTTATAAACAGACACGATGGTTCGAGGTATATTTCGAGGTGAAGGGATGCACCGCCCCTTCAGTCAGCCCTTTCTATGAGCGCCGTAGCGAAGGCAACGACCATGAAATCTGGTTTGGTCGCTGCTATCTGGCGGTTCACACCTATCGGCGTAAGGCTACCGGCAGTGGGGTGGAAGGCGCCAAGGCCTGACCTAACAGAGCGAGTTTGCCGGCCCCATTGGTTCAGCGTCGGGGCCTCCCATCCTCTCAGAGCCAGCGATCTCATCAAGACCGCTACACTCGACCTCCATTTCATTTCCGGCGAACAGCATACGCGACCACCAATAACATTTATTCCGGCGTCCAGCGCCAAAAAGGAGCGGATGGACTTGAGAGCCTATTTGCTAACAGCATTCGTCGCTGGAATGGCAATGTCGTTCAGAGACCACCTGGCTTGCGCGATGCCTATCGCGGCAGCCAATGCTTTGGGCTCCGACACCGACTCAATAGCAACTATGGCGGGGGCAATTCTGGGCGCATGCACAGAAGAGGAACTTTCTCACCCACTGCAGGATCGCAGATACATTGAGGATGAGGCGCGTCGGCTCTACAATGTTTCAAGAGGCGTCGATGCCCGCAGTTTCAGGTATCCTGATCTTAGGTCATGGAAACCTGAAAGAGCGGCGGTCGATGCGATTATCCAGACGGACGACGGCCTAATCCTCAACGGCATATCGAGGGCGGAATTGCTACCTAAGCCCTTCCTCACCGATAGTGATGGTACCAACTTTGCGTGGCTGGAACTTCGATTCGGCCAGACGATTTTAGCAAGGTTGAGAGCCAGTCCGATTACCGTGAGCGATGCATCCCAACGGGTTATCACGGATCGTCCTACGCAGAGAACTGTCGCCACCGCTGCGCGTAATGCGGCGAAAATACCGGATTTGTTTAGCCAAAACCCGATTCAAGCCCGCGAGACGAGCCAGCAGAAAACCGCCTCGCGAGGCGGTACTCTAAACGATCTTTTGGAGCGAGCAATCGAGTCAGGGTTCGATCCAGCGCTTATTGGCAGACTTCTGCTCCAACAAGCCGATGAGGGGAACAAGGATTTTGTTGAACGAGGAGTTGCCTTGGCCGCAACCGTTCTTACCGCCTACAGGGCGAGGTCGAGGCGGCGGTAAACCTTCCGACGAGCCTTTCTCCGCAGACAATGTGGCTATGTACACGTTAGCGGGTTCTGCGGATTAAGGTATGGTCTATGAAATCAAGACCGCAGAATAGCGATGGCAGTACTCCATTTTGCGACGGTAGCAATAAAATAACTGCAAAAATCCGAAAACGCTTGAAAGTTCTGTTTTTGTTCTTAATCATTTGATAACCGCATCACGGCAACATCGTCGTAAAAATCCACAGCCACTTGAGCTGCATGTCTGGTCACATGCGGCCAGATCGGTCAGGGTAGATCGGCCACTAAGCAGCTTCCAATGGCACCGGTAGACCGCTCTAAAATGTCTAACGTATCATCAGCACGTACTGAGAACATGCGGCGAATTCGAGGGAAGGACACCCTTCCTGAGATGCACGTTAGGCGCGCCCTAAGAGAGCTGCACGTTGGCTATCGGCTGCACGTGAAAGGGCTGAAGGGTAGCCCCGACGTCGTCATGAAAGGCCGGAAAGCAGTGGTGTTTGTTCATGGGTGCTTTTGGCATCGCCACGTTGGATGCAAGCGCGCGTTCGTTCCGAAGACGCGGGCTGACTGGTGGACTTCGAAATTCGCCAAGACTGTAGAACGCGACCATCAGGCTGAGGCAAGTTTGAAAGAAGCAGGGTGGCGCGTAGGCATCATCTGGGAATGCGAAACTAAAGATTTCGACAGCTTGAAGAAATCTCTCGCCGATTTTTTGTTCGGCAACGAAGGAGAAGCATAATGGCCCCGTCAATGGCTCTGAAGGCGAAGATGTACGTGAAGCGCGGGACAAACGCGCCTTGGTACAAAGGCCGAGAGCTGACCGACGAGCAGCGCGATCGGTTTAGGGCTACCACGCTCGCCTCTCAGGCCGCGAAAGCGAAGGCTCTGCGCGGCGAATGCGAGCTTCCGAAGCATCCAATCCCATTGGCTAATTTCGACCCGCTGAAGCTCATGCCTAAGTTGACACCGAATGGCTTGACGGCACTGAGCTTGTTCAGCGGTTGCGGCGGCCTCGATATTGGTTTTGATCGAGCGGGCTATAGCCACATTGCATCTTACGACATCTTACCGGAAGCGGAAGAAGTGTAGGATTGTTCAATGTCGATCCTCGACGCATGATGTAGCCCATCCGGTCTTGGAAGATCTCAAACATCCGGGCGGCACTATAGCCGCCTGCTACATCCTGCAGCTCAACATACTTGGCCACGCTGTACTGCTTCTTTTGAAGACGCTTGGCGTCATCCAGCGTGTAGACATCCTTCTTTTCAAGCACCTCGTACATGGCGTCGATCTTCGTCAGCTTGGGTGCAACGTCCGATATATCGAAGTCGGGCTTGATGTACTGCCATATGTCATCGATCCACGGAGCCATGTCATCCGGTGATAAATAATGGCAGTGCTTAAGCACCCCGTTAGTGTAGAAGGCGACGATCCAGTGCTTGCCGCGCCACTTCTCAATGTGGTCACGCCCGAGATCGCGCACCGTGCTCATGGCGCTCTTCCCAGTGGTGACGGATTTGAGTTCGAACTCCACGGTCTGACCGTCAACTTCAAGAACCGCGTCCACCCCGTGTCGCACACGATCCGCTGGCCTTTCAAGGTTAAATAGATCAACCAGTTGGTTCTCGCGCACGTCGTCCTGAGCTGGCATGATTCGCCCTGTTCGTATTGTCCTTAAAGTTGTTTCACAACCAACTTGGACAATGTCAACATGCGCTTGAACTTGCTACGGCGTACTGCTACAACGCCCTCAGCATACTGGTAGCTAAGTCGTTGAAAAGCCTATATCTGCTTAGGGGCGCCGACCCCGGCATGGGGCACCAAATATCTCTAAATAAATGGATTTTAAACTTCGCCCACGCCCCAGAGGGCGAGGGCATGAGCCTTGGCAGACGATGCCGAAGTTCCGGCGGAGTGGGATGCCGGCCCCTCAGCCTGCTGTTCAATCACACCGGCTGACCGTTTTTGTGACAGTGCCTTCATCTGTCTGACGGGTCACGCTGCGCGTGACGCAACGGTCACGGTCCCGATCGCGCCAGCGATCCCGTTCGCGCACCGCGCCGAACGTAATGCCGCGGTCACTGATGGTAACGCCGGGCCGAGCCCGGTCACGGTCATAGTGGTCATAACCGTCATAGGCACGCTCGCGCATGACCGTCACGCTGTCTGCCATTGCAGGCGCTGCGGCTGAGCCCAGGGCAAGGACAGCGATTGCACAGTTGATGATGATCTTTCGCATATCTCTTCTCCTTGTCGTGATGTATAGGCAACGACACGGGAGCTTAGTAGTTCCGCTCAAAAAGCCGGCCATTTAAGCCTAATCCATCCAAATCAACTCTTTAACTTTGCCGGCGCTTCATCCTAAAGTGCCGGCCGCAGGCATTTTGAGAGGGCTGATGCATCAGGAAGCGGGACTCATTGCGACGGTAGCCATAAGCTTCGTCTTTGCGGCGGTTCTTGGCTATTGCGCCGACAGGCTGCGACTGCCGCCACTGGTCGGCTATCTCTTCGCCGGCATTCTCATGGGACCGTTCACACCGGGCTTTGTGGCTGACACGGAGCTTGCGAGCCAGCTCGCCGAAATGGGCGTGATCCTGCTGATGTTTGGCGTCGGTCTGCATTTCTCCGCATCCGACCTGTTGGCCGTTCGCGGCATCGCCGTGCCGGGCGCGATTGGCCAGATCCTGTTTGCCACCCTGCTCGGCGTCGGCCTCGGCGAACTCTGGGGCTGGAGCCTCGGCGCCGGCATCGTCTTCGGCCTCAGCCTTTCGGTTGCCAGTACGGTCGTGCTCCTGAAAGCGCTGGAAGAGCGCAACCTCGTCAATACCGCCGGCGGGCGCGTGGCCGTCGGCTGGTTGATCGTCGAGGATCTCGCGATGGTACTCGCGCTCGTGCTATTGCCGGCCCTCGCCGAACTTCTGGGCGGGCATGCGAGCGACACTGCCTCGCATGGCCTCGACCTGCCGCTTTCGGTCACCATCGCACTCACCTTGCTCAAAGTCGCAGCCTTTGCCGCCATGGCGATCTTCCTTGGGCCGCGCATCGTGCCCTGGCTTTTGACGCTGATTGCCCGCACCGGCTCGCGTGAACTCTTCACGCTCACCGTGCTCGCCATCGCGCTCGGCATTGCCTTCGGTTCCGCGGCAATCTTTGGCGTTTCCTTCGCGCTCGGCGCCTTCTTCGCCGGCGTAGTCATGAGCGAATCCCATCTCAGCCATCGCGCCGCCGCCGATTCCCTGCCGCTGCAGAATGCCTTCTCGGTGCTGTTTTTCGTTTCCGTCGGCATGCTCTTCGATCCGTCGATCATTGTGCAGCATCCTCTGGCTGTGATCAGTGCTTTGGCACTGATCATCGTCGGCAAGGCAATCATCTCTTTCGGTATTGTCGTCCTGTTGCGCTATCCGATCGGCATGGGCCTGACGGCCGCCGGCGGCCTTGCCCAGATCGGCGAATTCTCCTTCATCCTTGCCGGCCTCGGCGTTTCGCTCGGGCTCCTGCCACATGAAGGACAGGATCTGATCCTTGCCGCCGCAATCCTTTCCATCACGCTGAACCCGCTCGTCATCTTCGTGGCCGAGAAGCTGAACCGCAAGATCAGGGTGAAATGGCCGCGCCTACATGAAAGCTACGGCCGGAAAAACCAGGACGCCCTGGCACGGGAATTGGAAAAGATCAGGGCGCTCGGCGAGGAGCGCGCACGCCAGCATCATCTGCGTATCCAGCAGCTGGTCGAGACCTTCCCGCTTTTCTCCGAAGTTGGCGAGGATGCGCTTGAGGAACTGCTCTTGCTGTTCAACCCCAAACTCGCCTCGCCGGGTGAACGCGTCATCCGCCGTGGCGACCGCGGCGACAGCATGTATTTCATCTCCTCCGGCGCGGTGGAGGTGCGGTTGGCAAGCGGCGCGGTGCGGCTTGAGCCCGGCGCCTTCTTCGGCGAAATGGCGCTGCTGAGCGGCGGACGCCGCACGGCCGATGTCATCGCGGTCGATTTCTGCCAGTTCGAAGTGCTGGAGCGGCGTGACTTCAACATGTTCATGTCTCGCCACCCCAACCTTCGCGCCATCGTCAGCGAAATGGCGCGGAAGCGCACCGAAATGAACGTCATGCGCCAGCAGTGGGAAAAATCCATGGACCTGTCGTAAGCGGTCGGAGCGCAAACTCGATCACGCCGTCGCCGTTTCATCCAGCTTCGGCCAGTAAAGATCGGAACAAAAATCGGCCGGGATGGGATCGAGGCGGCAGATAGCATCTGCAGCGAAATCGATCTGCATAGCGAAATATTGGAACGCCGGTGGCATCGGCACGCCGGCTGCTTCCATAATGCGGGAACGGTGATAGCCGCTGGCGTTCAAACGACGAGCCGCCTCGCGCCTGATATCCTCGCGCTCCGGCCCCCGACCGCTCGCTTGCCTATCCCGCTCCCCTGCGGAACTCAGCCCGCCCTCTATGACCCTGAATTTCATGACATGCCCGGATTCGTCGAACGACAACCCAGCCTGACGTAGTTTGGCGCTTTTGCCATCCCGCAAGATCTTGGGAGGGAATGCCTGCATCAGATCACGAAAATTTTCAGCGCGAACGCCGCGAAGGCACAGCCCGAGCATTTACAGCGTCATGATCGCCCCCTAATGCTTTGTGCGTCGCAACAGAGAAAGGGAACGGATGCTCCGCAGACTTTACGACTGGACCATGTCTCTGGCCTCGAAGAAATCAGCCGAAGTCTGGCTCGCCGTCATCGCCTTCGTCGAAAGCTCCGTCTTTCTGGTTCCCGCTGATGTGCTCTTCCTGCCGATGGCGCTTGCCAAGCCCGAACGCTCCTATCGCTATGCACTCGTCGCCACTGTCGCATCGGTGCTGGGCGGCATCGCCGGCTGGGCGCTTGGCTATTTTGCCTACGAAACCGTGGCACGCCCGGTTCTGGAATTCTATGGAAAGCTCGATCAATTCGAGCAGATGAAATCCTACGTCACTTACGAGACGATCCTGCTGCTGCTCGTCACCTCGGGTCTCGCGCATCTGCCGCCGATCAAGATCGTCACGATTCTATCAGGCGTCATCCATGTCAGCCTGCCGCTCTTCATCGTTTCGGCGATCATCGCCCGCGGCGCCCGCTTCCTGTTCCTTGCCTGGCTGCTGCGTCGTTACGGCGAGCCGATCCGCCACTTCATCGAGAAGCGCCTTGGCCAGATCGTCGGCATCGGCGCGGCGGTCGTGATCGTGCTATATATCGCCTACCGATACTTTGCCCACTGAGCTAACTTCGCGGAGTTCCGCCATGAATGCCACCACCTCGCCGTTTGCCCGCCCTGGCTTCACCCTCTCGCTGCTGCTTGCCGTTGCCATGGCAGTGGTCGTCGGAACGGCCCTCGGCTTCCAGTATATTGGCGGCTATATTCCCTGTGCGCTCTGCCTGCTGCAGCGCCAGCCCTATTACTATGGGATTCCGATCGCGATCGTCGGCGCGGTGGCCGCCCTCATCGGCCTGCCGAACTGGATGACGCGCGCCATCATTCTTGCCGTCGGCATCCTGATGCTCGTCGGCGCCGGCATAGGCGTCTATCACGCAGGCGTGGAATGGCACTTCTGGGCAGGCCCGGCCACCTGCTCGACCACCGCAAGCAGCATGACCACCAATGCCGGCGATCTGCTGGGCGAGCTGAACACGATCAAGGGGCCGTCCTGCACGGATGCGGCACTGCGCGTTCTCGGCCTGTCCTTTGCGGGCTGGAATGTGATCGCAAGCCTGATCCTCGCAGCCTTCGCCTTCTGGAGCGTGAAGAAGACTGCTTAAGCGCTTATGGCATGTCCCGCAGAAATGCGCAGCTGACGACTCCGTAAACTAAGGACTTCGAACCAACGCATCACGGCTGCAGCTCGGTATCCCAGTAGAGGTAGTCGAGCCAGCTGTCATGCAGGTAGTTCGGCGGGAAGAGCCGGCCGTTATTGTGCAGATCCTGCACGGTCGGCTGGTACGGCTTCTGCGCCGGGAACATGCTTGCCTGCTTCGGAAGCTTGCTGCCCTTGCGCAGATTGCAGGGCGAACAGGCGGCCACGACATTCTCCCAGGTCGTCTCGCCGCCATGAGCGCGCGGGATGACGTGGTCGAAGGTCAGATCGTCATGAGCGCCGCAATACTGGCACTCGAACCTGTCGCGCAGGAAGACGTTGAAGCGGGTGAAGGCGGGATTACGGGACGGCTGAACGTAAGTTTTGAGGCACACGACACTCGGCAGCCGCATCGAGAAGCTCGGTGAGGAAACCTCATGCTCATATTCCGCGATAATGTTCACACGGTCGAGAAATACCGCCTTGATCGCGTCCTGCCAGGACCAGAGCGACAAGGGGTAATAACTCAGTGGCCGGTAGTCAGCGTTCAGGACGAGCGCTGGCAGGGCCTGTGGTGAGACTGCAATCGTCAAGGAGCCCTCCTGGATCGATTCGGCATCTGCACCTGTATATTAGGCCGGTTGTTACAGGATTGTGAAGTCCAATAAATTCAGGGGATAAAGGCAAATTGAGGGAGAGTGTCCGTTAGCCGATCGGCAGCACGTCGCGCCGCGTTTTTGCGGCGTAATAAGCCCAGAAGAGCCGGGCTGCGACCGAACGCCAGGGTGACCAGATTTCCGCAAGCCCTGTAAGTACTTTGGCTTGCGGGCGTTCAGCGAGACCGAATGCCGCAGCGACCGCCGCCTGAACCGCCACGTCACCCGCCGGAAATACGTCGACATGGCCGCCGCAGAACATCAGATAGACCTCTGCCGTCCATGGCCCGATTCCTTTCTGAGCCGTCAGTTCTGCGAGCGCTTCGCCAGGCGGTTTCTGGACCAGGGTCTGCAGATTGATTCGTCCGGATGCGACCGCTTGCGCAATCCGCGTCAGCGTATCGGCCTTGGCGCGCGATAGCCCAAACTCGCGCCAGGCATCGGGATGAAGCAATATGTAGGATTCCGCACTTAGCAGTCCGCTCGCCGGCTGCATCCGCCGCCAGATCGCCTCGGCGCTGGCGCGCGACACCATCTGCGAAACGATGATATGAGCAAGGCCGGCAAAGCCCGGCTCGCGCAGCCTCAGCGGGACAGGGCCGGCCTCCCTGGCAATCACCACGAGCCGTGGATCGAGAACAAGGAGAGCGGCAAGCCCCTCTTCAATATCCTTTTCATTGCTGATGACCCGCACCTTGCCTCGCGATCGCTTCAAATCCATGCCAGAAGAAAGCATGATCACGACTCCGCGTCAAAAACCCGTCTTCCGTTTCGCCCCGAGCCCCAATGGGCCTCTGCATCTCGGTCACGCGCTGTCGGCTTTCCTGAACGACAACATGGCCAGAGCCGCAGACGGACGGCTGCTGCTGCGTATCGAAGACATCGATCTGACGCGCTGCACACCCGAATTCGAGGCCGGCATCTACGCCGATCTCGAGTGGCTGGGCATTGAATGGGAACAGCCGGTCCGTCGCCAGCAGAAACATTTTTCCGAATACCAGGCAGCCCTTCATTCTCTGATTGAACGCGGACTGGTCTATCCCTCCTTCCTGACGCGCGGCGAGGTCAAAACACGCGTCGCTGCCTATGAGAGAATGGGTGAGTCCTGGCCGCGCGACCCGGATGGCACGCCGCACTATCCAGCCGACGACCGTGACCGCAGCGACGAAGAACGCAATACGATGCTGGTCTCCGGTCTCAAACATGCATGGCGGCTCAACATGAACAGGGCACTGGATCTGATCGGCGAACCGCTGTTTTGGACGGAGACCGGCGATGAACGAAAGGGCGAAATCCTGGCCGAGCCCGCCGCTTGGGGCGACGTAGTTCTCTCACGCTCGGATGCCCCCTCCAGCTACCATCTCTCCGTCGTCATCGATGATGCGCTGCAGGGCGTGACCCATGTTGTGCGCGGCCTTGACCTCTTCCACGCCACCTCGGTGCACAGGCTGCTGCAGAACCTGCTCAACCTGCCGCAGCCCGTCTACCACCATCATCGCCTCGTCGTGGATACAGATGGCCGAAAGCTATCCAAGAGCGAGGGCGATACCGGCCTTGCGGAACTGCGTGCCACAGGGCTGTCAGCTGCCGATATTCGCCGTCTTGTCGGACTTTGAATCAGCGGCGTGGTCACGTCCGACCACCGAGAAGGTTCGCGAGAAATTGCGCAGCACTCGGAACTTCATGAGTGCCGCATTGATCTCCGCGCCGACGATGAAGATGACACCCACCATGTAGAGAAAGATCAGCACGATCATGACCGATGCCAGGCCGGCATAGGTAGCCGTGTAATTGGCGAAGGTCGCAAGATAATAGGCAAAGATCAGCGCGCCGACGAGCCAGAGCACCAAGGTCAGAAACACGCCCGGAACGACGTCGAAAACGCGACGCTTGCCGGCGGGCAACCAGAGATGGACGACAAGCAGGGCAATCGTCAGCATGACGAGCGTGCCATAAATGCGCCAGCTGAAAACAATTTCGAGTGTGTCGACGATAATGGGCAACCATTGACGGATCGTGACGGGAAGCCATTCGAGCGTGTCGTTATGCAGCAGCCAGTCGCGCGCATAATCAAGACCAACAGGAACTGCCACAAGCAGAATGCTGATGGCCGCAAAGATGATCACGGCGATGAGCACATAGCCAAGGCTCGCAAGGCGCGTAAGGTACCAGGGCCGCGTCTCCTGCACGCGATAGGCACGATTCAACGAGATTCTGAGCGCCTCGACACCGTTCGAGGCGAAATAGGCAGCTGCAAGCACCGAGATGGTCAGCAGCCCGCCGCGAGGGATCGTCAACACCTGCACGACCTGGTCGGCCAGCGGCTTGGCGATGGCTTCCGGCCATGTATCAAAGATCAGATGGATGGCCGTGGTGGAAAACTGGTCGGCACCAAGAAAATTGGCAAGCGCAGTGCCGAAGATCAGGAAGGGAAAGACCGCAAGCAGAGTGGAAAGCGCCACATGGCTTGCCATGGCAAAGCCGTCGTCCTCGATGAGATGGCAGATGGCATCGTAGACCACATCATAGAGCGTGCGCAGGAATTTCGGCATTCAGCTTCCCAATTGTATCCTTCCTGCGAATATGGGAAACGAGTCCCACTTTGTACAGGAATCATTGAATGGCCGATCAGCGCACCATCGTCGTGACCGGATGCTCTTCCGGCATCGGCGCCTATTGCGCGCGCGCCCTGAAAGCGGACGGCTGGCGTGTCTTCGCCACAGTGCGCAAGGTGGAGGATCTGTCGTCGCTTGAAGCAGACGGCATCGAAGCTTTCCTGATGGACTACACACAGCCTGAGACGATCTCGGCACTGGTGGGTGCAGTGGCCGAGCGCAGCGGAGGCAGGATCGATGCACTGTTCAACAATGGCGCCTATGGGCAGCCGGGAGCGGTGGAAGATCTGTCGACGCAGGCGCTGCGCGACCAGTTCGAGACCAATGTTTTTGGCTGGCACGAGCTGACCAGGCTGGTCATTCCCTTCATGCGCCGGCGCGGCCAGGGCCGCATCGTGCAATGTTCCTCGATTCTCGGCCTCCTGCCCTACCGCTATCGCGGCGCCTACACGGCGTCGAAATTCGCGCTCGAAGGCTTGAGCATCACCCTGCGCATGGAACTGCAGGGAAACGGCATTCATGTGAGCCTGATTGAGCCGGGACCGATCACCAGCCGCTTTACGGCAAACGCGCTGGCAAAGATCAAAGAACATGTCGACCTGGAAAACTCGCCCCATGCGGTCGAATACCGCAGACAGCTTGCCCGCCTTGAAGGCTCAGGTCCGGTCAACCGCCACAAACTTGGCCCCGAGGCGGTCTATGCAGTATTGACGCGTGCATTGAACTCGAAAAATCCGAAGCCACATTATCCCGTAACGATTCCGGCTAAACAGGGCATATTGTTGAAGAGGCTGCTTCCGGCCAATCTCTTCTACCGCCTGATGCGCTGGACGGACTGAAGAAGAAAAGAGACTGCCATGTCCACAGTCACCTATGTCATCGCGATCATCGTCATGGGCCTCGTCGCTCTTGTGTTGATCCGCGGCCTGTTCAACATGATGAAAGGTGGCGATGCGAACCTTTCCAACAAGCTGATGCAGCTGCGCGTGCTGCTGCAGGCGATCGCCGTCGTCCTGATCATGCTGACGCTCTGGCTGACCGGCGGCGGACGCCCGAGCTGATCTGCGAGCCGCCGATGGTAAAGCTCAACAAGATCTACACCAGAACCGGCGATGACGGCACGACCGCGTTGGTCTCCGGTCCACGCCGCGCCAAGCACGACCTGCGCGTCGAGGCCTACGGAACCATCGACGAAACCAATTCGGCCATCGGCGTCGCAAGGCTGCATACGGCAGACCTGGCCGAACTCGACGCCATGCTGGCGCTGATCCAGAACGACCTCTTCGATCTCGGCGCCGATCTCGCCACGCCTGAAACCGCTGAGCCGCCGGCTTACGAGCCGCTGCGCATCGTCGAAAGCCAGGTCACACGGCTGGAGCAGGATATCGACGGGCTGAATGCCGACCTGCAGCCGCTGAAATCCTTCGTTTTGCCCGGCGGCAGCGCTGCGGCCGCCCATCTGCACCTCGCCCGCACGATCGCGCGCCGCGCCGAACGGCTGATGGTGGCGCTTGCCCGAAGCGACGGAGAAATCGTCAACGCCGCAGCACTCCAATACGTCAACCGCCTCTCGGATTTCCTGTTCGTAGCCGCCCGTCATGCAAATAATGGTGGCAAGGCAGATGTGCTTTGGGTTCCCGGAAAAAACAGGTAGGTTCGCAGCCGTCACGATCGCCCGGGGGCAGGCCTTCATGTTCATACCGCTGCACGATGCCAATACGCTGAAACACATTAAGGTTCAGTGGGTCACACTCGGCCTGATGGCGGCAAACATAGCCGCCTGGATCTTCACGGCAGTCGAAAGCGATCAGGTCGCGCAGGCGGCAACCATCGGCCTCGGCTATATCCCGGCTATCATCTTCGGCCATGCGATGCTGGCGCCGGGACTGGAGATCGTGCCGGAAGCCGCTACGTACATCACCTATTCCTTCATCCATACGAGCTTCTGGCATCTTGCCGGCAACATGATCTTCCTCTGGGTCTTCGGCGACAATGTCGAGGATGCAATGGGACATCTGCGCTTCCTCGTCTTCTACCTCGCCTGCGCTGCGGCCGGTGCCCTTTGCCACGGCCTGCTGTCGACGACATCGGAAGCGCCCCTCGTCGGTGCATCGGGCGCAATTTCCGGCGTGGTGGCGGCCTATCTGATGCTGCATCCGCGCGTGCGGGTCTGGGTGCTGGTCTTCTTCCGCGTGCCACTACCGCTACCGGCCTTCATCCCACTCCTGCTCTGGGTTGGTCAGCAGTTTTTCATGCTGCTGATCGATCCTGACGGGAATGTCTCGTGGGGCGCGCATGTCGGCGGCATTATCGCTGGCGCCCTGCTCATTTTCATCCTGCGCCGGCCAGGCGTGCCGCTCTTCGACCGGCAGATCGTCACACCACGTGCCGTTCGCGATCGGCCGGTCCCCATCCGTGTCACCGCCTCCGGCATGCCCGTGCCGCCGCGCCTGCCCTGGGGACGGGACAAGCTTTAATATTGACGTGAACGTAAACGTTAATATATTGCCATCCAAATCGGCTGGCTGCGTCACGGAAGCGTTGTATTTGGAGGAAAAACGCGTATCCATGTCGCCATTCGACAATCGGAGCAGCGTCCAAGCGCGCATTTTCCCAGAAGTCTCTGTTGAAGGCCCATCTCTGTTCGAAGGAAGGACCCCATGAAAATTCTCGTCCCAGTCAAGCGCGTTGTCGATTACAACGTGAAGATCCGTGTCAAGCCGGATGGATCGGGCGTCGACCTTGCCAACGTCAAGATGTCGATGAACCCGTTCGACGAGATTTCGGTTGAGGAGGCCCTTCGCCTGAAGGAAGCCGGCAAGGCCGAGGAAGTGGTCGTCGTCTCGATCGGCCCGGCCAAGGCCGAGGAAACTTTGCGAACCGCGCTCGCCATGGGCGCCGACCGCGCCATCCTCGTTGAAACCGATGACGCTGTCGAGCCGCTCGCAGTCGCAAAGATCCTCAAGGGTGTTGCAGACGCTGAAAAGCCAGGCCTCATCATTGTCGGCAAGCAGGCAATCGACGATGATTCCAATCAGACCGGCCAGATGCTTGCAGCCCTTCTCGGCTCCGCCCAGGCGACCTTCGCCTCCAAGGTCGAGATCGCCGGCGCCGGAGAATCTGCAACGGCGACGGTCACCCGTGAGATCGATGGCGGCCTGCAGACCATCAAGGTCAAGCTTCCGGCCGTCGTGACGACCGACCTGCGCTTGAACGAGCCGCGCTATGCTACGCTACCGAACATCATGAAGGCGAAAAAGAAGCCGCTCGACAAGAAGAGCCCGGCTGATTTCGGCGTTTCCACCGCGCCGCGCCTCAAGGTGCTGAAGACGGAAGAACCATCCGGCCGCAAGGCAGGCGTGAAGGTGAAATCGGTCGCCGAGCTTATCGACAAGCTCAAGAACGAAGCCGGCGTACTCTGAGATCTGGAAAGGGAGAACACGATAATGGCCATTCTTCTTCTGGCTGACCACGACAACGCGAGCCTTTCCGACCAGACTGCCAAGGCCCTGACGGCTGCGTCTCAGATCGGCGGAGATGTTCACATCCTCGTCGCCGGTAAGGGCGCAAAGGCAGCCGCCGACGCGGCTGCCAAGCTTTCCGGCGTCTCCAAGGTGCTGCTCGCCGAAAGCGACGAGCTCGCCAACAACCTTGCCGAACCGCTCGCCGATTTGATCATTTCGCTGGCTGGCAGCTATGACACCATCGTCGCCGCTGCCACCTCCACCGGCAAGAACGTTATGCCGCGTGTCGCGGCGCTGCTCGATGCCGCCCAGGTCTCTGAAATCATCGAAGTGGTTTCTCCCGACACCTTCAAGCGCCCGATCTATGCCGGCAATGCGATCCAGACGGTGCAGGCGACCGACGCCAAGAAGGTCATCACCGTGCGCACTGCCTCTTTCGCCTCCGCTTCCGAGGGCGGCTCGGCTACCGTCGAAGTAATTCCGGCGGTTTCTGGTCCAAGCCTTTCGAATTTCGTGTCCGACGCACTGTCGGCCTCCGAGCGACCGGAACTGACCTCCGCCAAGATCATCATTTCCGGCGGTCGTGCGCTCGGTTCAGCCGAAAAGTTCAAGGAAGTCATCCTGCCGGTCGCCGATAAGCTCGGTGCTGCCGTGGGTGCATCGCGCGCCGCCGTCGATGCCGGCTACGCCCCGAACGACTGGCAGGTCGGCCAGACCGGCAAGGTCGTCGCCCCGCAGCTCTACATCGCCTGCGGCATCTCAGGCGCTATCCAGCATCTCGCCGGCATGAAGGACTCGAAGGTCATTGTCGCGATCAACAAGGACGAGGAGGCTCCGATCTTCCAGATTGCCGACTATGGACTTGTCGCCGATCTCTTCGATGTCCTGCCGGAGCTCGAAAAAGCCCTCTGATCGGGCAGATTGCCTTCTTTTCGCACTTGCGAATGACTGGAAAATTGTCTTCTATCGGTCTACTACTTTTGCCGGGCGATCTTTCGTCCGGCAATTTCATATAAAAATACCGGCAGCGCGGGGGTGTATGCCGGGCGGGGGTTGGAGATGAGCGCGGTGTTGAAGAATATTGGTATCATTGGTGCGGGCCAGATGGGCTGCGGCATCGCGCATGTTTCGGCCGCCGCAGGATACAAGGTTCACATCTACGATCTGGCGCAGGATCGTATCGAGTCCGGCCTTGCCACCATCAACGGCAATTTTGCGCGTCAGGTGGCGAACGGCAAGATGACCGATGAAGAGCGCAGTGCAGCGCTTGCGCACATCACCGGCTCAGCCGATGTCAACGATCTCGCCCCCTCCGATCTGGTCATCGAGGCGGCGACCGAGGATGAAAGTGTCAAGCGCAAGATTTATGCGCAGGTCTGTCCGGTACTGAAGCCGGAAGCGATCCTTGCCACCAACACCTCCTCGCTGTCGATCACACGTCTTGCGTCCGCGACAGACCGCCCCGAGCGCTTCATGGGCATCCATTTCATGAACCCGGTTCCGGTCATGAAGCTCGTGGAGCTGGTGCGCGGCATCGCGACCGAGGAAGCGACCTTCTCTGCCGCCAGGGAATTCGTCGCGTCGCTGGAAAAGACGGTCACAGTCGCCGAGGATTTCCCGGCCTTCATCGTCAATCGCATCCTACTGCCGATGATCAACGAAGCGATCTATACGCTGTACGAGGGCGTCGGCACGGTCGATGCGATCGATACCGCCATGAAGCTCGGTGCCAACCATCCGATGGGGCCGCTGCAGCTTGCCGATTTCATCGGGCTCGATACCTGCCTCTCGATCATGCAGGTGCTGCATGACGGCCTCGCCGACAGCAAATACCGCCCTTGCCCGCTGCTTGTGAAATATGTCGAAGCCGGCTGGCTCGGCCGCAAATCCGGTCGCGGCTTCTACGATTATCGTGGCGAAACGCCGGTTCCGACGCGCTAGGCTCGTCCGTCATCAGAACGGGTGAATGGAACAAACGCCCGAGACATGCTTTCCTTCCGTCGAACGGAAGGAAAATGCCATGTCGAGCGAATTGCCGATGTTCCTGCTGCAGTGCGGCGTCCTGATCGGACTTGCAGGCGTCTTCCTCATTCGCGGCGCCGGCGACTCCTGACGGCCGCTCTTACGAACCCACCGCACCTTTGATCAGCGCCTTGGCATCCTCGCTGTCCCAGGCAGCCGGGCCATTCATGGCTGAGATGAGGCAGCCCTTGTCATCAAGCAGGAGCGTCACCGGAAGACCGAAGGCCAGGCCCTCCTTCTTCAGGCTGTTGAAAACACCGATCGTGTTGTCACGGTAGAGCTGCAAAGCATCCACACCGATTTCGTTGAGAAACGCCTTCGGCTTCTCATCGTCACCAGTATCGATATTGACCGGCACGACCTGGAACTTGTCGCTGCCCATCTCCCTCTCCAGCGCGTTCAACGCCGGCATCTCCTCACGGCAGGGCACGCACCATGTGGCCCAGAGATTGAGAAGCACGGTTTTACCCGCGAAATGATCGAGCGTCATCGGCTTGCCGTCAGGGCCGTTGAAGGCGACGGTTCCAAGCTTCTTCGGCTGGTTGGCGGCAACCATTGCGGCAACCTGGCCCTTCATGAGCGCCGTCAGATTGGCGGCGCGCTCCTTCGTCAGCGGGCACTCGGCCGAAGCCGTATCGCCGATACCATTGCCAATGCCCGTCTCCTTCACGTATACCGCTGCCGCACCGGCAACAATGCCAGCAACGGCAGCGATTGCGATCAGTTTAACGGACGGCAGGCCGAAGGGTTTTTTCGTCGTCATTTCATTCTCCAGGACGGGCATCTTCCATGGCCGAGGACAACACGGACATCAAATCCTCCAACCAGATGTGGGGCGGACGTTTCGCCTCCGGCCCCGATGCGATCATGGAGGAGATAAATGCCTCGATCGGTTTCGACAAGAAGCTGTTTGCCCAGGATATCCGCGGATCGATCGCCCACGCCACAATGCTCGCCCATCAGGGCATCATTTCTGCCGACGATAAGGACAAGATCGTTCACGGGCTAAACACGATCCTGTCAGAAATCGAAAGCGGCAATTTCGAGTTCTCTCGTCAGCTCGAAGACATCCATATGAATGTCGAGGCCCGGCTCGCGACCCTGATCGGCCCCGCCGCCGGTCGCCTTCATACTGCCCGCTCGCGCAATGACCAGGTAGCGCTCGACTTCCGCCTCTGGGTGAAAGAAGAGCTGCAGAAAACCGAGGCCATGCTGACCAACCTGATCGCCGCCTTCCTCGACCGCGCCGAAGAACATGCCGACAGCGTCATGCCCGGCTTCACGCATCTTCAGACCGCCCAGCCGGTCACCTTCGGCCACCACTGCATGGCTTATGTGGAAATGTTCGGCCGCGATCGCTCGCGCGTTCGCCATGCGATTGAACATCTGGACGAAAGCCCGATCGGTGCGGCAGCGCTTGCCGGCACCGGCTATCCGATTGACCGTCACATGACGGCCAAGGCTCTCGGCTTCCGCGAGCCGACCCGCAACTCGATAGACACCGTTTCCGACCGCGATTTCGCCATCGAATTCCTGGCGATTGCCGCGATCTGCGCCGTGCATCTTTCGCGCCTCGCCGAAGAAATCGTCATCTGGTCGACGCCGCAATTCGGCTTCGTTCGCCTCTCCGACGCCTTCTCGACCGGCTCCTCCATCATGCCGCAGAAGAAGAACCCTGATGCGGCCGAGCTGGTGCGCGCCAAGACCGGTCGCATCAACGGCTCGCTGATCGCCCTGCTGACGATCATGAAGGGCCTGCCGCTCGCCTATTCCAAGGACATGCAGGAAGACAAGGAACAGGTCTTCGACGCCGCCGAAAACCTGGAACTGGCGATTGCCGCCATGACCGGCATGGTGCGCGACATGACGATCAACACTGTCAGAATGAAAGCGGCTGCCGGATCCGGTTATTCGACCGCGACGGATCTCGCCGACTGGCTAGTGCGCGAGGCGGGCCTTCCCTTCCGCGACGCCCACCATGTCACCGGCCGTGCTGTCGCACTTGCCGAAAGCAAGGGCTGCGATCTCTCGGAGCTTCCGCTTGCCGATCTGCAGGCGATCAATCCCGCCATCACCGACAAGGTCTATGACGTGCTGACGGTCGAAGCTTCGGTCGCCAGCCGCAAAAGCTTCGGCGGTACGGCACCTTCGGAAGTCAGGAAGCAGATCGCCTATTGGCGCGCTCGCAATTGAGTCATTTCCGGGCGAAATGGAGACCGTCCGCCGCCCGGAAATGCACACAGGCCGAAGCTTCAACAATCGGGGTGCACAAGGCTGATAAACTTCGCTATGAAGATGCCAGCCAGTGCCCCGTGCCCGATATGAGGATATTCATGCAGATGAGCTTGCCGCATTTCATCCGCCTTACGGTGGTTTTTGCCGTCATCGGCCTTGCCGTTGCCGGATGCGGCCGCAAGGGCGACCTCGATCCGCCGAGCGCCAACGCGACGAAGGGTGGCGATGTTTCCAAGCCAACGAAACAGCCTGGCACCGTCGATAAGCCCTTCATTCTCGATCCCCTTCTCTAAGGCCCGGCTACCGTGAACCATTTCGAGTACCGCGACGGCATTCTCTACGCCGAGAACGTTCCCGTTCCCGAGATCGCCAAGGCGGTCGGCACGCCCTTCTACGTCTATTCGACAGCAACGCTCGAGCGCCATTACCGGGTCTTCTCCGAGGCTTTCGGCGATGTCGATTCCATGGTCTGCTACGCGATGAAGGCCAATTCGAACCAGGCCGTGCTGAAGACGCTCGGCCGGCTCGGCGCCGGCATCGACGTGGTTTCCGAGGGCGAGTTGCGCCGCGCGCTTGCCGCCGGAATTCCCGCCAATCGCATCATGTTCTCCGGCGTCGGCAAGACACCGAATGAGATGGATTACGCACTCGAAGCCGGCATCTACTGCTTCAACGTCGAATCCGAACCGGAACTCGAAGTCCTCAATCAGCGTGCCGTACGCGCCGGCAAGAAGGCGCCCGTTTCCTTCCGCATCAATCCCGATGTCGATGCCCGCACCCATGCGAAGATTTCGACCGGCAAGAGGGAAAACAAGTTCGGCATCCCCTGGGAGCGCGCCCGCGCCATCTATGCCCGCGCCGCCAGCCTGCCCGGCATCGAAGTAACCGGCATCGACATGCATATCGGCAGCCAGATCACCGATCTGCAGCCCTTCGACGATGCCTTCAAGCTGCTGCACGATCTGGTCAACACGTTGCGCGCCGACGGCCATAACATCCACCACGTCGATATCGGCGGCGGCCTCGGCATTCCCTACAAGGACGACAACAACCCGCCGCCACTGCCGGACGCCTATGCCGCGATCGTCAAGAACCAGCTTCGCGCGCTGAACTGCAAGATCATTACCGAGCCAGGCCGCCTGATCGTCGGCAATGCCGGTATCCTCGTGACCGAAGTCATCTACGTGAAGGATGGCGGCGAGAAGACCTTTGTGATCGTCGACGGCGCGATGAACGACCTCATCCGCCCGACACTCTATGAGGCCTATCATGAGATCCGCCCCGTGGTGATTTCGGCCGCCAACGCGCCGCGCATCCGCGCCGATGTCGTCGGCCCCGTCTGTGAGACCGGCGATTACCTCGCTCTGGACCGGGAAATGGCGACCCCGAAGCCGGGCGACCTCCTGGCCGTCAGCACGGCCGGCGCCTATGGCGCGGTCCAGGCTGGCACCTATAATAGCCGCCTTTTGGTGCCTGAAGTACTGGTCAAGGGTGACGAATTCCATGTGGTTCGTCCTCGCCGCACTTATTCGGAGTTGATCGGTCTCGATTCCGTTCCGGCTTGGCTGGACTAAAAGTCGCAATCACTTTTTGGCGACCACACGCGAAAAACCGGTATTGACGGGTGCTCGCCCTCGCCTTCGCCACAAAGAGTGTTATCCTTTTCTTTCGTGAGCGTATTGCCCAGCAATCGCCGGAAGCGCCCTCTGTTCCCTGAACACCAGATCGCGGAGACCGGATTGATGACAAGCCCCGCAAGGCAGAAGAAAGGCGCATTCGCGCTTCAACCCTCTCTTGCGCGACTGGTGGCGGCAAAGCGTTTCCTGGCCCGGATCGTGCTTTTTGCCGAGCAGGTCCTTCCGTTGCTGGTGCCCGCCCTTTCCGTCATCGCGATTTATCTCTCGGTCTCCTGGTTCGGCTTCTTCCGCTTTGTACCGGACTGGCTGCGCATCCTCCTGCTGATCGCCTTTGCCGCCGGCTTCCTTGTTTCCCTGCTGCCGTTCCGTAATCTTCGCTGGCCACAGGTTGTCGATGCCGACCGCATGCTGGAAGAGCGTAACGGCCTGCCGCACCAGCCAGTCATGGTGCAGGGGGATGAGCCCGCCTTCGATACGCCCTTCTCGCGCGCCCTGTGGCGCGAACACCAGACGCGCATGGCGCGGAAGATCGCGACATTGGACGCCGGCCTGCCACGGCCCGATATCGCCCGGCACGACCGCTTCGCATTGCGTGCCATTCCGGCGCTGCTTGTTGTCACGGCCTTCGGTTATTCGCTGTCCATCAACGGCGGTTCCGTCGCCGATGCATTTCAGCCTGCACCTGCACAGGTTACGAGCAATCCAGCCGTGCGTGTTGACGCATGGGTGACCCCGCCCTCCTATACCGGCCGCGCGCCGATCTATCTGACGGCCGATGGCAGTGAACAGGCGCCGATCGGTGTTCCGCAGTTTTCCAGCCTGACGGTGCGCGTCAGCGGCGGCCAATCGGCCGAGAAGGTGCTGTTCAGGAAGGCCAATGGCGAAAGCCAGGAAATCGCTGTTCAGGAAGACACCCGGCCGCAGCAGCCAGCCACAAATGCCGATGCCCAACAGGTTTCGGGCGCTCCAGTCGCACCTCAGTTGATGGCGCAGACGCACATCATGAAGCTCGAGGAGAATGGCGCACTGCAGGCAAACGGCCGCACCTGGAATTTCGACGTGCTGCCCGACAAGGCGCCGGAAATCGCCTTCGACGGCATGCCGCGCCGCGCCGTCAACGGCGCGCTGGAAATCGGCTTTACGGTGAAGGACGATTACGGCGTGCAGGAGGCTCATGCCGAGATCGTGCCGGTCGAATCCGATCCGGCCGCAACACCGCTCTACCCGCTGCCGGAATTCCGGCTGGACATTCCCCGCCGCAACGCGCGTGACGGCAAGGGACTGACGAGCAAGAACCTGACCGAACATCCCCTGGCCGGCAAACGCGTGCGCATCACCCTCGTCGCCAAGGATGCCGCCGGACAGACGGGCCGCAGCCCGCCCTATGAGATGATCATGCCGTCGCGTCCGTTCAGCGAGCCACTGGCTGCGGCTGTCGCCGAAGAGCGCCAGACCTTCGCTCTCGATACCCGCAAGATGCCCGAGGCGATCGCGCTCAACGAAGCCCTGACGATCCGGCCCGAGGAGACGATCCCGAACACCACCCATTACCTGCTGATCGAGTCCGCGCTGACCCGCATGAAGCTCGCCAAGGGTGATGAACAGCTCAAGGATACAGCCCAATATCTCTGGGACATCGCCCTCGGCATCGAGGAAGGTGATCTTTCGCTGGCCGAACGGCGACTGCGCGACGCCCAGCAGAACCTTGCCGATGCGCTGAACCGCAATGCTCCTGATGCCGAAATCAAGAAACTGATGGATGAGCTGCGCAAGGCGATGCAGGATTATATGAACGAGCTCGCCCAGCGCCTGCAGAACATGCCGATGCAGCCGAACCAGAATGCCCAGAATTTCCTGCGCCAGCAGGATCTGCAGCGCATGATGGACCAGATCGAAAACCTGGCACGCTCCGGCAATCGCGATGCCGCCCAGCAGATGCTCTCCGACCTGCAGCGGCTGATGAACAACCTGCAGACGGCCCGTCCGCAGCGCGGCCAGCAGCAGGAAAACAGCCAGCTGACGCAGCAGATGAACAAGCTCGGCCAGATCCTGCGCGACCAGCAGAAGCTGATGGACGAGACTTTCCGCCTCGACCGGCAGCTTCGCGACCGCATGCAGCGCGGCGATCCCAACATGGACGACATGATGCCGGGCGAGGAAGGCCAGCAGCAACAACAGCAGGGCCAGCAGGAGCAGCAAGGCCAACAGCCCGGCGACCAGATGACGGCCGAGCAACTGCGCGAAGCGTTAAAGCAGCTCCGTGGCCAGCAGGATGCACTCGGCAAGCAGTTGCAGGAACTGCAGAAGAGCCTTGGCGATATGGGTATGAAGCCGGGCGAAGGCTTCGGTCAGGCACAGCGCGAGATGGAAGGTGCCGGCCGTGATCTCGGCCAGGGCAACGGCAGCAGTGCCGTGGAAGGCCAGGGCCGGGCTCTCGAAGCCTTGCGACAGGGCGCACGTGACATGATGAGCCAGATGATGCAGGCCCAGCAGGGTCAACAAGGACAGCAGGGCCCGAACGGCCAGCTCGGCCAGGGCAACCAGAACGGCCGCGATCCGCTCGGCCGCCCGCGCCAGACCGACCTCGGGCCGGACATGAACAACGATGTGAAGATACCCGACGAGATCGACGTTCAGCGCGCCCGAGAGATTCTGGACGCTATCCGCGAAAAGCTCGGCAACAATCCGACCCAGGCGATCGAGCGACAATATCTCGAACGGCTGCTGGATATTCAGTGATGCTGGGAGGATGAGGCTTTTGGCGTGCCTTGGAGGCACGCCCGGGCCATAAACGTCAGGCCACTAGAGCCCGTGCCACGGCCTTGCGGATGTCTGGCAAGGCGAACGGCTTCGGCACGACATCGATGATCTTTTCGGCGAGGTCGTCGGCCCGTTCGCGCTGTTCGGCATAGCCCGTCATCAGCAGGATTTTCAGCGCCGGAAAGGCGTCCTTGGCCTGATGCGCCAGTTCGATGCCGTCCATGACCGGCATACGGATATCTGAAAGCAGCAGGTCGTAGCTGCCGCCCTTCAGCTTTTCCAGCCCTTCCGCCCCATCGGCGGCTTCATCGGTCTCATGACCGTCAAGGCGTAGTGCCCGGGCTACGAAAGTACGAAGGGAATCCTCGTCTTCCGTGATCAGAATTTTTGCCATCTGTGCATTGCTCCGTCGTCATGCCCCGCGACGGAGATCGCACGCCGTTCCCTAGCGATCGGTAAACACGCCAGGCGGATCGACGGAATGGTTAACAAGCCGTCTTGAAGCAGGACGCTTTACGCGTCACCGGTAACCACGCCGACGAAGGGCAGCTCGCGGAAAGCATAGGCGACGTCCATGCCGTAGCCGACGACGAAATAGTCGGGGCATTCGAAGCCGACATAGTCCGCTTCCAGCTCTTCCTTGCGCTTGACCCGCTTGTCGAGCAGCACGGCGATCGTCACGTTGCGCGCGCCCCGCTCATAGAGCAATTCTTTGGCAAACCGCAGCGTACGGCCGGATTCGAGAATATCGTCGATCAGCAGGACATCACGGTCCTTCACGTCGCTGTCGATATCCTTGACGATGCGCACGCCCTGCGAAACCGTGCCCGCGCCATAGCTCGAGAGCGTGATGAATTCGACCTCGGGAGCAAGGCCGGTATCATGCAGAGCGCGCAGCAGGTCGGCCGCAAAAATAAAGGAGCCCTTGAGCACGGCGATGACCAGCAGGTCCTTCGTCGGACCGGCGGCGATATCCTGCGCCATGGAATGATTGCGCTCGGCGATCTGCTCGGCAGTGAAGAGCGGCTCGATGTTTTTTCCGCGCACGACAGGCATAAAGGCTTGCTCCGTAAAATGAAGGGTAAGCCGTTAGCACATTAATTCCGGCGAAACACCCCGGAGAGACAGGTTTTTCCCATCGACCAACCCAAAAACGCGTCGGCGCTCACGGCATGAACGAAAGCCGGACCTCCGGCACCTTGCCGCCGGCATGCTGCACGCGGGCTGAAAAGCCGCGGCTCTGGCCGGCATAAATGGCATCCGTTGGCG
The DNA here is from genome assembly GCA_900470965.1 of Hyphomicrobiales bacterium. Classification (GTDB taxonomy): domain Bacteria; phylum Pseudomonadota; class Alphaproteobacteria; order Rhizobiales; family Rhizobiaceae; genus Rhizobium. The sequence goes on from UCCS01000005.1 coordinate 60,811, forward strand.
GCGCGATGACGATGCTGGCGGTCAATCGCTCGTCGGCGACGAGATCGGCGCGGATCGGCTTGACCTGTTGTGTCACGCCGCTTTCATTCTCGATGATGCCGTTGATCAGCAGGATGCGCATGCCATTGGCGTCCCGCGGGGTAATCGTCACATGCGAAAAATGGAGCGTGGTAGCTGGCGACGCTCCACTCTGCGAAAGACCGGAAAATCCGCCGGCAAGTCCGAAGACCAGCACGAAGAGCGAGATCACCAGTGCCGCAAAGCCCCGAAGCGACGCCTGTTGCAGCCAGACCTCCATGCCACGCAAGACCGCGGCAGCGGTGGCAAGCAAGACCGGAGGCTGCGTCTTGGGCGGAACGCTACGACGACGACTGTCGTTTTGGGTCGCGTCGCGGGCACTGGCAGATGCACCTTGCGGCCGCGCCTTGCCGACGACCACGAATTCGGCATCGGCTACGTCATCCCTGCGCGCCATGCGCCGGGGTTGGCGGATAACCCGCTCCGGCGGCAGAAAATCATAGGCCCGGCCGGCGGCCGGTCGTCTGAAGGAGGATGCTTCCATGGTGGCGACCTCTCGGATGTCCACATGGTTTCGCTGCCCAAGACAATCTTGGCATTGAAACGAATCCAGCCCAGTCGTAAATTTCAATGGTTAATGCTTCGCAAAGATCGCCATCAAACGGGCGTCTTTCCGGCAAAATTTACCCGCTGTTAACGGTGTTGGTTAACAAGTCATGCGGTGAAACCACGAAAGACTGAGCTACCCCGTTGATCCATTTCGAGAATGTCGGTTTGCGATATGGTATGGGCCCGGAAATTCTCCGGGACCTGACTTTCGACATCCCGAAAAAGTCCTTCCAGTTTCTGACTGGTCCGTCCGGCGCCGGAAAGACCACGCTGCTGCGCCTGCTCTTCATGTCGCTGCAGCCGACCCGCGGCCTGATCCGCATGTTCGGGCGCGACATATCCGAGATCCCTCGTCCTGAGCTGCCGCTGCTGCGCCGCCGCGTCGGCATCGTCTTTCAGGATTTTCGTCTCCTCGACCATCTGACGACCTATGAGAATGTGGCCCTGCCGCTTCGCGTGCGCGGCAAAGATGAAAGCACCTACAAGACCGATGTGCTGGAACTTTTGAAATGGGTCGGGCTCGGCGAACGCATCAACGTGCTGCCGCCGGTGCTCTCAGGCGGCGAGAAACAGCGTGCTGCAATCGCCCGCGCGCTGATGGACCGGCCGGAAGTGCTGCTCGCCGACGAGCCTACCGGCAATGTCGATCCGCCGATGGCCAAACGCCTTCTGAACCTCTTCATGGAACTCAACCGTCTGGGCACCGCAGTCGTGATCGCCACCCACGATCTCTCGCTGATGGACCAGGTGGAAGCCCGCCGCATGATCCTCTCGGAAGGGCATCTCGATATTTATGACTAAAACGCCCACCAGGACCCGCGCAAAGGCGCCCGCCGCTGCCACCGCCCAACAGCCCAAGCGGCCGGAGATGCGCGTGCGCCCCACGGCACCGATCCTGCCGCCATCAAACATTCAGGGCAATGCGCTGATGGTTGTCATTGCCATCATGGCTTTCCTCGCCTGCCTAACGCTCGGCGGCGTCAGCATGGTTCGCTCGACGGCAGCGAGCTGGGAAAGCCAGATTTCCCGCGAAGTCACCATTCAGATCAAGCCGGACGACAATCTGGACATGGAAAAGGCCCTCGTCCAGGCCCGCGATATCGCGCTGACCTTCGTCGGCACGAAGAGTGGTCAGATCGTCGACGAAGCCGCCACCGCACGCCTTCTGGAGCCCTGGCTCGGCAGCGGCCTGGACATCAAGGAACTTCCCGTGCCGCGCCTCGTCATCGTCACCATTGACGAGAGCCATCCACCCGACTTTGCGGCAATGCGGGACCTTCTGAAGGAAAGCATTCCGCAGGCCTTCCTCGATGACCACCGTACCTGGGTCGACCGGCTGGTTGCGATGGCCCGTACGACGGTCATGATCGGCACCGGCATCCTGCTGCTCGTTTTCGCCGCCATGGTACTGACAGTGGTCTTTGCGACGCGTGGCGTGCTCTCGGGCAACCGCCACATCGTCGAAGTGTTGCATTTTGTCGGCGCCGAGAGCTCGTTCGTCGCAACGGAATTCCAGAAGCATTTCCTGAAAATCAGCCTCAAGGGTTCGGCGATCGGCAGCGCACTGGCCGCCCTCTTTTTCGCCGCCGCCGGCTTCTTGCAGAGCAAGACGATCGCCACGCCCGAGACCGATCAGGCAACGGCCCTCTTCGGCACATTTTCGGTCGGCGCCCTCGGCTATCTCGGCATCTTCGCGACGATGATCGTGATCGCACTGCTGACGACGCTGACGGCGCGGCTCACCGTCATGCGCACGATCTATGAAATCGATATATTACGTTCCGATCCGACGCGTGCTGACGGCATCGTGAATTGATCGCAGCCATGCCGTTTTGCCATGAAAGCGTCTGTTCCGCGCCGCAATCAGCGTATAATCACGACTCATGACGATGGGCCATACGACACGCAATCCGATTCGCCCAGACCCGGAGCATGAACGCCCCGAGAACGTCTTGCCGCGACGCGGCCCAATCCGTCGCGTCTTACGCTGGATGGGCTTTTCCTGCGTGTTGATCGCCGCGCTGATCTTCGGCGGTTTTTTACGCTTTGCAGATTCGGTCACGACCCTGAAGCCTCCTGCCGAGCCGCGGGCGGACGCAATCATCGTACTGACCGGCGGCTACCAGCGTATCGATCAGGCCGTCGAACTCCTGCAGAAAGGCGCCGGCAAGCGGCTGCTGATCTCTGGTGCGCATCCCTCCACCACGCCGACGCAGATCCGCAGGATGACTCAAGGGTCCGCCGATCTCTTTTCCTGCTGTGTCGACATCGGCTATGACGCGCTCGATACGATCGGCAACGCCGAGGAAGCCTCGAACTGGATTCATGCAAAGGGCTATAAGAGCATCCTCGTCGTCACCAACAACTACCATATGCCGCGCAGCCTCGCCGAACTCTCCTATGTCGATCCTGACATCGAGTTCATTCCCTATCCCGTCGTCAATTCTGATCTGAAGACACGCGATTGGTTCACCGATCCGAACGCCATGCGCGTCATGCTGGCCGAGTATGCCAAGGTGCTGCTGGCAGGCGGGCGCAACATCGTCGGCCTGCGCCATACCGGCCTGCGTTCCGCCAGCCTGGCCGATCAGAACTGAGGCTTTTACGCACTTCGGCAATCAGACGCTTTTTCTGACAGGCAATATCGTGTAGGCCGGTCGGCGTGACCGTGCCTCGGGAAAGTTTCATGATCGCCCTGCGTTCCGTTCTGTTCAACACGATCTTCTATGCCAACCTCATCATCAGGATGATCGTGCTCTCCCCCTTCTACTTCATCGCGCCGCGCAAGCTCGCCTACAACGTCCCCAAGAACTGGGCGCGCTCGAACCACTGGCTGATGCGGGTGATCGTCGGCACCACCTTCGAGATCGAGGGCTTGGAGAACCTGCCTGACGGCAGCTACATCATTGCGCCGAAGCATCAGTCCTTCTGGGACACTTATGCGCTGCTGCCCAACCTCAAGGACCCGGTCTATATCCTCAAGCGCGAGCTGATGTGGATCCCGCTGTTCGGCTGGTATGCGAAGAGGCAGCGCATGATCCCGGTCGATCGTGGCGCGCGCGGCAAGGTGATGGTGGAGGTGCTGAAGCGCACCAAGGAAGAGCTCGCCACCGGCCGCCAGCTCATCATCTACCCCGAGGGCACGCGACGCCCACCGGGTGCCGAGCCAATGTACAAATATGGCATCGCCCGCATGTATCGCGATCTGAAGCTCCCGGTCGTACCCATCGTCATGCATCCCGGCCTGTTCTGGCCGCGCCGAAGCACCATGCGTTATCCCGGTCATTTCAAGGTACAGATCCTGCCGCCGATCATGCCTGGCATGGATCCCGACGCCTTCTTCGCCCATCTGATCGACGTGACGGAAAGCGCCAGCGATCAGCTTCTGATCGACACGGTCGAACACAATCCGCATGTGCCGCTGCCGCCGACGGCGGTAGAACGGCTGGCCGAGTTGCGCAAGGCAAGGGCCGCGACGGCTTGAAGCAATGCAGCGGTTTGCGTCGGAATTGCATGAAAACAAAGAGATAGATCCTTTCCGGGAAAGGATCTAAGCCGCCGCACGCAGCCGCGTGACTTCCTCGACCACCTGTTCCAGCCACTGGTCGCGAATGCCCATCTCCTTCAAATGCGCGAGCGTATTGAAGACATAGGCATCGTTCGGGCCCGACTGGCCGACAGAGACATTAACGATCCGTGCGGCGGCAAACGCATCCAGCGCGCCGGCATATTGCTCATGGGCGCGATCGACCACATAGGCGACCGCCCGCGCACTGCGACCATCCGGAAGCTGCAGCGGCAGGTGCCGTTCCAGATAGACGTTTGTGACGAGTTCGCGGGCGCGTAGATAATCGACCACCTCATGCCATTTCTCTGTCGCTACGCGAAAAGCCATGCCGCGGCAGGCGCCGCCTCTGTCGAGGCCGAGAACAAGGCCGGGATTTTCGCGGCTGCCGCGATGCACGAAAGAACGGACGCAGAGCGAGCGCCGGTAGCCATAAACCAATGCCTGCGACCGCTCAACGAATTCGAAGCCCGGATTCCACATCAACGAGCCGTAGCCAAATACCCAAAATTCGTCCATATCGCACGCCAGATCAAAATCAGATTTCGTTTTCACCATTGGAGAACATCATGGCAGCGTCAAGCCAATCCGGCAGCGGCCAATACAGCAACGGCAGGAAATTCTGGTTGCTGGGCGGCGCTATCCTTCTGGTGATCGCTCTCTATACAGGCGGCTGGTTCTATGCGGCCTCTGCGTTGAAACAGACCGTTCTGACCGCAATCGCTCCTCGTGCCGAAGTGGGCGTGAGCGGCGAGTGCTCCGATATTGAATTCCGCGGCTTTCCTTTCCGCATCGGACTTTTCTGCTCCAAGGTGGATGTGGACGATAATGTGAACGGCATATCCGCCACCTTCGGCGCGCTTCGCTCCGCCGCCCAGGTCTATGCCCCCGGCCATATCGTCTGGGAACTCGACTCCCCCGCCGAGGTCCGCACCGCGCAGGGCCTGACCATCAATGCCCAATGGGACAATCTGCAATCGAGCCTCGTCACCAAGGTGCAGGGCATCGACCGCACCTCGACCGTCATTGACGGGTTGAAGGCCGTGGCCATCTCCTCCTTTACCGGGCAGACTGTCAATTTCGATGCCGCGCGCACCGAGATCCACCTGCGGCAGAACGGAGCGGATCTTGACGGCGCAATCTCGGTCGAAAACGCCAATGCGATCGTCAAGGACTGGCCGCAGGTCTTCCCGAAATTCTCCGCCAGCGCCGACCTGACGCTGATTGGCAAGGCCGGAATGATCGACGGCACCGACGAACAAGGCATCCACGGCTCTCAGGGCGAGCTTCGCCGCATCGTCGCCGATATCGGCGATGGCAAGGTAATGACCATTTCCGGCCCCTTCGCCTTCGACGAACAGGGCTTCCTCTCGGGCAAGTTCAAGCTGGAGATCGAGCAACTCGGCCCCTGGGGCAAGAGCATCAAGGAGGCCTTCCCCGATATCGCCTCGACGGTCGATACCGCAACCAAGCTGTTGAAGGCGCTTGCCGGCGGCGGCGATAAGGTTTCCGTCGATCTGGTCGTCGATCACGGCAATGCGACAGTGAGCGGCTTCATCCCGCTCGGCAAGATCCCGCCGGTTTAATCGAGTTTTTTAAGGAAGAAGACTTCCGGCACCGTCTGGATGCCGGGCAGTTCGATCGACCCGGTTTCGGAAAAGCCGTTGCGGCGATGCCAGTCCTGCGGACGGCTTTCATCGCACTCGCTTGATGTCATCAAAAGACGCGCGCCGCTCTCGCGCATTTCCTTTTCCCAGGCGAGAAATAGCGCCGTGCCGACGCCGGACCGGCGATGGCCATCCAGCACCCGGATCATTTCCATGTAGGGAATCCTGCCCCAGAAGCGGGAGAAGCGCAGGAAGCCGACAATCTCGCCGTGCTCGCGGGCGATCAGATATTCGCCGAGATCGATACAGCGCGAAATCCAGGCCTCGCCGACATGATGATCTTCGCGAAGCAGCCATTCCTTGTCCGACTGGCCCGGCTTCGCGATCTCCACCATGAGACTATTTCTTTTCCAGCGGATGTGGGCGGCCGAAGTCCGGCGCATCCACATCCTGGCCTGCCTGGACGATCGAGCGTCGGATGGCACGGGTGCGGGTGAAGAGTTCGAAAATCTTGTCACCCTCGCCCCAGCGGATCGCCCGCTGCAGATAGGCGAGATCTTCCGAGAAACGCGCCAGCATTTCCAGGATCGCGTCACGATTGTGCAGGCAGACGTCGCGCCACATCGTCGGATCTGATGCGGCAAGACGGGTGAAATCGCGGAAGCCGGAGGCGGAATATTTGATAACTTCCGATTCCGTTACCGTCTCGAGATCGTCAGCCGTTCCCACAATATTGTAGGCTATGAGATGCGGCAGATGGGAGACGATCGCAAGCACCTTGTCGTGATGCTGGGCGTCCATCTCGTCGACTCGGGAGCCGAGCGCTTCCCAGAAGCTGCGCAACGTCTTCAGCGCTGTCGGGTCAGTTCCTTCGAGCGGCGTCAAGATGCACCAGCGTCCCTGAAACAGGCCGGGGAAGCCTGCATCCGGGCCGGACTTTTCCGTGCCCGCGATCGGATGGCCGGCAATGAAATGCACATGATCAGGCATGTGCGGCTGCATCTGCGCGATCACGGACGCTTTGGTGGAACCTACATCGGTAACGATCGCGCCGGGTTTCAGGCTGCTGGCGATCTCTTTCGCGACACTTTCGGAGGCGCCGACCGGCACCGACACGATAACGAGATCGGCATCCTTTACCGCCTCTGCCGAGGAAGTCGTATAGCGGTCGCCGAGCTCCAGCTCCTCGGCACGCTTCAGCGTCTCGGCACTGCGTGTGGCGACGACGACTTCATTGGCAAGGCCCAGACGCTTGATGTCATGGGCAAGCGAAGAGCCAATCAGGCCGATACCGATCAGGGTGATGCGATTGAACTGCGCTGTCATGCCTTGTGTCCCATGAATTCGCCAAGCGCCTCGATGACGCCGTGGTTGGCTTCTTCCGGACCGACGCTCATACGCAGCGAGTTGGGAAAGCCGTAGCCGCGCACCGCGCGCAGGATATAGCCGCGGCTCGTCAGGAACTCATCGGCATCCGCCGCCCGCTTGCCGTCGACATCGGGGAAATGGATGAGAACGAAGTTGGTGACCGATGGCGTGACCTCCAGGCCGATGGCCTCGAATGCGCTCGTCAGCTTCTCGATCCACATCTGGTTGAAAGACACAACATCCTGAATGAAGGACTGGTCGCGGATCGCGGCAGCGCCCGCGGCAATTGCCGGAGCATTCATGTTGAATGGCCCACGCACGCGGTTCAGGGCGTCGATGATGTCGACCGGCGCATACATCCAGCCGACACGCAACGCTGCAAGGCCATAGACCTTCGAGAAGGTCCGGGTCATGACGACATTGGCGTTAGACGAGACCACCTCGATACCGGCTTCATAGTCGTTGCGGCGAACATATTCCGCGTAGGCAGCATCGAGCACGAGGATGACGTGCTTCGGCAGGCCGGCCTGCAGGCGGCGAATCTCGCTCACGGGAATATAGGTGCCGGTCGGATTGCCGGGATTGGCGATGAAGACGATCTTCGTCTTGTCTGTCACCGCAGCAAGGATCGCATCGACATCGACCGTGTGGTTCTTTTCCTTGACCACGACAGGCGTCGCACCCGCGCCCATGATCTGGATCTTGTAAACGAGGAAGCCGTGCTCGGTGATGATGCCTTCGTCGCCGGGGCCGAGATAGACATGGCAGAGAAGGCCTAGCAGTTCGTCGGAACCGTTGCCGCACAGGATGTTTGCCGGGTTGAGGCCGTGCACTGAAGCGATCGCCTCGCGCAGCTCGCGCGCTTGACCGTCCGGGTATCGCTCGAGATTGCCTGCGGCCGCCTTGAATGCTTCGATCGCCTTGGGGCTCGCGCCGAGCGGCGTCTCGTTGGAGGAGAGCTTGTAGACGCGGGCCACACCCGGTGCATGCTCCTTGCCCGGCACATAGGCTGCAATATCCAGAATACCGGGACGCGGAACGGGCTTGCTCATCTCAACACTCATGGATCGACCTTGGAAATTGCCGGAAAGCCGGCGAAAGACTTGAGTGCAATTAAAGCGGAATGGCGATTTTGTCGAGTGCTGCAGCGCTTAGCGGCTGCGTGTGGTCGGCACACCATGCGGCGCAAGGACCGGTACAAAAACGCGGCGTGAAGCACGCGCGGCAACAGGAAGGCCCTGGTAAAGCCGCTTCTGCGCCTCGACGATAATGACACCCGAAAAAGCCGGCCAGAGCGTGCGGCCGATCCGCTCGAAGCCGCGACGCAGACGCAGCACCGCACGCAGTTTCGACGGCGGGAAGAACAGCGCCTCGGCCGTCGCGCCCGGCGTGAAGTTGGTCTCGCGCAGCAGATGGGTCAGCTGGCCGCGCGAATAGGGCCGGCCCGAACCAAAAGGTGTATGCTCCATGCGCGCCCAGACACCACGGCGGTTCGGTACGACGATAACGAGGCGTCCGCCCGGCGCCAGCACCCGCCAGAGCTCCTTCAACGTCTCGCGTGGGCTCTCGGCAAATTCCAGAGAATGCACCATCAGCACCCGGTCGATCGAAGAATCCGGCAGCGGCAATTCCTCGTCGAAGATCAATGCGGTGGAAGAAAGCGAACCGACAGGCCAGTTCACAGCCCCCTGTCCAGCGGGCATGAAAGCAAAGGTGCGTTCCGTATCAGCCTGGAACCGGTCAAGGAAGGGCACGGAATAACCAATGCCCACAAGTCGCTCCTGCGGCAGGCGCACCCAGAGCGACGACAGCGCCATGGCAATCGACTGCTCGGCCATGTGCCCAAGCTCGGAATGATAGAATTGGCGAAGGTCGACGATATCGGCGTGCATTAAGACAAATGTTATCAGTGACCGGTTGGACTTCAAGGCCGGAACCTCTACATTCCCGGTCAGTACGAGGGATAAGGGACTATTTGAGCGATGAAACCTTTGGAATTAGAAGTTTTTCTCTGCCGCAGCGACAATTTCGGTGTTCTCGTCCATGACCCGGAAACCGGGCAGACCGCCTCAATCGATGCGCCTGATGCGGCAGCCGTGGAAGCTGCTGCTGTCCGCCGTGGCTGGACCATCACCCATATTTTCACGACCCATCACCATATCGACCACGTGGAAGGCAACCTGCCGCTAAAGGAACAGTACGGCCTGGAGATTATCGGCCCGGTCAACGAGGCGGTGGCGATTCCTGGCCTCGACAAGACGGTGGGCGACGGCGACAGCTTCGTCTTCGGCGATCATACGGTCAACGTCATCGAAACGCCCGGCCATACTGCGGGCCACATCTGCTATCACTTCGCTGACGACAAGCTGCTCTTTGCTGCTGATACGCTCTTTGCGCTCGGCTGCGGCCGCCTGTTTGAACGCCCCGCCGCCGACATGTGGCATTCGCTGCAGAAGCTTGCTGTTCTTCCGGATGAGACCGCCGTCTATTTCGGCCACGAATATACGCTCTCCAACGCCCGTTTTGCGGTTACGATCGATCCCGGCAATGAGCGCCTGAAGAGCCGCGCGGCGGAGATCGAGTCACTGCGGGCCGAAGGCAAGTTCACCATTCCGACGACGCTGGCGCTCGAAAAGGAAACCAACCCCTTCCTACGCGCGGCCGATCCCGCCGTCCGCCGCAATCTGCTGATGGAAGGCAAGACCAATGAAGAGGTCTTCGCCGAAATCCGCAAGCGCAAGGACAATTTCTAGGACATGGCCGGGAGAGAACTCACCACCGAGGAGATCATCCGCGAGCTTAGCATGCAGCCGCACCCCGAAGGCGGCTGGTATGCACAGACCTTCCGCGACATCAATGGCGGCGAACGCGGCCATTCGACGGCGATCTATTATCTGCTCGCAAGGGGAGAGCGCTCGCACTGGCACCGTGTCCATGATGCGGCAGAGGTCTGGCATTACTATGCCGGCGCGCCGCTCGCACTGCACCGCTCGGGAGATGGCCGCCACAGCGAGACGCTGAAGCTCGGCACGGATATCGCCGGCGGTGAGCGGCCGCAGGCCATCATCCCTGCCAATTGGTGGCAATCGGCCGAAACCCTGGGCGACTATACGCTGGTCGGCTGCACGGTGGCGCCCGGCTTTGAATTTTCCAAATTCGAGATGGCGCCGCCGGACTGGAAGCCCGGTATTATCTAGAGCTTTTCCTGGTCAAATTGAATTATTCTAACCAAGAAAGGCTCTAGGCCTGCTCCGCCGCGACCGGCTGCATCTGTGGCTTGCGGCGGAACATCTCTTGTGCCGCAAGCACTGCACCGCCCGTGATCAGCAGACAGGCAAGCGCGATGCGCCAGCTCGGCTCGGCAATACCGAAAACAGTCAGGATGAGTGTCGACAGCAGCGGCGCTGCGTAACTTGCAGCACCAAGGATCTGGATGTCGCCGTTCTTGACCCCATGATCCCAGGCATAGAAGGCAGCTCCCACCGGAAAGAGACCGAGGCCGAGCACGGCAAGCCATTCGAAGCTCGTCTCCGGCCAGACCGTGGTCTCAAGCCCCAGATGGCAGAGCAGCGAAAGCACCGATGTCGCAAGGCAGAAGCCAGTAACGACATCGGTGGAGACGGCATCAAAACGCCGCGTCAGCAGCGAATAGCCCGACCATGTGAAGGCACAGAGGAAGGCCGCCCCATAACCGACGGCATAAGCACCGTCGAAATCGATGCCGTTGCGCCCGACGATCATGAAGGTGCCACACAGACCGGCCAGAGCGCCGACAACGTGGTACCAGCGCAGCCTCTCGCCCGGCAGCAGTGCCGAACCGACGACGATCAGCAACGGCCAGAGATAGGCAATCAATCCCGCCTCGACGGCGGGCGCGTTTCTCAGCGCCGTGAAATAGAGGAAATGGTAGCCGAACAGGCCGGCAATGCCCGTAATCCAGACCTTTGCCGGCTGCTTCAGAAGCGCGATCCGCGACGGGTTGAGAATGAGTACGAGAATGCCGGGAATGCTACCGATGGCAAAGCAGATGGCCGAAAGCTGGAACGGCGGCATCTTGCCGGAGGCAGCCGTAAAGAGCGCCAGGAACGACCACATCAGAATGGCCGTAAAACCGATCAACGTTGCCCGAAGCTTCACCTGTCCCCCTCGCGGAGACTTACGAAGGCTCCGTCAGCTGTTCACGCTGCTGTACTTCACAGCCGTGATCGTCACCGTCCCGTATTCCGTGGGAATGCGGACATAGACCGGAGCATATACATTTGCCGCCGCCGCCTTGGCAAACCAGATTTCCATGCGGTTACTCTTGCTGAGGTAGACTAGATCCTTGCGGCCCTTCTTGTAGCCGGAGCGCGGAATGAAGCGCACGCCGCAGACAGTCGCCTTGCCTTTGAACCCATCGGTCGAGAAATCCTCGTCGCCTTTCGGTGAAAGCACGAGGTCCATGCGCGTCTCGCCATCGAAGATCGGCAGCTTCTGCGAGCAGACATCGGTATCGCCGGTGAAGATGAGTCCCGAAATGGGGTCAAGCACAGAGCGCATGTCGCCCTGTGTTACCGGAATCCATTCCTTCGGCCGGCGCGGCTCCGGTGTCGTGGTGGCCGAAACAATATTGCCGTTGCGGTAGCTGACCTCATAGGTGCGGACCTTTTTGCCGGTCTTGTAATAGAGGACATATTTTGCCGCCTGCAGCCGGTCGTCGCGTACCACCCCGGTAACGCTGGTCTTTGCCAGGATGTCGGTCACGAGATCGGCAAGTCCGGCCGATTTGATGTCACCGTCGATTTTGTAACTGTGATCGTCTTCGATCTTGGTGAGAAAGGCAGCCCGCGCGATCGTCAGGCCAGCAAGGGCTACCTTGTACTCCGTGCGGTGTTGTACTTCGCTCGCACCGGCCGGCAAGGCCAGAAGCGCCGCGAATGCCGAAACTAAAATCCGTCTGCCCAGATGAGCCATGGTGAGAGCCTTGTCTTGCCGGGCCGCTTGCGCCCTTGCACTGCGGTCTATACTCCTGCCGTATCGCGAAGAAAACAGCAGCTTTTTGACAGAATTGCGGGAAAGGCCAAGGTTTGGCTTGACGCGCGCGACCGGTCTGACTATAGAACCGCAACTTTCCAATCATGGCCTGATGGATTGCGCAGCCGGTTGTTGCCGGATTGTCATTCAATGGCCCGAGAAAAACAAGAAATAGGTGTTCCATGTCCCGCATGTGCGAATTGACCGGCAAGGCAGTCCTGACTGGTAACAATGTCAGCCATGCCAACAACAAGACCAAGCGCCGGTTCCTCCCGAACCTGTGCCAGGTAACGCTGATCTCCGACGCGCTCGGCCAGCGTTACCGTCTTCGCGTTTCGGCTGCTGCTCTTCGTTCCGTCGAGCATCGTGGCGGCCTCGATGCCTTCCTGCTGAAGGCAAATGAAGGCGAACTTTCGATGCGCGCTCGCCTGCTGCGTCGCCAGATCGTCAAGAAGACCGCCGAAGCAGCAGTTGCTGCTGCTGCCTAAGCTCGGCCTCAGTCTTTCAAAAGCTTCAAAAGGCTTGCACGGATAATATCCGGACAAGCCTTTTGCTTGTTGGCCCGGCCTTGTTCCAGGCTGAAATCTCACTCGAACTGGTGGCATCACCCAGGATAAAAAAATGCTGACGACCCGCTATACCCTTATCTATGTCGCGCTGATGACGCTCGTCGTCGTCGCCTCCAACTTCCTCGTCCAGTTTCCGCTGAACGCCACGGTTGCCGGCATCAATCTCGCCAACATTCTCACCTGGGGCGCCTTTTCCTATCCGATCGCCTTCCTGATCACCGACCTGACGAACCGCCAGTTCGGCCCGCAGGCTGCGCGTAAGGTGGTTTTCGCCGGCTTTGTCGTTGGTGTCGCCCTTTCCTTCTTCACCTCGGTTCCGCGTATTGCGATCGCCTCCGGCTCGGCCTATCTCGCCGGCCAGCTTCTCGATATCGCCGTCTTCAACCGCCTGCGTCGTCAGGCCTGGTGGCGCGCACCGCTCGTCGGCTCGCTCATCGGTTCGGCGCTGGACACGGTGATGTTCTTCTCGCTGTCCTTCGCCGCCTTCTTCGTCTTCCTCGGCCCGAACGAACCCTTCGCGCTGGAAAATGCGCCGATCTTCGGCATCCTCTCCACGGAAGCCCCGCGCTGGATCTCTTGGGCGCTCGGTGATTTCTCGGTGAAGATGCTCGTCGGCCTGGTGATGCTGCTGCCCTATGGCGCACTCATGAACGTGCTGCGCCCGGTGCCGTCCGCTGCAGCACGGTAAATACCGTCCCACAATCCGCCCTCGGATCGGAATCCTCGCATTCCTCACCTTTCGCCTGGATGGCGATCATTTCTGGTCGAGCGACCCAGGAAAACGCTCTGATCATGAATGCTGGACGGGCTGGCTGCAGACCTTACTGCAGCCAGCCCGCACCGACCGATGGCAACGCCAACTGCAGATCTCACGACGACTGAAGGCGCCCTGCAATGACCGCCGGGTGGCTCAGCACCTCCGCGATGAGTTCATCGATAGGCCGTGACGAATCGAGCCGCAAAATCGGCCTCGTCAGCGTCTTCAGCCACTCCTCATGCCCAACGAGACTTCGGCGTTCCGGTCCCGCCGTATCGTAGCTCTCTGCCCATTCCATGAATTCGCGGCTTTTCACCGCCATGTCGCCACCGGGCCTGATCCTCTCGCCGTAGTGCTCCTCCTCGCGCTTGCGGATGCGCTCCATACGCGCGACGGGATCGATCCTCAGAAAGACCACCAGATCGTATAGTGGCTCGAATTCCGCACCCCATTTTATCGCCGAGCCGGAAAGCACCCAGCCGACATCGGGCAGCGCTTCTTGCCTGAGCATCGCGATACGCGCCCCAACCTCGCGCTGCGTCGTGAAGGGTGGATCGGTCGGCATCCAGAAGAAATGATCCGTATCGAGATGACGGATGTCGAGCAGCTCGGCCAGCGCCAGGCCAAGCGTGGTCGTGCCGGAGCCCGAGGCTCCCGTGATATGGATGCGCATCATACAACTCTCAAAGGCTGATATCGAAAGGGATGGTCCGCATAGCGCAGAGTTATGACAGCCGTTCGAAGGCTGCTCAATCGACCAGCCGGAATTCCAGCATCAGATTGCGCTGCAGGATGGAGTGATTGTCGTCCGACACCAGGATGACATGCGTCGTGCCATCGGCTGCCTGGAAGGCATCGAGCCCTTCCATATTGTCGATATTGTAATTGAAGTTGCCCTCGACGAGCAACTCGCCGTTCACGATGGCGCCGGGCTTTATGTCTGCTCCCTTGATGCGGCGAATGCGCATGCCGATACCTTCGGCCATGTTGAAGCGTCGCTCGAGCAGCAGCAGGTCGCCGCCCGGCAGGAAGGCACCGTCAGTCACATCGAAGCTGCCATCCTTCTCGACCGTGAATTGCCCCTTCAGCGGCCCGTCCAGAATAGCCGCAAGCCGGTTACCGTCCTCGTCGAGGCTACGCTCCGCCACGATTACGGGCGCGCCTTTCAGCGGGCTCGAGGTGGGAGCTACGACAACAGTTTCGATGCCGCGGTTTGCCCGCATCTCGTCGCGGGGAATGAGGATCCCGACCGTCGACAGGGATCGCGACTCGAGAAAACCGGGGTTCGGATAGACATCGACGCGATGGTCCTGCTCGAAGGAAACAAGAATCCGGTCACCATCCAGTGCGAGGCCTTCGGCATCCATGCGCCCCTTGCCCTCATAGGTCCGGCCAACACGATCCCGCATCGGCGTGATCTCGACACCGGAAAGACCGGACAGCCTGCCCTTGGCATCACGCTCGATGCTGCCCGTCAGCCAGTGCCCGGTATCGAGCACGCCGATGAAACTGTTGCCGTCAGGGCGCATGCGGATGGAGGAAAGCGAGCCGAAGAGGGAATTGCTCGACACCATCTCCAGCCCGCCGATAAATTCCAAGGGGCCGAAGCGGCTTTCGTCGCGACCTATATGAAAATCCGAAATCTTGCGGCTGATGATCTTCGCAGGCTCGCCCGCATAAGCGACTGACAAACCTGTCGCAAGGCCAAGAACGAACAGAGCCGCGCGAGACAGGTTTTCAAACGCCATGCGGATGTTTCCCCAAGACTGTATCAGCCAGCGCGGCGCAGGCGGCCACCGCGCGGCTGTGCGGCATGGTCCTCGAACAATTCGGCAAGCTGCTCTGTCATGGCGCCGGCAAGCTCGTCCGCATCGACGATCGTCACGGCGCGGCGATAGTAACGCGTCACGTCATGGCCGATGCCGATTGCCAGAAGCTCGACCGGAGAACGCGTCTCGATCTGTTCGATCACGGCGCGCAGATGCCGCTCCAGATAATTGCCCGGATTGACCGAAAGCGTGGAATCATCGACCGGCGCACCATCCGAAATCATCATCAGGATGCGGCGCTGCTCGCGCCGCGCCAGCAGGCGATTATGCGCCCAGATCAGCGCCTCGCCATCGATGTTTTCCTTGAGCAGGCCTTCGCGCATCATCAGGCCGAGATTGGTGCGCGCGCGCCGCCACGGGGCATCGGCCGACTTGTAGATGATGTGGCGCAGGTCGTTGAGACGGCCGGGCGTCTGCGGCTTGCCATTGGCAAGCCAGCTCTCGCGTGCCTGACCGCCTTTCCAGGCCTTCGTCGTGAAGCCGAGGATCTCCACCTTGACGCCGCAACGCTCCAGCGTGCGCGCCAGGATATCGGCGCAAGTCGCGGCAACCGTGATCGGCCGGCCGCGCATGGAGCCGGAATTGTCGATCAGCAATGTCACGACCGTATCGCGGAACTGCGTGTCGCGCTCCATCTTGAAGGAGAGCGGTTGCGTCGGGTCGATGATGATGCGCTGCAGTCGCGCCGTATCGAGATAGCCTTCCTCGAGATCGAAATCCCAGGAACGGTTCTGCTGCGCCATCAGCTTGCGCTGCAGGCGGTTTGCAAGACGGCCGACAGCGCCTTGAAGATGCGCCAGCTGCTTGTCGAGGAAAGCGCGCAGGCGCTCCAGTTCGGCGGCATCGCACAGCTCTTCGGCTGTGATGATCTCGTCGAATTCCTCCGTATAGACGTGGTAGTCGACCTTCTCATTGAAATCGGCGAATGGCGTATTCGGACGGCGGGTTTCGCCCGGCGTCTCGGAATCGTCGTCGCCTTCTTCCATCATGTCGTCGTCGGAGATCTCGGCGCCTTCGGTTTCGCCGTCCTCCATCTGCTCGTCGGAGACTTCGCTGTCCTCGACAGGCGCCGCATCGCTGCCGGCATCCTCGTCGACCTCATCTTCGTTCTGCTCGTCGCCCGTCGGCTGATCATCCTCGTTGGACTGATCATCGGCGTCAGGATCGCTGTCGTCATCGCCATATTCCTCGGCCATTTCCATGGCCGAAAGCATATTGCGGATGACCTTCGAGAAGGCCTGCTGGTCGTTGATGACACCGGTGAGATTGTTGAGCTCGCTGCCAGCCTTGTCTTCGATGAAGGAACGCCACAGGTCGAGAACTTTTCCGGCCGAAGCCGGGGGCTTCTGGCCGGTGAGCTTTTCGCGCACCATCATCGCAACGGCTTCGCCGATCGGCGCATCTTCCTGCCGTTCGATGCCGGTGAAATTCGCCTTGGCGTACTTCTCCTCGGTCATGGAACGCAGATTGGCAGCCATGCCTTCCATCCGCAGCGAACCGATCGATTCCACGCGCGCCTGCTCGACAGCGTCGAAGATCGCCCGGGCATCCGAACCCTGCGGCGCCATGCTGGAATGGACCTTCTCGTCGTGGCAGGCGATACGCAGTGCCATGGAATCGCCAAGGCCCCGCGTCACCGCCAACTCATGCGCCGTCGGACGCTTGGAAAGCTCCGGCAGACGAATGCGCTCACCCGTCATGCCGGGACGCTCATTGGCGAAGGCCACTTCGACCTGGTCATCGCCCGCGATTGCGCGCACGCAGCCCGTTATCGCCCGCCGCAACGGCTCGACATCGACGGGCGCACCAGGCTTTGCTTTCGAATTGTCACCACGAGATGCCATGATCGACTGGCCTCAAGCCCCCAGCACGATGTTGGCCGCGCTTTCCTTCAGTTCCACGCCGAAGGCGCGCTGATAGTGCTCGGCCACCAGAGGACGCTCAAGCTCGTCACACTTGTTGAGGAAGGTGACGCGGAAGGCGAAGGCGATATCGCCGAAGATCTCGGCATTCTCGGCCCAGGTGATGACGGTACGCGGGCTCATGACCGTGGAGAGATCACCGTTCATGAACGAAGCGCGCGTGAGATCGGCAACGCGAACCATCTTGGAAACCGTATCGCGGCCTTCCTTGTCCTTGCCGAAGCTCTTCACCTTGGCGGCGACGATATTTACTTCATGGTCGTGCGGCAGATAGTTCAGCGTCGAGACGATCGACCAGCGGTCCATCTGTGCCTGGTTGATCTGCTGCGTGCCGTGATAGAGGCCCGTCGTATCCCCAAGACCGATGGTGTTGGCGGTCGCAAACAGGCGGAAGGCCGGGTGAGGACGGATGACACGGCTCTGGTCGAGCAGCGTCAGGCGGCCGGAGGATTCCAGTACGCGCTGGATGACGAACATCACGTCCGGGCGGCCGGCATCATATTCGTCGAAGACGAGCGCGACATTGTGCTGATAGGCCCAGGGCAGGATGCCGTCCTTGAATTCGGTGACCTGCAGCCCGTCCTTGACGACGATCGCGTCCTTGCCGACGAGATCGATACGGCTGACATGGCTATCGAGGTTGATACGCACGCAAGGCCAGTTGAGGCGCGCGGCAACCTGCTCGATATGCGAAGACTTGCCCGTGCCGTGGTAGCCGGAGATCATCACGCGTCGGTTATGGGCAAAGCCGGCGAGGATCGCGAGCGTCGTCTCGCGGTCGAAGAGATAGTCGGAGTCGAGATCCGGAACATAGGCGTCGCCCTTGCTGTAGGCGGGCACACGAATGTCGGAATCGATGCCGAAGACCTCCCGGACCGAAACGGTGGTGTCGGGCAGTTCGGAAATATCAAGGTCAATCTTGCTCATCATGTCTCCAAGGCGGGTGACGGCCACCCGACCACACTATCTCAGCCATTGCGCAACCATGGCGCCGCAGTATCTTTTCCGCGTTCTCCAAGAGTCGGAACGTCGGCGATACTTCTCCGGGACTGAAACGAAACCTCGGCGGGATAATGACCGCTTGCGAGCATTCTTGAAAGAGTCCCGGACAAGAAACGCCGCGTCCGGAAGGTCGGCAGAGGCGATGTCGGGAAAACGCGCAAATATATATGCCGCGATTGCCTGCGGCCTCAGCCGATGTGGACCATACCCGATTGAAGCTTAAGAGCAAGGACGGGAATTAACAAAAACCGTTCTGCTTCAATAATTGATAGGCCTGGATGACGGCGCGGAAACGCTCTTCCGAGCCGCGATCGCCGCCATTCGCGTCGGGGTGATGCTTCTTGACCAGTTCCTTGTACTTGCTCTTGATCTCCGCCGAAGTGGCGTTCGCCGCAAGTCCCATCGTGTCGAAAGCCTTGGCTTCCAGCGATTTCAGCTTGCGGGCCTGCGGGAAACGCGGGCCGCTGCCCTTGCCGCTACCTTCCTTCACGAAACCGAACGGATCACGCACGCGCGAATAGGCGCCGGAGCGAACTTCGGCATGCAGCGGGCTGTTCTTGGCATCCTTGTTGACGCCGACCGTCCAGGTGGGGCGATGACCGGTGATCGCCTCCTTCTGGTAGCGCGCAATTTCGCCGTCCGAGAGGCCGGAGAAATAATTATATCCCTTGTTGTAGTCCTTGACGTGTTCGAAACAGAACAAAAAGAATTGGCCTTCCGCATTGCGTCCCACAGGAGCGCGATGCGTGCCTTTTTTGTCGCAGCCGTCCCACTGACAGCTTGGAGGTGCCTGTTCGGGCTCCTGCTCTCGCCTGCGGCGCGTTCGGATGCGATCGAAGTATTTGGAATCAAGTCTCATAGCGGCGCTAATTATGGGGCTGCTGACTGCTGACAACAAGAATTGACAAACGGGAATGTTGCTGGCTTGGTGGGAACCTTTTTCATGAACTCAGAAGACCCCGTGATGACACTCCAGACCAGCATCGAAGAGAAGCTCAAGGCGACCTTCGCACCCGAACGCCTCTCCGTCATCAACGAGAGCCATCTGCACGCCGGCCACCAACCGGATATCACGGGCACCGGCGAGACGCATATGCGCGTTCGCATCGTCTCTGCAAAATTCGTCGGCATGTCTCGGCTGCAACGGCATAGGGCGATCACCGACCTATTGAAGCCCGAGCTGGATGCCGGGCTTCACGCATTGGCCGTCGAGCCGGCAGCGCCGGGCGAACCGACGCGCTGGTAGAGCCTACTTTCACGCAATTCCGGACACAAACCGCTGCGCACTTTTGCGTGAATTGCTCTAGCGGATAATGAGCGCCGTCGCGTAAAGCCCGAAACCGAAGACGGTATGGGCGAGCAGATTGAGCACACGGACCTTCGTGGGGTTCGGCGTCTTCGACGCCGCCCAGCCAAGCCCAAGACCCGGCTGCATCAGAAACCAGCCCGCACCGACGGTGACGATGCCGAGGATCCAGGCCGGCAGGAAAGTCGGCGCGGCAAACCAGACCGGACCGACGAAGATCGCCAGCAGAATGCCGTAGAGGATTCCAACCGCGTAGTGGCCGATCCAGCCGAGCGCCAGCTCGTTGGCATAGGGCGCGGCATCAGCGATATTATCGTGAAAGACCTTGCCCTTGCCGAGATGCCAGAACCAGCGGCCGGCCGGCGCCCAGTTCGGCGACGGCGTCACGCCGAGCTTTGCGAGCAGAATCGCCCAGATATCCATGAGGACGGTTGCCCCGATGCCGATGGCGACGGATCGCCAGAGAATGTCGAACATGTCAGATCCTGTAGGATGAGCCAGCGCACGGAAATGCCGCCGGTAACGGAAATCTTGGTCAAGCGGGTTTCGTCTCGTCTTCCTCGGCGGGGCGGATGCGCAGCTTGGTGATGCGGTTCTTTTCCCGCTTCATGACGACGAAGCGCTTGCCGTAGAAAGTGAAGGCCTGTCGCTCCTCGGGAATGGTCATCGATTCATGGATGACGAGACCGGCAATCGTCGTGGCTTCCTCATCCGGCAGGTTCCAGTCCAGCGCGCGGTTGAGATCGCGGATTGATACGCCACCATCGACGACGATGGAACCGTCGGCCTCCTGTCGTACGCCCTGTATATCAATATCGTGCTCGTCGGAGATATCGCCGACGATCTCCTCCAGAATATCCTCGAGCGTCACGACGCCCTGCACCTCGCCATATTCGTCGACGACGACGGCGAAATGCTGCTTGCGGCGCAGGAAGGCATTGAGCTGGTCTTCGAGATTGGTGCTGTCGGGCACGAACCAGGGTTTCTGGGCGATTTTCACGATATCGAGCTGCTGCGGCTCCATGTTCGGCTCGGCGAGCGCCCGCAACAGATCCTTGGCGTGTACGACGCCGATGATGTTGTCGATCGTACCGCGCCACAGCGGCATGCGTGTATAAGGGCTTTCGAGGATCGCCCGGACCACGGATTCCGGCGGATCGTCGGCATTGATCGCCCGCATCGCCATGCGGTGGACCATGATATCGGAAAGCTCGAGTTCGCCGAGATCGAGCACGCCGCCGAGACGGTCACGGTCGGCCTTCACGACAGAACCCTCGCGATGCAGCAGGTCGACGGCGCCGCGCAGCTCCTCATGCGCTGACAGCATCGAGACTTCACGCGACAGGTTGATCCCGAAAAGACCGAGGATCTGGCGCACGATCGCATTGACGAAGGAAGAGAGTGGACCGACCACGGCGACGAAGAGCCGTGTCGGTATTGCAACATTGAGCGCAAAACGCTCCGGCGTGGAGATCGCCCAGCTCTTCGGCAGAACCTCCGCGAAGATGACGAGGATAATGGTCATGGCAAGCGTCGCCAGCGCCACACCGGAATTGCCGAAGATCCCCAGAAATACGCTTGTCGCCAGCGACGAGGAGAGAATATTGGCGAGGTTGTTACCGATCAGCAGCGCACCGATCAGCCGGTCACGACGCTCGATGAGGGTCCTGACGAGACCGGCGCGCTCATCGCCATTGGCCTCCAGTGTATGGATCCGGCTTCTCGAAACGGCGGTCAGCGCGGTTTCGGATCCCGAAAAGAAGGCAGACATCAATACCAGGGCCACGATCGAAACGATCTCCGGCCAGTAGACCGATAAAAACGCCAGGGTGCCTTCGACTGACATCAGGGATGTTTTTCCTTGAGAAAGCTGATCACTTCGGAAGCCGGCACGTCATCGGCGACGAAGGACTGGCCGATGCCGCGAGTGAGAATGAAGGTGAGCTTACCACCCTTGACCTTCTTGTCCTGCGCGATCGCATCCATCAGCACTTCGGCCGGCGGCAGGGTTCCCGGGATTTCCGACATGCGGGTCGGCAGGCCGACAGCCTTAAGATGCGCCTCGACGCGGCGGGCATCATCGGGGCTCGCAAGGTTCATACGCGCCGAAAATTCATGCGCCAGCACCATGCCGATCGAAACGCCTTCACCATGAACCAGCCGGCTGCTGTCATAGGCGGTCGCGGCCTCCAGCGCGTGGCCGAAGGTGTGGCCGAGATTGAGCAGCGCCCGCTGGCCGTTTTCCCGCTCGTCAGCAACCACGACATCCGCCTTCGCCTGGCAGCTGACCGCAATTGCTTCGATACGGGCCGAACCGCCTGCAAAGACCGCCTGCCAGTTGTTCTCCAGCCAGGCGAAGAAGTCCGGCTTGTCGATCAGGCCATACTTGGCGACTTCGGCATAACCGGCGCGGAATTCGCGTTCGCTCAGGGAATTCAAGACATCCGTATCGGCGAGAACCAGATCCGGCTGATGGAAGACGCCGATGAGGTTCTTGCCATGGCGGCTATTGATGCCGGTCTTGCCGCCGACGGAGGAATCCACCTGAGCAAGCAGCGAAGTCGGTACCTGTACGAAGCGCACGCCGCGCCTGACGATGCCGGCCGCAAAACCCGAGAGGTCGCCGATGACGCCGCCGCCAAGCGTGATGACATAGTCATTGCGTTCGACGCGCGCTTCGAGAACCTTGTCGCAGACATTGATCAGATGCTCGAAACTCTTGGTCTTCTCTCCGGCCGGAAGCACGACCGCCGCCGAGGCGATGCCGGCAGCGTCGAGACTCGCCTTCAAGGCATCGAGATAAAGCGGCGCCACATGCTCGTCAGTGATGATAGCCGCCTTGCGGCCCTTGAGCCGCGAGCCGATCTCGCCCCCGGCGCTGGCGATCAGCCCTGGTCCGATCAGAATGTCATAGGCCCGTTCGCCAAGCGGCACATGCACCTTGCGGACGGCGGAAGCCGGGGTGATCGCGTTCATGATACTGCACTTTCCTTCTGGGCCTCGACCACGGCTCTCAACACTTCATCGGCCATGACTTCCTTGCGCACGTCGCGCGAAAGCACCGTGAGATCGGCTTCGGCATAAACGGGGTAACGGGCATTCATCAGATTTTCGAGCGTCTGCTTCGGGTTTTCGGTCTTGAGCAGCGGACGTGTATCGCGCTTGTTGACCCGGTCCCAGAGCACGTCGAGATCGGCCTTCAGCCAGACCGAAAGGCCGCCCTTCTTGATATGCCTGCGCGTACGGGCGTTGATGAAGGCGCCGCCGCCGGTAGAGACGACACGCGGCCCGCCCTTCAGCAGACGCTTCATCACCCGTGCTTCGAGCGCCCGGAACTCTTCTTCTCCATAGGCCGCGAAAAGCTCCGTGATCGTCATGCGCGAAACGCGCTCGATCTCTATATCGCTGTCGATGAAGGGAACGCCGAGCTGCTGCGCAAGGAGGCGGCCGACCGAGGATTTTCCCGCGCCCATAAGGCCGACGAGGATCAGATTGCGTGAACCGAGCGCGGCGCGAGCTCTGTCTCTCAGGCTGTCTGCAACGGAAACTGGGGGTTCACTCATCGGTCCATTCACACTTTGTTTGCAAACGGTATCGACAAATGCGGGTGTAGCGTCAAGTCGCGGGCAAGGGAATCATGGTCTCACTGCCGCTTCTTGCACTTGCAAACATGCTTCTTATAACAGAAGCAGAGTTCTAAGGAGTAACCGGATGCCGAGCCTAATCCGTTTCCTGTCCGTCCTGGCGGTCATCGCCGGACTGATCTATGGAGCGATGTGGGCGCTCGTCACCTTCGTCGAGCCGCAGGAACGGGATGTGACGATCCGCATCCCTTCCGAGCGGGTAAACCCGCCGTCGACGGGCACGATCAACACCACGAAGAAGTGACGCGATGAAGGATCTCGGCCGCGTCCATGTGGAATCATTTCTGGAAATGATGAGTGCCGAGCGGGGTGCTGCGGTCAATACGCTGCAATCCTACGAACGCGACCTGGACGACTTGCACTCCTTCCTGCACGGCCGCAGCGTTCGCCTGACAGAGGCGGCTTCGGGCGATCTCGGCGCTTATCTCGGCTCGCTATCCGCGCAGGGTTTCAAGCCTTCCTCGCAGGCCCGCCGCCTTGCCTCCATGCGGCAGTTCTACAAATTCCTCTATGCCGAGGGCCTGCGCACCGACGATCCGACCGGCATTCTCGACGCGCCGAAAAAGGGCCGCTCCCTGCCGAAGACGATGGGCGTCGAGGAAGTGACCAAGCTGCTTACTCAGGCAGAAACCGAGGCCGCTGACCCTGCCCCCGGCCAGCTTCACCGCATGCGCATGCTGGCGCTGCTGGAACTGCTCTATGCCACCGGCATGCGTGTCAGCGAGCTCGTCTCGCTTCCAGCCCGCGTTCTCGATCAGGAAGGCCGTTTCCTGATGATCCGCGGCAAGGGCAACAAGGAGCGGCTGGTACCGCTTTCCCAATCGGCCATTGCCGCTCTGAAATCTTACGGCGGCATGCTGGCGTCGGAAGACGCCGCATCAAAACAGCCCCAGGAGAGCCCCTGGCTCTTCCCGGCCGCCTCGAAAGAGGGATACTTGCCGCGCCAGGTCTTCGCCCGCGATCTCAAGAATCTGGCAATCCGCGCCGGCCTCACACCTTCGATGATTTCGCCGCACGTCATGCGACACGCCTTCGCGAGCCACCTTCTGGCCAACGGCGCGGACCTGCGCGTGGTGCAGGAACTCCTCGGCCATTCAGACATTTCGACGACACAAATCTATACGCATGTTCTGGAAGAACGGCTCCAGCAACTCGTCCATACGCACCACCCCCTTGCAAAACAGGCGAAAAAGCACGAATAGGACCGGCGACAAGGGACGGAACCAGGAAACTGCCCCGCGCACAAGGAACGGAAACGCACCTCATGCACAACTATCTCGACTTCGAAAAGCCGATCTCCGACCTCGAAGGTAAGATCATCGAGCTTAAGAAGCTGGCGACGGAAGACGAAAGCATCGACACCTCCGACGAGGTCGGCAGGCTCGAAGTCCGCGTCCGCGAGGCGATCGTCGAGATCTATTCGAAGCTCAACGCCTGGCAGAAGACGCAGGTCGCGCGCCATCCGCAGCGTCCCCATTTCGTCGATTATGCCAAGACGCTCTTCCAGGAATTCACGCCGCTTGCCGGCGACCGCAAGTTTTCCGAGGATGCCGCCATCCAGGCTGGCCTTGCCCGCTTCCGCGGCCAGCCGGTCGCCGTCATCGGTCAGGAAAAGGGCAACGACACCAAGAGCCGCCTGAAGCACAATTTCGGCAGCGCCCGTCCTGAAGGTTACCGCAAAGCGATCCGTATCCTCGAAATGGCGGATCGTTTTCAGCTCCCGGTCATCACCCTCGTCGATACCGCAGGCGCCTATCCGGGTGTCGGCGCCGAAGAGCGCGGTCAGGCTGAAGCCATCGCCCGTTCGACGGAAATGTGCCTCGGCGTCAAGGTGCCACTGATCTCGATCGTCATCGGCGAAGGCGGCTCAGGCGGCGCGATCGCGATTGCTACCGGCAACCGCGTCTACATGCTCGAACATTCGATCTACAGCGTCATCTCGCCGGAAGGCGCCGCCTCGATCCTCTGGCGTGATTCCACCCGCGCCAAGGAAGCGGCGACCAATATGAAGATCACGGCGGAGGACTTGAAGGCACTCGGCGTCATCGACGGCATTATCCCCGAGCCGCTCGGCGGCGCCCACCGTGATCCCGACAGCGTCATCGCCGCCACCGGCGATATAATCTCCAACGCGCTTGCCGAAATGGCCTCCCGTTCCGGCGAGCAACTGCGCAATGACCGCCGCCAGAAGTTCCTCGCCATGGGCCGCAATCTGTAAAATCCACAGGTCTGCGTAATTGATTGGGGCCAAATCTTGGCCACAATAATGTTATCTGTAACATCAGCGCTTGCAGGGCACTTCGGGGTAAGTCATAGGCTGGTAAGGATTTATCAAGTATAAGCCGCCTATGATTCCGCGCTACGCCCGGTTTTCGTAAGCGGGTTGGGTCTCATTATTGATGGGCTGATTGAATGCGCATACGTCATCTTGCCTATGTTTCGCTCATGGCGCTGGCTCTGACCGGCTGCAATGACGCATTGGAATCCGCGCAGGGTATCGACCTCTCGACAGTCAGGAACAAGGTGGAGCAGCCGCTTCCGAGCCGCATCCTTGCCGACATGTCGGCCAAGGGCATGGACCGCAACTCGCCGATCATGATCCGCATCTTCAAGGAAGAAGGCGCGCTGGAAATCTGGAAGGCGAAGACGAACAACCGTTTCGACAAGATCGCCGACTACAAGATCTGCGCCTGGTCCGGCAAACTCGGCCCGAAGGTGAAGTCCGGCGACCGTCAGGCGCCAGAAGGTTTCTACAACCTCACTCGCGCTAACCTGAACCCCAATTCCAAATATTATCTCGCCATCAACACCGGTTTCCCGAACCGCTATGATGCCGTCAACGGCCGCTCCGGCAGTGATCTGATGATCCATGGCGCCTGCTCGTCGTCAGGCTGCTACTCCATGACCGACCAGCAGGTTCTGGAAATCTACGCCTTTGCCCGCGACGCCCTCAAGGGTGGTCAGGAAACGGTACAGCTTCAGGCCTTCCCCTTCCGCATGACGGCCGAGAACATGGTCAAGCATCGTCTCGATCAGAACTACGATTTCTGGAAGATGCTGAAGGTCGGCTACGACAATTTCGAAGTCACCAAGCGCCCGCCGGAAGTGAATGTCTGCGAGAAGAAATACGTCTTCAACCAGCAGGCAACCGATGGCGGCAGCTTCAATCCGGCCGGCAAGTGCCCGGCCATGTCAACGCCGCCGGCACTGACGGCGGCTCTCGCTTCCTACGACAAGACCTATGACGCCGACTATCAGACGGCCCTGAAAAAATATGACGGCCTTGCCTGGTACGACCCGACAGAGGCCGAGCGCAAGGCTGTTGTCGCCAAGCTCCGCAAAGGCCGCGAACTGGCTTTTGCGCCAACGGGCACCTCGCTGGAAGCCGGCCGCATGGTCAAGGTTGCCGAACTCGAAGACATGATGGCCAATCAGGCCGCGAAGAGCGTTGCTGCCAAGACCGCAGCGACTGCGACGCCGACGACGCAGGCTCAAGCCACGACCGTCGCTGCAGCGCTGCCGGCCAATATTCCGGTGCCGATGCAGAACCCGCTGGCCTATGCCGCGCCCGAGCCCGCGCCGCAGGAAACCGCCGACGCCACCAAGAAGCCGTTCTGGAAGTTCTGGGCCAGGAACTGATCGGCTTGGACGCCATTCTCTACGATCTGCGCGGGCTGAAATGCCCGCTTCCCGTTATCAAGACGCGCAAGAAGCTGACGGCCATGCCGAGCGGTGCGATGATCCTCGTCGACACCAGCGATCCGCTTGCCGTCATCGATATCCCGCATTTCTGCAATGAAGATGGCCACGAGTTGGTCAGCACGGAAAAGACCGAGCGCGGCCACCGTTTCCTGATCCGCAAGGGATAGAGCGTTTTCTCATTAAATCCGCATGCCCGGAATGGCGAGCGGATTGTCGCTGAGCGCAGCCCGGTCAGGCGTATCGATCCGCGGCTTGCCGAGGAAGGCATCGAAAAGATCTTTCACGAAAGCCTCCGGCAGATCCTTGGTGATCAGCACCATGCGCGTGCGCCGGTCCTCAGGATCCGGCCAGGCAGCAAGCCGCACCGGCGGGTGGAAGATGCTCTGGACGCCGTGCAGCACCAGCGGGCGTTCCGGCCGGTCTGATGTGGCGATGATCGCCTTCATGCGCAGAAGCTTCTCTCCATGCGCCGAACGCAGGAGATCGATGAACATTTCGAGCGCCATCGGATCGATTGCCTTCTCCTCGATGATCGAGAAGGAACGGATCGACGCATCGTGACGATTGACGTCGTGCGGGTCCTGATGCTCGTGGCCATGATGATGGTGGTGATGACCGTGATCGTGGCCATGATCATGATGGCCCTCATGCTCGTCCTCATCATGCAGCCAGCGGCGGACATCGGCGATTTTTGTGCCGGGATCATAAAGCCCGTTGACGAAAATACGCGCTGAGCCTGCCTCATCGCTGTCGGCATCCATGATGGCGGCACGCGGATTGAGGCCATGCAGAAGCGCCATCAGCGCATCCGTGTCACCCGCTATGCTCTGTTTCGAAACGATGAGCCGATCGGCGACAGCCGTCTGCTTGCGCGCCTCCTCATGATTGTCGAGCGTCTGCGGGCCGTTCACGGCATCGACGACGGTGACCACACCATCGAGCTCGAAATTCTGCGCAACAATCGGATTGCCCATGATCGCCTGCATGACGGGAGCCGGATCGGCAAGGCCGGTGGTCTCGATGACCACGCGTTTGACCGGCTTCACACGACCCGTCTGCACCGCATCCATGAGATCCGCGAGCGTATCGACCAGTTCCCCGCGCACTGTGCAGCAGAGGCAGCCATCGGAGAGCTCGATGATGGAATCGCCGGAGCTTTCGACCAGCAGATGGTCGATGCCGACATCGCCGAACTCGTTGATGATGACGGCCGCATCCTTCATGACAGGATCTTTGAGGATGCGGTTCAGAAGCGTCGATTTACCGGCGCCGAGAAAGCCGGTCAGGATGGTGACCGGGATCCTGTCGCTAAGCGTGCTCATGGTTTTTCCTTAGAAGGATTTCGGCCGCGGGAGCGGAACCGGCACATTGGCGAGCGCTTCCACGGCATCGCCCTTGGCGGTCTTGTCGTTTTGCGCGACCGGTTGCGGATCCTGGCCGGGAATGAGGCCGGCGAAGACGAATTGCGGCTCGTGATCCATTTCATGGATATAGGGCGACTGCACCTTCATGCGGCCGACCTCGTCGCGCGTTTCGCTGCGCACCTTCGCGCCCTTGGCGCTGCAAATATCGGCCGTGATGTCATTCACCTGGTCCTGCCCCGGACCGTAGGGCCTCAGCGAACCCAGTGTATCATTTGCCGCAAACTGTGTGGTGAAGCCCTTCTGCAGCAGATTGGCAGTGGCGTCAGCGCGGGCCGCCAGGCTGTCGGTGCCGAGCACGACGGAAACCAGCGTGCGGCCGCTGCGTGTCGCCGAACCGATCTGGTTGAAGCCCGAAGCGCAGATAAAGCCGGTCTTCATACCGTCGGCACCGGCAAAACGGCCGATCAGCATATTGATGTTCGGAACGTTCTGCTTGCCGGTCGTAAAGCCTTCCAGCGAAAAATAGCCGGCATATTGCGGGAAGTCCCGGCGCAGCGCCACCGACAGGATCGCGAGGTCGCGAGCCGTCGTAAACTGCCCCTTGCCCGGCAGGCCGTTCGGATTGATGAAATGCGAATCCGACATGCCGAGCTTCGCCGCTTCGGCATTCATGCGGACAACGAAAGCTTCCTCGGTGCCGCTGACCGCCTCGGCGACGGCGACCGCGATATCGTTCGCCGACTTCACCATCAGGATCTTGAGCGCGCTGTCGAGCGTGAATTTCTGGCCCGGCTTGAAGCCCATCTTGGCCGGCGGTTCGGCGGCTGCCCGCTTGCTCATGACAACGGGCGTGTCGAGGCTGATCTGGCCGGAGCGGAGTGCATCGAATACCGTATAAACGGTCATGAGTTTGGTCAGTGAAGCCGGATACCACTTGCGGAAGGCTTCTTCATGCTCCAGCACCCGGCCGGTCTGCACGTCGACGAGAATATGCGGATTGGCCTCAGCAAATGTAACGGACGAGACAAGAACCGCTGTTGCTGTCGCTATAAAAGAAAAGGGCCGCAAAGCGGCGAACAAACGATCGTGGCGCGTCGACAAGTGCTCGTCCTTCAGGGAATTATCTCGAAACCTTCCCCTATTTACCCTATATGGCTATGACATGGCAAAGGTCATTGACTAAGTTATTTCCAAGGCATCACGCCCTTGTGATGCTTTCAGACAGGCCCCACGCATTTCATTCACAGGAAGCCAAGAATGCCGATTCTGAATAGAGCCGCCGAACTTCAGGACGAAGTCGCAGAGTGGCGCCGCCACATCCATGCGCGGCCGGAACTTCTCTTCGCAGTCGAAAATACCGCTGCCTTCGTTGCTGAAAAGCTTAAGGAATTCGGCGTCGATGAAATCGTCACCGGCATCGGTCGCACAGGCGTCGTCGGCCTCATCAAGGGCAAGGGCGAGGGCGCCCGCACGGTCGGCCTGCGCGCCGATATGGATGCCCTGCCGCTCACCGAAATCACTGGCAAACCTTGGGCATCGAAAACACCTGGCAAGATGCACGCCTGCGGTCATGACGGCCATACCGCCATGCTGCTCGGTGCCGCGAAATATCTCGCAGAGACCCGCAACTTCAATGGCAATGTCGCTGTGATCTTTCAGCCCGCCGAAGAAGGCGGCGGCGGCGGCAACCTGATGGTCAAGGACGGCATGATGGAGCGCTTCGGCATCGAAGAGGTCTACGGCATGCACAATCTGCCGGGCCTGCCCGTCGGTCAGTTCGCCACCCGCAAAGGTCCCATCATGGCGGCGACCGACGAATTCACCGTCACCATCAAGGGCCGCGGCGGCCATGCAGCGCAGCCGCACCGTACGATCGACCCGATCGCCATCGGCGCGCAGATCGTCTCGAACCTGCAGCTGATCGCCTCGCGCAGCGTCAATCCGCTGCGCTCGGTCGTCGTCTCCGTCACTAAGTTCAATGCCGGCTTCGCTCATAACGTCATCCCCAATGACGCAACCTTCGCCGGCACGATCCGCACGCTTGATGACGAGGTGCGCGCCCAGGCCGAAGCACGCCTTCGCGAAGTCGTGGAAGGCATCTGCGCTGCCCATGGTGCGGCAGCCGACATCAACTTCCACCGCAACTACCCCGTCACCTTCAACCATGCGGATGAAACGGAACATGCCGTCGCCATCGCCAGCGACATTGCCGGCGAAGCCAACGTCAATCCCGAGGTCGATCCGATGATGGGCGGCGAGGATTTCTCCTACATGCTGAACGTCCGCCCCGGCGCCTTCATCTTCATCGGCAACGGCGACACCGCCGGCCTGCATAACCCGGCCTACGACTTCAACGACGAAGCCATCGCCCACGGCATTTCCTACTGGGTGCGCCTTGCCGAACAGCGCCTCGGCGCCTGAGATGAAACGACATTAGAAATACTGAAAAGGCTTGGCTTCCTGCCAAGCCTTTTGTATGCATGGCATCCAAGTGGTCCCGTAGCTCAGCAGGATAGAGCACCAGATTCCTAATCTGGGGGTCACGCGTTCGAATCGCGTCGGGATCACCACTCTCTCACCGATAGCCAGGTCGCCACCGCACGGCGCGTTTTGCGCCAACCCCGAACAGTGCCGCGACGATCCAACTGCCGAGGAAGCCGATTGCCGCCCAGACGAGGCCGGCGAAGCTGACGGGGACGCCGGGCACGAAGTCGCGCCATGTATTGGCAATTATCCCCTCATCGGCATCGCGCATCAACACGAAGGGCTTGGCGACCGGCGGCGCACTGCCGAGATCCGATTGCTGGGTGACGAGGCGCTCATAGCGCTCCAGCGTACTGCGCATCGAAAGGCCGCGATCGCGCAGGAAATCGTCGGGAGAACGGGCATAGACATCGAGCGCCTGCTGACGATCGAGATGATGGTCGGCGGCCTGTTTCGTGAAGTCGTCGACGATGATCCTGAGCTCGTCGATCGCCCCACCGATACGCTGGCGATATTGCTGTGCGAATTCCGGCGCCTGCGAGAAAAGCGTGCCGCCGGCAAGTCCAACGACCAGTGTGACGGCCCTTCCAATCTGTCCCATGACGATGTCTCCGGCTGTTCCGACACCAGAACGATTTCGAGCGGGCAAAGGTTGCCACTGACACATTTGGTAACGCTATGTGATTGAACTGATTGCGCTTCGTTCGAGTTGATCACCCGACCAACTTAGAAAGAGAGGCTTGTCATGAAGAATATTATCATCGCTTCTGCATTTGCTGCGGTTACGATTTTCGCCGCTGCTCTGCCTTCGCAGGCGGCCAGCGTAACCATCACAAATGACAATGGCGGAGACGGATATCACCACCGCATGGCGGATCGTCCTTACTACCGCCATCACCTGCCGCCGCGCCGCGTTTCGCATGATTGCGTGACCCGCACGGAACGCATCCATAGCCACGGCGAAACCGTGATCAGGAAGACCCGTGTCTGCCGCTAAGATACGAAGACCCCGGCTGGAGACCCGGCCGGGGTCTGCTGTTCTCAAACATGAGGAACTTCGGAATTTTTCCCGCGTTTTACCGGCAAAACAGGAGTATCCATCATGCGTATTCGAATGACTCTTCTTGCAATTGGCGGCGCAATCGCCTGCGGTCTGCTCATCGCCATCAGCTACCAGCCGCAAGGCCCCGTCGCCACACATAAGACCGATCGGCTCGTCGGTGAAAAGGCCCCCGCCGGTTTCCTGACCGAGCGCTTCGGCTGATCAGCTGAGCGACGGCTTGCGTGCCACGACGTGGAAATATTCCTCGTCTGCCAGCGTTTCGCCACCAAGCGGGCGACCATCGACTGAAAAGAGCAACGGCTCGCCGGTAAAACGGCTTTCGGTGAGTTGTGAGCGCAGCTGACCGGGTGTCGTGGCATAGACCATGATGCCGAAATCATGGGCGCGATGCAGCAAGATCGCATGTTCGCCATGCCGCTGCTCCAGTGGCGCGAAACGACGTTCCCGCACCAGTCCCATTGCGTGCTTGAGGAGCCGGAAGCTCAGCTTCACCGGATGGTTGGACCAGACGATGGAAGAACGGGCGCGGTTTTCACCAAAACCATGCCAATTGCGATTGAAGGTCGAAAAGGCAAACGTGCCGCCGGCCTTCAGCACGCGCGATACTTCACGCAGGACCGATCTGCGTCCATCCGCATCGACGGAGTCGATGCCGTTATAGCTGAAAACGACGAGATCGAAGGAGCCATTGGCAAAGGCTGAAAGATCACGTGCATCCATATTTTCAAAACGAAGGCCCGGATGGTTGGAGCGCGCAAGCGTCACCATCTCGGGCGTATAGTCGATACCGACATAGTTGTCCGCCTCGCTGGCAAGAAGCGCTGCGGTGCGGCCTCCGCCGACACCGATATCGAGGACGCTGCCGCCCTTCGCATTGGCGAGGCCAATGCCAAGCGCCATACGTTCGCCTTCATTGATGAAGCCGTTGCTATTGCGATAGTCGCGTCGGGAGAGCGGGCTGCTCCATGTCCGACGATTGATCATTTCCATCTGATGCATCAAAACACCTGACTTTCGGGGGCTGGAATAGGTCCAAACCTAGGTCAGAGGTCGGCGCGAATAAACTTACGGAAAGTTAATATTTGGTTAATAGTTAATGTCGAACATTAACCATCGAGTCCGCAAGCAAAATACGGTTGCGAACCGTATGCACGCCTTCAACTGTTCTTGCGATGACTGTTGCCCGCTCGATTTCATCAACCGTACCGACGTGGCCGCTCAAAACGATCTCGTCGCCTTCGGCCGTAACCTCGACATCGGATGCATCGATACCGCCAGCAACGGCCAGCGCATTGGCAACCGCAGATTCCAGCGTCGCACGATTGGCATATTCAGCCTCAGCTTCGGGCAGATGACCATGAAATGTCTGTTCCTTGAAGACCATCGTTCTGTCCTCCTTGGTGGTGAGGGAGAAACGCTGCTGACAGGACTTTGGTTTCGCCTACCAGCGAAGCTGATAGTTCAAATTGACATTTCCCGTCCGCCCCGTCGAAAGCGGATCGGACACAGACGCGCTCAGGCCGAGATTGGGTAGGATGTTCTGGCTGACGGCAACGGTACTGGAAAAGTCGCCATTGAAATCGCTGACGCTGCTCCCGGCCGAAATCGATGTGCCGGTCCACGGATAGATCAGCTTGACCGCCTGGGAAGCCGACACCGTCGCCTGCCGCGCATCGACGGCGCTGTAACCGAGGCTCACCGCGCGTGTCGTCTGCATGTCGAGCGAATCTGAGAGTATCCAGCTTCGCGAACGGCTGAGCATAAGCGCGCCGCTGCCGCGTAACGTATCGACCTGCAGCGTCACATCCTGCTGCGCACGGCTGGCCGGCGTAACGCTCACCTTCTGCAGCTTGCCCCAGAGCATCGCCTGGCCAGAATTCGGCAACGGTGCCCCGCTCTTGTTGGAGGCTAGCGCGAGATCTGCGCCGGCGCTCGTCTCCCATTCCATCGGCAGGCGGAACCCGACCGTCGTTTTGTAGGAACTGGCGGATACCTTCACCGGCGACCAGATCACCAGATCATCCGCAAATACCGGATTGGCCAGCGGCAGAAGGGCAAAAACAAAGCATGCAATCTTTATTCTCGTCATAATATCGCATCGTTTTGAACTAGCACGCCGCGCACCGATAGGCGCACAGCTGACGTGGAGCGCTCGCGTCGAACGCAATGAAGGATGGCGCGGACACGCAATCCCGGTTCGGTCTTCTATTTTTCTTTGGCCCGCGGCCAGTGGCATAAATTGCCGGTTGCTCGTCAGACACATCAGTGCCCAGCGGATTTGCCTTTTTCGACCACAACCGGCCGCAGCAAATGATCATCCCCGTGAGGACTGTTATCAGGTTCACATCATGGCGGGCCTATGTAAACCCCTCTGGAGTTGAAATTTGCTGCACCGCACACTTGCTGCCTCCCACGATCCCCTGTAGAGCCGATGCCGAATATGCAATTTCTTGCGAAATCGACCATGATGACGAGCGAAACCGCGCCTCGGCGCCTCAGTATCTTCGGTTCAACCGGCTCGATCGGCCAAAATACGCTCAATGTCATCGATCATCTGGGCGGCCGGGACAATTTCGAAATTTCCGTCCTGACCGGCAACGGCAATGTAGAATTGCTGGCCCAGCAAGCGAAATCGTCGGGGGCGCAGCTGGCCGTCATCGCCAATGACCGGCATTACGAATCACTGAAAAGCGAGCTTTCGGGCAGCGGCATCGCAGTCGCTGCCGGCAAATCCGGCCTGATGGAGGCGGCAGACCGCGAGGCGGACTGGGTGATGGCAGCCATCGTCGGCACGGCCGGCCTTGCTCCTACTCTTGCCGCGGCGCGCCGCGGCGCCGATATCGCGCTCGCTAACAAGGAATGCCTTGTTTCGGCAGGCGATCTTTTCATCGAGTCGGTGAGAAACGGTGGCGGCAAGCTGTTGCCTGTCGACAGTGAACACAATGCGATCTTCCAGGTGCTGGAGGAAAACCAGCGCCATGCGGTGGAACGTATCATCCTGACGGCATCAGGCGGTCCCTTCCGCACGTCCTCGCTGGAGGAGATGGCCAACGTCACGGTAGAGACCGCACGCGCCCATCCGAGATGGTCGATGGGCCTGAAGATTTCCATCGACAGTGCGTCGCTGTTCAACAAGGCGCTGGAGATGATCGAGGCGAAGCACCTTTTCGGCCTGCGCCCCGAGCAGGTGGAGGTGATCGTTCATCCGCAGTCGGTCATCCATTCGATGGTCGGCTATACGGATGGCTCTGTGCTGGCACAGCTCGGCGCACCGGATATGCGCACCGCAATCGGCTACGCCCTCTCCCATCCGCGCCGAGC
>UCCS01000051.1 GCA_900470965.1 Hyphomicrobiales bacterium
CCTGCAAAAAGATCGACGCACAAGCCAAAGAGCTGTCGCTCTGACCAGCTGCGGGCCTTCCGCGCCGAATCGGAGGGCCGGAGAACTCGTGTCACGCAAAACTGTGCAGCGGTTTTGCAAGCACGATATGCGTGAAAACAAGGACCTGAAGCGTGCCGCGCATCCGAAAGATCGCGGCACGCCTTAATTATTCGGCCTTCTTCTCTTCTTCTATTGCCGGCTTGTCCCCGTCCTCATCATCGGGTGTGACAACTGCTGCCGTTTCCGGCGGCTTCGGATCGAAGGTCCAGATCAGCATATAGAAGGAATAGGCGCCGGCGCCGCCCGCAAGCACGCCCCAGAAGGGGTCGCCGCCGATGAATTCGAAGATCGCCCATCCGAAACAGACCACGACGATGAGGACACGAACCCAAAGGTGTCGATAGGTCGGATGGTTAGGATCGATCAGCTGCATCTCTGTCCTATTGTCGTGATAACGCCGTCTCACTCTTGTGATGACGCACGTCTCACTGTTGTGATGACGTCACTTGTCTTTAGGATGGATTTCACAAATGTGAAAGGCCCGCGGACTTGACGCGGCGATTGGAAAATGGAATGAAAATTCCAAACTTATATCAATTCGGTTTATTTGTTCCGAATATAGGGAGGCAGTAATGACAGTGAGATTTGGTCTTCTCGGCGCCGGCCGCATCGGCAAGGTCCATGCAAAGGCCGTCAGCGGCGATGCCAATGCAAAGCTCGTGGCCGTCGCCGACGCCTTCCCGCAGGCTGCCGAAGCGATCGCTTCCGCCTATGGCTGCGAAGTGCGCACGATCGAAGCGATCGAGGCCGCCAAGGATATCGACGCCGTCGTCATCTGCACGCCGACCGACACCCATGCCGACCTGATCGAGCGCTTTGCCCGCGCAGGCAAGGCGATCTTCTGCGAAAAGCCGATTGATCTCGACGTTGCGCGCGTAAAAGCCTGCATCAAGGTCGTGGAAGAAACCGGCGCCAAGCTGATGGTCGGCTTCAACCGCCGCTTCGACCCGCATTTCATGGCGGTGCGCAAGGTCATCGACGAAGGCAAGATCGGCGATGTCGAGATGGTGACGATCACCTCGCGCGATCCCGGCGCCCCGCCGGTCGATTACATCAAGCGTTCGGGCGGCATCTTCCGCGACATGACGATCCACGATTTCGACATGGCCCGCTTCCTGCTCGGCGAAGAGCCGGTCTCCGTTTTTGCAACGGCCGCAGTGCTCGTTGACAAGGCGATCGGCGAAGCCGGTGACTATGACAGCGTCTCCGTCATCCTGCAGACCGCATCCGGCAAGCAGGCCGTGATCTCGAACTCGCGTCGCGCCACCTATGGCTACGACCAGCGCATCGAGGCTCACGGCTCCAAGGGTCTCGTTTCGGCCGAAAACCAGCGTCCGGTCTCGATCGAAGTCGCCAATGGCGAAGGCTATACCCGCCCGCCGCTGCATGACTTCTTCATGACCCGTTACACCGAAGCCTATGCCAACGAGATCGCAAGCTTCATCGCCGCGATCGAAAAGGGCTCGAAGATTTCCCCCTCCGGCGCCGATGGCCTGGCTGCTCTCGCGCTCGCAGATGCCGCCGTCCAGTCGGTCAAGGAAGGCAAGCTCATCAAGATCGGCTGACCGCCCTCTCCCGACGGTCGCCATAATGAGATGGCCGGGCTCTTGCCCGGCCATTTCTCGTTTAAGCAGTATCCTGCGTTTCAATCCGTTCCCTGGAGACCGGCCACGACGATATCTTCATCGATGACGGCCAGCGCCCGGTTCAGATGTCCTTCGAAGACGAGAATCTGTTCGTCCGCGACGACCCTGAGTTCCGGCATGCCCTCCATGCGCACCATATGGGATTGGCCGAGCCCCTCCTCGATGCCCTGCCGCAGCAGATCGTAATAGCGCGTGCCGGGTCCGGTGATCGCGATCGGCATGCGCTCCGTCAGGCTCAGCATGCGCGACAGCCCGTTGCCGAGTGCCAGCCCCGCCTGCCGGAAGGCAAAGCCCGAGATGCGATGGCCCTGCCGGGCCCGCGCCGCGATCTTGTCGAGCTCGGCCACTGGCACGAACTTTGCCGGGATCGTATCGAGCGGCACTTCGAAGGCGGTGCGCAGGATGGCGTAGAAACCGGCATAGGCCTCGATGCAGCCGCGCGTGCCGCACCGGCAAAGCCCGCCATTGGCCATATGCAGCATATGCCCGAAATTGGGCGCGGAGACTTCATGCCCGCCATGGGTCGTCCGCCGCACGATCCCAAGCCCGATGCTGTGGCCGAGCGAAAGGGCGGCCAGCGAGCGGAAATCCGCGCCTTTGACATTCTCCTCACGCGCGCCGAGGGCGGCGGCGACCAGCAGCGTCTCGTTGTCGAGAATGACCTTCGCCTTCCATTCCGGCTTGAGCGCCAGTTCGAAATCGATCTGGTCGCTGCCGAAGATCGGCGACCAGACGAGAACCGGTTCGGAGGAGTTGACCAGCCCCTTGCTGCTGATCGAAATGAGCAGCACCTTCTCCCGTTCGATCCGCGAGCGCGACAGGATACGCTCTAGCCCAGCCCGCACCCCGTTCACGAAGCGGCCAGCCCCATCAGGATCATGCGACCTTTCCTCGCTGAAGCGGTCGATCAGCTTGCCCGAGTAATCGACGAGCGAATATTGCACGGCGTCCGAGGAGATGATGACGACGATGAGATAGCCGCAGTCGCGGCGCTGGCGCAAAAGCACGCGCGGGCGCCCTCGCCCGCTCGCTGCCTGGTGCTCGGATTTTTCGATCACCTGCGCCTTTTCGAGATCCGCCGTGATCGCAGAAACGGTCGCGGACGAAAGCCGCGTGAAATCGGATATTTCAGTGTGAGCAAGTGGCCCGTGGCGGCGGAGAGTGGCGAGCACAAGCACGCTGTTTCTCTGCCGTACGAGCTCCGTGCTCGACTTGGTCAGCATCTATCGCCGCCTCTTCCCCGTTCGTTCCGCCCTTGGTTTGCCACAGCATCTCCAGCCCCTCCAGTCAAAGGAAATTAAGCCGGTAGTGCGGTGTTGACAGTTGAAAAAATCTCTGACACTAAATTTCTCGACTGTCGAGAAAAAAATCCGAACCTTTCTGGACAGGCTTTCGCGGTGGCCGGAGGAGCAGAGGCTGGGCCGGCTGCAATTCACTCGGGAGGACATTATGAAGTCTATTTATAAGCTGATGGCAGGTGCTGCCATTCTCGTTTCGCTGCAGTCGGCTGCCATGGCTGCCGACCTCGTCGTTGGCGTTTCCTGGTCGAACTTCCAGGAAGAACGCTGGAAGACGGACGAAGCCGCCATCAAGAAGGCTCTGGAAGCCAAGGGCGCAAAGTACATTTCCGCTGACGCACAGTCTTCGGCTGCAAAGCAGCTCACCGACGTTGAGTCGCTGATCTCCCAGGGCGCAAACGCCCTCATCATTCTCGCTCAGGACTCCGACGCAATCGGTCCGGCTGTTGAAAAGGCCGCCAGCGAAGGTATCCCGGTCGTCGGTTACGACCGCCTGATCGAAAACCCGTCTGCCTTCTACATCACCTTCGACAACAAGGAAGTCGGCCGCCTGCAGGCCCAGGGCGTCTTCAAGGCAAAGCCGGAAGGCAACTACGTCTTCATCAAGGGCTCGTCTTCCGACCCGAACGCTGACTTCCTCTTCGCAGGTCAGCAGGAAGTCCTGAAGGCTGCAATCGACGCCGGCAAGATCAAGAATGTCGGCGAAGCCTATACCGACGGCTGGCTGCCGCAGAACGCTCAGCGCAACATGGAGCAGTTCCTGACCGCCAACAACAACAAGGTTGACGCTGTCGTTGCTTCCAACGACGGTACGGCCGGTGGCGCCGTCGCCGCTCTCGACGCACAGGGCCTCGCCGGCACCGTTCCGGTTTCCGGCCAGGACGCCGACAAGGCTGCTCTCAACCGCATCGCTCTCGGCACGCAGACGGTTTCCGTCTGGAAGGACAGCCGCGAACTCGGCAAGCGCGCTGCCGAAGTCGCTCTCGATCTCGCCGGCGGCACGGCCCTCGACAAGGTTGCAGGTGTGCAGACCTTCGAAGGTGGCCCGAAGAAGGTGAAGATGCAGTCCATCTTCCTGACCCCGCTTGCCATCACCAAGGATAACCTGAACGTCGTCATCGACGCCGGCTGGATCTCCAAGGCTGAAGCTTGCCAGGGCGTCAAGGCCGGCTCCGTCAAGGCTTGCGACTAATCCTCGCCTGACGATCTGAAATACCGGCGCCGCAGCGGCCATCCGCTGCGGCGCCGGATGCGGATGAAGCCGCTCAGTGGCGCTTCTCCGTTCTCGCGCACATCGCGGATGCTTTGATTCCCTGCCAGAATAGTGCCGTTGTGATCGGCTATTTTCGGAAGCGTCCCGGTGGTCACAACAAGAACAGGCGGTCATCGGCCAGCTATTCCTATCAGGAGCAGGCCTGCGCCCAAACAAATGGGGGAAACGGCAAACCCATGGCAGACATCACCCAATCGACCTCCTCCGGCCCGCGCACGGCAGTTGAAGGCCCCTTCACGCGCTTCCTCAGGGCAACGGAAATAGACACCCGCCTTCTCGGCATGATCGGCGCATTGCTGGTCATCTGGGTCGGCTTCCACTTCTATACCGGCGGCCTGTTCCTCACGCCCAGAAACCTCTGGAACCTCTCCGTCCAGACGACCGAAATCGCGGTTCTGGCGACCGGCATGGTGCTGGTCATCGTCACCAGAAACATCGACCTGTCGATCGGCTCGATCCTTGGCTTCGTCGCCATGATCATGGGTGTGGTCCAGGCGAAGTTCCTGCCGCAATATCTGGGCTTCGACAATTCCTTCACCTGGGTCATCACGCTGATCGCTGGCCTCCTCGTCGGCTCGGCTATCGGCCTGTTCCAGGGCGTCATCATCGCCTTCATGGGCGTGCCCTCCTTCATCGTCACCCTCGGCGGCTTCCTCGCCTGGCGCGGCCTTGCCTGGTATGTCACGAGCGGCCAGACGGTCGCCCCCCTCGACACCACCTTCCGCATCATGGGCGGCGGCGCCGAAGGCGCGATCGGCGCCACCTGGAGCTGGATCATCGGTGCGGCTGCCTGCGTGCTGATCGTCATTTCCATCATCGGCTCGCGTCACCAGCGCCGGCGCTTCAACTTCCCGCGCCGTCCACTTTGGGCCGAATATGTCCTCGGCGTGCTCGGCTGTGCCATGGTGCTCGGCGCCATCTGGGTCTCCACGATCTATTACTGGCCGCCGGCCATCGCCAAGCGCTATGCCGAAGCCAATAACATCACCATGCCGGAAACCGGCTTGATGATCCCCTACGGCATTGCCGTGCCGGTGCTGATCGCCATCCTCGTCGGCATCGTGATGACCTTCATCGCCACCCGCCTGCGCTTCGGCCGCTATGTCTTCGCGATCGGCGGCAACCCGGAAGCGGCCGAACTCGCCGGCATCAAGACCCGCTGGGTCACGGTGCGCATCTTCGCGCTGATGGGCTTCCTCGCAGCGGTCGCCGCCGCGATCTCCACGGCCCGCCTCAACGCCGCCGCCAACTCGCAGGGCACGACCTACGAACTCTATACGATCGCAGCAGCCGTCATCGGCGGCACGTCGCTCGCAGGCGGCACCGGCACAATCGCCGGCGCCATGCTCGGCGCGCTCGTCATGCAGTCGCTTCAGTCAGGCATGGGTCTCGCAAATGTCGACACGCCTATCCAGAACGTCGTCGTCGGCGCGGTGCTCGTCATTGCCGTCTGGCTCGACACTGTCTATCGCTCCCGTGCGAAGTAAGAGGAGTACGAATCATGGCTGAACAACGCACTCCCCTTGTCGAACTGAAGAATATCTCGATCTCCTTCGGCGGTATCCACGCGGTCGACAATGCCTCGGTCGATCTCTATCCCGGCGAAGTCGTGGCCCTTCTCGGCCATAACGGCGCCGGCAAGTCGACGCTGATCAAGATCCTCTCCGGCGCCTACAAGCGCGATAGCGGCGAGATCCTGATCAACGGCGAACCGGCCGACATCCGCAATCCGCGCGATGCCAAGAAGTTCGGCATCGAGACGATCTACCAGACGCTCGCCGTCGCCGATAATGTCGACGCCGCCGCCAACCTCTATCTCGGCCGCGAGCTGAAGACCCGCTGGGGCACGCTCGACGACGTCGCGATGGAACATTCCGCCCGCGAGGTGATGGGTCGCCTGAACCCCAACTTCAAGCGCTTCAAGGAGCCGGTCAAGGCACTGTCAGGCGGTCAGCGCCAGTCCGTCGCCATTGCCCGCGCCATCCTGTTCAACGCCCGCATCCTGATCATGGACGAGCCGACGGCAGCCCTTGGTCCGCAGGAAACGGCGCAGGTGGGCGAGCTCATCAAGCAGCTGAAAAAGGAAGGCATCGGCATCTTCCTGATCAGCCACGACATCCACGACGTCTTCGACCTCGCGGACCGTGTCTCCGTCATGAAGAACGGCCAGGTCGTCGGCCACGCCCGCACCGAGGATGTCACCAAGGACGAAGTCCTCGGCATGATCATCCTCGGCAAGGTGCCCCCCAAGGCCATCCCCGGCCCTGGCGCCATGCAGGTCTAATCAACCGATAGCTCGACAAAGAAACTCCGCCGCCCGAAAGGACCGGCGGAGTTTTCATTTCCGCAACAGCTTGGCCGGAAATCGCTTTAAAAGCCAAGTCCCAGAATTTCCGTGAACTTCGCGATTGAAGCAGAGCCAAAGCTAGGCTAAGAACCACGACATCGGACGACGAGTCACATCGTCAGGCATGCACCCGTAGCTCAGCTGGATAGAGTGTTGGATTCCGATTCCAAAGGTCACAGGTTCGAATCCTGTCGGGTGCGCCACTTCCGAACAAAACTGGGCACTCCCGCAGGAGCCGCCCCGCTGATAAGCCTGCGTAGGTCTGCGCCTGCGGGTGGAGGTTTTGCATTTTTTCCGCCATAGCTCTGCGCCTGAGCCTTTTAAGGGCATCAAAGCAACATCTTCACCCCTGGGCGGCAGATTGACGGAAATCGAGGTACGCGTCAGGCAACACCTGCAATGCCTCCTCGACGTCGCCCACTTTGAGAGCGATGTGGTTCAGCCCGATCAGCCTGGGCTTTGGATCCGTCATGTCGTGATCCTCCAATACCCAGAAAAGCTGGAGACAGGTTCCTTCGCGTTCTATCATCGCCAGATGCTACGCCGTGAGCGGCCCTTTCGGCGCCTTGGTGACGAAGGCCAGGATAACGAGGCCGCCGACGGCGCAGAAGAACGTCAGCCAGAAGGCGTCGATGAAGGACAATACGTTTGCCTGCTTCTGCACATGCTGCCCCAGCACCGTCAGACCGCGGCTCTGCGCGATCGCCTGTCCGGCGCTCGCCATCTTCTGGGAGAGCGCCGCCAGCCCGGATACCGACGCTTCCGAACCGCGTTCGACGTTGAGCCCGATCAGGTAGGAATGCAACTGCTCACTCTTGCGCAGATAGGTCGTCATCAGGGCCTGCGCCGTCTGCGTCCCGAGCAGCCTGATCACCTGGATGTAGGCAGCGACCGCGATCGCCTTCTTGGGATCGCCGTTCGCGACCGTGAGGACGATGATCGGAAGGAACGTGAGTATGTGTCCGACACCTTGAAGCACACACATTGTCCGGAAATTGTCACCGCTCCAGTCGCCCGTCAGACCGGTTCCGATGAGCGCCGCCGCCGCGAAGCAGCACAGGCCGATGAACAGCAAGAACCGCCCATCAGTGCGATGCAGCGCCCAGACGGCAATCGGCGTCATGACGAGCAGCGGAATGCACGTCCAATAGAGCAGCGTCTGGCCGATCTGTTCCGGACGAAGCCCCGCGACGGTCGCGAGATAGTTCGGGATCAGGCTCGTGTTCGAGAGACCGCTCATCAGGTAAAGCAGCGCTATCGAGAGCAGCAGCACGACGTTCCGCACCCCGATCGCCCCGATGCTCGCCCACGGATGCTCGACGAGAAGCTCGTTGACGAAGAAGGCGACGACGAGCAGCAATCCGCCTGCAAGGGACGCGATGACGAAGCCGTTGGCGAACCAGTCGAGTCGATTGCCTTGATCCACTGCCACGAATATCAGCGCCATCCCGGAGCCGAGAAACAGCATCCCACCCCAGTCCGCCCGGCGGACGAGCTCGCGGTTCACGGGCTCGTAAGGAGCCCCACCGAAGGCAAGCAGCGCCAGGATCGGTGCGAGCACGACGTCCTGCCAGTACATGAACTGCCATCCGAGATGCTGCACGTAGAAGTCCACCAAGGCCGTCCCCGAATTCGCCGTGAACGCACCACGGAACGCGTAGATCGCGATCGCCGATATCCACCATTTCATCGGCAGGTTTTTGAAGATGATCATCAGCGTCGCGGGAACAAAGACGCCGAGCAGCATGCCGTGGACGATATGAAGGAGCGCCAGGGTCTCGAAGCCCCGTGCAAACGGAATCACCAGCGAAACTGCCGCGTACAGGAGCGCCGGGCCGACCATGACGCGGCGGATGCCATAGGCTGCTGCTAGCCAGGCCACTGCGGGCGCGAGCACGATCTGGGGCGCCGTCGCGAGCGTGCTCAGCCATGCGCCTTCATCGACGCCGAGACCAAACTCTCCACGCAGATCGACGAGGCCGGTTCCGAACAGGCGGCTGTGGAATCCGACCATGAAGGGACCGAGCAGGACGGCGCACACCGCAAGGATCGGAGGGTGCGTCGTTCTCGCCGTTCCGTGAAACGGAAGTCGAAGGATGCCGCCCATGACGTCAGGAGCCCTGTTTGCCGACAGATACGGAAACCACTGCCGACATCCCCGACCGCAAGCGCTCGAGCGCCGGCGAGGTGTCGAAGTCGATGCGGACCGGAACCCGCTGGACG
This sequence comes from Hyphomicrobiales bacterium, assembly GCA_900470965.1. Taxonomy (GTDB): domain Bacteria; phylum Pseudomonadota; class Alphaproteobacteria; order Rhizobiales; family Rhizobiaceae; genus Rhizobium. Next base: position 8,869 of record UCCS01000051.1, read on the forward strand.
ACCTTGGTGAAGTTGCCGGTGGCGTTGTCTGCAGGCAGCAGCGCGAACTGCGATCCCGACGCCGGCGAAAGTCGGGTGAGCTTGCCGGTGAAGGATTCGCCGGGAAGCGCATCGACGGTCACGGTGGCCGGCTGCCCTTCCTTCATGCGGGAGAGCTGGGTCTCCTTGAAGTTGGCGATCAGATAGACGGCGGGCAGCGGGACGATAGCGATGGAATTCGTTCCGACCGTTACGTAGTCGCCGACATGGACCTGTCGCTCGCTGACGACGCCGTCGAACGGCGCCGTGATCTTGGTGTACGACAAGGCAAGGTCGGCCGTCTTCAAAGCGGCCCTTGCCGCCGCCACGTTGGCGGCGAGCTGGGGCGTCTGCCCCTCGATATACTGGAGCTGGGCCTTTGCGGAGACGACAGCGGCGTCTGTCGCGAGAGCCGTCGCTGCGGTCGACTGCAGCGCGGCCTGCGCCTGTTCGTTCTTCTGCTGCGTTCCCGCTCCCTTTTGCATGAGGGCGACCTGTCGGTCCGCCTCCATCTTCGCCAGAGCTGCGTTCGCGTTTGCGACCGTGGACTGTGCTTCGGCCTGCCTTATCGCCGCCCGTTGCAGATTTTTCTGATTGTCCAAGTTGCCGAGCTGTGCGATCGCCGCGTCGAGCGTCGCGTTTGCCTGATCGCGCTTGGCCTCGTAGTCGGAGGGGTCGATCTGAAGCAGGAGGTCGCCGGCCTTCACGTGGTCGAAGTCGCTGACGTTGATCGAGCTGACGTTGCCGGCGACACGCGCGCTGATGCGGCTGAGTTCGGCGCGAACGTAGGCGTTGTCGGTCGACTGGGTGTCCGCTCCAGCCGTCCATCTGTCCCAACGCTGCGAACTCACTCCGACAAGAAAGAGGACGACCGCGACGACCATGAGCGGGACGAGAACTTTCGCATAAGTCCGCTCGGTGCCGTTTGTTGCTCCGGGGACGACGGCTGCTTCTTCGGACATGATCACTAACTCCACTTCCATATCTGCTTTCGAGTGGATCTGCGCCGAGACACCGCCGTGTCTTGGCGGCCGAAGCTCGCGTTTGGATCACAATGAAGATTGCCCGGTGCCGGTGCGGTATAAAATTCCAGCAATGGGAATGACTGCTCCAATGTCGGAGCAGTATTTTACGGCCTATCCGCTGATGGTGCCTTCACGCGAGAATTTGGCGTTTCGGTCGACGAGGAAGACCACCAGGTCCGAATCCACGCTGGCCGTCACGTTGAAATGCGGGTCGTCCACCCCCACGATCAGCGCGGTCTGCGCCCCGACCTTCTGCGACGCAGCGGTGACCTCTCCACGGAAGACATAGAACCAGCGGTCGAAACCTTCCAATGAAGGCAGTTCGATGGTGCCGCCCGCAGCCAGACGAGTATCGTAGAGGTAGATGGCCTGACGAACGACGGTTGGCGCTGTCGAGCCGACCGGGCCCGTGAGGAGGCGCCACCGACCATCACGGGCGGACTCGTCAAGATCGACGAACTGAACGTCGGGTGCGAGGTCCGACGCCTCGGGCCTGACGAAAATCTGCAGCATCTCGATTTGATCGGCGCCCACGACTTCCTCTTCGTGAGAGAAGCCCCGGCCCGCATTCATGACCATCAGACGATCCGAAGACAGCACCTCGCTCCGTCCGGCAGAGTCGGTGTGCTTCATGCGACCGGCGCGCATGTAGCTGATGATCTCGTCGTTGCGGTGCTCGTGCATCCCGACGACAAGGCCGGGCTGCAGCTTTGCGTGGTCGATGACTCCAAGTCCGCCGAAGCCTGTGTCGCTAGCTTGCCCGAACGAGATGCCGGGACGGATGCGGCGGAGCTGAAATGGACCGTGTGCCCGCACCAGATGCGTTTCGGGCGATACGATGCCAGTCCCTGGAATGGGTGTTGCATGTATGGTCATGTTCTTTTTCCTTGGCTTCGGCGGCTCGGTTTCGATTACTGAATGGGCGGCAGGACCTCGGTGAACAGCAACTGGATCAGCTTCTGCCCGTCCGGAGTGCTCCAGTTCTGGGCGAGTTCCGCGATCATCGTGTTGGTTGCTGTCAGGATGACGCCTGCGTCCTGCATGCGGCGGCGCGACATGTCTTCGGACAGTTCGTAAGGCGAACCGGAAGCGTCCATGACTGCCTGCACGTTGTAACCCTCGCCGACGGCGTCGATCGCCGGGAAGACGAGGCAGACGTCGGTCGTGACGCCGGCCATGATCAGGTTCTTGCGGCCGGTCGCTTCTACCGCTGCCTTGAAGTTGGCGTCGGTCCAGGCATTGACGACACCTTCGCGCTTGACGCGCCTGTCAAAGGCTTCCGGAAGGATTTCCCGCAGTTCCGGCAGCAGCGGTCCCTGAAGCCGATCTTCCTGGCTCGACGTCAGAACGGTGGGGATGCCGAGAATCTTGGCGGCCTTCGCGAGCGCCAGCGACATGCGTTTGGCCTGCTCGACGTCGATGTTCTTGATCAGTTTCATCGTGCCGACCTGATGATCGATCAGCAGCAACGCGGAATTCTCAGGGGTGAAAAGCTTGGACATGATGTGATCTCCTGAAGAGCGTCATCGCTCGGTTATGAATGTACGAATGAAACGATACTTGCGGGAGACTTGAAAAATGCCGAGGTTATGTTTCATAATTGAAACATGAAAACGTTCGGAGATTTCGACGGCCTCGCGCTGTTCATTCGCATCGTTCAAGCCGGCGGCTTTGGAGCGGCGGAGCGAGCGACGGGCATTTCTAAGGCCACGCTCTCCCGGCGCCTTTCAGTATTGGAGGACGCATTAAACGTCCGCCTTGTACGCCGGACCAAAAAGGGCGTCGTTCTGACCGACAACGGTCAGCAACTCTACGACCGAAGCCGCGACGCCTTCCTGCTGGCCGAGGAGGCGGTCGCGGGGGTCCAGGACGAGAAGGTCGCGCTGTCGGGGGCGGTCCGGCTTTCCCTGCCGCCCGATATGGCGACGGAAGTTCTCGCGCCGGCCCTGATCCGTTTCAAGACCCGGTTTCCCGACGTTGTCATCGAGATGACCCTTGCCGACCGCAGGGTGTCCTTGATCGAGGAAGGCTACGACCTCGTTGTCCGAATGGGAGCGGTTGCCGACTCCGGACTTGCGTTCAAAAAGTTCGCGACCGTGCCGCGAACACTGGTAGCCAGCCCCGGATATCTGGCCGCGCATTCCGAAATCAAGGAGCCGGACCACCTGAAAGATGTCCCTGCGCTGGCGATCCGTCGCGATCTGGTGGAATGGGACTTGCGCCGGCGCGACGGCGTCACAACGACCGTCACTCCCAGGATCGGCTTCGCGGCGAACCGGCAGACAATCCTCGTTGAAGCGGCGATCGCGGGCCTTGGCGTCGTCAACCTGCCCAACTTCATGATCGAGAGCGCACTGAAGTCGGGCGCGCTTGTTCGCGTCCTGCCTGATTGGGAGCCGTCGCCCGTGGAGATGACCGCTCTTTGGCAAAAGGATCGGATCACCGGGCGACTGATCAAGGCGATCGTGGCGGAATTCGCTGAGGCCCTCCGGGACGGACAATCCCTGAAATAGCGCCTGGCGATTGCGGATCTTCCGCAGTCGACCAGACGCTGAGGCTATTCATGACGATCACGAGAGCCGAAGGAAACGCTGCAAGGCATCTAGCAGCGCGGCCGGCTGCTCTTCTGCCGGATAGTGTCCGCAATCGGGAATGACCACCGACTCGACGTTCAGGGCCACGGAACGCAATTCGTTCGCGACCATATCGCCGCAGGCCAAGGCGCCGGAGAACGCAAGGACGGGAACCTCAATCTTGGTTGCCTTACGCCGACGATACTGTGGGATCGATTCATCGATCGCCCGGTAGTAGTCGAAGCTGGCCTTCAGTGCGCCGGGCACGCGACGCAAGGTTTCAATGTAGAACTCCTTGCCATAGGCGGGAAACCCGGCGACGGATCCGGCCTTGGTGTCGAACTGATAGCCGAAGTACAAGTCTTCCCGTCCCTCGACCAGTCGCTCGTTCACTCCCTGCGCCCGATTGAAATTGAAGTGCCATAGAAAGTCGCTGGTCCAGCGGTCGTCGCTGAGCAGCGGCGGCGATGGCGACAAGCCCGGAACGATGGCCTCGCCAAGCGCAATGCGTTCGATGCGATCGGGGCGGTCGGCTGCCATCGCATAGCCGACCCATAGTCCGACGTCGTGTCCGACCATCGAGAACCTGGCATGACCAAGCGCGTCCATGAGCGCGAACATGTCGTCGGCGAGTGTATCGGCGTCATATCCGTCGGCAGGTTTTTCGGACAGACCGACGCCACGCGGATCGACCGCGATCACGGTGAAATCACGGCTGAGCGGCAACATCAGATACCGCCAGGCGAACCAGTTCTGCGGCCAGCCGCCGAGCAGAAGAAGAGGCGGTCCCTCCCCGCCGATCACTGCGTGCAGGCCGATACCGTTCGCCTCCACACGGTAGCTCCGAAAAAGGTCGCGGAAGCCTTCCGGCAATTTGGGCACTCCCGTCACAGAGCCGAATCCGTCCAGGTTGGTGACCGTGTTTGTCATAGTTTCACACTCTTTCTTGCTGGCGCACTTATCCTCACGACCATGCGGTCGTGCAAACGTCTCGATGCTGTTTTGGGATGGGCCGACGGATCATCCGCTGCCCGTCATCGGGGCTACCCCGTTGTCACTTTCCCGACAGAAACTCGGTTCTGTACTTGGGGGCCAGCTTCTGCATGAGTTCTTTTTTCTCAGCCTGCTTCACGGCGTCGGGCTTCGGCGCCGGCGATTGCCTGTCGAGGATCCGATCCGCCACCGCCAGGAAGAAGTCTTCCTGCCCCGCGGGCGTGCACATGCACAGCATATGCGCCATCCTGCCCGATCGATTTGCAAACTGATGTGGGGCGTTGGCGGGTATGTTGATCGACGCTGGTGCACGGATCGTTTGCGTCTCGCCGCGAAACGTGAACTCCAACTCGCCCTCCAGGAGGGTGAACATTTCCTCGAACTGATGGCGATGGGGCGGCGGGCCGCCACCATCGGGAACCAGCATGTCAATCAGGCAATACCGGCCCTCGGTCTGCGCGCCGGAAATCAGCACGCTATAGACATTTCCCGCTTGCGAGATGTGTGGCACCGCCGGATCGTCCGGAAGGGCCACCGTCAGGCTGCGGTTGGGATCGTCGGCCGGCAACGGCTGGTCTGGCGGGATTGTCGCAATCGAATAGTCGGTCATGAGTTTGAAGACCCTTGTTTCAGCTCCAGATTTTAGAGCTGGAACCTTCGATCTCAAGACTCGAAAGGTGCTCACTTCATGTTGCGATAATGGAACGTGGGCAACCGCCCGGATGGGTAGGTGTTCGCACACGCATGCAGCAGCGGGACTTCCACTCGGCCCTTCGTCGGCGCCTTTTCTTGTGCCGCAACGGTCAGGAAACCCCAGCCGCAGGCGTCCGCTAGGCGTACCTTCTGTTCAGGCGCAATGCCGCCGCGGTTAGGGATCATAACTATCGCGGGAAAACCACAAAAGTTCTGGAAGCACGATTTCATTCGAAAATAAGAATTTGAAATTGTTGTGTTTTTAGACTTGCGAATCGATCGCAGGCGCAAACCTAGGCAGGTTTACCACCCGCCACCCATCACCATTCGCTCCAGCACCGACTTGCGACCGTGTATACGGATTTCCGCGTCGTCGACTTCGACCTGATCAATCACAGAACGGATGTAGGCGCGGCGGAACGACATATCCCCGTCAGGACGTTTTCACGCATCACATCGACGAAAGCAGCTATCTTCTCCTCCGTTATTCGAGCTTGCGGATTCGTTTCCGCGACTGCACGGTCGAACGAAGCCTGAGCCAGATCGCGTTCCGCTTTGACGGCCGCAATCCGCTCTTTCAATGTATAGCCGCCAGGATCGGCGATCCCGTTTTCGATGGCGGCATAGAGGCGTTCGAGCCGCTTCGCGCGTCCATCAGCTTACCTCGCAGAGCCCCGGGATGCATGATCCACGTCCCTTGCCGCCTGCCGATCCATCAGACCGCCCAGGAGGCGACCGATCCGTTCGGCTGTGAGAAGCTGATCGACGATGCGCTCCGTCACCAGCCTGTCGAGCCTGTCCATCGGGATCGAGCGCCCCTTACAGGCCTCCTTGCCTTTCAGGGCGCACGTCGCACAGACGGCCCGCTTAAGGTGATTTGTCGCAAAACTGGGAAAGCATTCTGCAGCATCCAACATCACAGGGGCGTTCGCCACACATGGATTATGGTTGCGCGGGGCGAGGATGTGAACGCCGCGACGCTACTCTTCACGGCTGCCGCAAGGGGGGCCTGCTTTTCTTTGTAAAGGGGTCCCTACTATGGAACTTCAGCATAGCGGATGATGCTCTGATTTTGTACGTTGGCGACCAGTTCATCAGAACGAGACAAAAATCGGCGGAGCAAAGGCGAGGAATTTGAATCGTTGTATCCTAAGGTGAGATCAATTGTCGGAGGCACACCCTCAAGTGCTCTAGCAACGACATTTGGCGTCAGCATATTTTGCGCATAAAGCGGAATAAGCGTTATTCCACCTGTAGACACGACGAGCGACATTGCTGATGGTAGACCGTCACCTTCGTACTCTGCCTTCAGCGTGATCCCAACGTTCGACGCGTAATCCTGGATCACGGATTGCAATACGGGAGAAATTCTAGCCGCACTGACGTAAGTTTCGCGGGCAAGGTCCTGCGGCTGGATCTTTTTGCGCGACGTCAAGCGATGGTCCGCCGGCAGCACGGCGATCAGTGGCTCCTTGGCTAAAAACTTGAAGGACACACCAACACTCTGCGTCTCGGAACGAAGGAAAGCGACGTCCAGCTTGCCTCGCATCAGTGCCAGAGCAAGGTCCGGGGAAGACTGACTGGACAATATGATTTCAACCTCCGGCGCCTCCTCACGAATAATACGCAATGCATGGGGTAGCCACACGACCTCTTGCCCTGCGAGAAAACCGATAGTGAACGACTGCTTTTCCGGCCGTTCTGCCCGCCGGGCCCCTTCCGCAGCCGCCTCGACTTGCAATAAGGCCAGCCGCGCGTGATCAAGAAACACTTTACCGGCGGCGGTGAGCGTCACGCCGCGCGACTGCCGTTCCAGCAGCTTTACACCGACTTCGGTTTCCAGATCGCGAATTTGCCTGCTGAGTGAGGGCTGGGACGTGTGAAGCCGCCGCTCTGCTGCGGTCAGTAAGCTTCCCTCCTCCGCAACAGCAACAAAATAGCGCAAATGCCTCAGTTCCATCGGGTCCTCGCTATACCTTTAAGGCATAGCTCGAACGTACAAGGTATTTGTCTTCGATAGAAGGGGGATTTAATTAACGTCGCAATTTCGGGATATAATCGAACGCGCCTCACCGGAGTATTTCGCCTGCGCGTCGAAAAGAAAGATGAGGCATGCGTGGCAATCTTGCGTTTATTATTGCAGTAGCGCGTGGATGAATGGCTCTAATTGATTATTTTGACCTTCAAATGAATGTTTAACAGCGCAGATGGAGAGACTCGATGCCTACAATCACTACCACGGACGGCATAAACATCTTCTACAAGGACTGGGGCTCAGGCCAGCCGATCGTTTTCAGCCACGGCTGGCCGCTGTCGGCGGACGACTGGGACGCCCAGATGACCTTCTTCCTTCACCACGGCTACCGGGTGATCGCCCACGACCGACGCGGCCACGGCCGGTCCGACCAGCCCGGCACCGGCAACGACATGGACCACTGGGTTGCTGACCTCGCGGCCCTGACCGAGCACCTCAACCTGCGCGACGCGATCCACATCGGCCACTCCACGGGTGGCGGTGAGGTAGCTCGCTATGTCGCCCGCCACCCGGAGCGGGTCGTAAAGGCGGTACTGGTCGCTTCCCTGACGCCGAACATGTACCGGAGCGAGGACAACCCGTCCGGTCAGCCGCCGGAGTGGTTCGAAGCGATCCGCGCGGGCGTGCTGGGCAACCGGTCGCAGTTCTTCCGGTTCGTCCCTGAGAACCCGTTCTACGGTTACAACCTCGACGGGGCCGAGCCTTCGGAGGCGATCATTGCGAACTGGTGGCGCCAGGGCATGGCCGGTGGTGCCCTGGCTCACTACGCGACTGTCGACTCTTGGCTGGAAGATTATACCGAAGACCTCAAGAAGATCACCGTGCCGGTGCTGGTGATGCATGGCGAGGCCGATCAAGTCGTCCCCTTCGCAAGTTCCGTGCCGCGTGCGGTCGACCTGCTCAAGAACGGGTCGCTGAAGACCTATCCGGGTTACCCCCATGGCATGCTGACCACACATGCGGATGTCCTCAACCCCGACCTGCTTTCGTTCATCAGGTCTTGACGACATCGACCGGACCGCGGCCGTCACCCAACGTCATCAGGACGATCTGTCACCCGGCAGTACCGGGTGACACCTGTCGCCATCGACAGGCCAGCGTGCTTTCCGGCCCAGGCGCAGGCGGCACCGCCACTGCGAGGAGGAATTTCTTGCGGCGATCAAGATCTGTCTTGATGTCGTGCACGGCAACGCTGTCCCTTGGGAATTGAGAGCGGCGATTATTCGCGCTGCAGACGAGGCCGGGATTACCGCTATCGCCGTACTTCACTGAACCTTCGCTTTCGCGACAACGACGGCTTGACGCCTGAATTTCGTAAGCGCTGCCATTCACCCGCAAATTTCGTAAGCAAGATCCAAAAGCAAAATCAGTATCTTAACAATTACGCTTACGAACTTACGAAATTTCGGCATGTCTCCAACTCTCATGGGGACAGCCGACAGTCCTGGAATACCGGTCTGTCTCCGCACCTGTGTTTCGCAATTATCTCCGTAAGTCCGTAAGCGAAGCAATAAATCATTGAAACCATTGGAGAAACGCGCTTACGAAATTTATGTGTGCAATCGTAAGCGCCGTAAGCAAGTCTGAAGGTCGGCCGGCACGACAGAGCAGCCGGAAGGCCAGCGTCTGCGAGGCGTTACGCTCGCACACTTTAGAAGACCCGTTCCCGCCCTCGCCGGCCGTGCTCGAATTCAATCCGTCCATCCACCCATCTCGCCCAGTGCCTGCTGCTCACATCGCCGCGAACATAGACACGCACAGCTTCCCGCCCGCGATTGGAAACCACCGCCTGAGGTTCGAACCCCAGCCCGACAAGCGCCCTCTGCAGATTGGCGCGCCAGCCTGCCGGCAACCGGCTGGCATCCTCGCTTCCGCCGGTCAGGAGCCTGCGCACATCGGCGCAGGGCACCATCATGTCGCCATCGGGGATCAGGTCGCGGATAATCTCGTAGGTGGGGCCGAAATCCATCACGCCCTGATGCAGGGTTTCGAGATCTGCCCGCAATGCAGGGTCATCCAGCCACAGGGGTTCGCGCTCGTAGATCGTCATGACCTCGGCCCAGACCACGGCGGGCGGGCAAGCAACATCGTCTGGCCGCTGAATTCATCAAGCGCGAGCATTCCGCGCGCGTCGGGATGGTGTTCCAGCATCACGGTCCAATTGAGCGTGAGTCCCGGATGGGGATTGCCCTTGTCATTCGTCTTGAGCATGGCGAGCCAGTCGCGCGGCGGCTCGTGTGCGGTCATATGTGGCATGAGATTTTCCGCGTAGGATGAAGTGGCGTTCCCTTCTCCCCGGCGGGGGTCCGAAGGACGGGTCGCGACCCGTGGCTCGACCCCCGCTGGAGAGAAGGCGACGTGGACTGTTTCGAACGTCGCCAGACCTATTCGGAAAACGGTTGGCAGATAGAATCGCGCTGCGAGACAGCGTTCGACGCCTCCAAGGCGAAGTGGATGCGGAATAGCCGGCCAGTCAGGCCCCTTCTCGCCTCATCAGCGGTCAGCGCGCTCTCTCGCGTGCCGGAAACGAGGATATCGAACAACGGCATGCGCGGTGGTCGCGAAGTCCCGCACGGCTTCAACCCATGGTATGCTGCTGAAAATTAGGGCACGCTCCTGAAAGCGCCGCGATCCGCCGGTATAGCTCGACCGTCCCGGGTGCACGATCAAAAACGATTGTCAGGCGGTAAACGCCGTCGTCCACGGCTTCAATACCGCCACCGGGCAGGCCCCAGCTTGGAAATGAATTCGTTCCACGCCTTCCGAAGAGGCCCATCGGGCCGAGAGTGAACCGGCTTACTCCAAGCCCCGATATCTTGAGGCAATCGCGTCGAATAGGTACTCGCCGCAGTTGCCGATGCCGATGGTTTGGGGAATACTCGTGCTCTGGCCCTGAAGGCCTGCGCGGTGACTGATAAGGGGACAATGTCATGCCTGTAAAATACCTTTTGGCCGCGGTAACGATCGCGCTTCTGAGCCTTTCAGGGTGCGCGACCACCGGCACCGGCGGCGACAACACGACCTACGCAACTCCACTGGGGATGGGTCCCGTTCGCGGCAATATCGGTGGCTATTAGTAGCTGCTGATTTCCATTGAGAGCTGATCCACCGATGGGTTCGGGAAACCGGCCTGTCGATCACAGTTTTCGAACCCTGTCTGGTTAGAGCAATTCCAGCAAAAGTGCATAGCGGTGTTGCGTCCGGAATTGCGTAAAAACAAAGAGATAGAGTGGTTCCACACCCGCTTCTGGCTGTCTGCGGCTTCGCTTGAGCGGCAGGTCCGACAAGTGTCTCGGCATAGGGGCCGTAGTTCTCCCGCAGCAAATGATGGATATATGCTGCTAGAGGGAAACATTCGTAAAGCTCTGTCGCCGCGACAAGGTGAAGAGCTGTCCAGAAGCGGAGCCTGGGATTGCTTCAATGGTACATAACGTGAGCGCGGGGCGCCGCCAAAACACCGCCGGTCTGCGCCGGTTCCTCGACCTTGAGCAGCAGCGCGATTGGATGCACGGTGAGACGATCCTGCACGATGCCGACGAGCGCTCGGAGTCCCTGGAATTGCGTCTCAAGTACGTCCCCAGGTTTGAGAAGCTGCTGCGCCGGCCGCAGGCACAAGCGGTTCTGGACATTGTCAGGCGCTACGGGAGCGACTGCATTCCGATCCCGCGCCGGACCGAGCGGCACTACTGGTCGGTTTCCTGTCTGCCGTCGACACCGGGCAAAGCCCTCGTTCGCGTCAATGCGAGCTGGATGGAGCTCTTCTCGCTCTATGCTGATGATGAGGACATCCGCGCTCTCTTCCTGGTGCATCTTTCCGATTTCACCACCGACCACTCGCTCGATCACGGCCAGGTGGACGAGGATTTCCTCGGGTCCTGTGTCATGATGCCTGATGACGTCAGCTATTTCTTTCCCAGGGGCGAGGACATTTTCGGCGTCAAGGTCCGCGGCTTCTCCTCAATCGGCAGATTTCTCGCGACACCCCGTGCGTTGCAGGCTATCCGGGCATTCAACCTGACGCACATGAACCGTGGCCGGAACGCCTATCAGGCGAGCCACTGTTACAGGCTGGCGGATCACATGCTGGGCGACGACGGACGTTGAGCAATTGAGTTCAGCAGGTCATCGACGCACGCCCTCGAGGTGGTCGACACGCATACCGATCCCATCCAGAACTTGGACAAGCCGGCCTTCGATGTCGATCTCCGCGCTTGGCGCACGCCACGCAACGAAGCCGTCGGGGCGAACCAGCACGGCGCCGCCATCGCCCACGCCATAAGCATGAGGCCAGCGTCCTTCCGGGTCGCCGAGATCGCCGTGCGCGCCGAAGACATGGCAAGCGAGCGGGATGCCGCCGTCCTTGCGCAAGCGATCCGCCGCGGCGCGCCAGTTCGCATCGTTTGCCAGCAACACGAAACCGCGTCCGAATAGATCCAGCGTCGAGAGCCTTTCGCCTTCACGCTCGATGACGAGATGCGGCGCGCGGGTGCCGGGAACGCCGGCGAGTTCCGCGACCGGTTCGAACGACCGGTCGCGAGCGGCAGCCTCGAACACCAATGCGCCGGTGTCGTAGCGCTGTCCGAACACGACATCGTAGTCATCCACGATGGCGACGGCAGGCGGCAACCGCCCCGCAGGGTCCTTGAACCATTGCTGCAGACGGGCGAGCGCCTGTGCCAGCGTCGCGGCGATCACCGGCCGGCGCTCCGCGTCGTAGCTGTCGAGCAGGCTGGCATCCGCCTCGCCGCGAACGACCATCGCGAGCTTCCAAGCCAGGTTGTGCGCATCGTGGATGCCCGAATTTCCCCCGAATGCGCCGGTCGGTGGCATAAGATGCGCAGCATCGCCGATCAGGAAGCAGCGGCCCGCGCAGAAACGGTCTGCAACGAACGCCGCCATCTCCCAGGACCGCGCATCGACCAACTCCGCCTTGACACCGGATCGGCCGGCCGCTTTTTCGACGAGTTCCCGGCAACGGTCGCGGTCGAAGTCCTCCGGTCGCTCGCCCCTTTCCGGAAAATATTGCAACGCCAGCAGCCAACGCCCGCCTGGACGCGGCGTGATGGTGGCGTTGAGATCGCTGACGAAGCAGGAGGTGAGCGGCCTGCCATCGATCTCGGCAGACAGGTCCGTGTCGAAGATGATGCTCATCCAGTGCTGCAACACGCCTGGGCCCTTCCGGTCGATACCGAGCTTTTCGCGCAGCGTGCCATTGGCGCCGTCAGCGGCGATCAGATAGTCGGCGACAACAGTTTCCTCCTCTCCGGTTTCGCGATTGCGGATGACAGCACGAACCGAGGCGGGGTCCTGCTCCAGGGATGAAAACTCGGTATTGAAGCGAATGTCCGCGCCGGCCCTCTCCGCGTAATTGCGCAGGATCGGTTCCAGCACATGCTGGTCGCAGGTCGCGGGCTGTGTGGGACTGTAGGGCCTGGCGTCAGGCCATGCAACATCGCTCCATCGAATATCCGGATCGGCAAGGTTTCTTGCCCGTGCAATACCGCCGCCCTGCTGGTCGCCGGTGCGTTTGGCGCGGATTTCCGTCTCCAGCCCGAGACTGCGGAATATCTCCATGTTGCGCGGCGAGATGCCGGTGAACTTGTACTGGATCGAGGTGCCGGCATGACGCTCCACCACCATGCAGCCGACACCCTGATGGGCGAGGAGTGCAGCGGCCGTGAGGCCGTTCAGGCCGCCGCCGACGATCAGAACCGGGATATGCGTGCTCATGCGTTTCTCCTATGTTTGGGACACGACAGGTCCGCTCCCGGCAAAGCCAGGCTGCAAATGGAGGTTTATTACTTTGATTGACAAAAATATTTGATGACTCAAAATATGTCAAGATAGCAGCACCGGAGCCGAGACATGACACCCCCTCGCGATGCGTCCAACCTTGCCGATGAGGCCTGGCGCTTGATGTTCAACTTTCTGATGGGTTCGGCGCCGCAGCGTCTGGCGGCGCAGCAGAAGTATGGGCTGACGCCGAACGATTCCCGCGCCCTTTTCTCGCTCGGCGCGGACGGCAAGCCGATCGGGGCATTGGCGCGTGAATGGGGCTGCGATCCCTCGACCGCAACATGGCTGGTAGACCGGCTGGAGCGATCCGGCCTCGCCGATCGCATCCCGTCGCCCAGCGATCGACGTGTGAAGCTCGTGCGGGCAACCGAAAAGGGGACTGAAACGAAGACCGAATTGCTGGCGGCCTATCATCAGCCTCCGCCAGAACTGGCAAGCCTGTCGGAGAGTGATCTGGATGCACTCGTCAGGATTTTCGGGAAGCTGCACGCCGAAGGCACTATACCGCGCGGTTGAAGAGCCCCCGCGCGGCTTCCACTATGATACGCAGATGCTCCGGGTCGCGCACGCCTTGCCGATAAAGCTCGACGGTGATTGCGGCAATGCGCGCGGCTTCTTCGGAGGCCTTATCGACGCCCGCCTCTTTCAGAAGCGTGTCGAAAACGGGCTGGCACGCGGAAAGATCGCGGGCGTCGAATGGCTGCGGTTTTCGGACATCGATAGTCTTCATGTCGTTCAAAAGCCGGCGCCATCAGATGGCGCCGGCTCCTCCCCCTCCTCCGATCAAGCGACGTTCTTTTCGCCTTCGATCATCTGCATCGGCGCCTGGGAACCCTCGGCGCTGCCGATCGCAATCTTGCGCGGCTTCATCGCTTCAGGGATCTCGCGCTTCAGCTCGATCGTCAGAAGGCCGTTCCTCAGCGACGCATTCTCGACCCGAACATGATCGGCAAGTTCAAAGCGCCGTTCGAAGGAGCGGCCGGCAATGCCGCGATGCAGGTAGTCGCCCTGCTTCTCCTCCGCCTTCTGACCCTTCACGATCAGCACGTTGCGTTCCTGGGTGATGTCGAGGTCGCTGTCGGCGAAACCTGCGACCGCCATCTGGATGCGGTAGTCGTCCTCGCCGGACTTGACGATATCGTAGGGCGGCCATGTGTCGATGGCCTGCAGACGCTGCGGATTGTTCAGAAGGTTGAACACACGGTCGAAGCCGATGCTCGAGCGGTAGAAGGGTGCGAAGTCGAATTCGTTTCTCATGACCAAATCCTCCGTAAAGCGAGTTGGAAAGGAGACGCGTCGGAAACTGCGTCCCCGGCTTCCGGCCCCCTTTGGGCTGCCGGCGAATATCGATTTGGTTTGGCTTTTTTTGCCTTTCAAGAGGCTTCGAAAATTTTTTTGAACGTTCGGCAGCGGCCCACTTGAACGCCGAAAACAGCGAAACAATCTCTTATCCGCCTGGAGATTTTCCTCAACCGTTGAAAGTTTTTAGGAGATCCAACATGACAATCGAAGGCAAGACGACAGCCGGCCCGGCCAATGTCCTCGACGCCATTTCGGCGTCGCATATCCTGCATCCCCATCGGCACTTTTCCCATCCGGACGAAGTGGTTGCTTCGGACACGATGACGACCGAAGAGAAGCGCGCGATCCTCGCCTCCTGGGCATCCGACCTTCACGCGGTCGAATCCTGTCCCGAGTTGCGCCATCCTCCGGGTGTCGCCTGCTCCATCCGCTACCAGGACATCCTTTCTGCCTTGAAGGCCCTGGATGGCAGCCGGCGGGATTTTGCCATGAGAAGGCAGACCCGCAAGCCGGTCTGCACCATGCTGGAATAAGGGAGGCCGGAATGCGACAGAAGGCGTCACAGTCTCCATCCGCTCCGGAAGGCAACCCGATCACCGACAGGCTCGTTCTCGCGTCGAGATATGCGGAATGCCTGCGCCGGCTCTCGCGCTCGGCCGACCGGCTGCGCCACGGCGATCTCGGCGAGAAGCTGATGGAGATTGCCGGGTGCATGGACCGGATGAGCTACGACATCGCGATCAACGATGCCGGCGTCGAAATCCTGAGGCGCGCAGCACGCCTCATCGGCACGGTGGAAGCATTGGTCGACCGCAAGGCGAAGGCATCGATCCTGCACTGAACGATCCGTGCAAGCGATTGAAGCGTCGGAAATCCGTTGCACTTCTGCGCCATAAGGCGGAGGTGTACTTTGGCTATCGCCGAAGAGTGCTGCATCGAACGAGAGCGAAATGGGCGTCAGGAACTATTTGATCGAAGGCGTTTCCGGAACCGGCAAGACCTCGGTCGCCACTGAACTGCAGCAGCGCGGTTACCATGTCATTCACGGTGACCGCGAGCTTGCCTATCGAGGCGATCCCCATACAGGTGAACCGCTGGATGGTTCTCGGCATGAGCAGAACGATGTGGCCTTTGTGCAGAAGCACCATCTCTGGCATGTCGACAAAGTCAGGTCGCTCGCGGCCGATAAAAGCCACCCGATCTCCTTCTTCTGCGGCGGCTCGCGGAATTTCCATCGCTTCATCGATCTGTTTGACGGGGTCTTCGTTCTCGATGTCGATCCGGACACGCTGAAGAGGCGGCTCGCCGGCAGGGCCGAAGACGAATTTGGCGGAAAACCGGCCGAACGGGACCTGGTCCTGCGCCTGCATGCGACGAAGGAAGACATTCCCGGGAATGCGACGACCATCGACGCCACCCGGCCGCTCGCCTCCGTCGTCGACGATATCCTGTCGAAATGCGCTGAGATCAGCTGAGGGCCGCAATGTCCGCTCTGGCGCGAAGCGGAGCGGTCGAGCGATCAGATCTTTCTCGCCTCGTCGGCTGTCCGCGCGCTCTCTCGCGTGCCGGAAACGATGATCTCCAGCACCTCATGCTCGTCAGTATTCCTGATGTAACGATCGCCGACATATTCGCCGCGCTTGAGGACCATGACGCGATCACCCACGGCAAAAATATCGACCAGGCGGTGTGAGATGATTATCTGGGCGACGCCCTGTCTCTTCAGTTCCAGCATGGTTTCGAGCAGCCGTTCCGTCGCCATCACGGAAAGGTTGGCGGTCGGCTCGTCGAGGATCACGACGCGCGGCTCGAACGAGATTGCGCGGGCGATCGCAACGGATTGTTGTCGGCCGCCCGACAGGCTTTCGACCTTCTGATAGACGGAGTTCACGTCGACCTTGAGCCGCTTCAGCACGCTGTCGGCTTCCGCATACATCTTCCGCCTGTTAACGAAAGGGCCTTTGAGCGGCCAGCGACCAAGGAAGATGTTCTGGCCGACATCCATGTTGCCGCAGAGCGCGAAATCCTGGTAGATCATCTCGATGCCGACGCCGCGGCTCTCATGCGGGCTCTTGAAGCGCACCGGTTGCCCGGCAACGAGGATATCACCCGCATCGCGCTGGTAAGCACCGGTCAGGATCTTCATGAGCGTCGATTTGCCGGCGGAATTGTCGCCGACCAGGCCGAGAATCTCACCGGGATAAAGCGTCAGATCAACCTTGCGAAGCGCCTGCACGGCCCCGAAGGCTTTTTCGATGCCCCGCATTTCCACGATCGGCGCGGATGGTGTCGCCTCAGCCATGACTGCTGTCCCCTGTTGACGCCCCTCTTCTCAGCCGGGCTCGCAGGCGTCCGAAAATATTGGCCTGGCGCACCCATATATCGATCAGCACCGCGACGATGAGGATGACGCCGATAAAGACGTTGATCCAGTGCTGCGGCATGCTGAACCCCTGGACGTTGAGTTGAAGCAGTGCGCGGACGAGCGTGATGACGGCGGCACCCGCAAGCGAACCGATCATCGTGCCGTAACCGCCGAAGATCGATCCGCCGCCGATGATGACGGAAGCGATCGCATCGAGCTCGCGAAACTGGCCGGCGACCGGGTTGAAGCTGCGGAAGTAGGCGACATTGATGATCCCGGCCATGGTTGCGCAGAGCGCCGACAGCATGAGCGAGATGAAGCGCACGCGGTTGGTGTTGATACCGGCATAGGCTGCGGCGCGCACGTTGCCGCCGGCCGCACAGACCTTCAGCCCGAACGGCGTATAGGCAAGCACGATACCGGCGATCACGGCGATGAAAAACATCCAGATCGTCTGGACGCTGACGACCTCGGCGACCGAGCGAATGATCCCCGGCGGCAATGCAAGGCCGAAATGCAGGAGAACGTCATTCACCTTGCGCCCGAGCAGGTTATAGCCCTCGGGCCAGCCGGTCAGCTGTTGTCCCGCGACGAACCAGGCGGCGAGCCCCCGGGCAATGTAGAACATGCCGAGCGTGGCGATGAAGGCAGGCAGTTTGAAGCCGACGACGACCATGGCGTTGACGGCGCCGGCACACGTCCCTGCAAACAGGCCCATCGCCACGGCAGTGAGCGGGTCGGCGCCGAGCACCTTCAGGAAATAGGCCGCCGTGCTGCCGGCAAGGGCAAGCACTGCGCCGACGGAGAGATCGATATCGCCGGCTGCGATGACATAGGTGAGCCCGACCGTGATGAGGGCCAGTTCCGTGTAATTGAGCAGGATGGCAAATGTGTTCGGCAGGTTCCACCAGTAATCCGGCCTGAGCGCGAGGCCCGTCAACCACAACACGACGGTCAGGATGATGGCCAATGCGTCGCGGCGGGCGAGAAACTTGCCGAGCCCGGTGGCAGACAGCGCCATGTCGGCCGCCATCGCCCCCTTGGTCTGGACACCTTCAATCGCCACGCCGCCCATTTCGTAGGCCGGCGGGGGCGGCCGGCGGCGCAGCCATGCCCATAGCCGAGCCGCAACCTGGCGCCGGATAAGGAAGGGCTCGATCAGCACGGCGATGACGAGAAGCAGACCCAGGAAAACCAGCACGGCGCCGGCCGGCAGGGTGAACTTGGCGCCGACTGCGATGCTTTCGCCGTCGATCACGACGATGCGCGTGATCGGCCATCCCTCGCGCAGCACCTTGTCGATCAGCACGACGACCGCAGCACCCAGGCAAGACCCGATGACGCGCCCGCGCCCGCCAAGGATCGATGCGCCGCCGATGACGACGGATGCGATAACGGTGAGTTCCCAGCTGACACCGTAAAGAGGGGTGACACCCTTGTCCTGCGCGGCCGACAGGAGAGCTGCAAGGGTCGCGCAAAGCGAGGAGAGCAGATAGGCGCGAATGCGCACCCAGCGTGTGCGAATGCCGGCATAGACCGCCGCCTGCTCGTTTCCGCCGGTGGCGAAAGTCTCATAGCCCCAGCGGGTCTTGGCAAGCGCATAGGCTCCAACCATGGCGATGAGAAAGAAGATCGCGATCTGGTTGTTGAAGCCGAGGATATTCGTCTCTCCGAGGTGGAAGAACAGCGGATGGTCTTTCGCCTTGTCGGAATAATAGATTGCCTGACCATGTGTGAGCGCCAGCACGAAGCCGCGGCCGATGAAGAGGATCGTCAGCGTCGCGATGAAGGCCGGCACTTTCAGGACCGTGACGAGCACGCCGTTGATCAGGCCGATCGCTGTGCCCAAGAGCACGCAGAGGATCACCGACTGGATCACGCCGAAATCGAGAAAGCTCGGGGAAAAAAGCCTGGCGAAAACGACGGCGATCAGACCGTAGGTCGAACCGACCGAAAGATCGAGATCCCTGTTGACGATGACGAAAGTCATCCCGACCGCGATGATCCCCACACGGGACGTATCGCGCAGAAGCGCGTGAAGGGCCTCTGTCGATCCGAAGAAGGCCGGATTGACGATGGCCCCGCCGAAGTAGAGCAGCGCAAGAAACATGAGGAGCCCCGCCTCCCAGCCGCCGACGAGCTGGGGCGGCGCACGGCCGAGCGATGTCGTCGTGGCGGGCTCCATGAGTTTCTACCGAATGAGTTCTACCGACCGATCCTTACCTTCGCGTGGCGGGACGGCTCGCACCCTCCCGCCTTGATTTCAGACGTTTCGAACGGCAGTCAGTTCTCGAAGCGCTTGCCGACGTTGGCGACCGTTTCCTTCGTCACGAGCTGGGCACGCGTGTCGAGATTGGCAGCTGCGATACCGCGATCGATCTGGAGATAGAGCTGCATGACAGGCCAGAAGCCCTGCAGGAAGGGCTGCTGGCCGAGCGAGCCGGTCAGGTTCCCCGCTGCGATGCCTTCCTGCTGTGCCGGGCCGAGATCGAAACCATAAGCGCACAACTTGCCGGTCTTCCCCATCTGGGCAACCGCCTTGACGAGCGGCGGCGTAAAGACGTTGTTGGCTGTGAAGGCGCCGACCACGTCGCCGCGGGACTCGAAGAGCGAAACAAGTGCATTGACGGGGTCGTTCGGGTTCGTGTCGATGCCGACATTCTCCGGACCGGCGTCAACCTTGAAGGCATCGAGCTTGCCGGCGTCCTTCAACGTCTTGACGATGGCATTGAAGGCGGCGGTGACACGGTTGTTCACCTCGATATTGCCCATCGCCGTGGAGGACGGCAGCACGATCGAGCCGCTGGTCGCGCCACTGGCAAGCACGCAATTTGCAAGCGCCTCGCCGCCGATTGCCGCCGCCGACGCATCCTGGCCGGTGTGGCTGATCGCGCTCCGGTGCAGAATGTTGCCGTCGAACGAGTTGGTCGTCGCGATCGGGATGCCGGCCGCCTCGGCAGCCTTGACGATGTCGTTATAGGCGCCGACTTGCGGCGTCGTCATGATGATGCCGTCGATCGTCGGGTCCTGAATGATCTGGTTCAGGATCTCAAGCTCGCGGGCGGGGTCGTCCACCGGCGATTCCGAACCGAGCAGCAATATTTTGGCACCGATCATATTGCCGGCGACGGTCGCGCCGACATAGACAGGGTCAAAGAAGCCGTTGCCTGCCGTATGCGTTACGATCGCGAAGGTCAGATGACCGTCAGCCGAATGGAAATCCTTCGTGCCGGGGGCCTCTTTTGCGGCTTCCTCGAAGTTGTAGCCGCCAACCGCTTTCTCGACGCCGCCCGACTGCGCAAATGCATGCGAGACACCGAGCGATAGTATCGCGGCTGATGCCGCGTAGAACAATACCCGCCTCATGATTGGTCCTCCCTTGAAACCAAGGGAGGAAAGCCGTTCGGGCGCAATGTATCGAGAGTGGGCCGAAGGCTTATCCTCCCATTTGCTAATATTCTGCGCAATTCCAACCCAAGTAAACGGATAAGTTGATCATCCTGGCGAATTTGTTTGCTTTGGAAGCAGCCGATAACCGATTTTGATTGGCAGGCATCTCTTTGATCGTGCGGTTTCTGCGCTCGACCTGACCATTGGGTGAGCGCCGCCCGTCCATTCGGATGCACAAAGGACGATTTTGGGGCCGATGCTGGAGGGCTGCACGCATCTCCGGTTGCCATCTTTCAAATATTGGCAATCCTTGCCAAAATATGCCATTCTATCCAAGTGAGGTGATTGATATGGCAACCATGAATGTTTCCCTGCCCGACCCGATGAAGGAGTGGGTGGAAGCCCAGACCAGGACGGGGCGCTACAGCAACGCAAGCGATTATGTCCGTGATCTGATCCGGCGCGATCAGGAGCGATCGGACAAGCTGGCAGAGCTGCAGCGGCTTGTTACCGAAGGTTTGGACAGTGGCGTCAGCGACCGCACGAAGGAAGATATTCTCCAGGCTGCGCGTGAACGGTTGGCCGCCAGCCGGGCATGAAATACCGAACAACCTTTGAAGCAGACCGAGATATTATCGAGATTTACGTTCTCGGCGCCGAACAGTTCGGCGTCGCGCAGTCCGAGCGATATGTGGACGAGTTATTCGGCACGTTCGAATTGCTTGCCGATAATCCGCAAATGGCCCGGGAGCGCCGGGAACTGAACCCGCCCATGCGGCTTCATCCCTATCAGGCACATATGATTGCCTACACAATCCGGGAGCACGGCATTCTGATTGTTCGCGTCCTGCACGGTCGGCAGGATTGGCAAGGTCTTTTCAGCTAGGAACCGGCGAGAATCGTGCGTCCTCAATCAGGCTCCTGATATCACTTCTCCTATGTCGCCCCGCATAAAGCGGAAGCGCCGCTAGCGATAACGCCATCGCCCGCCGACCGCGGTTACGCCATGCATACCGCGAGAAAAAAAGCGCAAGCGGCGAACGGATCAGCAAAGACAGGCCGTAGCGCAATGCTGGAATGGTGCCGGATCGCCGCGTGACCGCGGATTACTCGGGATAGGCCTCAACACCCTCTAGCGCCGCCTTGTGGAAGAGGATGAAGACCAGGGGGTTGCCGGGCTCGGACATTGCATCGCTGCGCTGGCCCGTTATCTCTCCGGCCACGGCGCTCGTATATTCCGCGACCACTTCGCCGAAGCTGTTGCGCTGGATGGCCACTTTCTGTCCGGGTTCGACCTTGTCGTTGAGCTTGACCAGATGCTCGACGATCCCGCCCTGGGTTGCCAGGATCGGGAATGCACTGTTGCCGACGAAGACATTCACGTCCTTGCCTGTCCGGCCCATCGGCCCGGCAACGATGCCGTGATGCTTGAGGACGTTCATCGTGCCTTCCACGAACAGCGCGATCATCTCGAGGTCCAGAACGCGGGCTGCGCCGATCTCCGGCGTAAAGGAGGGGATGCCCTCATCCATGAACGCGTTGTGCAGGACACCGGGATAGACATGGTTGTCGAAGATCTGGCCGACGGGATAGAGCTCCACCATGGCCTTGACCTCGGGCACATCCATGCCGCCAATATTGAATGCGGTGACTTCGAACCCGGTTGTTCCGGTGTGGAAGTCGATCGCGAAGTCGGCGTTCGGCCGCAGCAGCCGGTTGAACAGCAGCCCGGCATGCCGGCTGGGCGCGGAGGCACCGTTCTCGTTCCCCGGCCATTCCCTGTTCATATCGATCAGATCTACGCCCCTGCCCTGATTGGGCCACCTGCGCTGCATGCTTTCAAGGGCCGGGCGTGCCACGTCGGTGACCGCCATGACCGTGCCCGACATCTGCGCCGGATCGAGCTGGTTCATCACGGTCTGGACCGTGTGAATATTGCTCATTTCATCGCCATGCACACCGCTGGTCAGGATGCCGCGCTTGCCCGGCTTTGCCCCCTTGGCGACCGTCACCGACACGTACCAGTGCTGCCCCGTGGGCATCTGCGCACCCTGAAAATACAGGAGGTGCTTCTGCCCGGGCTCCAGGTCGTCGACGTCGAGCGCGCTGACGACCTTTTTCCCCTGGATGACATCGCCGGTATAGACCGTTCCCGAGGCTGGATTGGCAGCGGGTTTCGCTGCGTCCTGGCCATTCGCAGCACCGGTGCTGACGGCCAGGGCAGCCGACGCGCCGACCGTGGCAATGGATGCGATCAGGAGATCGCGGCGATCGATGCCCTTCTTCGATTTGTCCGACATGATGGAAGCCCTTTGTGTTGAGAACAACGGCATGTACATCGGTCGCGAGAAGCCCGCGCAACTTCAATCTAGGGTAAGCTGCCGAACTGGCAAGCTTGGGTAATTCCCGCAAACCTTTGCCGGGCTATGAACGGACAACCTCCCGAAAGCTCACATCTAGAGCCTTTCCTGGTTACTCTAGTGAGCAGTATAGGCCCCATCCACCAGGTAATGAGCGCCTGTAATGAAGCTCGCCTGCTCGGACAGCAGGAAGCTGACGAGATTGGCGACCTCGTCCGGTGTCCCTCGCCGGCACATTGGCTGCAGCGCCGCCATCCGCCTTGTGCTCGCTGCTTCCAGATGCTCCGACAGGAGTGGCGTGTCGATCCAGCCGGGACCGACAGCGTTTATCCGGATTCCATATCGTGCATATTCTATTGCGGCGACCTTCGTCAGTCCGACAACGCCGTGCTTGGCTGTGGTATAGGCGGCCGCGGTCGGCAAGCCGACGGCCCCAAGGGCCGACGACATGTTCACGATTGCCCCCCCGCCCGATTTCAGCATCGCGCCGATCTCGCATTTCATGCAGTAGAAAACGCTGTTCAGATTGACGTTCATCAATCTGTGCCAATCGTCGAGCGGATAGTCCGCGACCGCCGCCCGCACGCCATCGACCCCGGCATTATTGACGGCGAGATTGAGACCGCCACATTCCTCGACGGCAAAATGGACAAGCCTCTGCACCGCCTCGAAATCGGTCACATCGACGACGAAGGCGCGGGCGCGCCCGCCGTCCGAAGTAATTGCCGCGGCAGTCTTGTGTGCAGCATCCTCATTGAGATCGGCAACGACGACCTCGGCACCCTCGTTGGCGAGCTGCCGGGACACGGCAGCCCCGATACCGGAGCCCCCACCCGTCACGATCGCGACTTTTCCTTCCAGGCAAAGTTTCATCGCTTCCTTCCATTCCCGTATTCTAATACTCTTGCAAAACGAGTGGCCGAGGCAAGGAGATTCGTGAATGATCGAAATGCATACTATTACAAGTTGCGAAGCTTGTCCGCCTGCCAGATACGCAATTCCACAGAAGCGAATGGGCCGGAAATGAGCCCGCTGCTGACCGGAAAACATCGAAGCTGACTAAGGGTAGGTGGAAATGAACGAAAGGGCAGCAGTCACGCGCCGGGGCCTCGTATTGGGCAGCCTGGCACTGATGCTTCATGGATGCAGTACGACATCGGATGGCCCGCCGCTGGGCTACCGGGTTTTGGGAAGGGATCCGGATGCCGATCCCCGCTATCGCCGGCAGGAAGTGGCCTATGACGGAGGCGAGCCGCCCGGCACCATCGTCGTCGACACGGGCGCACGCTATCTCTTTTTCGTCGAGGACGGCGGCGTTGCCACGCGCTATGGCGTCGCCGTTGGCGAGGAAGGCTTAAGCTTCAAGGGCGAAGCCACGATCGGCCGCAAGGCGGAGTGGCCCTCGTGGAAGCCCACCGACGACATGATCGCGCGCAAGCCGCGGCTCGCCCAGTATGCCGATGGCGTGCCGGGAGGACCGGACAACCCGCTGGGGGCTGCCGCCCTTTACCTCTACCAGGGCGGCCAGGACACGCTCTTCCGGCTGCACGGAACCAATGCGCCCTGGTCGATCGGTCATGCAGTGTCGAACGGCTGCATTCGCCTGACCAATGCAAACATCGTCGACCTCTATTCCCGCACCCGGGTGGGAACGCGTGTGGTCGTCATTTAAAGCATGTCGCGCAAAAGTGTGCCGCGGTTTTGCGATAACGACATGCGAAAACAAAAGCCTGAAACGTGGCAAACGGATCTGAAAGATCGCGGCGCGCTTCAGTGCCGTTTACCATGTGAAATTACGGGGTTGGCCACACCGGTAAGTATCTGCTAATGTAGATTCGTTGCACATTGCATCACTCCCGCACTGTCCAAGGTGCCGATTATCGTCAAACTTTGAGGTGCAGCTCTTTCAGGCCTGCACCAGGATGAGGAGAGGACTTAATGAGCAGAATTTTATTCGTGATCCTAGCAACGCTTGCGGTGGCCAATCTGAGTGCCTGCGGGTCGATTGGTAAAGGCAAGGGGAAAGCTCCGCCGCCTGCGGCAACGGCCGTCTACAAGTAAAATTCGCATGAACTTAGGAAGGGCTCGATAGGCCCTTCCTCTCTCTAACATCCTAAAACGGCCAGGATTGATCCCGCCTGCCATTCAGGACGCAGGAACGGCGCATCAGCTGGCATCATCAGGCCCGCATTCGCAGGAGCCTGCACATGGAGCGTGTTGATGGCGCTTGGAAAAAGCCGCTTGTGCTTGATCGCCATTTTGGCGGTTGTGGTATCGTCGTGTCAGTCAGAAGACAAAGCCCCCCAGCCACGTTTTACATCCGATGCCCGTGACCTGAAGAAACCAGCCACGACTCAAGACCAGGCAGGACGGCGTTTCATCGAATTCCGCTCGCGTTATGCGCTGACCTACGGTCACACCTATGTCGTTTTCGGCAGCGCCGACAAGAACGGAAGAATGATCAATCCCGATGTTGCGGGACTTGCCCCGGCTTCGGAAGATGCCGCGCCCTATGTCATCGGCCACTTCATTCCCGTCCCCGCCACGACAGGCCCAACGGATGGCGACCTCGAAGAGCAGTACCGCTCGGCAAGCTGGCGCGTGATGCTGACGGATGCCGAATATGACGACACGGTCGCCTATATTCGCAAGCTGCAGGCACGCAGCCGTCTCTGGGAAGCGACCGTCTACAATTGCAATGCCTTCGTGGCCGATATCGCCAAGCATATGGGGTATAAGACGCCCGGCATCTGGCTTCGCCCGCAGCAATTCATTACAAATCTGCGGGAGATGAATACGGGTTGATAGAAAAGCAGGGCGATCCCGGAAAACGGATCGTGGAAAGGTTCTGGTGCCGATTTGAACTTGTCAGTTCACACCATTGGCGAGATCGTCTGGGTCCTCGGAATTATCGCATGGTACGTCATTCGATATCCATTTGAGCGCCGCGGCAAACGCGTGCCCGTCGTCAGCAGCCAGCGGAGCGTCTCTGAGAAGATAGCCCTTGCGGCGGCTCTCGCCGGGCTTGCGATCGTGCCAGGATTTTACGTCGCGACAGGCATCCCGAAAGCTGCCGACTACCCCGCCCACCTGTGGGCGGTCGTGCTTGGGGCCGCCATCTTCGCGCTCGCCATGTGGGTCTTTCGCAGAACCCACAAGCAGCTGGGACGAAACTGGTCCATCACGCTGGAAATCCGCCAGAAGCATGAGCTGATATCATCAGGTCCCTACGCGCTGGTGCGCCACCCCATGTACACCTCCTTCATGCTGATGGGCCTTGCCCAGGCTTTCCTCCTGTCGAACTGGGTGGCGGGTCTGGCTGGCCTCGTCGGCTTTGCCGTGCTGTTCTTCCTGCGGGTGGACAAGGAAGAGCGTATGATGATGGAGGTTTTTGGTCCCGAGTACCGCGCCTATATGGACAGGACGAAGCGGATCATCCCTTATCTCTATTAGAGCAATTCCAGCAAAAGTGTGCAGCGGTTTTGCGTTCGGAATTGCGTGAAAACAAGGAGATAGATCATTTCCGTGTTTCGAAGAAAAAACGGAAATGATCTAGGAGGAGGGCACGATGAGGGGACGAACAATCAGACTTTCGCCCGCAAGGCGGCTTGTCGGAGATCTCATGCGATTTTCGATCGGCATCCCGCGCGTCACCGTGCAGCGGCAGATGAATATCCGCCCGCTGCTGGAAGCGAGAAGCGCCTGCGATCCGCGCCCGTCATGGACCGTGCTGTTCCTGAAAGGCTATGCGCTGCTCTCGAAGGAGACCCCGGATCTCCGGCGCGCCTATATCAAATTCCCGATTCATCAGCTCTACGAATATCCCGAAAGCGTGGCCTCCATCGCTCATGAGCGCGAGCATGAGGGCGAGCGGATCGTTCTCCTGAGCAAGATAAAGGGGCCGGAACAGCGCCCCATTCCCGAGTTGGAAAAGCTGATCCGCGAAGCCCGCTCGCTGCCGATTGGCGAGATCAAGGACTTCCGGCGTTCGCTCAAACTTGCCCGGGCGCCTGCCCTGCTCCGCTGGTCCATGATGTGGCTCGGGCTCAACCTGGCAAAACGGCGCGGGCATTATTTCGGCACGTTCCAGTTCTCTGTCTATTCCGGCCTCGGCGCCGAATCCCTCAATCCGCTCACGCCGCTCACCACGCTACTGAACTACGGCCCGATCGATGCGGACGGCTCTGTCACCGTGCGCATCCACTACGACCACCGCGTCATGGATGGCGCCAGCATTGCCCGGGCATTGGAGCGGTTCGAAAAGATCCTGAACGGCGAGGTCACCGACGAGGTCAGGGGGTTGCCGCAGGCGGAAAAGCCCGCCGGCATATCGATTGCAGGAATTGCCCCATGAGCGAAAGCGCCGAGCAGCGCTTGGCTGTCGTCGTTCTCGGTGCATCCCGCGGTATCGGGCGGGCCATTGCCAGGGTCGCCGCGCGCGAGGGCAATATCACCGTGCTCGTGGCCCGCTCCGCCGAAGGCCTTGCGGCGGCGGCGGCAGAGATTGCGCAGGCCGGCGGAGAAGCCTTCACGATCGAACTCGACCTCGCCTCTAAGGATGCATCCGCCCGGCTGGAATCCTATCTCGCCGAAAACGGGCTCGCCTGCAGCGTTCTGGTTAACAGCGCCGGTTATGGGCTGCGCGGCGCGGCAACCTCCCTGCCCGCCGAGGATCAGCTTGGGATCATCGACGTCAACATCCGCGCGCTCGCCGACATGACCCTTCGCTTCCTGCCGGGCATGGTGGCGCGCCGCAGCGGCGGCGTCATCAATCTCGGCTCCGTCGCCGGTTTCACGCCAGGCCCCTACATGGCCTTCTATTACGCCAGCAAGAATTTCGTGCGCGCCTTCTCGACCGCCCTGTATGAGGAAGTCCGCCGCTTCGGTGTGACGATAACCTGCGTCGCCCCCGGCCCTGTCTCGACCGACTTTCTGGAAAAATCCGGCGCCGACCGGGCCGCCCTCTTCAAGGTCCTACCCAAGCTCGATGCCGATTATGTGGCCGAGCAGGCATGGCAGGGCTTCAAGTCCGGCCGCTGCCTCGTCATTCCCGGCATCTCCTCGAAGCTCGCCGCCTTCATTGCGAGAATCTTGCCCTCAGCGGTGGCGCTCCGCCTGATCGGCCGGGCTCAGCGCCGGAAAAGAGACCCGAGCCCCCATCGGCCGGAAACGAGCACTACGGCACCGGTCCACAAACCGGAATCGGCTTTCGGAAAGCCCGATGTCTAGGCTCAGAAGGTGTCCTTCGTGCCTGAGAATGGACGCGCAGCGCTTCAGCTGAGGCTGCGGTGCCCGGGATTAGGGCTGGTTGTCGCTGCGCACGAAAACCTGCTTTGAATGATCAGGCTGATCGGCCTGCGGTGGCTCTTGGCTGATTCGCAGCCACCAGACCGCGCTCATATGCGGCGCCGTCAGTTGTCCGTCATGCGGCGATGGTTTCACGACCTCGTTCTGAATGCGATCGCCTTTTCCGGGTGCAATATCGTGAGCGCAAGCCATGGTCACAGGAAGAGCAAGAGCCGCGCTCGCGAGGAGCGCTCTCCAGGCATGTCTTGCAGCGCTTGGCATGACGGGCCGGTTTCTCATCAGCCCATTCAGCCAGAATATTAGCCTTTACGGAAGTACGAAACGGTAAATGCGCCAGCAGTAAACGTAAATATACTGACGGTTCGCGCCCGCAACCCTCATACATATCAGGGCGGGCCTGGCAAGATAAACATTCATTCGATTGACTGAAACTTTCGTTGGGGTTATACATGAGACATGACTGATGAACAAAACCAACCGAACCGCGCCGAAATCACCCGGGAAAAGCTCCTGTCCGCGGCGTTGGATGTCTTCGGCCGCTATGGCTTCGACGGCACCTCGACGCGGCAGCTCAGCGAGGCTGCGGGCGTCAACCTTCAGGCCATTCCCTATTATTTCGGCGGCAAGGAAGGCCTCTATGTCGCGACGGCGGAATATCTGGTCTCGCGCATCGACCGCCATGTCGGCTCCCTGCGCCAGCAGATCGGCGCCCATCTCATGGCGCTCGAGGCTGCGGGTCGGACACTGAGCGAAGAGGATGCGCGACGCCTGCTGACGGAGATGGGCGCGACCATGGTCGGCCTTTTCGTCAGCAAGGAGTCCGAGCCCTGGGCGCGCTTCATCATCCGCGAGCAGATGGAGCCGACCGAGGCCTTCGCCCGTGTCTATCAGGGCCTCATGCGCCCGATGATCGAAATGGCGCGCCGCATGATCGGCACCATCCTGCAGGAAGACCCGGCCAGCGAACATGTGCGGCTGCGCACCCTCGCCTTCGTCGGCAACATCATGGTCTTCCGTGTCGCCCATGCGGCCGTTCTCGCCCAGATGGAGTGGCAGTCGGTCGGGTCAGAACAACTCCAGACCCTGCGCAACCTCGTTGCAGAGCTTGTCGGCCAGCTGCATCAGGCGAAAGGAAATACCTGATGAGACGGATCCTCCCCCTTGCCATCGTCATTCTCCTCGCTGCGGGTGCCGCCGCCTGGTGGTATGGCCTGCCTCAGAAGCTCGGCTGGCTGCCGGAACGATCAGGGGAATTCGCGCTCTATGGCAATGTCGATATCCGCCAGGTCTCTCTCGGTTTCCGCGTCGATGGCCGGCTTGCCTCGCTCGCCGTCGATGAGGGCGACATGATCAAGAGCGGCGATGTGCTCGGCAAGCTCGACGTCGCACCTTTCGAAGCGGCTGTCGCCTCGGCGCAAGCCAATGTCGCCGCCCTGCAGGCGACACTCGACAAGCTGAAGGCCGGTCCGCGCCCGACGGAGATCGCCCAGGCGCAAGCCTCCTATGATGAAAGCCTTGCCGCGCTGCGCAATGCCAATATCGCCTATGACCGCGCCCGCCAGCTCCGCCCTCAGGGCACGATATCGGAGGCGAACCTCGACCAGGCGACCGCCAATCGTTCGATGGCGGCAGCACGTGCGGATTCCGCCAATGAAGCGCTGAAACTCCTGCAGGAGGGCAGCCGCGTGGAAGACATTGCCAATGCCGAGGCGCAATTGAAGGCCGCGCAATCTGCATTGGTCTCCGCCCGCATCTCGCTTGCCGATACCGAATTGCGCGCGCCGAATGACGGTGTCATCCTGTCGCGCGTGCGGGAACCCGGCGCCATCGTTTCGCCGGCTGATACGGTCTATGTCCTCTCCCTCACGCAGCCGGTCTGGGTGCGCAGCTATGTCGCGGAAGGCGATCTTGGCCGCTTGCATCCCGGCATGAAGGTTCAGGTCACCTCGGATACGCAGCCGGACAAGCCCTATGAAGGCACGATCGGCTTCATTTCGCCGGTCGCCGAATTCACGCCGAAATCAGTCGAGACGCCGGAGCTTCGCACCGACCTCGTCTATCGCTTGCGCATCGTCATCGACAAGCCCGGCCCCGATCTGCGCCAGGGCATGCCGGTCACCGTGCGCTTTCCCTCGCTGGCCGCACAATGAGCACCTCTCCCGCCCCAAAGGATGAAGCGCTGGTGCGGCTTGCTGATGTCACCAAGCGCTTCGGCGATGGCCCGGCCGCACTCGATGCTGTCTCCGGCGAAGTGAAGGGCGGCGCGATCACCGGCCTGGTCGGCCCCGACGGCGCCGGCAAGACGACATTGATCCGGCTGATGACCGGCCTGATGATGCCCGATAGCGGCACGGTGGAGGTGCTGGGCTTCGATACGCACAAGAACCCGGCCGCCATCCAGGCCTCGATCGGCTACATGCCGCAGCGCTTCGGCCTCTATGAGGATCTGTCGGTTCAGGAAAATCTCGATCTCTACGCCGATCTGCGCGGCCTCCCGAAGGCCGAACGCGCAGCCTCCTTCGAGGAACTGCTGACCTTCACCGATCTCAAGCGCTTCACGACGCGGCTTGCCGGCAAGCTCTCGGGCGGCATGAAACAGAAACTCGGCCTTGCCTGTGCGCTGCTGAAGAAGCCGCGCCTGCTGCTGCTCGATGAGCCGGGCGTCGGCGTCGATCCCATCTCGCGGCGCGATCTCTGGAAAATGGTCGAGAACCTGACGCAGGAAGGCATCGGCGTGCTCTGGTCGACCGCCTATCTGGATGAGGCAGAGGCCTGTGATCACGTTCTGCTGCTCAATCAGGGCAAGCTGCTCTTTTCCGGCAAGCCGCATGACCTGACCGGTCGCGTGGAAGACCGCGTCTTCAAGGTGTCTGGTGTCACCGGCCGCAGGCGGCAGGTGCTGGCCGAACTGCTGCAGACAAAGGGTGTCATCGACGGCGTCATCCAGGGCGATGCCATCCGCCTCGTCACCGGCAAGGACGAGAGCCCTGACATCGGCAACGCCGGCGGCGAGGCAAAACTGACGCCCACCCCTGCCCGCTTCGAGGATGCCTTCATCGATATGCTCGGCGGCGGCCCCGGCGGACACTCGAAACTCGCGGAAGCGCAAGCGGCGCCGAGCGAGATGGGTGATCGTCCCGTCATCGAGGCGCATGGCCTGACCAAGCGCTTCGGGGATTTCACCGCCGCCGACAAGATCACCTTCGATATAAGCCGCGGCGAGATCTTCGGCCTGCTCGGCCCGAATGGCGCGGGCAAGTCCACGACTTTCAAGATGCTCTGCGGCCTGTTGAAGCCGACGGAGGGCGAAGGTCGTGTTGCCGGCTTCGACCTGCGCAAGGATGCCGCCGAAGCCCGCAACCAGCTCGGCTACATGGCGCAAAAATTCTCGCTCTATGGCGATCTCACCGTCATGCAGAACCTCGAATTCTTCGCCGGCGTCTACGGCCTTTCCGGCAGCCGACGGCGCGAGCGCATCGAGTTGATGACCGACATATTCGATTTCGGCCGCCACGCGCGCCATTCGGCCAAGGACCTGCCGCTCGGCCTGAAACAGCGCCTGGCGCTTGCCTGCGCCGTCATGCATGAACCGCGCGCCCTCTTCCTCGACGAACCCACATCAGGCGTCGACCCGATCACGCGGCGCGAATTCTGGACCCATATCAATGCACTCGTCGAAAAGGGCGTCACGGTGCTCGTGACGACGCATTTCATGGACGAGGCCGAATATTGCGACCGCATCTCGCTGATCTATCGCGGCCGCTCGATCGCGCTCGGTTCGCCTGATGAGCTGAAGGCGCGTGTCGCAACCAGAGAAGAGCCGGACCCGACGATGGAGGATGCCTTCATCGCCCTTGTGCAGGAATCCGAAACGGAGGAAGCCGCATGAGCGCCTCCTCCCGCATCCGCCGCTTCATCGCCCTCGTGCGCAAGGAAAGCTATCAGGCGATCCGTGATCCCAGCACCATTCTCATCGCCTTCGTGTTGCCGCTGATCCTGCTCTTCCTCTTCGGCTATGGCGTGTCGCTGGATACGACCCGCACCCGCATCGGCCTCGTGCTGGAACAGGCCACACCCTTGACGCAGGACCTCGCGGCAAGCTTCCAGGCCTCCCGCTATTTCTCCGTCACTGTTGGCCGCGACCGGCGCATGTTCGAAGAGGATCTCGTTCTCGGCAATGTGCGCGGCATCGTCGTCATCCCCGCCGATTTCACGACAGACTATGCCGCCGGCAACCACCCGCAGATCCAGGTTCTCGTCGACGGTTCGGACCCGAATACCGCCAATTTCGTGCAGAACTATGCGCAAGGGACCGTCGCCAATTGGGAGCGGCAGCGGCAATCCGAAACCGTTGCGGCGGGTCCCCCCATCTCCATCGAGCAGCGCTTCTGGTTCAATCCGGAGCTCACGAGCCGCAACTTCCTCGTCCCCGGCTCCATCGCCATCGTCATGACGCTGGTCGGCACGCTGCTCACCTCTCTCGTCGTCGCCCGCGAATGGGAGCGCGGCACGATGGAGGCGATGATGGCGACGCCGGTGACATCAGCCGAACTGCTTGCCGGCAAGATCCTTCCCTATTTCCTGCTTGGCCTCGCCTCGATGACGCTCTGCGTGCTGCTGGCCGTCTTCCTCTTCGGCGTGCCGTTCCGCGGCTCGGTCGCAGCGCTCTATGCCCTGTCAGCCGCCTTCCTGATCCCCGCGCTCGGCCAGGGCCTGCTGATCTCGACGGCAACCAAGAACCAGTTCCTCGCCTCGCAGATCGCGCTGATTACAGCCTTTCTGCCGGCCTTCCTGCTGTCGGGCTTTCTCTTCGAGATCAACTCGATGCCGGCAATCATCCAGTGGATCACCATCATCGTGCCGGCCCGCTATCTGATCCCCAGCCTGCAGACGGTGTTCCTGGCAGGCGATATCTGGCCGATGTTTGCCCGCTCCATCGCCGTCATGCTCACGATCGGCGGCATCATGTTTGTGCTGGCTGCCCGCAGCACCAGAAAGAGGATCGGCTGAGATGTGGTGGACCCGGCTGAAGGCCCTCATCGTCAAGGAACTGCTCGCCGTGATGCGCGACCCCAAGGGTCGCTTCGTGCTGATCGTGCCGCCCCTCATGCAGCTCCTCGTCTTTTCCTATGCGGCGACGCTTGAAGTGCGCAATGTCGACGTCATGGTGCTGAACCGCGACAGCGGTCATTGGGGGCAGGAACTGATCCAGCGCATCCAGGGCTCCCCGACCTTCCGGCGCATCGAGACCACCGATAACCAGACCGATATCCGCGAGGCGATCGACGGCCAGTCCGTCATTGCCGCAATCGAGATCGGCCCGGATTTCTCCCGCAACATCGAGGCCGGTATCCCCGCCGACCTGCAGATCATCCTCGACGGGCGCCGCTCCAACGCTTCCCAGATCGTCTCCGGCTATCTCACCCAAATCGGCATGACGCTTTCGACTGAGACGCCGGCAGGCCGGCGCGCCATGGCGAAGACGGTCGCGACCGTGCCGCGCAACTGGTTCAACGCCAACCTCACCTATCAATGGTTCATGGTGCCGAACCTGATCGCCAGCATCGCCTTGCTCATCGGCCTCATCGTCACAGCGCTTTCCATTGCCCGCGAACGGGAACTCGGCACTTTCGACCAGCTGATGGTCTCGCCGCTGCGCGTCCATGAAATCCTGATCGGCAAGCTCATTCCGCCGATGATGATCGGCCTCTTCCACATGACGCTTTATGTGCTGGCGGCGATCTTCATCTTCGGCGTTCCCTTACGCGGCTCGCTCTTCCTGCTCTATGGCAGCTCGATCTTCTATCTGGGTTCGGTGGCAGGCCTCGGCCTCTTCATCTCGGCGCTCTCGATGACGCAGCAGCAGGCGATCCTCGGAGCCTTCCTGTTCATGGTGCCGGCCATGCTGCTTTCGGGTTTCGCAACCCCGATCGAGAACATGCCGGACTGGCTGCAGCCCGTGACGATTGTCAATCCGCTACGCTATTTCCTCATCATCGTCAAAGGCGTCTTCCTGAAGGATATTCCGGCCGCCGAGGTGCTGAACCAGACCATTCCGCTGGCGCTGATCGCCTGCGCGACACTTGGTGCTGCCGCCTGGCTATTCCGCCGTAGGCTGGAATAGCGCGCCTCACACTATGTGAACTGCGCTTCCAAACCGTGACTCCGAAACGCTTCTCCGGCCGGAACATCGACATTGATGGGCTCGTTACCCCAGTGCAGACCAAAGCAATTCCAGCAGAAATGTGAATTGGTTGCGTCCGGAATTGCGTGAAAACAAAGACATAGAGCTAAGGAGAAGCAAAATGTACAAGATCATTCTTGTCTCGAGCGCGCTTGCGCTCTCGTCTCTGGCCACGAACGCGATGGCCGATGGAGCCGTGACGGGTGCCGCCGGCGGCGCAATCACCGGCGCCATTGTCGGCGGTCCCGTGGGCGCTGCAATTGGCGGCGTGGCAGGCGGTGTAGCCGGTGCTGTCGTCGATCCGCCGCCGCGCGAGGTCGTAACCTACGTCCAGCAGCAGCCGGCACCCCCGTCAGCAGTGGTGGTGCAGCAGCCGATCGTGGTCGGCAAGCCGCTGCCCGCAGATGTTCAGGTGATCCCGGTGCCGGATAATCCGCGCTATGCCTATACCGTCATCAACGACCGCCATGTGATTGTCGAGCCGCAGACCCATCGTGTGGTTCAGGTCATTGAATAAGCAAAAAGGCCCCGCAAAAGCGGGGCCTTCGCTTTTTTGACGCGGCTACGGACCCTCTCTTCCGTCATGTCAGGGCTTGTCCCGAGGATCTAAGCCGTAGCCTTTATCATCAACGTGGGCAGATCCTCGGCACAAGGCCGAGGATGACGTAGAGCAAGTAGTGAGGCCCTCGCTTACCCCCGATTCCTGAGCGCTTCCGCCTGCGCATAGAACTTCTTTTCCCATTCCTTGTGATTATCGAGCCCTTCGCGAATGAACGGCGTGAAAATCGCAAGATTGAGCAGAGCCCAGTTGATCAGCCGCGCCGGGAATTTCAGCGGCTTCACGAAATCGATGAACAGAACGACACGCGTCTTGTCCGTGTGGTTCCAGGCTTCATGCTCATAGGCGTCGTCGAAGATCAGCGCCTTGCCTTCCTGCCAGTGGCAAATCTGGTCCTTGACGCGGATGGCGAGCTTATCGGTCGCATCAGGCACGATCATGCCGAGATGCAGGCGCAGCACGCCATTATAGGGGCCGCGATGGGCCGGCAGATGTTTGCCGGGCTCGAAGATCGAAAACATCGCCGTCTTCAGACCCGGGATATTCTGCACCGCCTTCCAGGTTTCCGGGCAGGCCTGGATGTTCTGCTCCGACTTTACGCCGAAACCGACGAGGAAGAAGGTCTTCCAGCGATTGTCCTTGGAAATGGTCTGCACGTCGGTGGAGATTTCCTGGAAGCTCGGCAGCTCGCTCTGGCGCACCAGCACGCGGTCGAGCTCGGCGCGGATCTCAGGCCAGGCCTTCTCGACCTCCTTCGCCCACGGGAACACCGCGTTGTCATAAACAGGCGGATTGCCGAGCTTGGCATGTTTGAAATTCAGGCCTTCGGCCCAGGCGACGATGCCCATGAAGAAGCGCGTGATGGCGCTGGGGCGATCCATGGGAGCGATCCCGGCAGTGGCGAAGCCCTGCGTTTCGGGAGTGGATACTGATTGTTCGGGAAGGGAGGTGTTGGCGATACCGTCTGTCATGGGCGTTCCATTGCGGGCCTTGGGAGATTGCATGGCCTTCCGCGCAGGAGCCGACACGACATCACCGCGTTGACCATTTCCTAGATATGGATAGTCACGCGCGCCGCTCAAGTACAGGTTTTGCGATCAAATGCCGCAGGAACCGCCGCACATTGTGACGGCGGTTCCGTTTGATAAATATCAGACTTTCAGCTCGCGGCGTTCGCGCTCGGTGACCATGGCAAGGTCGAGCACCTTCTGCAGATTTGCCGCATGACGGAAGTTCGGGTCGAGCTGTACGCCCGTTGCCACGGCCTCGGCAAAGCGCTGATAGTTGGTTGGAACCGGCGGCACGTCGACCGGCTTCCAGGTCGCAGTTTCGACATCGTCGCCGAGGCAGCCATGC
This sequence comes from Hyphomicrobiales bacterium, assembly GCA_900470965.1. GTDB lineage: Bacteria > Pseudomonadota > Alphaproteobacteria > Rhizobiales > Rhizobiaceae > Rhizobium. Next base: position 44,825 of record UCCS01000051.1, read on the forward strand.
AGCTCGGAACCGCTTGGACGGTGGATGACCTCGAGGCTGCCCTTCTCGCCATAGATGCGCAGCTTCAGCTCGTTCAGATGACCGGTCGCCCAGCGGCTGGCATGGATGACGCCGAGGGCACCATTGGCGAAATCAACCGACATGGTGAAGCTGTCATTGGCATCGAGCATATATTCGCCGATCTGGCCACCCGGCACTTTGTTGAAGGTCTTCAGCCGGGCGAAGACATGATCGATATCGGTCGCAGCGCCATAGGCCGCGAAGTCGAGGATATGAATGCCGACATCGCCGAGCACGCCGTTCGAACCGTGGCCGGTGGAAAGCCTCCACAGCCAGGTCGATTCCGTACGCCAATCGCCCCAGGCCCGCGACACCAGCCAGCTCTGCAGATAGGAGGCCTCCACATGCTTGATTGTTCCGAGCTCGCCTGACAGCACCATCTCGCGGGCGCGCTGCAGCGGTGCGACGTTGCGATAGGTGAGATTGACCATGTTGATGACGCCGGCGGTCTCAGCCGCTTCCGTCATCTCCAGCGCCTTGGGATAGTTTTCCGCCAGCGGCTTCTCACACAGCACATGCTTGCCGGCCGCGATCAGCGCCATGGTGGTCGGGTAATGGATTCGGTCAGGCGTGATATTCGTCGCCGCATCGAACTCGCCCCAGGCGATCGCCTCCTCCAGCGTCAGAAACCGCTTCTCGATATTGAACTTATCGGCGAATGCGGCAAGGCGGTCGGAATCCGTATCAACGGCGCCGACCACGGTCACGCCGTCCATATTCGCGAAATGGGCGAGCTGGTTTTTCGCCATCACGCCCGTACCAAGAACGAGTAGTCGCATGGATGCTCCTCAGCGGTAACCGGCTTCGCCGGCCTGGTGCAGTCTCGGGCCGCGTTCGACGATCGGCTCCAGTGCCTTCTCTACCGGCACATTTGGGGCGTCGGTGATACCAGTCAACGCACCCTCGGGGTTATAGGCCCATTTCACGCCGTTGATCAGCACCTTCTGCACGTTCGCATCGTGATAGGTCGGGTAGGTTTCGTGGCCGGGACGGAAATAGAAGATATTACCGGCACCACGGCGCCAGGTCAGGCCAGACCGGAAGACTTCGCCGCCCTGGAACCAGGAGATGAAGACCGTTTCCAACGGCTCCGGCACGGAGAACTGCTCGCCGTACATTTCTTCGTTTTCCAGCTCGAAATGCTCGCCGAGACCAGCAGCGATCGGATGGCGCTGATTGATCGTCCACAGACGCTCGCGCTCGCCCGCCTCGCGCCATTTCAGCGCACAGGGCGTGCCCATCAGCCGCTTGAAGATCTTGGAGAAATGGCCGGAATGCAGAACGAGCAGACCCATGCCTTCCCAGACCCGCTTGGCGACGCGCTCGACGACGACGTCAGAAACCGCGCCGTGATCCTTGTGACCCCACCAGGTCAGAACGTCGGTCTCAGCAAGCCGGGCTTCGCTCAGGCCATGTTCAGGTTCCTGCAGCGTTGCCGTGGTCGCGGAAATAGCCGGATCGGTGTTCAGCGCCTTGGCGATCGTGGTGTGCATGCCGTCCGGATAGATCTCCCGGACAATGGCGTTGGTATTTTCGTGGATGTTCTCACCCCAGACGATGGTGCGAATAGACAAGTTTCTGCTCCTTCACAGCAAGTAGCGGACCGGAACCGATGGGAAGCGGTCGAATCCTGTTTGTTTGATTGGTGGTCAGGCTGCGCCCTTGAAAGGGACCTTTTCGAGTGCGCGTCCGGATTGGTCGAAACGGTGAATGCGATCCTTGACCGGCGACACGCCCAGTTGCTGGCCGGGCTGGTGGCTCGATACGCCGGTCTCTCGAACGGTGAGCGGTTCGGCCGAGCCGATGTCGAGATAGACGAAGCTGTCCGAGCCGAGGATTTCTGAGTGGATGACGGTGCCCGTCCAGGCAGGATCCTGATCTCTAAACTCGATATGTTCGGCTCGCACCCCGATCGTGTGGGCATTATAGGGAGCCGCGAACGGGCCGGAGAGGAAGTTCATTTTCGGCGAGCCGATGAAGCCGGCGACGAAGGTTGAGTTCGGGGTCTCGTAGAGCTCGATCGGGGTTCCGACCTGTTCGACGACGCCATCGCGAAGAACGCAGATGCGATCGGCAAGCGTCATGGCCTCGACCTGATCGTGGGTGACATAGATCATCGTGGTGTCATGCATGCCACGGTGAAGCTTGGCGATCTCCAGCCTTGTGGCGACGCGCAACGCAGCATCAAGGTTCGACAATGGTTCGTCGAACAGGAAGACCTTCGGGTCACGAACGATGGCGCGGCCAATGGCCACGCGCTGGCGTTGGCCGCCTGAAAGCTGGCGCGGCAAGCGCTCCAGATAGGGTGAGAGCTGCAGCATGCCGGCTGCCTGTTCCACGCGCGCCTTGCATTCTTCTCTGGTTCGGCCGGAGAGCTTCATGCCGAAGGCCATGTTTTCGTAGACCGTCATATGCGGATAGAGCGCATAGGACTGGAAGACCATCGCGATGCCGCGCTTCGACGGGGAAAGACGATTGACCGGCTGACCATCGAAGGAAAGCGTGCCTGACGTTATATCCTCCAGTCCTGAGATCAATCTAAGCAAGGTGGACTTGCCGCAACCGGACGGGCCGACAAAGACCATGAACTCCCCCTTCCGGATGTCCATGCTGACGCCCTTGATGACTTCGAATGCCCCGAAGCTCTTGCGGATATTGTCTAATCTAATTTGTGCCATGTCGCGCTTTCCTCAGCCTTTGACGCCGCCGGCGGTCAGCCCGGAAATGATCCGGCGTTGAAAAATAAGAACAAGGATGACGACGGGCACGGTAACGATGACCGATGCCGCCATGATATTGCCCCAGGGGATTTCGAACTGACTGCCGCCCGAAAGGAGAGCGATCGCTACCGGCACCGTCCGTTGCGCATCCGACGAGGTGAAAGTCAGGGCGAACAGAAATTCATTCCAGGCCGTGATGAAGGCAAGCAGACCAGTGGTGACCAGGGCCGGCCACATCAGCGGCATGAACACCTGCGTGATGATGACCCAGGGGGAGGCGCCATCGACGATGGCCGCTTCCTCGATCTCGATCGGCAGATCCCGCATGAAAGTCGTCAGCACCCACACCGTGAAAGGCAGAGTGAAGATCATATAGGAGAAGATCAGCGCGAAGGGCGTGTTGAAGATGCCAATCCAGCGGATGAGTTCGAATAGCCCTGCGAGCACAGCGATCTGCGGGAACATCGAGACGGACAGAATGGTCAGCATCAAGAGGGCCCGACCCCGGAAATGCACGCGGGCAAGCGCGTAGGATGCGGTCACGGCGAGCAGCAAAGAGGCGGCGACCACGAGGCAGGCAATGAGCAGCGAATTGCCGAGGCTGCGGATGAAGCTGCCGGTCGTCAACACGCCGGTATAGTTTTCCAGCGAGATCGAGGTCGGCCAGTAGGTGACCTCGAAGAGCGCGGTGCCGACTTTGAAGCTTGTTAGGATCGCGTAGTAGAACGGGAAGACCGCGATGATGACGATGACCGCGACCAGCAGATAAAACAGCGTATTCTTCGTGGCTGTGAGCAGCATCAGCGTTCGCCTCCACCGAGATTGACGCGGCCGAGCCAGATGTAGAGCACGGTAACGGAGGCGATGATAAGAAAGAGAACAGTGGAGGCGGTTGCGCCATAGGCGAACTTGTCGAAATCGAAGAGGTTTTCGCGCGCCATCACCGACATTGTCTTGGTCTGGGCGTTGTTCGGTGTCAGCACGTAGATCAGGTCGAAGATGCGCATGGCGTCGAGCATGCGGAAGATCACGGCGACCATGATTGCCGGGCGGATCAGCGGCAGGGTCAGACGCCAGAACACTTTGATGGGGTTGATGCCGTCGATCTTTGCGGCTTCGTAAATATCGGCCGGAACCATTTGCAGGGCGGCGAGGATCAGCAGCGCCATGAAGGGCGTTGTCTTCCAGACGTCGACGATCAGAACGGCGATCATCGCTGTCTGGGGATCAGCGGTCCACGCGATCTTCTGGCTGATGAGCCCGAGGCTGAGAAACATGTCGTTGAGGATGCCGAACTGATCGTTGAGCATCCAGGCCCACATTTTCGCGGAGACGATGGTCGGGATCGCCCAGGGAATGAGGATAGCGGCGCGCACGACGCCGCGGCCAACGAATTGCGCGTTCAACACAAGGGCGACGATGAGGCCGAGCGCGGTTTCGATCGTCACCGACAACAGCGTAAATTTTGCCGTGTTCCAGACCGCGCCCCACCAGGCGGGATCGGCCAGCAGTCCCCTATAGATCGTGCGGCCGCTCTTCAGGGTAACCCAGGAGAGGTAATTGTCGAAGCCGACGAACTGAGCATCGCCGAGGTTCGTCAGCGACGCGTTGGTGAAGCTGAAGTATATGGTGCGGAACAGCGGCCAGCCGGCAACGATGGCCAAGATCAGCAGGGTCGGAGCCAGGAAGATCCAGGCGGATCGGACACGTTCCGAGCGCAGATCCGAAGAGATTGCCTTCGTGCGCGCGCCCGTGCTCAGATTTTGGGAGACTGCAACTTCACTCATGGAATATCCGCTTCATGAGACAATCGACGACGGCGTATCGGAAGCGGCAGCGACGAGATATCCGACGCTGCCGCCTCGATCTGTTACCAGCCGCTGCCTTGCAGCGTCGTCAGATCGGCTTCGAGAAGCTCTAGGTTTTCTTCGGCTGTCCCACTGCCGGAGAGCGTATTGTGCACGGCGGTCCAGAACTTGGCGGAAACCTCGTTATACTTGACCTTGGCAACAGCCGACGGACGCGGCACAGCGTTTTCGAAGATCGGCTTCCAATTCGGCATGAACGGCTGCGCAGCAGCAATGTCCTTGTCGTCATAAAGCGCCGACAAGGTCGGCAGGTTGGAAAGCTCGATGGCACGCTGCTTCTGGCTTTCCTTCGACGTCAGGAACTTGACGAGTTCGATCGCCGCATCCGGGTTCCTCGAATATTTCGAGACGGCGAGATTCCAGCCGCCGAGCGTCGAGGAGGGCTTGTCGCCTTCTGCGGCAACGGGAAGTGTCGTCACGTCGAACTTGCCCTTGACCGGGCTGTCGGCGCCGTTGCCCAGCGCATAGGCATAGGGCCAGTTACGCATGAAGACGGCGTTGCCGGTCTGCCAGACACCGCGGGATTCTTCCTCCTGATAGGCGAGCACACCGCTCGGTGAAATCGTCCCGATCCAGCCCTTGGCGCGATTGAGTGCTGCCGCGGCCTTCTCGTTGTTGATCGAAATCGTGCCGTCGGTCTCGATGATCTGGCCGCCGCCCGAGGACTTGACCCATTCCAGTGCATCGCAGGTCAGGCCTTCATAGGCATTGCCCTGGAAGACGTAACCCCAGAGATCCTTCTGGCCGGCGGCGCGTTCCTTTTCCTGGATTTCCTTGGCGGTTGCCTCCATCTCGTCCCAGGTCTTCGGCGGCTGCTTGCCGTATTTCTCAAGCAGATCCTTGCGGTAGAACAGGGCCGGTGCATCCGTATAAAGCGGCATTGCGACCAGACGGCCGTTCACCGTCTGGGAGGCAACGATCGCCGGGAAAAAGTCGCCGACGACGTCCTTGGTGGCATCCTTGAGATCGACGAACTGGTCTGCCAGCTGCGGGGCCCAGATAACATCCGTCTGGTAGACATCGACATCCGTGTTGCCGGCTGCGAGCCAGAGCCGATATTGCGAAAACTGTTCAGTGGATGAGGGCGGCATGGTGACGATCTTGACCGTATTGCCGGTCGCCTTCTCGAAGGCATCGAGCTGCTTGCGGAACAGATCGAGGTTCTTGCCGGTAGAGCTCGCTGAAATGCTGATCTCGGCGGCAAAGGACGGAACTGACACGCCAATAAGCGCAGCCGCGAGGGCGGCCGCAGTGAAACGAAACTTCATTTTCTCCTCCCAAAGACCAAATTGAAATCGATTTGGTTGTGAAAAACTGTCAGAAGGTCGATACCGTGTCAAGGGAGGTTCTTGATTGCGACCTATACTTGTTCATAAATGCGTAATATCGTTTAAAATCAACTGGAAACCCAAATGCCGTGATTTCCTAATTCGCGCTAGTGTTCATCTGGCGGCAGATGAAATTGAAATCGATTTGAGAAAATATAATCGACGGCATAGAATGTGGAATTTGCGAGGCCGATGGTATAGATGCCCGGCAGCGCAGACGATGAAAGTTATTTCGGTCAATGAAACTCAAAGAGTTCGCAAAACAACTTGGATTGTCTCCAACGACCGTCAGCCGTGCGCTCAGTGGCTATCCCGAGGTAAGCGAGGTGACGCGCGCCCGCGTCGTCCAAGAGGCGGTGCGGCTGGGCTACCGGCCGAACGTCAATGCGGTCAGACTGAAGACCGGGCGGGTTGGTGCCATTGGCGTCGTCATGGGGCGTGCCGGCGAGTTTCATTTCGCGGAATTCATGGCCGGTATGGCGGAGCGTCTTATCACGGAAGACACCGATATCCTGGTCATTCCGATGGCCAATCCCGAATATGATGCCGAGATGCAACTCTACAGACGGCTGGCGGAAAGTCAGCGGGTGGATGCGATCATCGTGCATTCGCCTCGACCCAATGACCAGCGTATCGCGCTGCTGCATGAGCTGGGAATGCCGTTCCTCGTTCATGGCCGTTCAGACATCGACGTGCCGCACCCCTGGCTCGATATCGACAATGAAGGGGCTGTACGCCGCGCGACCTCGCATTTGATCGATCTCGGTCATACGAGGATTGCGATGATCAATGGCCGCGAGGGCGCAACTTACGCGCTGCATCGCGACATCGGTTACCGCAGCGCCTTGCAGAGCCACGGGATCGAGGTCGATCCGCAACTGATCGCCAACGGCAATTTCACCGACGAGCTCGGTTTCCGCTTTGCGCGGTCATTTCTCGAGCAGCCGAAGCGGCCGACCGCGTTTGTCGCGGGGTCGATGATGACGGCGCTCGGCATTTACCGCGCCGCACGTTCGCTGGGGCTCCAGATCGGCAGCGATGTCTCGGTCATTGCCCACGATGACGTCTTTCCCTACCTGACAGCCGACAACATGGTGCCCTCGCTGTCGGCAACTCGGTCGTCGATGCGTGCGGCTGGTACGCGCTGCGCCGATCTCGTGCTGCAGCTTTTGGCCGGGCGTTCGCCGACGGAGATTCACGAATTGTGGCCGGTTGAACTCATCCTGCGTGAGTCCACCGGACCGGTGCGGACGCCCCGGACCTGAGCGATTGGGCGTTTGTGAAGCCTTGCTGACATCATCGCGCTGTCTTGTGCGATCGCCAGGAGCCCGCACGTCGACATGGGATACAAGGTCGAGTTGGGACCGGCCGCGATAGTGTCAGCGATTCACGAAGCTTTGGCCTCGAAAGTGGGGGCGAAATCACCCAGCGATTTTGCCTTCAGGATCGTGCCTTCGATATCCTGCTCCACGATCGCTTCGAGATCGGCAAAGCTGTCGATGACGTAATAGATCGGCTGGAGGATATCGATCCGGTAGGGCGTCCTGAGTGCGCTCAACAGATCGAACGGCCGAAATTCACATGCCTTGCCTTCCATCGCCGCCTTCGCTTCGCTTGGCGATGAGACGATCCCTGCGCCGAAGCAGCGGCGGCCCTGCGGCGTATTGATCAGGCCGAACTCGACGGTGAACCAGAAGATGCGGAACAGATGCCAAGAATAGCCTTTGCCAAGGCGAACAGCTATTTCGCCGAAATGCCGTACGAAATTGGCATAGCTCTGGTTGGTGAGCATCGGGCAGTGGCCGAAAACCTCGTGGAACAGGTCCGGTTCCTCAATATAGTCGATATGCTCGCGACGGCGCAGGAAGGTTGCGAGCGGGAATTTGCCTTGTGACAGAAGTTCATAAAAGCGAGAGGGCGGAATGAGCGCCGGCACGCCTTCCACGCCGAAGCCGGTGGTCTCGTTCAGGCGTCTGTTCACATCGAGAAGCTGAGGCACCTTGTCGGGCTTCAGCCCTAGCATTTTCACGCCATCCAGATATTCGCGGCAGGCCGTACCGGCGAGCAGCTTCATCTGACGCCGGTAGAGTTCGCCCCAAATCGCATCTTCCTCAGGGGTATAGGCATATAAACCGTGCGGGCCAGGCAGTTTGGCGGTGTAGCTGCTTTCCTTGGTCATATCTGATCCTCCCGGGATAGCGTTTCTGCCATTATCCCCCGGATTTGGAGGATTTTCTTTTCTTTCGTGCTGCCAATTGCCATAGTGATGGCAAATATTCCCAAATGTGGTACAGAAAATGAAAGAACCTGGGAATTTTCGCCGCAAGCTTCTGCAACTTATCCAAGCCGACGGCAGTCTTTCTCTGGCAGACCTGGCGGAAAAGGTCGGCATGTCGCAAAGTTCGGCCTGGCGGAAGATCCAGGAACTGGAAGCCGACGGTGTCATCCGTAAGCGTGTGACACTACTCGATCCCGGAAAACTCGATCTCAAGCTCTGCGTGATCGCGCATGTGACGCTGGAGGATCACCACGAAGAGGCGGTCGCCTCTTTCGCTTCGGTGGTTCTGGAGCGGCCGGAGATCATGGAGTGCTATGCCTTGTCAGGCGCTTTCGACTACATGCTGAAGATAAGGGCGAGGGACGTGGAAAGCTACGAAGCCTTCATGACCCGCTACCTCATGCGCAATCCGCATGTGCGCACAGTCGTATCGAGCTTTGTGCTGCGGGAGCTGAAATTCTCGACCGAACTGCCGCTCTGACGCTTGGTGCCAGATCACCGCGTGCTGTCGCCATGCCGATGACCCGGCATGAGTATCGGAAAGCCTTCGAATGTCTTCAGCGTGTCGAGCACGATCGAGGTTTTTACGTGCTGCACCGACTCGTGGGGTAACAGGACATCGTTGACGAATTTGGAGAGGTCCGCGAGCCCGCGGGTGGCGACCTTCAAGTGATAGTCCATTTCACCTGTCAGCGCATAGGCTTCGAGAACTTCCGGCAGTCCATTGATCAACTGCGAAAATCTGCGGGCATTGTCTCTGTTATGGGTGGCAAGCGTCACGGAAATGACCACCAGCATATCCAGGCCTAGCTTCTGTTGATCCAGATTGGCCCGGTAGCTGCGAATATATCCCTCAGCCTCCAGTCTCGTCCGCCGGCGCGAGCATTGCGAGGGTGAAAGCGCGATCCGCTCCCCCAGCTCATTGTTCGTCAAACGGCCGTCTTTTTGAAGCTCCTGGAGCAGGCGCAAATCCAATTTGTCGAGCTGTTCATCCATTGCGCGAAATCTCCAAAATCCTCACGAACCGTGCATAATCTCTTCCTCTGGCATGAAGAATGCAAGAACTTTGCATGCGTTTTGGGCCACACTTTGCATATCGAAGTCCAGTTCCCAGGAGGAAAAAATGGGCCCTTTTCCGCATGATGCACCGCCCTCGGAAATTACCGCCGACAACCCGGCCGGCACCGACGGATTCGAATTCGTTGAATTCGCCCATCCTGAGCCCGAGAAGCTGCGCGAGCTCTTCACGCGCATGGGCTACATCCCAGTCGCCAAACACAAGACGAAAGACATCACCGTCTGGCGGCAGGGCGACATCAACTACGTCCTGAACGCCGAACCCGGCAGCCATGCCGCTCGTTTCGTTGCAGAGCATGGTCCCTGCGCTCCCTCGATGGCATGGCGCGTCGTCGACGCCATGCACGCCTTTGATCACGCGGTGTCGGAAGGCGCCGTTCCCTATGAAGGGGATGACAAGGCGCTCGACGTCCCGGCGATCGTCGGCATTGGCGGCTCGCTGCTCTATTTCGTCGAGACCTATGGTGCAAAGGGATCGGCCTACGATGCCGAGTTTGATTGGCTCGGCGAGCCTAACCCGCATCCGCAGGGGATCGGTTTCTATTATCTCGACCATCTGACGCACAACGTCTTCCGTGGCAACATGGACAAGTGGTGGGACTTTTACCGCAACCTGTTCAATTTCAAGCAGATCCACTTCTTCGATATCGATGGGCGCATCACTGGTCTGGTGAGCCGCGCCATCACGTCGCCCTGCGGCAAGATCCGCATCCCGCTGAATGAATCGAAGGACGACACGAGCCAGATCGAGGAATATCTGAAGAAATACAGGGGTGAGGGCATTCAGCACATCGCCGTTGGAACGGAAGATATCTACGAGGCCACGGACAGGCTTGCCGGCAATGGCCTGCGCTTCATGCCGGGACCGCCAGAAACCTATTACGACATGTCCTACGAACGCGTGAACGGCCATAGCGAACCTGTCGAGCGCATGCAGAAGCACGGCATCCTCATCGATGGCGAAGGCGTGGTGAATGGCGGCATGACGAAAATCCTGCTCCAGATCTTCTCCAAGACCGTGATTGGACCCATCTTCTTCGAATTCATCCAACGCAAGGGCGACGAGGGCTTCGGCGAAGGCAATTTCCGCGCTCTCTTCGAATCGATCGAGGCCGATCAGATCAAGCGTGGTGTCATCGGTACTGCGGCGGAGTAAACTCTCGGGGCCACCTCGCGCGTCTGAAAGGACGCGCGACGCCGAGAGTTTCCGGGGAGGAGTTGAGCAATGGACCAGTCATCAATCCAGGCTTCCGAGGGTGTAGCCTCGACGACAAACAAGCTGAAATATATGCCGGGGTTCGGTAACGACTTCGAAACAGAGTCGCTTCCCGGCGCCCTGCCGCAGGGCCAGAACAGCCCCCAGAAATGCAACTACGGTCTTTATGCCGAGCAGCTTTCCGGCTCGCCGTTTACCGCGCCGCGCGGGACGAATGAAAGGTCCTGGCTTTATCGCATTCGCCCGAGCGTGCGTCACACAAGCCGCTTCTCGAACGCGTCCTATCCGCTCTGGAAAACCGCGCCTTGCCTGGACGAACATTCGCTTCCCCTGGGGCAGCTTCGCTGGAATCCCATCCCCACGCCCACCGAGAAGCTGACCTTTCTTCAGGGGGTGCGGACAATGACGACGGCAGGCGATGTCACGACCCAGGTGGGCATGTCAGCACATGCTTACGTCTTCAATGAGGACATGGTGGATGACTACTTCTTCAACGCCGATGGTGAACTGCTGATCGTGCCGCAGCTCGGCGCCGTCAAAGTGTTCACCGAAATGGGCATCATGGACGTGGAGCCCCTGGAAATATGCCTCATCCCACGCGGCATGATGTTCAAGGTTCTCCGTAATGGCGAGCAGGGGGTCTGGCGCGGATATATATGCGAGAATTACGGCGCGAAATTCACGCTGCCGGACCGTGGTCCCATCGGCGCGAACTGCCTGGCGAACCCGCGCGACTTCAAGACACCGGTCGCCGCTTTCGAGGACAAAGAAAAGCCTTGTCGCGTCCATGTGAAGTGGTGCGGAAAATTCTATGTTACCGATATCGGCCACTCACCGCTCGATGTGGTCGCTTGGCACGGCAACTACGCCCCCTTTAAATACGATTTACGGACATTTTCTCCTGTTGGCGCGATCCGCTTCGATCATCCCGATCCGTCGATTTTTTCGGTGCTGACCGCGCCTACCGAAGATGCAGGTACGGCGAATGTCGATTTCGTGATCTTTCCGCCGCGCTGGCTGGTGGCAGAGCACACGTTCCGTCCGCCTTGGTACCACCGCAACATCATGAGCGAGTTCATGGGCCTGATCCATGGCCAGTATGACGCCAAGGAGGAGGGCTTCGTCCCCGGCGGCATGAGCCTGCACAACATGATGCTTGCCCACGGGCCGGACGCGCTCGCCTTCGAAAAAGCATCCAATGCCGAGCTCAAGCCGGTGAAGCTGGATCACACCATGGCCTTCATGTTCGAGACCCGGTACCCGCAGCAATTGACGAAATACGCAGCCGAGCTTGAAACGCTGCAGGATGATTATCTGGAATGCTGGGACGGCCTGGAACGCAAGTTCGACGGAACCCCCGGTATCAAGTGATGGCCTCAAGTGAGGATCGGTCAGGCATCCTCTGGCACAGGAATGGGATATGAAGCTTGCGACGTTGAAAGACTCCACGAGAGATGGCCGGCTCGTTGTCGTCTCCCGCGACCTTACCCGCTGTTCCGAAGTCGGTCACATTGCCCGCACGTTGCAGGCGGCTCTCGATGACTGGGAGCACGTGGCTCCGAGACTCGCGCAGATTGCCGAAGGTATCGAGACAGGTGCCCAGCCGACGATCCGGTTTCACGAACACGACGCCGCATCGCCCTTGCCGCGAGCCTACCAATGGGCTGACGGTTCGGCCTATCTCAACCATGTTGAATTGGTACGCAAGGCGCGGGGCGCCGAGATGCCGGCGAGTTTCTGGACCGATCCGCTGATGTATCAAGGTGGTTCGGACGGTTTCCTCGCGCCGCGAGATCCGATCGTGGTGGCTGACGAGACTTATGGGATCGACATGGAGGGTGAGGTTGCCGTCATCGCCGGTGACGTTGCTATGGCTTCCGGTCCTGAAGCAGCGCGCGATGCCATCCGTCTGGTGATGCTCGTCAATGATGTGTCGCTGCGCGGTCTCATACCGGACGAGTTGGCAAAGGGATTTGGTTTCTTCCAGTCCAAGCCGGCATCGGCATTTTCTCCGATCGCGGTGACGCCGGACGAGCTCGGAGCGTCGTGGGACGGCGGCAAGGTGTGTCTGCCGCTGCTTGTGAGCTTGAACGGCAAGGCATTCGGCAAGGCGAATGCCGGCATCGATATGACGTTTGATTTTGGCCAGCTCATCGCCCATGCCGCCAAAACCCGCAATCTGGTGGCCGGAACGATCATCGGCTCGGGAACGGTTTCCAATAAGCTGGATGGCGGAGCGGGCAAGCCCATCGAAGACGGAGGAGACGGCTACTCATGCATCGCCGAGATACGGATGATTGAGACGATCGAGACCGGATCGCCGAAGACTCCGTTCATGAAGTTCGGGGATCAGGTCCGCATCGAGATGAAGGATCGTGCCGGCCATTCGATCTTCGGGGCGATCGAGCAGACGGTCGAAAGATACGGGGAAGCTGGGCTGCAATGAACGAGGTCGTTCTCTACGATTACTGGAGGTCATCGGCGAGCTATCGCGTCCGCATTGCGCTCAATCTCTTGGCGATCGACTACAAAACAGTGTCCATCAACCTGTTGGAGGGAGCGCATAAGAAGCCGGAATATCTGGCGCTCAACCCGCAGGGGTTCGTGCCAACATTGGTGATCGACGGGAAAACTCTGACCCAGTCGCTGGCAATCATCGAGTATCTGTCCGAGGTTCGGCCGGAATGCGGATTGCTGCCAGCGGATATTGCCGATCGCCAGAAAGTGCGCGCCTTCGCATACGCGGTCGCCATGGACATACATCCGATATGCAACACGCATGTCGTGGCGCACCTCATGACCGTAGCGGACAAGACCGACGCCCGCGAGGAATGGATGAAGCATTTCATCACGGACGGACTTCGTAAGCTGGAAGCGATGATCGACCCAGCCGACAAAGGGTTCAGCTTTGGGGATACACCGACGATGGCGGACCTCTGTCTTGTTCCGCAGGTCTACAATGCCCGCCGCTGGGGAGTGGACATGACCGATTTCAAGCGCATCGTCGATATCGATGGCAAATGCGCCGAGTTGCCAGCCTTCCAGGCTGCCCATCCTGACTGCGCGAAACCTTAACTGCAAAGGGCACGTTTGGAGTGCGCGGGAGCACGGCCGATGAGGTGGCACACGGCTATTGCGACCACCGCTTTTCCCGCCGATCTTCTCAACCACATGCTGCTATGTTTCTCCGGTGCCGAGGCCAAGGACTGAATCCTGCTGCATCACTTGAGTTAGGTCGAGATCACCGAATAGCTCGCGACGTCTCTCGTGGCGCCGACCGCAGGCTGAGCTTCCCAAAGTCGATTTGGATACCGTGCTGATCGCGTGGCATCAGCAGAAGAGGAGCGGACGATATTGGCGGCGTGGTGATATACTCATCCCAGGAGGAGGTCTCGCGCTGGCCGTCGAGCGGTTTGCGCGATGACACAGGGCTTGGCCGCGGCATCCCGCCTCGGCCCAGGAAGGGAAGGAGACAACGCATGAACAATGTAGCGATCCACCCAATCGTGGATTCAGGATACCGGGCGACCGATGCGTCATTTGTCGGAGGCACGCTCGTATGCAATTGCGCGAGCAATCCGGTGAAAGTCCGCGTCAAGGGCGATATTGCCCACAACCATGCTTGCGGCTGCACGAAATGCTGGAAGCCGCAGGGTGCGGTTTTTTCCGTGGTTGCCGTCGCGCCAACGGCGAATGTCGAGGTTCTGGAGAACGGAAACAAGTTGGCGGTTGTCGACGCGTCCGCGCTTATCCAGCGCCATGCCTGTAAGGATTGCGGGGTCCATATGTACGGGCCTGTCGAGCGCGATCATGCCTTTCAGGGGCTCTCCTTCGTCCATCCCGAACGGTTCCAGGAAAGAGGCTGGGCAGCGCCCGGCTTTGCCGCCTTCGTGTCGTCCATTATCGAAAGCGGATACGACCCCGGGAAGATGGGCGCCGTACGCTCGCATCTCAAGGAGGTTGGGCTTGAGCCTTACGATTGCCTGTCGCCCGGGCTGATGGACTTGATCGCCACCTGGACGGCGAAAAAAGCGGGGGTTCTCGCGGCCTGACACGTCGCGGAAATTCGCTTTCGGTACCGTCGCGATTCTCGCGGCGGTGCTCCAAGATAAAGGCACTCGACGCGCCTTCTCCCGGATGCGGGTCAGTCCTTGTTCGTCATGGCTGCCCGCAACGCGTCGTTGATACGCTCCTGCCAACCCGAGCCGCCGGCCTGGAAGTAGGCGAGAACCTCGCTGTCGAGCTTCAAGGTTACAAGTTCCTTCACATTCGGCAGAGTGGGCCGCTCGACGGCCGGTGTCGCCGGTTTCTTGACAGGTTTGAACAGGGCCTCGGCCGCTTCATGCGGGTTAGCGGGGCGTCTCGGGGTGCGCATGAGCGTTTCTTCCTGTTTTTCGAGCCCGACCATTCGAGCTCGAGACCGGGTTTGTCGACAGGATCTGTCGCATCGTCAAGTGGAAACACCGGAGGCGATCGTCAAGAGTAGGAAAACTGCCGTCCACCCCAGGGAGAGCCCGCCTTCAATCCCGCATGCCCTATGTCCCTAAGCAGCGCATCCCTTCAGGAAGATATCCGCACACATTCTCGCCCTCGCGGCGATCTCTTCGATGTTGGGCGCCGGCAGTTGGCGCAGCATGGCGGCGCGTTGTGGTTCCATGATCATCATGCCGCGCAGCATGCCGCAGGCGGCGTGCGGGTCTTCGAGCTTGATCAGCCCGTGTTCCACCTGGCGGCGCAGCCAGTTTTCCATCGACGTGTTGGTGCGCACGATCGCCTTTTCGTAAAACGAGGTGGCGAGTTCGGGAAAGCGGTCGGATTCGCCGATGACGAGGCGGGTAATCGTGATCGTGTCCTGCGAAAGCGTCAGCATGCCATAGGCCATCAGCATGCGCTCCAGTCCCTGGCGAAGCTCGGCCGTCGCCAGTGTGCCGGGGTCGAGTGCCAGGAGGAAGCGTCCGGTGCGATCCGAGACCATTTCGGAAAACAGATCTGCCTTCGTCGGAAACAGGCGATAGAGCGTCTTGGTTGAAACGCCGGCTTCCTGCGCGATCGCAGCGATGCTGACCGCGGCATAGCCATTCTCGTGGAACTGCCTGTTGGCGGCTTCGATGAGCACGCCGCGCGTATCCTCGTCACACCGTACCTGCGGCCTGCCGCGCGGCTTTTTCTCGATATTGTGATTTTCGACCATCGCGATTTTCCAAATTCTTGTTGACTTCTCTTTTTTAGCTCATATTTTGGAAAACATCAAGTTTCCTAAATTGGACTTGAGCCGAATTTCAAGGCCGCGGCCAAGACGACAGCGACCTTCCAGAAGGAGAGAGACGATGTCCGTCACGAAGCTGCATACTCTGAAGAACAACGGTGTCCCGGCCGATATGCCGGCCACCGAAACCACCGCTGAAGCCACACCTGCAACGCTTGACGCCGGCAAGACGCCGCGTGTCACCGAGCCCGCTGCCGCGCCCGCTGCAGAGGCACCGGTCCGCAAGCGCGGCGGCCGCTCGCTGCTGATCGGCGTTGCCGCCATCGCCATTATCGCCGCCGGCGCCTATTACGGCCATAACTACTGGACGGTCGGCCGCTTCGAGGTCTCGACCGACGATGCCTATGTCAAGGCCGACAGCACCACGGTCTCCCCGAAGGTTTCAGGCTATCTTATGGAGGTCCTTGTTGCCGACAATCAGGCGGTGAAGGCCGGCCAGCCACTCGCCCGCATCGATGATCGAGATTTCCGCACTGCGCTCGATCAGGCCAAGGCCGATGTTGCCGCCGCCGAAGCAACCGTCAACGCCAAGCAGGCTTCGCTCGACATCCAACAGTCGACCATCGCCGCCGCTCGCGCCACGCTCGACGTTGACCGGGCCAACGAGACCTTCGCGGAACAGAACAACAAGCGCTATACGAACCTGGCCACCAACGGTTATGCACCAGTTCAGACCGCCCAGCAGGCGGCTTCGGCAATCGCCGCCGCCCAGGCTACGATCGTACGCGACAGCGCTGCCCTCGACGCCTCAACGAAGCAGGTCGAGCTACTGAATGCCGAGCTTGCCCAGGCCAGGGCGACACTTGCCCATGACCAGGCTGTCATGCATCAGGCTGAGCTCAACCTCTCCTATGCGACGATCGTTGCGCCCGTTGACGGTACGGTCGGCAACCGTACGCTGCGCGTCGGCCAGTATGTTCAGGCCGGCACCCAACTGATGGCAGTTGTGCCGACGACAGCTGCCTATATCGTTGCCAATTACAAGGAGACACAGCTGACCGATGTCCATGCCGGCCAGCCTGTTGCTATCGAGGTCGACATGTTCCCAGGCCGCACCTATCGCGGCCATGTCGACAGCCTGGCGCCGGCAAGCGGCCAGGAATTTGCGCTGCTGCCGCCCGACAACGCCACCGGTAACTTCACCAAGGTTGTTCAGCGCATTCCGGTGAAGATCGTGCTTGATGGCGATGCCGCCGAAAAGGGCGATCTGCGACCCGGCATGTCCGTCCAGCCGAGCATCGACACGAAGGTCGATGCTACCAGCAACTAAGCGAAGGGGCAGGAGATCGTGTCATGTCCAGTATCGCCACAACATCAGGCGCTATCCCGCAGCCGGGCGCCAGCACCAAGGCCAGCACAAGGGATTGGATTGCCGTTCTCGCCGGCATGATCGGCGCCTTCATGGCGATCCTCAATATCCAGATCACCAATGCCTCCCTCCTCGATATCGAGGGAGGCATTGGCACAGGCGTCGACAACGGCGCCTGGATCTCCACCTCCTATCTGATCGGCGAGATCGTCGTCATTCCGCTGACGGCCTATTTCAGCAATGTCTTCTCGTTCCGCCGCTATATCCTCGTCAATTCCATCCTCTTCCCGATCTTTTCGATGGCCTGTGCCTTCGCCCATGATCTCGGCACGATGATCCTGCTGCGCGGCCTGCAGGGCTTTGCCGGCGGCGTGCTGATCCCCATGGCCTTCACCATGGTGCTGACCAAGCTGCCGAAGAGCCAGCAACCGCTTGGCCTTGCCGTCTTTGCCTTGTCGGTCACCTTCGCCCCGGCCATCGGCCCGACGATTGGCGGCTACCTGACGGAGAATTACGGCTGGCAGACGATCTTCTTCATCAACACTATCCCGAGCCTCATCATGGCGGCGGCTCTCGCTCTGACGCTTGAGAAGCAGCCGATGCAGCTTCACCTTCTGAAGGAGGGCGATTGGGCCGGCATCGTCACTATGGCAATCGGCCTTTCGGCGCTGCAGACCGTACTGGAAGAGGGCAACAAGGACGACTGGTTCTCCTCGCCCTTCATCGTCAAGCTCGGCATCGTCGCCTTCGTTTTCCTGGCCGCCTTCATCTGGATCGAGCTGACCGTCAAGAAGCCGCTGGTGAAGCTGCGCCTGCTCACACAGCGCAATTTCGGCATCGGCGTGCTGGTCAACGTGCTGGTCGGTGTGGCGCTCTTCGGCACGGTCTATATCCTGCCGCAATATCTCGGCCAGGTGCAGCGCTATAATGCCGAGCAGATCGGTAATGTCCTTGCCTGGACCGGCCTGCCACAGCTCTTGCTGATCCCGCTGGTGCCGGTTCTGATGAAGCGCTTCGATGCCCGCTATATTGGCTTCCTCGGCATCTCGATCTTCGCAATCAGCTGCTTCATGAACATCACGCTCTCGGCCAACAATGGCGGCGACCAGTTCTGGATCCCGAATATCGTGCGCGCCATCGGCCAGGCCCTGGTGCTGACCCCGATCACTGCGATCACGACGGCCGGCATCGCGCCCGCAGATGCCGCAGCTGCCTCGGGCCTCACCAACATGCTGCGCAATCTCGGTGGCGCGGTCGGCACGGCTTCGCTCGGCACCATCCTGACCAAGCGCGAGCAGTTCCACTCCAACATCATAGGTCAGTCGATCACGTTGACCCGTGACGAGGTGCGCGACCGCCTGACCCAGCTCACAGCTTATTTCACCCAGCACGGTGTTACCGATCCGGCCGTCGCATCGCAGAAGGCGATCGTCGCGCTCGGCCAGATCGTCAAGCGCCAGGCCCTCATCATGGGCTTCAGCGATACGTTCGCGGTCATCGGCGTGGTATTGGCGCTCGCAGCAATTGCCTTGCTTCTGACCAAGAACCCGCAGGCCGGCGGAGGTGCTGGCGCCCATTGAGGTGTCTGAGCGAAATAGAAACAGGCCCAATGGGCCTGTTTTTTGTTGCGTCTCGGGCTGCTCGACTAACGATGATGGAGATATGCTTTTCAGGCGCCGTCATGCGGCCTTGAGCAAGGGCAGCAGTTGCGCGCCCTGCCGTTTGATCTCCGAAAGATAGGGCGTGTCGGAGAGCACGAAATGGCTGATGCCGAGCTCCTGGTATTTGCGCAGTGAGCGGGCGACATCTGCGGGGGAGCCGACCAGCCAAGTCGTGCCTGCCCCGCCGCCGCCGAATTTGCCGGGCGTGGTGTAAAGATTGTCGTCGAGCACTTCACCACGCTGATGAAGGTCGAGCAGGCGCTGCTGGCCGACGGCGACGGCCCGCTGGTGGTCGTGCCAGCCAGCACCGCTATTTTCTGCCATTTCGGCGACCTTCGCTTCAGCATCGGCCCAAGCTTCTTCTGTCGTGTCGCGGACCAGCGTCGTAATCCTCAGCCCGAATTGAAGCGGCGGCAGGTCGCGGTCGAGATCGCGGCTCAGCTGCTTCAAACGGTCGATCCGTTCCCGCACGCCATCAAGCGGCTCACCCCAAAAGAGCTGGACGTCAGCTTCGGTGGCCGAGACGCGCTCGGCCGCTTCCGATGCGCCGCCGAAATAGAGTTTCGGATGGCGGCGCTCGCCGCGAGCCGCGAGGCGTGGAACGACGGTGGATTCGCTGACCCCGAAGTGCTCGCCGGCAAAGGTGACGTTTTCCTCGGTCCATAATTTTCGCACCAGCCGCATGAATTCCTTGGTGCGGCCATAGCGATGCGCCTGATCTCCCTCGCTGTCGCCATAGGCGGCCAGATTGTCTTTGCCGGAGACGATGTTGACGCGCACGCGTCCGCTGGTGAGATGATCGAGCGAGGCCGCCGCCGAGGCGAAATTCGCCGGCCGCCAGTAACCGGGGCGGATCGCGATCAGCGGCTCGAAGGTTGTTGTCCGTGCGGCAAGTGCAGTTGCCAGAGTAAAGGTGTCCGGCCGGCCCCAGCCGGTGCCGATGAGCGCGCCCTTCCAGCCATGCTCTTCAAGTGCCTTGGCATGGCTCGTCAGCGTTTCCAGGCTATTGTGGTTTTCTGCTGCCGAATCGCCGCGGTGGCCGGGTTTGGCGGCATTGGGGATGTACCAGAGGAATTCCGGATTGTTGCTCATGCGATGCGCCTGCGGTTCTCAACGATTGGATTATCAAGATAGGGTAGCCGGGCTTTCCCTGCGAGCCCGGCTACCCCGTATCTCTGCGGTGATGAATTACCCCGCCGCCCGGGCCGCTTCGCCCTGCTGCGCCTTGAGTGCCAAGCCATTCGGCGGGCGGCGAAGGCCGAGATTCTGGCGGAGTGTCGTGCCCTCGTACTCTTCCCGGAAAAGACCGCGCTTGCGCAGGATCGGAACGACCTGATCGACGAAGTCAGTCAAACCTGTCGGCAGGACAGGCGGCATGATGTTGAAGGCGTCGGCGGCACCGTTGTCGAACCATTCCTGCATCGCGTCCGCCACCTGTTCCGGCGTGCCGACCACGGTGCGGTGGCCGCGGGCAGTCGCGACCGCCAGATAGAATTCGCGCAGCGTCATATTGTTGCGGGAGACCAGATCGGTGACCAGCTTCAGGCGGCTCTTGTTGAGCTCGGTGTTGTCAGGAAGCGGCGGGGCAGGATCGTCGAGCGAATAACCGGAGAGATCGACGCCCTTGTAGTGGCGTGACAGGATGTTCCAGGCGACCGAGGGGTGAACGAGCGACTGGATATAGTCGTAATTTGCTTTCGCCTCAGCCTCTGTGCCGCCGAGCACCGGGAAGATGCCGGGGCTGATCAGCAGCTCGTCCGGGCTGCGCCCGTAGCGGGCAAGACGTCCTTTGACGTCGGAGTAAAATTCCTGAGCGTCTTCCAGGGTCTGGTTGGCGGTAAAGATCATCTCGGCGGTGCGCGCTGCGAGCTCGCGTCCGGGCTCGGATGCGCCGGCCTGGACGATGACGGGGTAACCCTGAACCGGGCGTCCGACATTCAACGGCCCGCTGACACTGAAGAACTGGCCCTTGTGATTGAGCTGATGCACCTTGTCCGGATCGAGGTAGACGCCGCTTTCCTTGTCGCGGATGAAGGCATCATCCTCGTAGGAATCCCATAAGCCCTTCACCAGGTCGACGAATTCCTCGGCCCGTGCGTAACGGTCGGCATGGGCCGGGTGGCCAGGGATAGAAAAATTCTTGGAGACATCGGCGCCTGTGGTGACGACATTCCAGGCCGCACGCCCCTTGGAAATATAGTCGAGCGAGGCGAATTTACGGGCGAGCAGATAGGGGTCCTCGTAGGTGGTGGAGGCAGTCGCGACAAAGCCGATATTGCTCGTCACCTGCGAAAGCGCCGCCCATAGGGTCACTGGCTCGAAATGAGCGCCCTGGGCCGTGCGGCGCAAGGCTTCCGGATCCTTGGCGCGCTCCCAGCCGGCGGGGCTGTCGGCAACGAAGACGAGATCGAACTTGCCGCGTTCGGCCGTCTGCGCGAGGTCACGATAGTGATCGATATTCAAGCCGGCATCGGCTTGCGCGTCCGGGTGGCGCCAGGCGGCAATATGATGGCCCGTTGCCATGATGAATGCGCCAAGCCGTATCTGTCTTTTCTGACTAGCCATGATGACGATCTCCGTTGGTTTCAGGCGGCGCGGCGGCCGGGGGCATCAACCCCGAGCCTGCTCAGAAGACGGGTTCGGATCTGTGCGAAGCGCGGATCGCCGTGATCGCGCGGCGCCGGCAGGTCGATGCGCAGATCCTCCACGAAACGGCCCTCGTCGAGCACCAGGATCCGGTCGGCGAGCGAGATCGCCTCATCGACATCATGGGTGACGAGGAGAACGGCGGGGCGGTGTTTTGCACAAAGCTCCCGCAAGAGGTCATGCATCTTCAGCCGGGTCAGCGCATCGAGCGCGCCGAAGGGCTCGTCTGCCAGCAGCAGGGCCGGCTCGCGCACCAGTGAGCGGGCGAGCGCCACCCTCTGCTGCTCACCGCCGGAAAGCTGGTTCGGCCAGGCAGTCTCCCGTCCTTCGAGACCGACTTCGGCGAGCGCCTTGCGTCCGGCTTCCTGCCCGGTTTCACCCGGCAGGCCGAGCGTGACGTTCTGGATGACCGTGCGCCAGGGCAGCAGGCGGGCATCTTGAAAGACCACCGAGAGTTTTTCCGGCGTCTCGAACGTACCCGTTCCCTCGACCTCGTGGTCGAGGCCGGCAAGGGCTTTGAGGAAAGTGCTCTTGCCTGATCCGCTTTTCCCGAGCAGGGCCACGAACTCGCCCTCGCCGATATCGAGATCCACGCCGTCGAGGATCGTCTTTGCAGCAAAACGCCGCACGAGATTTGCGACGTGGACGGCAGGCTTTAATTGGCCAGAGTGCGGCGCCATGACAGGACCCTCCGTTCGAGCAGTCGGACGAGACCGTCCGAGACGAGGCCGAGAAGCACATAGACCACGAGGCCGACGAGAATGACGTCGGTCTGGCCATAGGTGCGGGCAAGATCGATCATGTAGCCGAGGCCGCTGGTGGAGTTGATCTGTTCGACCACCACGAGCGACACCCAGCAGAGCGTGACGGCAAAGCGCAGACCGAGAAGGAAACCGGGCAGGGCGCCGGGCAGTACGACCTGGAAGATAAAGTCCTTCTGGCTCATGCGCAGCGTCTCGGCGAGCTCGACGTAACGGCTGTCGATGCTACGCAGTGCATTGTGGGTGTGGATGTAGATGGGGATGATGACGGCAAGCACGATGGTCGTGACCTTCATGCCTTCACCAATCCCGAACCACAGGATAAAAAGCGGGATCAGCGCCAGCGTCGGGATGGCGCGCTTGATCTGGATCGGGCCGTCGATCAGCGCCTCGCCGATGCGGGACAGACCGGCGATGACCGCGAGGGCCGTGCCGATGACAAGGCCGATGCTGAGACCGAGCAGCGCGCGCGTCGCAGACGTCACGAAGTTGTCCTGCAGGCGGCCCTCGGCGATCAGCCGTCCGAAGGCCTCGACGACCGTCCAGGGCGCCGAGAGAATGCGCGGATCAATCCACCCCAATGCCGATCCGGCAACCCAGGCCAGCACCAGCAGCGCCGGACCGATCTGCAGTCCGAAGGGTATCTCGCGTCCGGGGCCGAGCCTGCGGCGGGCGCGGGAGGCCGCGGGTTTTGTCGAGGCGGTGACACCAGCGCTTCCGCGCGACGATATCCGTGATGTCTTGACGTTATCTGCATCCCAAGTGGTTGCCATGCTTGCGATCTCCTCTTTTCGCTACGGAACGGCACGCGCGATCACTGGCTTCTTGGCAGAGCGCCTGCAGCGATTTTTTCGAAGCGGTTGTCGAAGATCTGTTCTACGTCGAAGGGCTGGTAGCCAAGCTCGCTGGCCAACAGGTTGATGGTTTCCTGATGGCGCTTCTTCACGTCCGCCCAGCTATCGGGGATGACCTGGGTACCTGCGAGCTTGATAAGAAATTCGGCATCCTCGCGGCTCAGGCCCTGCTGGCCGATGTAATATTGCTTGATCCAGATCTCAGGATTCTGATCGACCCATTCGGTTGCGCGCGCCCAGAGGCGGACATATTCGCCAAGGGCGGCTGCTTTTGCGGGATCGTCCAGCACCCATTGCGGTGCATAGAGATGGGAGGGGTCGTCGCGCAGGCCGTGCTCGATGAGGCTTGCGCCATCGGAGCCATACTGGCTGATGTAGCGGCGGATATTGACGCCGCCGAGCGGCGCGATATCGACCTGCTTGCTGGCGAGTGCCTTCGGATAGACATCGCCGGTGCTCGGCAACTCGACCAGCGTGGCGTCTTTCTTCGTCAGGCCTGCGGCATGGAGCGCGCGAAGCACGAGCGTGCCCTGGGCCTGGCCGGGGCTGAAGGCGATACGCTTGCCGCGGAAATCTGCGAGCGACTTGACGTCGACGCCAGGCGCGATGCCGAAACGGTAGATTGGATTGGCAATGGGGTCTTTTCGTTCGCGATAGGCGATGTTGCGGACGGGCAGATTGTTCCAAGTTGCGAAGATCGACGGGATTTCGGCCACAGAGCCGACATCGAGAGCGTGCGCGCGGAAGGCTTCGGAGGTCTGCGGGCCGCCGCTGAGATTGGCCCATTTGACCTCGAAGGTGAGTTCCTTGATGAGGCCGGAAACCTCAAGGGCCTTCTGCGTCACCGGATCACCGATCGTCAGGACCGTTCCCGATGGCACCTTGTCGAGCAGCGGCGCACTCGCCTCGGCCACTGCCACGTTGCTGAACATGCCGAGGGAGACGAGGCCAAGCACAGCCGTTCCCAATATTTTTGCCAATGTCATCGTTGATGTTTCCCGTTTGAGGTTGCAATGTCAGGAAGCGATGACGGGAAGGGTGTCGAATTCCCTATAAAATCTATAGACTATTTATTTCTTTCGTTCACCGGTTCATGAAAAATCCTACCAATTGTGCAGGCGTGACAGACGCGCGTGTTGCCTGTTGAGCGCGTGGTGATTTCCAGCTCAGGCGAGAAGACGCGGCCTTGCGTCGTGATGTAGTCGGGGTCAGAGCAGTGAAGCCAACGCAAAACCCAAGCCATTTCGTCGTGGAACATTACATCAGGATCTTCTGTTAACTTTCGAGAAACCTTGTCTTGCTTCGGAGTGTGCATGAAATGCTCGCACTGTGAGGCGTGGTTACATTCCTTTACGTTCCGCTGTTAAAGTCGCATCCGAAAGATCTGCTGAAGCGACTTTACGGTTGGACTAATGATGCTTGGTGCCGAGATCCTTGCATTCCTGCAGGCATGTCCGATGGCGGTGATCGTGCTCGACACCACCGGTCATGTCATCTTTGCCAATGCCGAAGCCGGGCATCTCCTCCATCTTGAAGACCGGCCTCGCGGCGCGGGTATTACCGAACTCATGCCGGAATGGCCGTTGCTCTCGGGCGTCTCCACTGCCTTCATCAGCGATCATTCTGGTCATTGTCGGCTATGCCGCGTACAGGTCGTGAGCTGGCCTACTGGCACGGAGACGGTCACGGCTGCTTTCCTCGAGCCGGTGGATGACAAGCGTCCTGCTGGTTATGCGGCGCGCGAGGCCAATCTGCGCCTGCGCTATGTCATCGAGATGCTGCCGGAGGCGGTCTGCGTGTTCGACGCCAGCGACCGCTATGTTCTCTGGAACCAGAAATATGCCGAGCTTTACGCTGATATAGCCGAGCATCTCAGGCCCGGTGTCGCCTTTGAGGATATATTGAGGACCAGTCTCGCCGGTGACGGGATGCGCGAGCTCGTCGAGGACAAGGAGGCGTGGTTCACGGCCCGCATGCAGAAATTTCGTCAGCCGGTTTCGCAAGAAGAGCAGCAGTTGCGGGATGGCCGGTGGCTGCGCCACGACGACCGGCGCACGCCCGACGGCGGCGCGATCGGCATGCGCATCGATATTACCGGCCTCAAGCAGCGGGAAGACTGGCTTCGCCAATTGTTCAACGCCAACCCCATGCCCATGCTTTTGTGCGATGGCGATAGCCTCGCCATTCTTCAGGCCAACCAGGCAGCTGTTGATTTCTATGGTTTCCAACCTGCGACGCTACTGTCGAAGCGAGCCTGCGACATGCATGTCGACGGCGAACTCCAGGCATTCGAGAGGGTCCTCCTCCATCTCGACGGTGACTGTGATGCACGGACGATCTGGCGACAGACGACGCGGGACGGATCAGAGCGCCACGTGCTGATCTATGTTCGTCAGCTCCACGAAGGGGCCGAGCATCGGCTGCTGCTCACCGTGGCCGATGTCAGCGACAGAATTCTTGCCGAGACTGAAGCCAATCGTTTGGCGCATCACGACATTCTCACAGGCCTGCCAAACAGGATGCAATTCTACAAGGCGCTCGAAAAAGCCCTTGCATCGGAGGACCGGGAAAAGGTCATCATCTGCTGTCTGGATCTGGATGGGTTCAAGCCCGTCAATGACACGTTTGGCCATGCTGCCGGGGATGAAGTGCTGAAAAATGTTGCCAATCGGCTGCACATGCATGCGCGAGGTCATTTGGTCGCCCGGCTCGGGGGCGATGAATTCGCAATCCTGATGACGGGAGAAAGAGGCGAAGCGATTGATCTCGCCGAGCGCTGCATCGGCGCCTTCGAGCAGCCTTTTACCATCAATGGTCTTGCCATCCGCCTCGGCATCAGCGTCGGCATTGCTGCAGCTGACGGAGTGGACCACGAAGCACTCATGCAGGAGGCGGACCGGGCGCTCTATCGCGCCAAGGCCGATGGTCGCAACATCTGGCGCATGACACTTCAGGATCTGCCTGTTCCGAAGCGGGCCAAAGCCTGATCGGTCCGTCAGGCCTCGTCCTGCCTTGCTGCAAGCAGCCAATCGCGAAACGTTCTTGCCTCGCGCGAGAGGCCCTTTGCCTCGATGAGCCAGTAGGCCTTGTCCATATCGGAAGCCCTCTCGAAGAGGGAGACGAGTGAACCCGCCGCGATCTCCTCTGCTATCAGCGCGGTTGGGCAAAGTCCGATACCCTGGCCGCTGATCAACGAGCCGATCATGAGATTGAAGTCGGCAAAAACAGGTCCGGCCTTCGGCGCGGAATTGATGCCGGCGCCTGACAACCAGCGCGCCCAGGCATCGATCGTCTCGTCATGCAGGATTTCACAGGCAAGCAGGTCAGCTGGCTTGTGAAAGGGGCCATGCCGGGCGAGGAATTCCGCAGAACAGGTTGGTCTGGTTGCTGCATCCAGGAGCTTGATGGCGCTGGGGCTTGGTCGCACGCCGTGGCAGACCAGGAGATCGGCACCTGCCGCTTCGGGCGTCCTGGCATCGAGCGCATAGACGATGCTGATCCTGATATCAGGATAAGCAATTCTCAGTCTCGGCAGCTGCGGAATGAGCCATCGCACTGCCATCGAGGGAATGCACGCAACGCTGACCGGGCGGCTGTTTGCTTCCAGCCTCAACTGCCCGGCGGCGACTTCGATATGTGCCAACGCATGCGTGACGGCTGCGCCGAATTCCCTGCCGGCGGCTGTCAGCGTCACGCCCCGGCTATGACGCAGAAACATGGGGATGCGGAGCCAATTCTCCATCGCCCTCACGTGCTGGCTGATGCCGGCCGGTTTCAGGTTCAGTTCGGCAGCCGCCCGGACGAAGCTTTCGTGGCGTGCGGCGGCTTCGAATGCCCGCAGTGATGCGAGGGGAAGGTTTCTCATGTCAGGATGACTAAGCAAAACTTGCCCATAGGGCAAGAAACATCTCGGTTGCCCAATGGCGCAACCTCGCTAAGAGTGCTCGGCGACTTATTGCGTGTCACCGGGCGCAGCACCGGAAGATCGCCAGCGGAGCGGAACTAACCGGATGTCGAAGCAGTCGATAGTGCCAATTCCATCTGACGCAGCCGAGCGGCGGTCAGCACCGCCCGTGGTCGTCTATCCCGTCGAAACGCTGCCGTCTGCGGATCTCGGTCTGCTCGAGGCCGCCCGCGAAACGCTGACGAAGGTCAGCGAGGTGATCGTGCCACCGCGCGAGGCAGGCAGCTTCCACGTTCCGCAGGGGCATTTCTTTCGCATCGTCAGCATCGACGGTCCGCAGGTCGGTGACCTCAATCTGTGGAACGCTGCCGATCTCACCGAACGGTTTTTCAGCGGCAAGACACGGGCTCTGCACGCAACCCATGTCGGTGTCGGCGATCGTCTCTGGAGCACATTGCCGTATCTGCGCCCTATGGCGACGATCACCTATGACAGCCTCGGCTGGTATGGCTGGGATGACGACGGTGCCGGCATCCATGATATCATCGGCACGCGCTGCGATCCTTATACGAACCGATTGCTGAAGGGTAGCGACTACCACCATTGCTGCCATTCGAACCTGACGCGTGCGCTCGCTGCCGATAGCGGCATGCCGCTCGAGCAGGCCGAGATGCATGTGCATGACGTGCTCAACGTCTTCATGTGCACCGGTTTCACCAGGGACACGCACCAGTATTTCATGAAGGCCAGCCCCGTCAGGCCCGGAGATTTCATCGAGTTCTTCGCCGAGATCGATCTTCTCGGCGCCTTGTCGGCCTGCCCGGGTGGCGATTGCGCCGCAAGCCATTCCAGCGATATGGCCGCATGCTATCCGTTGAAGGTCGAGATATGGAAGCCCGATCCCGCGACACTCGCCAACTGGACGTCGCCGGCGCGAAATCTCTATCCGAGGACGCATCGATAAATCGGTAAGTCGCACGGCTCTTTCATCGAAGAGTGGTCAGACGATCAGGATTGCCCTGAAATCATTCACGTTGGTGCCGGTCGGGCCGGTTTCGAAGAGGTCACCGATCGCCTTGAAACCGGAATAGCTGTCATTGCCGTCGAGCACCCGGCGCGGGTCAAAGCCGGCGGCGCGCAGCCGCTTGACTGTACTGCCGTCGGAAAATGCGCCGGCATTGTTTTCCGAGCCGTCGATGCCGTCGGTGTCGGCGGCAAGCACATGGATGGCGTTGTGCCCGTCGATTGCCAATGCGAGCGCCAGCGCGAATTCACCGTTGCGGCCGCCTTTGCCACCCTTGCCACGCAGTGTCACCGTCGTCTCCCCGCCGGAGAGAATGACGGCCGGCTTCGTGAAAGGCCGGTCGCGGCCGGCGACCTCGCGAGCGATCGCCGCATGTACCAGCGCCACGTCGCGCGATTCCCCTTCGACGGAATCCGACAGGATCGCTGGCGTTATTCCCTGCGAACGTGCAAGTTCGGCGGCCGCCTCCAGCGATACTCCGGCCGATGCGATGATGTAGTGCTCATGGCCGGCAAAGGCCGGATCGTCCGGCCGTGGCGCATCGGCCTTTGGGGAGTTCAGATGATCGATAGCCGCCTGCGGCAGCTTGAGGCTGTACTGCTGGATGATCTGAAGCGCATCGTGCCGGGTCGAACCGTCGGGAACGGTCGGGCCTGAGGCAACATGGGCGGGATTGTCGCCGGGAATGTCCGAGACGATCAGGCTGACGACGCGGGCCTTGGTCGCAGCAGCCAGCCGCCCGCCTTTGATGGTGGAGAGGTGTTTGCGCACGACGTTCATGGCCGAGATCGGTGCGCCGGAAGCCAGAAGCAACTCGTTCAAGAGGATCTCGTCCTGCAGCGTCAGCCCTTCGGGTGGGGAAGGCAGGAGCGCCGAGCCGCCGCCGCAGATCAGTGCGATGACGAGATCGTTTTCACCTAGTCCGGCGACCGTCTCCATCAATCGTCTGGAGGCGGCAAGGCCGGCGGCGTCGGGAACCGGATGAGCAGCTTCGATGATCTCTATATGGTCGGTCTCACAACCGTAGCCATAGCGGGTGACGACAACGCCTTCGAGCGGTCCGTCCCACACGCGTTCCAACGCGCGTGCCATCTGCGCGGCACCCTTGCCGGCGCCGATTACGACTGTCCTGCCATCAGGTTTCTCCGGCAAATGCGCGGTAATACCGGTCAGCGGATCGGCGGCGCGCACGGCGGCGGAAAATAGCGAAGTCAGGAAATCGCGGGGGGAGGGCATGGACATGATGATCTCTCTGGAGATACGGGCAGAAAGGATGGCTTCCACGTTTGTAGGCATGGCTGTCGACATATCGCTTGTCAATGCAGGAGCCGTCCCCATCCGTTCGGTGTGATTGATAATCGTCCGGAGGTGGCTATCTATTGGCGAGAAAAGCAACAATCATTTGGAGAATTTGCAATGGTCAACGAACAGCAGTTGATCTCCAAGATTACCTGGCGGCTCATGCCATTCCTCGGAATCCTTTACCTCATTGCCTATATCGATCGTCAGAATGTCAGCTTCGCCAAGCTGGAAATGGTCGGCGCTCTCGGCATGAGCGAATATGCCTATGGCCTTGGCGCCTCGCTCTTCTTTATCGGCTATTTCCTTTTTGAAGTACCGAGCAACCTATTCCTCGACAGGTTCGGCGCACGCGTCTGGTTCGCCCGTATTCTCGTATCCTGGGGCATCGTTACCATCCTGCTCTCCTATACGCAGAATGCGACAATGTTTTACATCCTGCGTTTCCTGCTCGGCGTCTGCGAGGCGGGCTTCTTTCCAGGCGTCCTCTATCTTTTGACGCTCTGGTTCCCCTCGGATTATCGCGGCCGCATGGTGGGTCTCTTCATGATCTTCAGCGCACTTGCCAATGCCGTCGGCGCGCCTGTTGGAGGCATGTTGCTCGATCTCGACGGCTTCCTCGGCCATGCCGGCTGGCAATGGGTCTTTCTGGCGACAGGCATTCCGGCCGTCATTGCTGGTGTCGTTACCTTCTTCTACCTCTATGACCGCCCTGAAAACGCGAGGTTCCTCAGCAACGAGGAGAAGGGCTGGCTGGCAGACCGCCTGGCGTCGGAAAATTCCGGCATGGATCACAATGCCGAGAACGGCTTCAAGGCACTCATCGACCCCCGTGTCCTGTTGATGGCGCTCTGCTACATCGCCTTCCCGCTTGCCGCCTATGGTCTCAGCTACTGGCTGCCGACCATCGTGAAAGCCTTCGGCGTCAGCAACACTGTGAACGGCTTGCTCAACATCATCCCGTGGATACTGGTGGCGATTGCGCTCTGGGCGGTGCCGACTGCCGCCGACAAGGCGAAGGCGAAGACGCCTTATATCGTCATCCCCGCCTTCATCGGTGCGGCCTGCCTGCTGCTCTCGGCGCTTGTTCCGAACAACACGCTGCAGTTTATCTTCCTCTGCATTGCCGCGGCCGGCATCTTCGCACCACAGCCGGTCTTCTGGAGCCTGCCGTCCCGCTTCCTTAAGGGCGCGGGTGCTGCGGCGGGCCTGGCAGCCATCAATTCTGTCGGCAATCTCGGCGGCTTCGTCGCTCAGAACGTCGTGCCTTGGATCAAGGACGAAACCGGCAGCACGATTGCGCCGATGTTCTTTCTGGCTGTCTGCCTTGCGGTCGGCGCCCTGCTCGTCTTTGTCGTCGCTACGGTGATCGCGCGCAAGGAGCATGATGCCGTGCCGCACGGCGCCTGAGGCCTTAGAAATGTCGAAGCCCCGGAATCAAAGATACCGGGGCTTCTTTCCGCGAATGCTGCCGGACGGGCATGAGTTAGGAGGAAATCTCCTCGAGCTTGCGTCCACCGGTCTCGATCATCTGCGTTGCCGCAAGCGCGCCGATAACGGCGACGATCCCGAACATGATGAAGACCGACTTGATGCCCTGTGCGCCGACCATGTAGCCGACCGTCGTCGGACCGACGGCTGAGGCGATACGCAGCCATGATGTCGCAAGGCCCGTTCCGACCGCGCGCATGCGCGTCGGGTAGATTTCCGGCGTATAGAGGTAGAGTACGGCGTTGACGGAGCCGACGACGCCATAGGCAAGTGTAGCCAGCAGAATGAGTGACCAGAGGCTATTTGCACCACCGGCGGCGAGTGCGGCCAAGAGAACGGCACCGACGAGGAAGGAGACGACGGCCCAGGTGCGTCGCCCGATACGGTCGATGCAGAAGGCGCAGGCGAGCAGGATGACGACCTGTGCGACATTAGTCATCGAGGCTGCCCGCAGCGCACTGCCGAGTTCCAGTGAATAGACGGTGTGATAGAGCGTCGGCATCCAGTTGTTGAGGCTGTTGGCGACAAAGAACGAGCTTGCCCAGAGGATCCAGGCGACGATGGTGCGCATACGGAAGGTCGGTGACAACAGTTCCCGCCAACGGCTCCGTGTCCGCGGCGCAGCGGCCTGGCTTTGACCGCCGAGCGCCAGCATCGTTTCGTTATAGGCGCGATCGTCGAAGGAATAGCCGGGATCCTTGCGCCGCGCACTTTCCTCGGCCTGGCGGATTACTTTTTCGGCTTCGTCCAACCTGCCCTGGCCGATCAGCCAGCGCGGCGATTCCGGCAGCCGATAGAGCATATAGGCAATCAGCAGACCCGGAATCCCGCCAAGCAGGAACAGTGATTTCCAGCCGAAGACCGGCACGATCAATGTGCCGACCTGGCCGGTCACCATCAGGCCGATCGGAAAGATCAACTCGTAGAGCATGAAGTTGCGCCCGCGACCCTTGGCGCGCAAAAGCTCGCTGATATAGGTGGCCGCGACTGGCATTTCGCCGCCGACCCCGATACCCTGAATCAGACGGCAAATGAACAGCATCTGGAAATCGCCGACCAATATGCAGGCGAGGCTCATGACCGACATCAGCGCGGTCGCCGACGCGGCCATGTGAACGCGGCCGAGCGTCTCCGCAAGGCGGCTGAAGAGGAGGGCGCCGACGAGTTGGCCGATGTAGCTTGCCGCAATCATCCAGCCGATCTGAGCCGGCGTCAGTGCCCAGAGTTTGATCAGGATCGGCAGAACAAATGCCAGCGAAAGAGCATCGAAGGCATCGAGGAATGTAGCGCTGCCCATGATGATACGCGCCCGGCGGTGCCAGGGCGTAAAGGGGATCGCTTCGAAGCGTGCAGTCAAAACCGCGGCGCGGCCAGCCAACCGCGTCTGCTGCGGGTCGTCGTGCGAGACCTCGCCTGCAACCCGGCCGGCAACCAGTATGCTATTGTTATCGCGCATATCATCCTCCCAGATCAGCACGGTTCAGCACGCCGGCGGCGCCCCCTGCCGCCAGCTTTGCCCTAATGGGCGGCAGCTTCAATCATCTTGGCGATCGCATCTGCGATGACATCGCTGCATTCAATTGGCGTCAGGTGCCGGGCGCCCGGCANNCAAGCTGGCGCGCACTCTCGACTGGGGTCGCATAGTCTTCTTCGCCGACAATGACGGAGACCGGGAAATGAAAACCGGCAAGCGCGCTGCGAAGATCGGCATTGCCGAGCATGATGCAGATCGCCTCATAGGCATCGAGATCGTTGCGGACAAAGATCTCCATCATCTCCTGGATCTTGCGCGGATTTTCCGCCCTGAAACGGTCGCCGAACCAGCGGGTTGCCTGGAAGGCGGCCATCGAGGCGAGGCCTTCGGCCCGCGCTTTCTGAGCCCGTGCCCGCCATTCCTGCGGTGCCTTTTCTCCATACCAGGCCGTGGTATCGATAAGGGTCATTGCCGCCACCCGTTTCGGGTGGCGGGCGGCAAAAGCCTGCGCGATGCAGCCGCCCATGGAGCAGCCCGCAACGACCACCTTGTCCCACCCGACCTTGTCAAGCACCTCGGCGATGTCATTAGCATAGCGTTCGATTGCTTGGGAAAGGGGGGCGCGGCTGCTCCAGCCATGCCCGCGGCAGTCGATGCAGATTATCTCGGCCTGCGCCTTCAGTCCGGAGACGACATCCGTCCAGATGCTGCCGTCAAGGGCGAGCGAATGGATCAGCAGCAGGCGTGGCTTTCCCGGCGTGCCGTATCGCCGAAAGGCGATAGTTGCCTCATCCGAGACGGTCACGAACTCGTAGTGACCGTCCATCGTGCTGGTTTCTTGCTGCAACATTGCGCTGTTCCGATCAGCCGGCCATAGCCAGTTCGTTTTCGCCGACAAGCGGCACGTTCCAGGCGTCATAGCCGTAGAGCCATGTCGTATCCTCGTTTCCGCCCGACATCCATGTGTTGGCGCTGGAG
>UCCS01000121.1 GCA_900470965.1 Hyphomicrobiales bacterium
CGACGATGCCGAGCAGGATCTCCGGCTGATCGCTGGCGGATGTCGTGGCGAAGATCGAGACATTCACCCAGCCGATGCCGGCAGCTATCAGGATCAGCGGTAGTGCCAGTGTTCTCCAGTCGATGGATCGGTCCTTGAGATTGGCGATGATGGCAAGCAGTACAGGCATCGTGCCGATGACGAGCGGTGGAATGGCAGTGCCTGCGTAACGCACGGCATAGGAAATACTCATAAAATAACCGACATAACCGATGCTGCCGAGCGCAATGCCGGTCAGAACAAGCGACCGCCGCAATCCCATCGGACGAAAGCGCGGATTGATCATCAGGATAAGGCTGACGACGGCAAAAAGCCCGTAGCGTGCCACGGTCACGTCGATCGCCGTATAGGGCGCGACGACGCGCGGGGCGACAAAGCTTAGCCCCCATAGCGCACAGGTGGCCAGACCGCAGAGGATGCCGATCAGCATGTGAAACTCCGAAGAGATGGGACTGGGCTCCGGCAGGAAAGGGATGTGGAGCGGTCGTGAAGAAATATCGCCTAGCCGATATGCCCTATCGCGGGCGGAAACAAGAGTCTGCCTGCGACATCGCGGAGACGGGCTTGGCAAAACGAGTCGAAATTACTGCTTTGATGTCATCAATCCTATGACGTAAGCGCACTTCAGTCAAAGATTGTGCGGCAGCATAGTGGGCCAACCCAAATAAAGGAGTTGCCCCATGTTTGCTGTAACCGGAATGACAGGCCAGGTCGGCGCCGCCGTTGCCGATCATCTGCTGAAGAATGGCGCCAAGGTCCGTGCCGTCGTGAGAAATCCGGAAAAGGCCGCCGGCTGGAAAGAGCGGGGCTGCGAGATCGCTGTCGCCGACATGAACGACGCTGTATCGCTGATATCAGCGTTCAGAGGCGCGGAAGGTGTCTTCATCGTCATTCCGCCGCTTTTCGATCCCACGCCGGGCTTCCCGGAGGTGAAAGGCATGCTGGCAACGCTGAAGACCGTGCTTGAGGCTGCAAGGCCCGGAAAGCTCGTCTGCCTGTCAACGGTCGGCGCACAGGCCACGCAGCCGAACCTGTTGAGCCAGCTCGGCATCGTCGAGAAGGAGCTTTCGACACTCTCCATCCCGGTCGCTTTCCTGCGCGCCGCCTGGTTCATGGAAAACGCTGCCTGGGATGTAGCGCCCGCACGCGAAACCGGCGTCATCCCGAGCTTCCTTCAGCCGCTCGACCGTGCCGTGCCGATGATTGCCGTGGATGATATCGGCGCGCTCGGTGCGAAGATGCTCCGCGAGAACTGGCAGGGTGCGCGCGTGGCAGAACTGGAAGCGCAGGAGCGTGTCAGCCCGGCCGTGATTGCCGCCGCCTTCGCCAAGGTGCTCGGCAAGCCGGTGACGGCGGAAGTCGTGCCGAAGGAAAGCTGGGAAGAGCTGTTCCGTGCCCAGGGCATGAAGAACCCCGAGCCTCGCATGCGCATGCTCGACGGCTTCAACGAAGGCTGGATCGACTTTGAGGCCGGACGTGAGAAATCGTTGAAGGGCACGACCAGCATCGAAACAGTGATCCGCCGCCTCGTCGCCGGCGCGTAAGCGAAAAGGCCGCAGTCAAAAGAAACCGCGGCCATTGCTTGAGACTCCTGATATCAAGGGGGCTTAGAGGTTGCTCATGCCGCCGTCGATGATCAGTTCGCTGCCGACGATATAGGCAGCCTCATCCGAGGCGAAGAAGACGATGGTCTTGGCGACTTCGCTAGCATCACCGAAGCGGCCGACCGGGATCTGCGACTGGATCTGGGAAGCCATCGCTTTGGAATCGGCTTCCGACATGCCGAGCTTGCCATAGAGC
>UCCS01000038.1 GCA_900470965.1 Hyphomicrobiales bacterium
TTCGAAATACCGCGGATGAAATAGGCCGCAACGGCGATGCCGCCGACAAAGACGATCAGCGAGGCGGTTAGCGCCTTCCAGATCGTCGCATTGACCTTCTGCTGGAGGTCATCGAGATAGACGCCGGTACCGACGACGATCTTCCAGGGTTCGAAAGCCTTGGAATAGGCGCCCTTGAGGAAGACCTGGTCTTCCGGCTGGCCGGGCTTGCCCCAGTAGTAGAAGGTACGGCCGCCGCCGGCCTTGCCGTGGTCGACGAGCGCCTGGCTGAATTTCGTGCCCGCCTTGTCGACCTGACCGCTCATGTCCTTACCGATATTGGTCGGATTCGGATGGAAGAGCTGGACGACGTTGTAGTCCATGCCGAAGAGATATCCTGATGGCTGGAAGGTCACGCGCTTCAGGATGTCGAAGGCTTCGGCCTGGGCAGCCTCATGCGTCATCTGGCCGGCCTTCTCGCGTTCGTAGAAGGTGTTGAGGACGGAGATGCCTGATTCGACCTGCGTGCGCAGCATGTCGAAACGCTCATCATAGATTGCCTGCTCGGATGTGCGGATTTCAAAATAGGTTGCGACTGCAAATGCAGCCATCAAAACACCGACCAGCGCAAAAAGCTGATGAGCAATCTTGAGTTTCTTCATGATTGGCCTCACAGAAAAGGTGAAATGCAGTATCCCGGATCGGTCAACTCCCGACCTGCGCGCGAGAAATCGCGCGCTCAGCTAGCGCAATCATGCGTCCTCCGGCCCTCGTAAGTAAAATTAATGTGAATGATTAAATTATCTTTTAACAAAGGCAGGACTTCTACTCGGGCGGACTAGTAAAATTGATGGGTGTCTTCTTGCAGACTTGTATAGGTTGCGGCCCACTCATGAATACAATCAGGTAAATTAGAATATACTTATCTTGAATAGACAAAACGCACCCTGCTTCTCTTCAGAGTGCGTTCGCGACGATCGAAACTTTAATCCGAGTGGCAAAGAGATCCGATTAGAAACGGAGCTCAAACGCGGCCACGTCGAGAGATGTGGTTCCACCCATGCCAGCCGCTACCGGCTTCGCCTCACCGCCGACCACGGCTGCCGTCGCCTCATTGTCGATACCCTCGCTGGGCACCGGTGGAGCCAGCGCAAGCATCTGCTCGGGTGTTGCCTTGCTCACGAAGAGGACGGGGGAACCACCCATCCAGTTTTCGGTGCGATAGATCTTTTTTTCTCCATCGACATCACGGACCTCGGCATGCTGGAAAGCGCCGGGACGCAGTTCCGGCACCAAATAATCCTTTTTGGAAGCTTCCGTCTGCAGCGGCGGGCAATGGTCGCAGGTCTCGGTAATGATGCTGCCGGCTTCCCTCGGCTTGCTAGGCCCGACCGCTTCGATCGAACCGGCCATGGCGGAACCAGCCGCCAGCAGAAATACTGCATTGAGGAAAATCTGACGCATCGACACTACTCCGTCTCACATTAGGAGCCAGATTAGCGCAGCTTTGTTTCCATCCCGTCAGAAGAAAGGGTAAAAATTTAGCGAAACGGGCCGCTATCCGCCCGCTGCTTATGCCTTTTCGCGTTCCACCGCGCGCCGGCCGATATCACGGCGGCAGAAGCCGTTTTCCCATTTCACCCCGTCGAGCAGGGCATAGGCGCGGTCCTTTGCCTCACCGACCGTGCGGCCCGTCGCCGTCACGTTCAGGACGCGGCCGCCGGTTGCCACCAGAGCACCATCCTTCAGCGATGTGCCGGCGTGAAACACCTTCTCGCCCTCGCCGGCTGCCGGCAGCGCAAGGATCGGCGTGTTCTTCTCATAGGAGCCGGGATAGCCTTTCGAGGCCATGACGACGGTCAGTGCAGGGTCGTCGGTCCATTCGGCCTCGACCTGGTCCAGCGTGCCATGAGCACAAGCAAGCAGCAGCGGCAGGAGATCGCTCTTCAGCCGCATCATCAGCACCTGGCATTCAGGATCACCGAAGCGCACATTGTATTCGATGAGTTCCGGCCCCTTGGCGGTCATCATCAAGCCTGCGAAGAAGACACCGCTGAAGGGATGGCCACTTTCGGCCATGCCGTGAATGGTCGGCTCGATGATCTCCTTCATCGTACGCTCGATCATCGCGGCCGTCATGACGGGTGCGGGCGAATAGGCACCCATGCCGCCGGTATTGGGACCGATATCGCCCTCGCCGACGCGCTTGTGGTCCTGCGCCGT
Source organism: Hyphomicrobiales bacterium (assembly GCA_900470965.1). GTDB lineage: Bacteria > Pseudomonadota > Alphaproteobacteria > Rhizobiales > Rhizobiaceae > Rhizobium. Next base: position 2,203 of record UCCS01000038.1, read on the forward strand.
CGCGAGAGGAAGGGCGGTCTTTCCATCGCAGAGGCAGAAGAAGCTTGCTTCCTCGCCATCGAGATAGGCTTCGACGACGACTTCGGCCCCGGCCTCGCCGAAAGCACCTTCGAAACAATCGTCCACCGCGGCCAGTGCCTCGTCCAGTGTCATGGCAACCGTGACACCCTTGCCGGCGGCAAGACCATCGGCCTTCACGACGATCGGCGCGCCCTGCTCACGGATATAGGCTTTGGCCTTCGGAGCGTTGTTGAAACGCTGATAGGCGCCGGTTGGGATGTTGTAGCGTGCGCAGATATCCTTGGTGAAACCCTTGGAACCCTCGAGCTGGGCCGCCGCCGCAGACGGGCCGAAGACCGCAAAGCCTGCGGCACGCAGCGCATCGGCGATGCCGGCAACCAATGGGGCTTCCGGTCCGACGACGATGAAATCGATCGCCTTTTGCCGGCAGAAGGCGACGACCGCATCGTGGTCGTCGACATCAAGCGCGACCAGTGTCGCATGTTCGGCGATGCCGGGATTGCCAGGCGCGGCGTAGAATTCCGTCATCAGCGGCGATTGCGCCAGTTTCCAGGCGAGTGCGTGCTCGCGTCCGCCCGATCCGATCAACAGAACCTTCATGCCTGATCCCTTTCCTGCTGGTCTGGCCTGTGGGCCTGGCCTGTTGTGTCTGGCGGTTAAGCGGGAAGGCCCGAAAGGTCAAGCGCGAAAGCTCACCAGCCCCCGCCTCCGCCACCTCCGCCACCTCCGCCGGACGAACCGCCGCCGGAGAAACCCGAGGACGAACTGGAGGGCGGCGGTGAAGGAATAGTGGACGCGAGGGTCGAGGCCATCGACGACGAGAAGCCGCCGATACGATCGGAAAAGCTGCCGCTGTTGAAATTGCCGGAATACCAAGCGGGGCTATAGGCAGCCGCGGCGGCTCCGGCTGCAGCAGCCGCCAGCCAAGTTTCGAATGTGCGCGACCATGGCTTTTCGACACCGAGCGCCACGGCATAGGGCAGCAAGGTCTCGAAATGTTGCGGCGACATTTGCGGCGCGCCGGCCATGTTCATTCGATCCTTTTCGGCGAGCGTCAGATATTGCCGCAGGCCATCGACGCCGGCTGTCATCTTGGCACCAAGCGGCGTCGGCGCCCCCATGATGAAGAAATAGAGGATGTTAAAGAGCACGATGCCGCCGACCGCAAAGAGCATGGGCGTTTCGTGGAATTCCATCAGCGAAGAGCCGAGCGCCAGCACGACGGCAGAGAGAATGCTCAAGCCCACAAAAACGGCGATGGCGATGGCGATGACTGCGAAAATCTTGCCGACGAGCGAACGGCCACGATGCAGCGCCTTCGCAAAACCTGCCACAAAGACAGACAGGAAGACGGAAATGCCGATGGGGATGATCATCAGCGCGATCGTATCCGGCTCCAGCGAGCCGAAGACAAAGAGCGCCACCAGGGCCGCAGCGCTTAAAATCACGCCCCCGGTGATATAACCGGCATTGGAATTGTAATATTTGCCGCGGTGTTCCCGTTCGATCGACGAGCGGAAGCTCTGGCCGACCGATTTGACCTTTTCGCCGTTGGCCTTGTCGATGGTGAGCGTATCACCGGCTCTGCCGACCGCCTTCAGGAGCTCGGCCTCGCCGGCCTGGAGCTTCTCCTTGCCGAGCGGCTTGTCGGTGCGACGGATGACGATCGAGTCCTTGAGATCTTCCAGCGTAACATAGCCGCGCACGGCAAGATCGAGCGCGGTTGCCGAAAGCGCCGTCCAGCCCTGGCCGGAAAAGCCTCTATTGTCGATGTAATTGACAAGCGCAGGCGAAATGCCAGAAGGCGGATCCCAGCGCGGCACAACGATCTCTCGCACCGGATCACGGCCAACCTTCAGCCAGGAGCGCGTGTAATAGAGGAAGACGAGGATGAGGCCGCCGAAGCCGATGAAATAGTCACGGTTATCGCTGAACCACCAGCTACTCTCCTGATCGGCTCTCGGCGTATCGACCGCACCCTTCGGCAGTTTCGCGGAAAAGGTCAGCCCCTCCTCCGCGCCGAGGGGCGCGGTGGTCGCGACGATCAGTCGGCCGTCGTCTACGCTCGCTCGAGCATTCTTGCCGGTGGCACCGACGGGGCCAGTGAAGACGGCGACATCCTCGGGCACAACGCCCTGCGGAAAGGTGACCGTCGCTACCGCAGAGCGGATCGGAAAAATCCAGCCGTTGCCGGTAACGTTCCAATAGAGCTCGTCATGATCGTCGAAGTAACGGATCTGACGGTTCGTTTTGTAGGTGAAGACATATTCGTGGCGGCCGGGAGAGATCGTCACGTCTTCGGAGCCCGCATAGATGCGGATGCCGCCAGTGACGGATTCCGTATGCCAGGGCTCGTCCCTGCCGTCGCGCTTGACCGAGACGACGCTGAAATCGACGCTGCGGCGTCGGCCGCCCGCATCCCTGAAGGTCAGCGGAAAATCGCGGAAGATGCCCCGCCGGATGCGGTCGCCTTCGGCATTGACAGTGATCGTTTCCGCCACTGTCATCGCCCCGCTCTTTTCCAGCTGGATGGCGGAATCGAAGGAGGCGATGAATTCCTCAGCCGTTGCTGCTCGTGCCGACAGCACCAGTAGCAACGCGAAACAAATGCCGAAAAACCGCCGGATCATGTCCCCTCCCCGATTGCGGTTCAGCCTGAAGCGTGTCGCGATGTTTCGAGTCGCCGCGCTTTAGGTGTTTGTTTTATGCGTGTCGTGATCGCAAAACCGCTGCACAATTCTGTGCAACAGTTCCAGGCCCGACTCAGGCTTCGTCCTTGTAGGCAACCCCCAGCTCTGCAAGCGTGCGCCAGTAAGCCGGGAAGGTCTTGCCGACGCAGTCAGGGTCGAGAATGGTGATGCCGTTGATCTTCAGGCCGGCAAGCGCAAAGCTCATGGCGATGCGGTGATCGGCAAAGGTATCGATATCGGCCGGCAACGTCTGGCCGGCGAGATCAGGATCGGAATGGACGATCAGATCGTCGCCTTCCTCGACCGCCAGGCCTTCGCGAATGTTGTTGAGCCCCGTGGACAGGGCGCGGATGCGATCGCATTCCTTCACCCGCAGGTTGGCGATGCCGACGAAGCGGACCGGCGTCTCGTTGAAAGCGGCGAGAACGGCGATCGTCGGGATGGCATCCTGCATCTGCGAGCCGTCGATTTCAGCCGGCAGGTGCGGGAACTTGGCGATCGTTTCATAGGCCTTGGCGTCCGGCTGGGTGAAGGCATCGTTCGCCACGCCAAGATCGATCTTACCGCCGCTCAGCACTTCAGCGGCCCAGAGGTATGTCGCCGCCGACGCATCCGGCTCGATGACGAAATCGGCTGCGGTATAACCGGTCGGCTCGACGCGCCAGGTCGCGGCGTCGAGCTGCTCCACCTTGGCGCCGAAGGCCTCCATGGCGGCGAGTGTGAGATCGACATAACCGCGGGCACCGATATCGGTACCGGCAAGCGCAATCGTCACAGGCGCGTTGGCGCCCTGCTTGGCGAGCGGTGCTGCCATCAGAAGGGCCGACACATATTGGCTGGACAGACCGGCATCGATTTCGACACGGCCGGACGCGAAATGTCCGTTGCCGCGCACCGTCACCGGCGGGCAGCCGGTTGGCGCCTCGGCGTTCAGTCCCAGCGACTTCAGGGCTGCAACGAGCGGGCCGATCGGGCGCTTGCGCATATGCTCATCGCCATCGACGACGACGGTACCCTCGACGGAAGCGACGGCCGCCGTCAGGAAACGGGTCGCCGTGCCGGCATTGCCGAGGAAAAGCGGCGCCTTCGGCGGCAGGAGCCTGCCGCTGCCGGTGACGACGAAGGTCGTCTCATCAGGCTCTTCGATCTGCACGCCCATGGCCCTGAGCGCCTCGGCCATATATTTCGTGTCGTCGCTCTTCAGCGCACCGGTCAGCCGGCTCGTGCCTTTGGCAAGGCCCGCCAGCAGCAGGGCGCGGTTGGTGATCGACTTCGAGCCCGGAACCACGGCACGACCAGTGAGCGGCTTGCCCGGCGGAATGATGGTGAGCTTGGCTTTACTCATTGCGCTTGTCTCTTCTGTCCATTGCAGCGGCCGCAAGCGGCCCTATCGGACTGCTCATAGCAGTTTTTGTGCAAAGACAAAGGTCAGAACTTGACAGTCGGCACAGTGCGGTCGGCCTCGTTGGCAATTTCGAAATATTCGCGTTTGGAGAATCCGAACTGGCCGGCAACGAGGTTCGAGGGGAAGCTCTCGACCTTGACGTTCAGATCGCGGGCAGCGCCATTGTAATAGCGCCGCGCCATCTGGATTTCGCTTTCCATGGTTTCCAGCGAGGCCTGAAGCTCGGAGAAATTCTGGTTGGCCTTGAGATCGGGATAGGCTTCGGCGAGCGCCATCACCCGGCCGAGCGCCTGGCCAAGCAGACCTTCCGCCTGCGCCCTGCCAGCGACATCGCCAGCAGGAACGGCCTGCGCCTTGTTCCTGAGTTCGACGACTTCTTCGAGCGTGCTCTTTTCGTGAGCGGCGTAACCTTTGACGGTCTCGATCAGGTTCGGGATCAGATCGGCCCGGCGCTTCAGCTGCACATCGATGCCGGACCAGGCCTCCTCGGCCATCTGCCGGGAACGGACGAGGCCGTTGTAGATGAAGACGACGTAGAGTGCGATTAGAACGATGACGCCAAGAGCGATATACATCGCGAATCCCCCCGAAAAGCCAATGTGGCGGGAGACTACGCGGGTTTCGTAGAGATCGTCAAACGAGGAAGGCGGCGCAAGTGCTCCTCGCGCCGCAGCAGGATCAGGCGGCTGCGTTTACGAGGTCAAAACCACCCGCATCCGTCAGCAAAAACGCTTCGCCGCAGGCTTTGGCGAGCGTGCGCACGCGCAGGATGTAGCTCTGGCGTTCGGTGACGGAGATCACGCCGCGGGCGTCGAGCAGGTTGAAGACGTGGCTGGCCTTGATGCACTGATCGTAGGCGGGGAAGACGCATTTGTGCAGGCGCTGGTTGGCGTTGTCACCCGGCGCGCCGGCGGCGAGAAGCGCCTGGCATTCCTTCTCGGCATCGATGAAGTGACGATGCAGCATCTCGGTATTGGCGAATTCGAAGTTGTGGCGGGAATATTCCTGCTCTGCCTGCAGGAAGACATCGCCGTAGCTGATCTTCTCGTCGCCTTCGCGGCCGTTGAAGTTCAGATCGTACACATTGTCCACGCCCTGCACATACATGGCGAGGCGCTCCAGACCATAGGTCAGCTCGCCGGCGACCGGGGAACATTCGATGCCGCAAATCTGCTGGAAATAGGTGAATTGCGAGACTTCCATGCCGTCGCACCAGCATTCCCAGCCAAGGCCCCAGGCGCCGAGCGTCGGGCTTTCCCAGTCATCCTCGACGAAGCGGATATCGTGCAGCAGCGGGTCGAGGCCGATGGCAGCGAGCGAGCCGAGGTAAAGTTCCTGCAGGTTCGGCGGGTTCGGCTTCAGGATGACCTGATACTGATAGTAGTGCTGCAGGCGGTTCGGGTTTTCGCCGTAACGGCCGTCGGAGGGACGGCGGGAGGGCTGGACATAGGCGGCTTTCCACGGCTTCGGGCCGAGGGCGCGCAGCGTGGTGGCCGGGTGGAAAGTACCCGCACCCACTTCCATGTCATAGGGCTGCAGAACCGCACAACCCCTGTCCGCCCAGTAGTTATGCAGGGTCAGGATCAGCGCCTGGAAAGAGCGCTTCGGGTTCATATGGTCAGGAATGGCAGCAGACATGGAAGGGCACCGATTGCTTGAAGTATGAGCGCGACAGGTGCCACGGAGGGCCGCAGGGGTCAAGACTTTTGCACCGCGTCCCGACAAACCTCACAAACGGCCAGCCGGTCAGCGATCTCGATCGCCGATCGGCAACGCTCAACACACACGCTCCGGCCTATTCGTCTTCCCGTTTCAGGCGATATTCACCCGTCGCCGGATCCTTCACCAGTGTACCGATGGCCCCCGTCTGGCGCTCCTTCTCGGCGCGGCGGGATTTTTCAGCAAGCCTCTGCGCATCAGAAACAAAGCGACGGTAGAGCCACCAGCCCGCGCAGACGAGGATCAATAACGTGATAAGCTGTGCCATGTCCCCTCCTACCTCCCATCAAAGCCCGTAGCGGCTCCACAATGCCCTCTCCTCTGCCGCTTCGACAAGCCCCGACGCAAGACCGGACGCCGCACCATCAAGCGAGACCGGTGAGACACCGGGAATGCGGCGGCCGAGCAGCCCGCGGGTGGCCGTGACGAGCTGCAGCTTCGTTTTCTGGCCGTAGCGTTTCTTCAATTCCTGGCGCATGTCGCCGAGCCCGTCAATCAGGCCGAGCTCCAGGCCGCGCGTGCCGCTCCAGAAGAGACCGGAGAAAACAGCCGCATCGTCCGTCAGCTTGCCGGCACGGCGCTCGCGCACCATCGAGATGAAGACCTGATGGATCTCCAACTGCAGGCTCTTCAGATATTCGATGTCCTTTTCCTTCTCGGGCTGGAAAGGATCTAGGATCACCTTGTTTTCGCCTGCCGTATAGACGCGACGCTCGACACCGATCTTCTTCAGGAGTTCCGGAAAACCGAAACCACCCGAGACGACGCCGATCGAACCGACGATGGATGTCGGGTCGGCGATGATTTCATCGCCCGCCAGCGCGATCATGTAGCCGCCGGAGGCTGCCACATCCTCCACGAAGATCAGCACCTTCTTCTGCTTTTCACGCGCAAGCTCGCGGATACGCGTGAAGATAAGGCGGGACTGGACGGGCGAGCCGCCCGGCGAATTGATAGAGATCGCAACAGCCGGTGTATCCTTCATGGAGAAGGCCTTTTCCAGCACCGGCGCAACATTGGCGAGATTGAGGGTGGGGCGGAACTGACCGCCGCCGCTGATGATCGCGCCCTGCAGCCTGACGACGGGGATGACGAGCCCATCCTTACGAAACCGCTTCGGCATCAGCTTTCTCAAAAATCCAGCCATTTCTCTTCCTCAACATGATCGGCGGCGCCAGCATGCATGTGCACATTACAAGGGCATTGCATGTATGCGCTGCAACGACAAACGCAATGGCTACGTTCCCAAAACATGGCCTTCCATTTTCTTGTTGCGAATGACTTGCATTATCATTCTAATCAGGCATAGTGCCGGCATGGGTAATCAGGTGAAAGTGGCATGGACATCATAAATCCGAATGCAAAGGGCGGCTGGCGGACCGAGCGCGGCGAAGCTTCGCTCTCCGACGTCTACCGTACGGTTGGTACGGGGCGGCACAGCTCCACGTGGCGGCGGGCGGCAGCCTTCCTCGGCCCCGGCTACATGGTGGCGGTCGGCTACATGGACCCTGGCAACTGGGCGACCTCGCTCGCCGGCGGATCGAAGTTCGGCTATGCGCTGCTGACCGTCGCACTGCTTTCGAACATCATGGCAATCGTGCTGCAATCGCTTTGCGCGCGTCTTGCGATCGGCTCTGGCCGCGACCTAGCGCAGGCCTGTCGCGATGCCTATCCGGGCTATGTTGCGGTGCCGCTCTGGGCCTTTGCGGAAATCGCCATCATTGCCACCGATATTGCCGAGGTGATCGGCACCGCGATTGGCCTCAATCTGCTTTTCGGCATTCCGCTCGAAATCGGCGTGCTGATCACCGCGCTCGACGTCTTCGTCATCCTTCTGCTGCAGAGGCTCGGCTTCCGCTGGATGGAGGCCTTCATCATCACGCTGCTCGGCGTCATTGCGATCTGCTTTTCGATCCAGATCTTCCTTGCCGACCCGCAATGGGGCGCCGTCATCAGGGGCTTCCTGCCTACGCCTGAGGTCGTCACCAACCCGGAAATGCTCTACCTGGCGCTCGGTATTCTCGGCGCGACCGTGATGCCGCACAATCTCTACCTTCATTCCGGCATCGTGCAGACGCGCTCCTACGGTCATACCGTGCCGGAGAAGAAGGAGGCGCTGACCTTTGCGACCCTCGACTCCACCGTGGCGCTCTGCTTCGCGCTCCTGATCAACGCCTCGATCCTGATCCTTGCCGCAGCCGCCTTCAATGCTAACGGCAAGACGGATGTGGTAGAACTTGGTGAGGCGCATTCGCTGCTGTCACCGCTGCTCGGCCTTGCCATTGCGCCTACGCTCTTCGGCATTGCGCTGCTCTGCTGCGGCTTGAATTCGACGGTCACCGCCACGCTTGCCGGGCAGATCGTCATGGAAGGCTTCCTGAAAATCAAGCTGAAGCCTTGGGTACGCCGCCTGATCACCCGCGCCATCGCCATCGTTCCCGCGGCTTTCGTGACGATCTGGTACGGCGATCAGGGCACGGCGGAGCTGCTGATCTTGACCCAGGTGGTGCTCAGCCTGCAGCTTTCCTTTGCCGTCTTCCCGCTCGTGATGTTCACGGCCAGCAAGGCGAAGATGGGCGAGCTGGTGGCACCGAAGTGGCTGAGCGCCATCGCCTATGCGGTTGCTATCGTGATCGCCGGACTGAACGTCAAGTTGCTCCTCGACTTCGTAACTGGAGGCTAGAATTTGTTCTCAGGCAATTCCGGAATTTTTTCGCAATTCCGAACGAAATTGCTTCAGAGCCTGCCATAAGCCTCACGGCCATTGTTGAAATCATCGACGAGAGGGGAGAACTTGTGGCTCCCCTCTTCGTGCATGATGAGGGGCGCACGCAGTGACAGTCTTGCCCGCGAACCCTTGATTGCCGTCACCAGAATACGGACGGCATTTTCCCCTGCACGCGGATGAATGGCGGTGATCTCGATGCCGCCGAAGCGCCTGCCGCAGCCATCAATGATCTCGGCGATCGATTGCGGCCTCGCGATCAGCGACAATTGTCCGCCCGGCATCATGATGGCGCCGGCCGTGCGGATCCAGCTCTCGAAAAGGCCATGGGTCATGGCATGCGCCTCCGCCTTCAGCGCATCCGGCGTCCTACGGTCGCCGGCATCGTTGAAAGGCGGGTTCATAATAACGTGATCGAAGCTTTCGTCGATCAAGCCTGCGTCGTTGCGTGCCTTGGCGGTCAGCGTGACATCGGCCTCAACGACCGAGACGCGGCCCGCCATATGGGCATTGTCCGAGAGTGCCGTACTGCGGCGAGCGTAGTTGGCCATCTCTGCCGAGCGCTCGAAAAGCACGACCTCGGCCCTCGGAAGACGGGAGGCGACGGCAAGGCCGGCTGCACCCGCTCCGGCGCCGAGATCGGCCACTCTTATGGGGCGATCATCGGCAACGAGGGCCGCCAGCAGCATGGCATCCATGCCGGCGCGATGCCCCCTGCCCTTCGGCTGGACGATATGGAAGAGGCCGCGATGAAAGGCGTCTATGGTGTCCGTCACCGCCTGCGTCATCTTTTCACTTCCGCTCGCGCAATTCGCCGCCGAGACCCGCATCGGTAAGGATGCGACGGGCTTGATCGGCCATCGCGTCATCGACCAACAGGCGGCGCGGCAGCATGCCGAGCGAGCCCTCCAGCACGCTCATCCCCTGGTCGGCGATGAAGCACGAAATTCCCGCATCCTTCATGAGGCTCTCCGCAAATGAGAGCAGAACGGGGTCGTTTGCGCGGATAAGCTCATGCATTTGCCGTCATTTTCCCTTCCGAATTTGCTGGCAGCGACAATTCACCCCTTGCCGCCTCCATCGCCCCTTTCTATTGTCAAAGGTAACGAATGAACAGGAGTCCGGGTCGTTGGGCGTGGTCATACCGCTTGAAGAAAACAAAAACAAACTGGCTTCCATCAAGCCGCTGGTGGACCTCACCAAGGCTGACATGGAGCGGGTGAACCAGCTTATCCTTTCCAAGGCCGGCTCCGATGTCCAGATGATCCCGGAGGTGGCGAACCATCTCATCTCCTCCGGCGGCAAGCGCCTGCGGCCGATGTTGACGCTCGCTGCGGCCTCGCTCTTCGGCTACAGGGGCGAGAACCACATCAAGCTCGCCACATCAGTCGAGTTCATGCACACGGCAACGCTGTTGCATGACGACGTGGTGGATGAAAGCGACCTGCGCCGCGGCAAGTCGACGGCGCGGACGATCTGGGGCAACCAGGCAAGCGTTCTCGTCGGCGACTTCCTGCTCGGCCAGGCCTTCCGCATGATGGTCGAAGTCGGCTCGCTGGAGGCACTCGACGTGCTTTCCTCTGCCGCTTGCGTCATCGCCGAGGGCGAGGTGCTGCAGCTTTCCGTCGCCAAGAACATGGAAACGACCGAGGACGATTACCTCTCTGTCATCCGCGCCAAGACGGCCGCTCTCTTTGCCGCTGCTGCAGAAGTCGGACCCATCGTTGCCGAGACCAGCAAATCCAACCGCAACGCGCTGAAATCCTACGGCATGAATCTCGGCCTCGCTTTCCAGCTCGTCGACGACGCGCTCGATTACGGCGGAAAGGCTGCCGATCTCGGCAAGAATGTCGGCGACGACTTCCGCGAAGGCAAGATCACCCTTCCGGTCATCCTGGCCTATCGCCGTGGTACGCAGGACGAGCGCGCTTTCTGGCGCGATGCGATCGAAGGCGGTAACAGCAGCGATGCCAATCTGGAAAAGGCGCTCGGCCTGATCACCAAATACGGCACGCTGAACGACACGATCCAGCGGGCCGTCCACTACGGCACGATCGCACGGGATGCGCTGGCGCCGCTGCCGGACAGCCCCTGGAAATCGGCCCTGATAGAAGTCATCGATTTCTGCATCGAGCGCGTGAACTGACGCGTGCCTCCGCGAGGGCCATGTGTTTGCAGCAGAGCCGCCGCACGCCTTTGCGCGGCGGCGCTTTAATCAAACGTCCTTGAACGTGGGCTGAATTTCTTGCAGGGCCGCTTCAAAAAAGCCATCCTGTTGTGAATCAGTGTTTGCAACTGATTTTGCGGTTGGCCCGTTGAGTCGACCGTCCCTGAAGAAAGGTTTTCTAATGCGGCAGAGATTTGTCACCCGTCTCCTTTCGAGCGCAGCCCTGGCGGCGGTGCTTTCGCTCGGCGGGATCGGCGGTGTGAACGCCGAGGACGCGGCCAAGGCGGATGATGCCGGCACGACCGTGACTTTCGATCCGGACAGCGTTTCCACCTTCTCGGGCGCGTTTCTCGCTGCCCGCACGGCCGATGTGGATCACGATTATCCGACGGCGATCGAGCTCTACAAGAAAGCCTTGCAGATCGAGCCGGGCAATCCGGAAATCCGCCAACGCCTGATGATCTCGCTGCTGCTCAACGGCGACATCAAGGATGGCGTGAAATATGCCAACGACCTCAAGGGCGACCCGACCGTCGAGCGGATCACCACGATCGTGCGCGGCATGGACGCGATGCGCCGCGGCGAGTTCAAGACGGCTGAATCGATCCTGAAATATGACGGGCCGAACGATCTCGACCGCATGATGAACGACCTGCTGCTGGCCTGGGCGCGTGTCGGCGCCGGCCGCGGCAAGGAAGGGCTAACCATGGTCGAGAAGATGAAGGGACCGGATTGGGTCCGCATCTTCCAGAACTACAATGCCGGTGCGATCGCGATCGTCAACGGCGACGTCAAATCTGCCCGCCAGCATCTCAACGATGCCGTGCTGGACAAGGAAGGCGGCGCAACTGCACCTGATACCTTCATGCGCGCCATCATGGCGCTCGCCCGCCTCGAGGCCTCGCAGGGCAACAAGCAGAAGGCGCTCGACGCCGTTTCCGTCGGCGACAATCTGCTGCCGAACTACACGCCGCTGAACGCGCTGCGCGACAGCATCGAAAAGGGCGAGAAGCAGGAACAGCAGGTCAAGAGCGCCGAAGAGGGTGCGGCTGGCGTGCTCTTCTCGGTCGGCGGCGCGCTGAACCGCGATGGCGCCGAGGACATTGTCTCGCTCTATCTGCAAACGGCCAATGCACTCGATCCGAATAGTGCCGACACGCTGGTGCTGCTTGGCGGCATTGCGGAAAAGCAGAACCAGATGGATCGCGCCATCGCGCTTTACCAGAAGGTGCCGGCGAATTCGCCGATGCGTCGCATCTCCGAACTGCAACTGGGTCTCGCGCTCGCGCAGGGCGGCAAGGTGGACGAAGCCCGCAAGCACCTGCAGTCGCTGATCGCTTCCGACCCGACCGATATCAGAAGCTACCTCGCCTATGGCAGCGTGCTTTCCGACGCCAAGGATTATCAGGCGATGGCCGATAATTACGACAAGGCTGTCGAAGTGATCGGGCCGCTGCCGGGCCGCTCGGACTGGAGCGTCTTCTTCCAGCGCGGCATCGCCTATGAGCGGCTGAAGAAGTGGGACCAGGCGGAGCCTAACTTCCGCAAGGCGCTCGACCTCAATCCGGACCAGCCGCAGGTTCTGAATTATCTCGGTTATTCCTGGATCGACATGAACCGCAACCTCGACGAAGGCCTTGGGATGATCAAGAAGGCCGTCGAGCTGCGTCCTGACGACGGTTATATCATCGACTCGCTCGGCTGGGCCTATTTCCGCCTCAACCGTTACAACGATGCTGTCGATGAGCTGGAACGCGCGGCGCAGATCAAGGCCGGCGACGCGACGATCAACGACCATCTCGGCGATGCCTACTGGCGGGTCGGCCGCAAGCTGGAAGCCGTCTATCAGTGGAACCGGGCGCTCGCCTCCGAACCCGAGGAAACCCAGATCCCGAAGATAAAGGAAAAAGTCGCCAACGGCCTGCCTGCGCAGGACGACGACTCCAAGACCGTCGACAAGAAGCAGCCGGACCCGCAGCCGGTGACGCCGCCGCCGCCGGTCGACAAGAAATCCTGAGGCCGCATGCCAGACGGGCTCGGCGATTTCGCGGTCACCGAAGATGCGTGCGCAAAAATCAATCTGGCCCTGCATGTGACGGGCCAGAGGCCTGACGGTTACCACCTTCTTGAAATGCTGGTGACATTTGCTCGCCACTGCGACCGGCTGGGCTTTGCGCCTGCCGATGCGGATGATTTCACGCTTTCCGGCCAATTCGCCGATGTGCTTGCCGATGACCCCGGCACCAATCTGGTGCTGAAGGCGCGTGACCTGCTGCGGGAAGCGGCAGGCGGCGCTCCGACCGTGCGCATCCATCTGGAAAAGAATCTGCCGGTCGCTTCCGGAATCGGCGGCGGCTCTGCCGATGCGGCAGCGACGCTGCGCGGGCTGATGCGTCTATGGGACGTGACGCTTCCCACTGAGACCGTTGCCGCCCTCGCGCTGAAGCTTGGGGCCGACGTGCCGATGTGCCTGAAAAGCACGCCGCTGATCGCACGCGGTATCGGCGAAAAGATAGAGACGGCCGATGCCCTGCCCTCCTTCGCCATGGTGCTCGCCAATCCGCTGAAAGGCGTTTCCACGCCCGAGATCTTCCAGCGGCTTGTCACCAAGAATAATCCTTCATTGGTCCTGAAGAAGACGCCGCACTGGATGGAAGCCATACGGGCGACACGCAATGATCTGGAGATGCCGGCGCGGGAACTGGTTCCCGAAATCGCCGAGATTTCAGGCATGCTCGCGGCAGAAGGCGCGCTTTTCACGCGTATGTCCGGCTCTGGCGCGACCTGCTTCGGCATCTTCGAGACACCCGTTGCTGCGCTGCGCGCCGCCGAGCGTCTTCACGCGGCCCGCCCGGACTGGTATTTCCAGTCGACGGAGACTTTCGCAGGAGGTGCGTGATGGCAGGCCTGGACGAAAAAAGAGCTTTTATACCCCTCGGCATTGCGGTTCTGACCGTTTCGGATACGCGTACGCTGGCCGACGACAAATCCGGCGACACGCTGGTGGCACGGATTGCGGAGGCCGGACATCAGCTGGTCGACCGCGACATCGTGCCTGACGACCGCGAGAGGATTACCGCGCGCGTGCGCGCCTGGACTGAAGCCAAAGAGATCGACGTCGTCATCACCACGGGCGGGACCGGCTTCACCGGCCGCGACGTGACGCCCGACGCACTGGAACCGCTCTTCGAAAAGAGGATGGACGGGTTTTCGGCCGTGTTCCACCGCATTTCCTACGACAAGATCGGCACCTCGACGATCCAGTCGCGCGCTACGGCAGGTGTTGCCAACGCCACCTTCATCTTCGTGCTGCCGGGCTCGCCCGGCGCCTGCAAGGATGCCTGGGACGGTATCTTGAAGGCGCAGCTCGACTATCGCCATATGCCCTGCAATTTCGTGGAGATCATGCCGCGGCTGGACGAACACCTCAAGCGCGGCGCGACGAAATAGACTGGTTACAATAGCAGCATCGCTATGTCGCGAGGCCCGGCAGGGCGGGCATCGTTTCCCAGCTATCACCGGACAGCAGCACGCAGCTTATGCCGTGAACGTCCGTGACGACGAGCGTCCATGTGCCGCTTTCGGCGGCATAGACTTCGAGAATGGCGTTCTGGTTAATCAGTCCGACTGCAGTGAGCTTTTCGCCAAAGTTGCTGTCCAGGAAATTGACGATCTCGGATCGGCCTGCGCAACTGCGCATCATCTGCGATGCTGCCGGATGCGGATGCGCGATCACCAATGTCGTCAATATGACGGCCAGCAGGCCGTGGACCATATTGCGTAGCATGACGCACCTCCTTTCGCCGGAAACCCGGCAGAAGAGGAGATTTTCGCTGACCTGTTCTGCCGTTCACCGGCATTCCATGGCCATCCGTTGCGAAGCGAGGCGCTTCGGCGGCGCCATACCCGAATTATAGCGCGAAATCCTATTGGGCGCCATCTTTTCGCAATATCGAGGAGTGCAGCTATCGCGCGGCGCGGGCGACCCAGGAGGGAATCAATTCGCTGGAGAGTTGGCGCGGCTTCTGTGCCTTGACGAATTCGGTAAGGCGCATGCCGCTCTTTGCAGCAGAAATGGCGAGTTTCTTCGGCATGAGCAAGCCGAGTTCCAGCGGCGGCCTGGCGCGGCCGACGCGCTGGAAAAAGGGGCGCCGATAGCCGCGCGAGGCGGTGAAACGCGCAGGCACCTTATTCAAGGCTACGTATTCCGCGACTTCGTCGATCCAGCCCGCCTGCGGTCTTGCGCCCGGTTCGACGAAAAGCAGCCATTCGCCGCGAGCGGAACGGATGATGTCCTTGATATCCCACTGCGAATGGAAACGGCAGCCGGCGGCATCCGCCACCCGCGAGGTGCCGTCGCGGGAGCCGTGATCGAGCACGACCACGTCGCTGACGAGGCCTTCCACAGCGCCCGCCACCAATACCGATAGAGTCTGGGCCAGCTCAGGTTCCTGATCCTGGCATTCAAGAACGACAGTCAACATTGCCTGTTTATAGAGCGCCGCACAAAATTTTGCCAGCACCACTTTCCCCATTTTGTTCTTGCATTGTTCTCTTTTTGCGGATAGGAATATAATCATCAAAACGAGCGGGATCGAGCGTTTCCGCCGCTGGAGAATCCGATGAGACCACAGTCCCTTGCAGGGCAGGCCGCATTTGCGCCTGCCAATACGGCAGATATTGCCGACGCGATGATCGCGGCCTCGGGGCTGCGCATCGAGGTTGACCGGCGGCGTGGCCGCGGCGCGGGGCTTAATCCCAGCGGCCGCTTCGAGCCAACACAGCGCGAGACCTTCGATGATGGCTGGCAGACGCTCGAGGAACTGCCGCCCTTCAAGACGGATGTGCAGATCGAGAAGCCGCGCACGGCGATCACCCGCAACGAGTCCCCCGACCTTTCCTTCGATCGGTCGATCAATCCCTATCGCGGCTGCGAGCATGGCTGCATCTATTGTTTCGCCCGGCCGACGCATGCCTATATGGGCCTCTCGGCGGGACTGGATTTCGAAAGCAAGCTGTTTGCCAAGCCGGACGCGCCGAAGCTTCTGGAGCGCGAGCTCGCCAAGCCTGGCTACAAGGTCCGCGTCATCGCGATCGGCACCAACACCGATCCCTACCAGCCGATCGAGAAGGAGTGGCGCATCATGCGGCAGATCCTCGAAGTGCTGAACAAGGCGAACCACCCCGTTGCGATCGTCACCAAGTCGGCGATGATCCTGCGCGATCTCGATATCCTCACGGAGATGGCGGCGAAGAACCTCGTCCGCGTCGGCATTTCGGTCACGACGCTTGACCGCAA
The DNA here is from genome assembly GCA_900470965.1 of Hyphomicrobiales bacterium. Taxonomy (GTDB): domain Bacteria; phylum Pseudomonadota; class Alphaproteobacteria; order Rhizobiales; family Rhizobiaceae; genus Rhizobium. Next base: position 18,229 of record UCCS01000038.1, read on the forward strand.
GCTTGCGCGCCTGATGGAACCACGCGCCTCGACGCCGACGCGCAGGCTGGAGGCGGTCCGCGGGCTTTCCGAGGCCGGTGTGCGCACGTCAGTGATGGCGGCGCCGATCATCCCGGCGCTCAACGATCACGAGCTGGAGCGCATTCTGGATGCCGCAAAGGCGGCAGGCGCAGAAGAGGCAAGTTATGTGCTGCTGCGGCTGCCGCTGGAGGTGAGCCCGCTGTTCCGCGACTGGCTGCTGCAGAACTATCCTGACCGTTATCGCCACGTCATGTCGCTGGTGCGCTCAATGCGCGGCGGTAAGGATTATGATGCCGAGTTCGGCAAGCGCATGAAGGGCGCCGGGCCTTACGCCTGGCAGATCGCCCGCCGCTTCGAGATGGCAGCAAAGCGGTTAGGGCTAACTAGGCGAAGCCTTGCCCTGCGCGACGATCTCTTCGTACCGCCAAATGGCAGCGGCGTGCAGCTTTCGTTGCTCTGACTGGTTGTTTTACGCAATTCCGGACGCAAAGCCGCTGCGCACTTTTGATGGAATTGCTTTTGTTAACGAGCTTGCGTGAGGCGTGAAGAAGACCTGCCCTGCGTCTTCTGTCTTGCGCAATTCCTGCGGATGGCCCTGACCGCACCATCCGCCGGACCGCCCCCGGCCGTCGCCGCCCTGATCCGGGGGCTTGCAGGAAATCGGGTTGGCGTGCGAGTTTCAACCGCATGAAACGTCGCACGTCACCCGATTCTCCTCTGCTCTTTGAAGAGGCCCCCCTCATGCCGGATTTCCGGCTGGAGCTGAAAGCCCGCAAGGCTGGCCACTGGCCTGTCGCGGGCGCCGACGAGGCTGGGCGCGGGCCGCTTGCAGGCCCCGTCGTGGCTGCAGCCGTGATCCTCGATCCCAAGCGTATTCCAGAGGGCCTTAACGATTCCAAGCAGCTTTCGGCGCAGAAACGCGAGGAACTGTTCGTCCAAATTCTTGCGACCGCAACAGTCTCCATCGCCTCATCCAGTTCCACACGCATCGATGAAACCGATATCCGCAAAGCAAGCCTTGACGCCATGCGCCGCGCGATCTGCGGCCTTGCCGTACCAGCAAGCTATGTGCTGACGGACGGACTGGACGTGCCTGTTGGCCTCGACTGCCCCGGGCAGGCCGTGGTGAAGGGTGACGCGCGATCCGTTTCTATCGCCGCCGCCTCCATAGTGGCGAAGGTGACGCGCGACCGAATGATGGCGCGCGCGCATCTGGTGTTTCCCGAATATGGTTTTGCCGCTCATGTCGGATATGGCACAGCACAGCATCGCTCCGGCATCGAGAAGCACGGGCCGTGCTCGCTGCACCGGATGAGCTTCCGGCCACTCCGCAAGGACGGCGTCGTGGAAGAGCTGAATGGGGAGATGCTGGAGGAGTAAGCTCCAGCGCGGGATCCGCTCCGTTTCCCTGCAAGCCCTGGGGATGGGGAAGTGTCAGAGACACTCGATTGCTGTACCGGCATCGAGGGTTTCTGCAGGAGCTTCCGAAAAGGGTGATCCGTTGTTTTCGGCGCAGCCCATCACAGTTTCAGACATCACACTAAGCACAACAGCATCCGCCGAAAACGGAAAAGCCCCGCTGAGGCAGGGCTTTTCTAATCCTAAAGAGCAGCAGCTCAGTTCAGGCGGGTCTTCACTTCGCCGACGGCCTGGCCGAAAAGTTCGGACTGGACCTTGGCATCCGCCTGCTTGCCGATGACGGCTTCGGCGGCTGCGATGGCGAGATCGACGGCAGCAGAGCGAACAGCCTTTATCGCGTCGGCTTCGGCCTGCTTAATCTTCTGCTCGGAAAGAGCCGTGCGGTTAGAGACGAATTCTTCCGTCTTCTTCTTCGCCTCGGCGGTCAGCATTTCAGCTTCGCGCTCGGCAGCGGCCACGATGTGCGCTGCTTCAGCTTCAGCTTCCTTGCGCTTGCGCTGATATTCCGCGAGCAGGTGCTGGGCTTCCTCGCGCAGGCGCTTGGCTTCCGCCAGCTCGTTGCGGATCTGGTCGGCGCGGTCGTCAAGCGACTTCGCCATCATGCCCGGAACCTTCAGGTAGACGATCAGCGCCAAGAAGAGAACGAGGCCAACGAAGGCGAAGAAAGTTGCATCAAAAGCAAATTCCATCGATCAAGCCTCCTTTTTGGCGGCTGCAACGGCAGCGGCGTCATCAGACTGGGCAGTGGAGCCGCCGATGAGCTGTTCGACAACAGCTGCTGCGGTTTCCTCGGCGATGGCACCCACATCGGCAAAAGCCTTTGCCTTCACATCGGCGATACGGGCCTCGGCAGCCTTCAGCTTTTCGTTGAGGCTAGCCTCGACTGCGCGACGATCACCCTCGGCCTTTACCTTGGCAGCATCGCGAGCGGCGGTGCCGATCGAGTTTGCCTTGGCACGGGCAGCGGCGAGTTCGCCTTCGTAAGTTGTGACAGCGGCATCGGCCTCAGCCTTCAGGCGGCCAGCTTCTTCAACATCCTGCGAGATGCGGTTGTGACGCTGCTCGAGGATCGCGCCGATGCGCGGTGCGATGACCTTTTGCATGAGCAGGTAGAAAATGACGAACGTAATCACCAGCCAGAGAAGCTGGGATGCGTAGGTCGACGAATCGAAAGGCGGGAAAGGCCCACGCGCGTGGCCGCCTTCGGCAACGCCGGTCTCGGTATGGACCTCGCCGGCAGCCGGAGCGGCATGCGCATCCGTCGCGGTTCCCGCCGGTGCCTCTTCAGCGTAGGCCGGGGTCACAAAGTACATGCTCACCTCCAGGTGTACTGCAAATGCAAAGGATCACGGCTCGCTGTTCGCAGGCCGTGATCCATCAATCCACCGATATTAAACGGCGAAGAGGAGGAGAAGAGCGACGAGCAGCGAGAAGATGCCCAGAGCTTCCGTAACGGCGAAGCCGAATACCAGACGGCCGAACTGGCTGTCAGCAGCAGACGGATTGCGCAGAGCGCCGGAGAGGTAGCTGCCGAAGATATTGCCGAGGCCGAGAGCCGTACCGGCCATACCAAAGCAAGCCAGGCCTGCACCGATGAACTTTGCTGCTTCCGCTTCCATGTTGAACTCCTTTGAAATGGTTGTTGCGGCGAATGACTGACGCCCTTTGACGTCGATGTCGTTATCCTTAGTGCCCGCCCGGATGGATCGCGTCATTGAGGTACATGCAAGTCAGCACCGCAAAGACGTAAGCCTGGAGGAAGGCAACGAGGAACTCGAGACCGGTCAGGGCGACGGTCATGATGAGAGGAAGAACGGCTCCGCCGACACCGACAGCACCGAGGGCTCCAAGCGAGGCGACGAAGCCTGCGAACACCTTCAGCGTGATGTGACCAGCGAGCATGTTTGCGAAAAGACGAACCGACAATGAAATCGGACGAGACAGGAAGGAAATGATCTCGATCGAGACAACCAGCGGCAACAGAATGCCCGGCACGCCCGAGGGCACGAAGACATTAAAGAAGTGGAAGCCGTGCTTATAGAAGCCGTAGACCAGAACCGTGCCGATGACGAGGATCGCCAGCGCGAAGGTGACGATGATCTGGCTGGTAATCGTGAAGAAATACGGGAACATGCCGAGCAGGTTTGCCGTCAGTACGAACATGAAGAGCGAGAAGACCAGCGGGAAGAACTGCATTCCCTTGGTGCCCGCACCTTCCTTCAGCATGCCGGCAATGAACTCGTAGGACATTTCGGCGAGTGACTGCGAACGGCCCGGAACAATGGCGCGATTCGTGGTCGAGAAATAAAGGAAGCCAGCAGCGACGGCAGCCGAAGCCACCATGAAGAGAGATGCGTTGGTGAACGAGAAATCAATCCCGCCGATCTCGATCGGCACAATCTTGAAGATCTGGAACTGATGGGTCGGATCGTTTGACACCGGTTGCTCTCTCTCTTTGGCCCGCCCAAAAGGCGGAAATTGCACTGGGCCAGACGGCCCTATTTATCAGCGTTTTGGCGATCCAGGGGTTGGGCGACCTTCCCCGCAGCGCGCAAAACATTCAAAACGCCGGCACAGAATCCAAGAAGCAGAAGAACAATCAACCCCCAAGGCGTCGTGCCAACAAAATGGTCGAAGAGCCAGCCGAGTACAGCACCGACGACGATGGCGGAAATGAATTCGCTCGAGAGCTTCATCGCCTGGGCATAACCTTTACGGCTCTGCTCGGCACTGGCCTCTCGCGCCTCTTCCTTCCTGTCATCGACATGTCTGGAGGCTAGTTCCGCTTCCAGCTGCCGACGGCGCTGCTCAAGACTTTCTTCGCGGTCATCCGCCATCGTGCTCTCCTCCGCTCCCGTCGCCCGCAATCCCGCTACCCCGGTTTTCCGAACCACGGACGCAAAGGTTAAAGAACCCTCCGGCCCGTTCTGAAGTCGCGCGCAACATAGTTTTAGGGATTAGTATAGTCAAGGCGTAGAGAGCTTGTGTCCAGCCATAAAATAACCGCAAAAAATCAAAGATTTAAGCGGAATTTGGCCACTCCCGCCCGATTTCATCGAAAGAATCCGTCTTCGAACGGCGCCGGGCGGCGAAAAATCGGCAATCGGCCGCCCTTTTGCCTCAGCTCCAGCCACCACCATAAGTGCGGTAGAAGACATGCATGCCGATGCGGCCGACCTTTTCCATGGTCCTGGCCCAATTCGGCCGGACGTAGACGGCATGGTAATGCGTGGCCGACCCCACTTGCGGCAGCCAGATCTTGCCGGCGGTCACGGCCATGGCAACATCGCGGGCGACGCGCCAATGATACTGCGAATTCACACGGTCCTTGATGTTGTCGCAGGCGAAGGAAAACTGGCAGCGATTGCGCCAGTCTTCGTTCTGGTAGACGACGCCGCAAATAGTCTTGGGATAGGCTGGGTTGCGGACGCGGTTGAGAATGACCTGAGCGACGGCCGCCTGCCCCTTCACGGATTCGCCGCGCGCCTCGAAATAGATGCCTGAAGCCAGGCACTGCTGCTCGCGGGCGGAGAAGACGCTGGGCGGCAGGATGCTCGCAGCCCAGGCATGATCCCTCGGGCCGATCTGCGGCGCGAAACGGCCTTCATCCTTGTCGGTCAGGATGGAATCGAAAGGCGACTGGCGGGAATAATCCGGTGCGGCAGGCGCATAGGCCGTCGCCAGCACATCCGCCTTATTGCTGGTCACGAGGCTCGCCAGAATTGCCGGTACAGCAGTGTCCCCTTGTGGCGCCGGCTGCGTCTTGTAGAAGGCCGTGGCGATCTCGATCTCCTTGCCCTTGATCGACGGCTTCACGAAGGCGGACTTGTCCTTGAGATCGAAAACCGGGCGGAAGAGGAGCCTGGTGCGCTCAAGGATGGAGCCGGCCGAGAAATCCTTCGGCGGCTGCACCTTTTCCACTGCAATGACCCGGCCCTTCTTGGCATTGCGATTGACGCGATCCTCGTCCGGGGTGCCGTCATTGCCCTTCTCACCAGAGACGAAGGCAACCTTGCGGCCGTCGGGCAGCACCATGCCCGCACCGGCGGCGATCGAGCCGGTAGAAGCGGGATCGGCAAAGGCGAGTTCTGCCTGGTGGATGGAGCCTGCGGGCGAATTGGTCAGAACCATGCGCCAGCTTTCGCGATCATTGTCGAGACCGGCGAGCATGGTGGCAAGATCGGCATGGGAGGCGACGCTCGGGAAGATCAGCCATCCGGCCACGCCGAAGATCGCGGGAGAGACCCAATTCTGGGGCAAGAGACGCAGCTTGCTGCGGAAGCGGCCATTTCGACGCAACGCGGACTCCGGGCATGGGACGCGGGAACAGTCCCAAGAAAATCTCGCATTAACCTTGATAGCTGGTTAACGACCTGTCCCGGAATATGCCCATGAGGATTTCTGCATATTCCAATGCGGCTGACATTTTCGTGAGATGGAGCATCTCGCCCCGTTCATTCCCGGCCGGTCACAGAAATGGGAGAGGACGAGATGGCGCCCTCTCCTTGCTTCCCGTCAAATGATGACGTGCGAACCCAATTCCACCACGCGGTTGGCCGGCAGGCGGAAGTAGTCGGAGGGGTTGGCGGCCGCATTGGCGAGCGCGATGTAGAGGCGGTCCTGCCAGTAGGGCATGCCGGACTTGGCATCAGGCACCAGCTTGCGGCGGCCGAGATAAAAGGAGGTCGTCATGATGTCGAACTTCAGGCCGGTCTTGCGCAGCGCCGCCAGCGCCTGAGAGACGTTCTGCGATTCCATGAAGCCGAAGAGCAGTTCCACGCGCGAGAAGCGTTCGGAGATCTGCTCAACCTTGTAGCGTTCCTGCGGCGAGACGCGCGGCTTGTTGACCGTGCGGATTGTCAGAATGACGTTGCGATCATGGAGCACGTGATTGTGCTTGAGATTGTGCAACAGTGCGGCGGGTGCCGAATCCGGATCGCTGGTCAGGAAGATCGCGGTGCCCGGAACATGGGCCGGCGAATGCTCGCTCTTGCGCTCGATTGAGCTCACGAACGAGGCAAGCGGAATATCCGTATGACGGGTCTTTTCCGTCAGGATCGCCGTGCCGCGACGCCAGGTCCACATAATGACGGTGAAGGCCGTCGCAATCAGGATCGGGATATAGCCGCCGTCATGGATCTTCAGGAGGTTGGCGCCCAAGAAGATCAGTTCGAGAAGGACGAGCGGCAGCAGCGCAATGATGGCAACCGGAAGCGACCAGTTCCAACGGACGCGGACGAATTCGAAGGCCATGATCGAGGTGACGACCATCGCGCCGGTGACCGAGATGCCGTAGGCGGTCGCCAGCGAATCCGAGGTCTTGAAGCCGAGCACGAGGAAGATGACGCCGAAGAACAGCACCGCGTTGACCGAAGGCACAAAGATCTGCCCGGTATTGGTCTCAGACGTGAAGAGAATTTCCATGCGCGGCAGGAAGCCGAGGTTGATTCCCTGGCGTACGAGCGAGAAGGCGCCCGTGATGACGGCCTGGCTGGCGATGATCGTGGCACAGGTCGCGAGGATAACGACCGGCAACAGCGCCCACTGCGGATACATGAGATAGAAGGGGTCGGACATCGTTGCCGGATTGCCGAGAACGAGCGCGCCTTGCCCCAGATAGTTCAGCGTCAGCGACGGGAAGACCAGCGCGAACCATGCCCACTGGATCGGGCGGCGGCCGAAATGGCCGAGGTCTGCGTAGAGGGCTTCCGCGCCTGTCACCGTCAGGAAGACAGCGCCGAGAACGACGACGCCATAGAAACCCTCGTGCAGCAGGAAGCTGATGGCATAATAGGGGTTGAAGGCGGCGAGGATGCCGTAGTCATCGGAAATATGAGCGATGCCGGCGGCCGCCATGACGAGGAACCAAAGCGCCGTGATGGGGCCGAAGAACCGGGCGACCGCCCCCGTGCCATGCGACTGCACGACGAAGAGCAGTGCCAGAATCGCCACCGATATGGGCACGATATATTCCGACAACTGCGGCGTGACGAGCTTGATACCTTCGACCGCTGACAGAACCGAGAGCGCCGGGGTGATCATGGCGTCGCCGAGGAAGAGTGCCGCGCCCATCAGGCCGAGCAGCATCAAGAGCGCGGTGTGGCCGTTGGCTGTCTTCATCAGGAGGGCGAGCAGCGACAGCGTGCCGCCTTCGCCGTCGTTGTCGGCACGCAGCAGAAAGAGCACGTATTTGATGGTGACGATGATCGTCAGCGCCCAGATCATCAGGGAAATGAGGCTGATGACCTCGAAACGGGTGAGACCATCATGGGCGACCGGCTTCAGCGCTTCGCGGAAGGCATAAAGCGGGCTCGTGCCGATATCCCCGTAAACGACACCTACGGAGCCTAGCGCAAGATAAAAGAGCTTGCGCGGCGTAAGGTTGCGTTCTTGAGAATGGCTTTCTTCAGACATGAAGTAATTACAGGCTCCTCAGAGCCAGCCTTTCCAGCGGAAAAAGAAGAAGGGAATGACGGCGGAGATCACCATGAGGCCCAGCGAGTAGGGATAACCCGCGGCCAGGTGCAACTCCGGCATGAACTCGAAATTCATGCCATAGATGGAGGCGACCAGCGTCGGCGGCAAGAACACGACCGAAGCGATCGAAAAAATCTTGATGATGGCATTCTGCTCGATGTTGATGAGGCCGAGCGAGGCGTCGAGCAGGAAGGTAATGTTGCCGGCGACGAAGGACGCATGTTCCGAAAGGGATTGGATGTCGCGCGAAATCGTCCGGCAAAGTTCCTTAGTTTCCTGATCGTGCTGCACGACAGGGATCGTATAGAAGAAGGTGAGAAGGCGCGAGAGCGAGCCGAGACTGTCGCGCAGCTTGCTGATCATGCGGTGATGGCCGGCAATGTCCTTCAGCTTCTCTTCCAGATAGTTCGACGGCTTGCGCACCTTCTTGGCGCGGTCACCGAACACGTGCACCGACAGGATGTCCAGGCGGGACACCGACATTTCCAGAACTTCGGCGGTGCGATCGACGATGGTTTCCAGGAGCTTGGCAAGAAGGGCGGCGCCGCTGCGCCACTGCTCCGGTATGCGATGCAGGGCGGCGATGAAGAGTGCGAAGGACTTCGGATGAGCGTATCGGATGGTCACCAGCTTGTCGCCGGCAAGAATGAAGGCGACATCCGTCAGGGTCGGCGCTTCCGTTTCCGCTTTCCATATCAGCGAAGCGGTCATGTATACGGCGTTATTTTCGACATAGAGGCGGGCTGACGGCTCAATCGCCCTGAGATCATCGCGGGTCGGCACTTCGATGCCAAGGATCGTTTCGACATGCAGTTCCTCCTCGCGAGTCGGCTCGACCATGTCGATCCATACCACATCCGCCGGAAACTCCGGAGGATTGGCAAGATCACGGATCTCGACCGACTTGCAGTTGGAACAGTATGCGGTGATCACAGCCCGCATCTCCGGCGCCGGCAGCGCCCAGCCGTCGTAGCCCTTTTCATCGAAAGTCCTTCCATGCCCACGCGAGCGCGGTGACGCCAGGGCGCACTTGCCATCGATCGTAACGGAAGCGGATAAAGAAAGTTCATATAACTCCGGTCATGTCCGGCCTTATCGGCCGGGTTGCTCCACCGCATCGCAGTCACCAATCCTTCGATCGACAAGTCAACTCCGAATATGCAGGGAGGCCGGAACCTTCATCGACAGGCGGCCATCACAGAGCATTTGCAGACGCGCCATCATGACGCCGGCGCGCATATGAAGCAAAGCCGGAAAATAATCAAGACATCTTACGTGAACTGCGCCCTTTCATCTCATTTCCCCCACAATTCGAGGTGAGCGACGCGTGATTCGCACTATTCGAAGACGATCGCAGGTGCTGCGCGTTGCGGCTGTTCACCGAGCTGTTCCCAGACCTTGGCAGCGATGGAGCGGTAGATGCCGGCAACGATGCCATTCGGATCGGAGGCAACAAGCGGCGTTCCGGCATCCGAAGTCTCACGGATGTTCATGGTCAGCGGCACTTCGCCGAGGAAGGGCACACCGATGCGCTCGGCCTCCCTGCGGGCGCCGCCGTGGCCGAAGATGTCGTAGCGCGTGCCGGTATCGGGCGCGACGAAATAGCTCATGTTCTCGACAATGCCGAGAACCGGCACTTCGACCTTGCGGAACATGTTGAGGCCTTTGCGGGCATCGATCAGCGCCAGATCCTGCGGCGTGGAGACAATCACGGCGCCGGCGAGCGGCACCTGCTGGGCCATGGTGAGCTGAGCGTCACCGGTGCCGGGCGGCATGTCGACGACGAGAACGTCGAGTTCACCCCAGGCGACTTCCCGCAGCATCTGCAGGAGGGCGGACTGAACCATCGGTCCGCGCCAGATCATCGCGGTTTCCTCATCGACAAGGAAGCCCATGGACATGACCTTGAGGCCGTAATTCTCCATGGGATTGATGATGCGGCCGTCGATCTGGGTCGGGCGGCCGGAAATCTTCAGGAGGCGAGGCATCGAGGGGCCGTAGATATCGGCATCGAGAATGCCCACGCGAAGACCATTCGCCTGCAGGCCGAGTGCGAGATTGACCGCCGTCGTCGACTTGCCGACGCCGCCCTTGCCCGATGCGACGGCGATAATGGCGCCAATGCCGGGAACGCCGATCTTGGCGGTGCGCGGCTGCTGCGGGGCATGGGAGTGGCCGTGATGGCTGTGGTCAGCCTGCGGGGCGGGGCGCGCTGCGGGTGCATTTACGGCGGCCTTCTTGTCTGCCGTCAGCGCCACGAGCGCACCTTTCACACCCGGCATTTCCTTGATCACACGCTCGGCAGCCAGCCGCAGCGGCTCCAGTTCCTTGGCGCGTTCGGCCGGCACGGTGATCGAAAAATAGACCTTGCCATCGGAGATGAAGACATCGGAAACCATGCCGAGTTCGACGATGTTGTGCTCCAGATCCGGCCCGCGCACGGTCTTCAGCGTTTCCAGAACCTGTTCCTTAGTGACCTCGGTCATTCCACCCTCACTGCTTTTTCGTCTTCAGTAAATAGTGGAGGCCAGCAGCTTCGCCAAACAAAATCGGGCGGCAGACACATCCCGCATCAAAGGAAGGCAGTGCGTTCTCTCTCCGTTGCGGTCATCAAGTCCGCTGGGCTCTCGCCCTGATGACCGCAACGGACTCCCCGAGAACCGGCGCAATTCGGGGCGAAGTAGAGCAAGCGGAAAAAAAGGCCAGAAAAAAATGAACGATATCGTCCGGTTTCGGAACAGGGCAAAAGGTGGTTGCCCAAACGCAACAACCGCCGCCGATATCGGAACGCCGGGAGAAAAGCGGCAGCGATATCAGACGGCGGCGTGTCGGTCGCGCCGTTGAGCTGGCGCTGTTTTCAAAGTCCCCTCTGGACCTCTGTTGATAATGATGCACGAAGCATGCCAACTGCGGAATCCGATGAAAAGGATGATAATTGTCAGTCCAGGGCCACCAGCAAAGGGAATGGCGCTCAGATATTGAGCACGGCGGCAGCGACTGACGATATTTTAGGCCGGCAATGCCTACTAATCGGGACTACTTGATGAGGCCGATGCGTAGCGCCTTGGCGACGGCCTGCGTGCGGTTGACCGTATCAAGCTTCTTGGTGGCGCGGTTCAGGTAGTGATTGACCGTATGCTCCGAGAGATCGAGGATTTCGGCAATCTCGGCACTGGTCTTGCCGGCGGCAGTCCAGTTGAGGCAATCAATCTCGCGGTCGGTCAGCGTGTCGGTTATGCGCGTATCGAGATTGCGGATCTCGGCCAGCCGGTCGAAGACATGGATCGCGATGTAGCTGAGCTCGCGCATCTCTACCGGGGTGAAAGGTTCGCGATCACCGGCGAAGGAGACTGCACCGCGCGCGCCTGACGGTTCATGTGTCGGAAAATAGGCGCAGCGCATCATCTTGAAGCGTTCGAAAAGGGTTGCAACGACACCTGTCTTGCCGTCGTCGCGGGGCCAGTTGGTGCGCGACGTATCGTAGAAGAAAGGCAGAGTAGACGTGCGCAGCCGCCGCAGGACCGGGCTGTTTACCATCAATCCTTCCTGATCGTAGATGGACAGCAGTTCGGCGGGCCAGCTGGTGATGATCGTATTGCCCTGAAGATCGAAGGAGGTAATCGGCGGCAGGTTCAAAACCATGAAGGCCCGGCTGCGATAGGCCTCCGTCACCCGCTTCATGAAGCGGAAAATGTCGAACTGCGTCTTTAGACTGGCGACATCCTGGACATAGGCGTCCTCCACCGAAGTTTGCGGTAAGCTTGCCATCAGATTTTTTCGCCTTCAACCGGGCTTTGGGTAAACCTCTGGCAGCCTGTGTGGAAAAAAGGTCAGGTACAGGGTGGGTTACACAACGCCCGTCAGATCAATAGGATTCAGCCTCGGCGTGCAGCGCGTTCGGCCGGTGAATTGTCGATGATTTCGCGGACGACCCCAGTTGGCGTGATTCGCCGTCAAATCTCAATAACGCACTCATCATAAGCATGCTATGTATACGACGTCCAGCAATGACCGCCGCCAAATCGGTTTCAACGCCTCGGCCCGAGGCGGATGCGCATTTCATCCATGATTTTCCGTGCTGTCATCTGAACCGGAACGGCCCATTCCTGAAGAAGTTCCATCGAGAGCCGGTAAGCGGGACCGGTGACAGAGACCCCGCCGATGAAGGAGCGGTCGTCCGACCAGATGGGGGCGGCGACACAGCGGATGCCCGCCTCGTGCTCCTCGCGATCGAAAGCATGACCGGTCGCGGCGATTTCTCCGATCTCCGCCAGCAGGCTTTCAGCGCTCACATGCGTTGCCGAGGTAAAGCGGTTGAAATGCAGACCGGGTAGCAGTTCCTCGATTTTGTCGAGTGGCAGCACTGAAAGGGCCGCCTTGCCGACACCGGTGCAATAACAGGGCGAGGCATTGCCGATCTGTGAATACATTCGCACCGGCTGGTGTCCTTCGACCTTGTCGAGATAGATGATGGAGGAGCCGCGCAGCACGCCGAGATGGACGGTCTCTCCCGTCTCCCGATGAAGGGCGGCCAGATGCGGCGCGGCAATCAGGCGGAATTCGTTGCGCGCCCAGCTTCGTGAGGCGAAGTCGAGCAGCCGGAGGCCAGGCGCATAACGGCCTTCAGCGTCAAACTCAAGGAGCCCTTCCTCCACGAGATGGCCGAGCTGTCGGTGCAGCGTGCCACGCGGCTGATTGGCAAGTGCGAGGATATCGGTGAAACGCAAGGGAGCATCGGCATGGGTGACGAGATCGAGCAGCACCATAAGCTTGCCAAGCGTGCCGGTGTCACGCGACACGCTAGTATCACCCGACGCGCCTTTGTCATCCGCCTGCGCCATGCTGTCGCCGCTGGAGCTCATTGCCTTTCCCACTCTTGACAGGAAAGGCAGCCTAGTCGGATAATTCCATATAGTCAAATTAAGTTCCAAATAATGGAATAATTAGCGTGCCCGGAGGAGAGACGATGAGCGCTATGTCTGCACAATTCCCCGAATTCCGGGATCGCACGGTGTTGGTGAGCGGCGGAGGTTCCGGCATCGGCGCTGCCCTCGTCGAAGGTTTCGCAAGGCAGGGTGCAAAGGTTTCCTTCCTGGACATCGCCAAGACGGAAAGCCGGGAATTGGCGGAACGGCTTTCTGGAGAGACTGCGCATCCCGTCAGCTTCTACCACACCGACCTGCGCGATATCGATGCCATCAGGCGCGCGGTGAACGAGGTTGTCGAAAAGTCCGGGCCGATCCGGGTGCTCGTCAACAACGCCGCCTGGGATGACCGGCACGAATTCGACGATGTGACCGAGGACTATTGGGATAATAATCAGGCGGTCAATCTGCGCCATGTCTTTTTCACCTCCCAGGCGGTTGCCCCTTCGATGCGGGCAGCCGGCGGTGGAGCGATCATCAATATGTCGTCGATCGCCTTCAAACTGAACATGGGTGTCTTTCCCGCCTATGCCGCCGCCAAGGCGGCAGTCGTCGGCCTGACGAAGAGCATGGCCGGAAGGCTTGGCCCTGAGAATATCCGCGTCAACTGCATCCTGCCGGGCATGGTGGTGACCGAGCGACAGATGAAGCTATGGCTGACAGAGGAAAGCATTGCCCGCTCCGTGCAGGGGCAATGCCTGAAGATCGTATTGAAGGCCGACGCGATTGTCGGTCCGGCTCTGTTTCTTGCATCCGACTGCGCAGCCGGCATGACCGCGCAGTCCCTTATCGTCGATGGAGGCGTTCTCTGATGGCAAATCCCGCTTATGTCGCGGTGGACTGGGGCACCAGCAGCTTCCGGCTCTGGCTTATCGCTGCTGATGGAGCCGTTCTTGCCGAACGCCGCAGCGGCGAAGGCATGACAACGGCCGCCAAGACCGGTTTTTCCCAGGTTCTCGAAGGACATCTTGCAGCAGTCGAAGCGCCAGATGACCTTCCGGTCATCGTCTGCGGCATGGCAGGCGCGCGGCAGGGCTGGGTGGAGGCGGGTTATATCGACGTGCCGGCTTCGCTTTCCTCGATTCTATCAGGTGCGGTCTCCGTGCCCGGCGAAAGCCGTGACATACGCATCCTTCCGGGCCTTGCCCAGCGCGATGCGGCGACGCCGGATGTCATGCGCGGCGAGGAAACGCAGCTTCTCGGCGCGCTCGGGCCTGACAGTCAGGGTACGCAGGCCGTCTGCATGCCGGGCACGCATTCCAAATGGGTGCATGTCAAGGATGGCAAGGTCACCGGTTTCTCCACTTTCATGACCGGTGAGCTGTTCGACGCCATCACCAAACATACGATCCTCATGCATGCCGTTGCCGGCGCCGAGGACCAGCCGGCCGATGCCGCAGCCTTCGAAGCGGCGGTTGCAGCCGCCTTCCAGCGACCGGCGCTCGCGTCGAACCTGATTTTCACCGCCCGCTCCGGCCAGCTCCTGCACGGTATTTCGGCTGCCGCTGCCCAAGCCAAACTCTCGGGTACGCTGATCGGCCTCGAAATCGCCGGCGCGCTGCAGAATGCCGGAAAGGATACGGCCATTACCCTTGTCGCTTCCGGACGCCTACAGGCGCTTTACGAGCAGGCCTTCCGCACGCTCTCCCTTTCCTTCACCGCCATCGATGCCGATGTCGCCGTTCGCGGCGGGCTTTCGGCCGCTGCCCAAGCCATTTGGCCAAACTGAGCCATCTGGCCGAACTGAGAAAGATACCTCCCATGAACCGTATTCCCTTCCCCGCCATGAAGCGTCCGCTGATTGCCATTCTGCGCGGCATCAAGCCCGAGGAAACCCAAGCCGTGGTCGGCGCGCTGATCGAAAATGGTCTGACGGCAATCGAAATCCCGCTGAATTCGCCCGAGCCCTTCAAGTCTATCGAGATCGCCGCCAAGATGGCGCCTGACAATGTGCTGATAGGCGCCGGCACCGTGCTGACCACCGGGGCCGTCGACAGCCTGCATGCGGCCGGCGGCAAGCTGCTGGTGACACCGAATGTCGAGCCCGACGTCATCATTCGCGCCCGCGACTACGGCATGGTGACCATGCCCGGCGTCTTCACGCCCACGGAAGCGCTGCAGGCAGCTCGCGCGGGTGCGACCGGCCTCAAGTTCTTCCCCGCCAGTGTTTTGGGACCGTCAGGCATCACCGCGATCCGCGCCATCCTGCCGCCGGAACTGGTAATTGCGGCGGTCGGCGGTGTGTCGGACAAGAACTTCTCCGACTACACCAAGGCCGGCATCCTGGCCTTCGGTCTCGGCACCAGCATTTACAAGCCTGGAATGACTGATGCAGAGGTTGCCGAGCGCGCCAAGGCAACCATCTTAGCCTATGACGCAGCCATAGGAGCATAGGCATATGACTGATATTTATGAATTCGAGGGCAAAACACTTTGTAATACCAATTCGGTTCTCGGTGAAGGCCCCACCTACGATCCCGGCACTAACACGGTCTGGTGGTTCAATATTCTTGGCAAGGAACTGCACGAACTCGATCTTTCGACCGATGAAAAGAAGGTACATTCGCTGCCGATGATGGCAAGCGTGCTCGCCCGCATCGATGCCGGCCGCCAGTTGCTGGCGACCGAAGAGGGGCTGTTCGTGCGCGACGTCGCCAGCGGCAACCTGACTTTCTATGCGGCGCTCGAAAACGATAGACCGGAAAACCGCTCCAATGACGGACGCACGCATCCCTCGGGCGCACTCTGGATCGGCACGATGAGCAAGCGCGCCGAGAACCAGGCCGGCGCGATCTATCACGTAGCTGCCGGCAAGGTAACCAAGCTCTTCAGCGGCATCAGCATCCCGAACTCCATCTGCTTTTCGCCCGACGGCACGATCGGCTATTTCACCGACACGCGCCTCAGCCGCCTGATGCGTGTGATGGTCGATCCGCAGACCGGCCTTCCCTCCGGCGAGCCGATCGTCATGGTCGACAGCATGGATGAGCCGGGCGGCCTGGACGGATCGGTCTGCGATGCCGACGGCTATATCTGGAACGCCCGCTGGGGCGCTGGCGTCGTCGATCGCTACAGCCCGGATGGCTTGCGCATTGCCCGCTACAAGGTACCGGCCGCACAGCCCTCATGCCCAGCCTTCATCGGCGCCAATGCCGACCGGCTGGCGGTGACCACCGCATGGGAAGGGCTGGATGAGGATGCCCGCTCCACGCAGCCGAGCGCCGGCGCCCTGCTCGAACTCGGCGTTGCCGTTAAGGGCGTTTTCGATCCCGCCTATGTGATCTGAAGCACGAACTGCGGGCAGAGCCGGCAGTCTCGAGGGCGCTCCAATCCGGGGCGCCTTTTTGCTTTTGCGGGCCTATCTCCCGGTAAAGGTTCCGTAAAAACCGTAAAATTTTCCGTGTCTTCGTCCGGAACCAATAAGCAAATCGGTCATTTCACTCTTGAACCGGCGCGGCAGGAATGCCTGAAAAACGGGCGCTGCCACGCCAGGGATCACTCAAGGAACGAAGGTAGGTTCGAAATGACACGCAAACTTCTGACGACCGTTGCCGCTGGCGCACTGTTTGCCACGGCTTTCGCACCGGCGGCATTCTCGCAGACGGCTCCGCAGCCGGCGAACCCTGCTGCCCCGACCCAGTCTGCGCCCGCCGACCCGGCCGCCCCGGCCCCGGCAGAGCCGGTCAAGCCGATGGCGCCCGCAGGTGATGCCGCACAGGCTCCGGCCCCGGCACCGAGCACTGATACGGCTCAGGCAGGTGGCGACAGCTATCTGACGCAGCAGGCCGCGGACCAGATCAGCGCCAACACGTATATCGGCCAATCGGTCTATAACGGCAACAATGAGAGCATCGGCAGCGTCAATGACCTGATCATGAAGAAGGATGGCGGCCTTGTTGCAGCCGTGATCGGTGTCGGCGGCTTCCTGGGCATTGGCGAAAAAAATGTCGCCGTTCCGATGGAGAAGGTAACCGTTGCGCAGAATACGCAGGACGGCTCCGTCAAGCTGACGACCACCGAAACCGCCGAATCCCTGAAGGCAGCTCCGGAATTCAAGACGCTGGCCATGCAGTCAGCTGAAAAGGCTCCGGCAGCAACCGGCACTGCCCTGCCGACGGACAATACGTCGACAGGTTCGACGACCAACAAGTAATCCGTACGGAGAGTAGAGCGTAAGCGATGGCGTCCATGGGCGCCATCGTTTCTTTGCTTCTGCCACTATGCGCTCGCGCGTTCGGTTGCGCTTGTGTCGTAATAATAGTTCTCGTGCAGGAAGCGCAGTGTAGCGATGCCATCGGCCGGGCGGCCGAAATGATAGCCCTGGCCCATGCCGCAGCCGAGCATACGCAGCTTGACCGCTTCCGAATAATCCTCGATGCCCTCGGCCACGACCTCTAGTTCGAGGCCTTCGCACATGGCAAGGATCGCCTTGATGATGTGCTCGGAGGCGCGGTCGGAATTGATGCGCGAGACGAAGGCACGGTCGATCTTGATCTTGTCGAAGATGAAATCGCGCAGGCGCCCGAGGCTCGACTGGCCGGTACCGAAATCGTCAAGCGAGATGCGCACGCCGGCGGCCCTCAGATCGGCAATGATCCGGTGCGCCGTATCGGCAGAGCTCATGACTGCCGTCTCGGTGATCTCAAGCTCAAGACGATGCGGGTCGAAGCCGACGCGGCCGAGGATCGACAGAATGCTGCTGCTCGTGCCCGGATCCATGAGTTGGGCCGAAGACAGATTGAAGGACAAGAAGAGTTCTCGCGGCCAGGAGAGTGCGGCTTCCGCAGCCTTGCGCAGCAAGGCTTCCGACAGGGCATCGATGAAACCGCGCTCTTCGGCGAGCGGCACGAAGACGCCAGGCGAGACGAAGCCGAGATCGGGATCGTTCCAGCGGGCAAGTGCCTCGAAGCCCACCACCTGGTTGTTGGCGAGCGAGACGATCGGCTGGAAATGCACGTCGATTGCGTCGGAGATGATGGCGTTTCGAAGCGCTTGTTCGAGCTGGGTCGCCCGTTTCATCTCCTGCGCTATCTCGCGCGAATAGACGGTGATCTGACCGCGGCCGCGGCGCTTGGAACGATAGAGTGCGGTTTCGGCACTCTTCAGCAGCTCCTCGCAATCCTCACCGGCAAAGGGATAGATCGCAAAGCCGAAGGAGGCTGAAAGGCGCACGTTGCGGTCGCCGAGATCGTAGGGAGCCGACAGGACCTCACGGATCATCTGGCCGAACTTCTCGGCACTGGCGCGCTCGAAGATCAGCGGCAGGACGAAGGCGAACTCGTCGCCGTCATGACGGGTCACGATCGCACCATCCGGAATGCAGGCTTTCAGGCGATGGGCGACCTGACACAGGATTTCGTCACCGGCGGCAGAACCGAAGAGATCGTTGATTGGCTTGAAGCTGTCGAGATTGGCGATACCGATGGTGAAGGGCGCAGGATCGCTGGCCCGCTCGGCAGAAATCTGTATCACCTTGTCCCGCATGCGATTGCGGTTTCCCAATCCGGTCAGCGGATCGGTATAGGCCATAGACTGGAGTTCGCTTTGACTCACAGTCATGAATGGTACTTCCGCCGACACCATCACTCCAAACCCAAGACTTTCCTCCACACCGTGGTGAAGATGACGGGCAAATCTTAACAATTCGATAGTAAATCGGCGGGACTACAACCCGAAGCATTCCCAAATTCTGGGGAGTTGACGGATATTTTATTTAGATCTGCGCCTTGAGCGGCTCATCCATCAGGTACTTCTGAAATACCGTTTCCAGGATGTCGGGGCTGACCGGTTTCATGATGACGTCATCCATGCCGGCCTTGGCGCATTCCGCTCGATCGCGCTCGAAGGCCTGTGTCAGCACGCCGATAATCGGGGTTCGCGTGCCCTGTCCCTCTTCCATCTGGCGAATGAGGCGTGAGGCTTCAAAGCCGTTGAAGACCGGAAGCGAAATATCCATCAGCACGATCTGTGGCCTGTGTTCGGCCCAGAGACGAACGACCTCTTCGCCGGTCGCTGCGATCCGATGGCGGTAGCCGAGACCTTCGAGGATCTGCGTGAAGACGATCTGGTTGATGTCATTGTCCTCGGCGACGAGAACCTGCAAGCTTACGGTTTCTTCAGTCGTGGTGATTTCCCAGTCGCCTTCAGTGCCGCCGCCACGTCCGCTGCGGTTGAAGTGGCGGGCGATCTGGAAGGTCAGCTCGTTGGCGATCTGGAAGCCATCCATGACGAGGGCGGGAATGCCGTATTGTTCGGTGAGCTCCAGGCAGCGCATGCCCATCTGGTTATCGATGATCAGAAGATCGAGCGAGATGCCGGAGGAGCTAGCAATCTCGAGGAAACGTTCCTCCTCGTCCTCGCCTCGGACCGAGCAGGCTTCGAAGCCGTATTTGGCGAGCGTGCGCAGCGCCGCAGCCTCGGCGGCAAGATCCGAGGTAACGACGAGGATCTTTCGGCCGGAGAAGTTTTCCGGAACGATCGCCTCCATCGCCGCGGGCTCGCGACGCTGCGATGCGCTCGGCACCGGCACATAGGCGCGGCGATAGGTCTGGTTGCTGGAAGTGGTGATCTCGGAGGCCCGATTGAATTCGTCGAGATCATCGCCGTCGCGCGGCAGGTCTTGCATGGTCGAGACGAGAAAATAACGTCCAGGCTTGCCGATCCTGTGCTTGCGGCTGACGATGTCGCGCTCGGTGCCGTCGCGGGCAATTTGGCGCTGGCGGGAAACCGACATTTCACCGGTTTCCAGTACGTGACGGTCGCTTTCCTCGAAGCGCTTGGCAATGTCAGGCGAAAACAGATCACCGCTCTTGCGGCCAAGAACCTCGTCCGCCGTCGTCTGGTACTTCTCGCAGAAGGCCTTGTTGACGGCGACGTAGGCGAGGTTGCGATCCTTGACGAAGAGCGGGAACGGCAGATGGTCGAGAATGTCCTCGGTGAGCTGTACGCGCTCCAGGTCGTAGCGCCACTGTTCCTCTCGCTTCCGCGCCTCAGAAATATCGGAGACGATAGTCACGCCGTAGCCGTTCGGCAGGCGGCGCTTCAAAAAGCGCACCCAGCGGTCGGCGCCGTGGCGCTCGATGGATTCGAAACGTTCGCGCCAATGGGAGGCGATGCGCTGAGACAACCAGTCCTCGCGACTGAGCGAACCCGGTTGATGCACGAGGGTCTGCTCGCGAAATCCTGTGTCGTAGACCGCACCCAGGAAATCACGAAGCCGGGTGCCCGGTCGAAGCACATCCTCAGGCACCGGAAAGAATTCCATGACCTGATGGCTGGCAAAGATAAGGAGATCGTTGCGATCATAGATGACGAACGCAGCAGAAAGACTATCGCATACCGCATCGAAAAGCACCGTCTGAAGGTCAGCCTCAGGCGGCAGTGCGTCACTCGCAGATGATGTGTCCGCCTTTTCGAAGCCGGCACTCATTCCTTCACGTCCCACATCTATCCGATTTTCGCAGTTTCGCAGGTGTATGAATAAAATGCCGTTTTTGTCTTAAGAGCCGCTTAACGGTAATGACCCCCAAATTTGGGGGAGAAGCCTCCGGTGTCCTCTCACAGGCTAATGAAAACCCTTTCCTCCGGGCCGCGAATCCTCGAAAATAGGGATATGGCCATCAGACAGCTCTCCGAAACGCTCATCAACCAGATCGCCGCCGGTGAAGTCATCGAACGGCCGGCGAGTGCTGCAAAAGAATTGATCGAAAACGCGCTCGACGCAGGCGCCACCCGTATCGAAATCGCAACCGCCGGCGGCGGCAAGGCGCTGCTGCGCGTAAGCGACAACGGTGCCGGCATGGATGCCGCCGATCTGGAACTTGCCGTCAAGCGGCACTGCACCTCGAAAATATCGGAGACGCTCGACGACATTCGCACGCTCGGTTTTCGCGGCGAAGCATTGCCGTCCATCGGTTCGGTGGCGCGGCTCAGCATCGCAAGCCGCAGGCGTGACAGCACGGCCGGCAACGAAATTTCCGTTGCCGGCGGCAAGATCGTGCATCTGCGCCCGGCAGCCGGCAATCCGGGAACGGTCGTCGAAGTGCGCGACCTGTTTTTCGCGACGCCGGCGCGGCTGAAATTCCTGAAGACGGAGAAGGCGGAAGCGGCGGCAATCACCGAAATCGTCAAGCGCATGGCGATCGCCTTTCCGGGTGTGCGCTTCGTGCTGTCAGGCCCCGACCGTTCGACGCTGGAATTTCCGGCAACCGGCGAGGATCATCTGGCGCGTATGGCGCAGATACTCGGCAAGGACTTCCGCGACAATGCCATCGCCATCGACGCCGAACGCGAGGATGTACAGCTGACCGGCTTTGCCGGCGTGCCGACCTTCAACCGGGGCAATTCGGCCCATCAATATGCTTTCGTCAACGGCCGCCCCGTGCAGGACAAACTCATCCTCTCGGCGATCCGCGGCGCCTATGCCGAAACGATCCCGGCCGGCCGTTATCCGGTCGCGGTGCTTTCGATCACGCTCGATCCGGCGCTGGTGGACGTCAATGTGCATCCGGCGAAATCCGACGTCCGCTTCCGCGATCCGGGACTGGTGCGCGGGCTGATCGTCGGCGCGGTCCGCGAGGCGTTGGCCCGTGACGGCAGTCGAGCGGCAACGACGGGCGCGAGCGATATGCTGCGCGCCTTCCGCCCGGGCTTTCAAGCGGCACCACAGCGGCCGCAGGCACCATGGTCGGCGGCAACCTCCCCATCCCGGCCGTATCAGCCGAGTGCCGGTTTCGGTGAAAGGCCGCAGGCTTCCTTCGACGGGCTCGTCCATCCGACGGCCCGTTCCGAATCGGCTTTCCAGCCCGCACCACAGCCTCATGCCGCTGCCGCCGCCGAACCTTTGGCGCGCTATCCGCTTGGTGCTGCCCGGGCGCAGATTCACGAAAACTATATCGTCGCCCAGACGGATGACGGTATCGTCATCGTCGATCAGCACGCGGCCCACGAACGGCTGGTCTTCGAAGCCATGCGTAAGGCCTTACGCTCCAAGAGGCTCGCCTCGCAGGTGCTGCTGATCCCCGAAATCGTCGACATTCCCGAAGAGGATTGCGACCGGCTGATCGCGCATGCCGAGGAATTTTCCGAGCTTGGCCTTGCGATCGAACGCTTCGGGCCGGGCGCCATTGCCGTGCGCGAGACGCCGGCCATGCTCGGCGAAGTGAATGCGCAGGGCCTCATCCGCCAGCTTGCCGATGAGATCGCCGAATGGGATACGGCCTCCGGTCTCACCACCAAGCTCGAATATGTGGCGGCGACTATGGCCTGCCATGGCTCGGTGCGATCAGGGCGACGGCTGCGGCCGGAAGAAATGAATGCGCTTTTGCGCCAAATGGAAGTGACCCCAGGCTCCGGCCAGTGCAATCACGGACGCCCGACCTACATCGAACTCAAGCTTGCCGATATCGAGCGGCTGTTTGGCCGGAGCTGAAAAAGCTGGCAAAACGGCTTCTCGGGGAGTATGGCAGACAGATGACAGACTGCAGGGAATGGAGCGCATGAACTTGTTCGAAGGACACGGAAACCGCGAGGCGAAGATCCGTTATCTCGACGGCGATTTCCAGATTCTGTCGCCCGGCTCCTATGTCGTCTGCGCATTGACAGGCAAACACGTCCCGCTCGACGAACTTCGCTACTGGAGCGTGGCGCGGCAGGAGCCCTATGTCGATGTCGCCTCCGCACTGGAAGCCGACCGGCGCGCCGGTGTTCTGCCGACCCAGCGCTAAGTTTTTGCCTTTCCCTCCTTGAGCCTCCGCTCACGGCAGGCTTCAAAGGCTCGGTCGATCATGAGACCTGGGGCAAGCGGGTCGGTGAAGGCCATTTCCACCTCGACGACATGGCAGCGGGCCGCAAGCTGCTCCGCCTTGCCGTGATGACCGGCGAGACGCACGAAATCCTTCGACGTCGTGACGATCGTCAGGTTCTGCTGGTCTGCGGTCATCAGAAGACCGTCGATCTCTTCCTCGCTTAAATGCTCGTGATCGCCGAAGGAGGTCGCGACCTCGATGGTCGCTCCAAGCGAACGGACCGTGCGGAAGAATTTTTCCGGATCGGCAATACCCGCAAAGGCGAGTACCTTGAGGCCTTCCAGAGAATTCTTGCCGGACACTTTCAGCGCGGCGGTAAAATAGGGCTTGGCAGCGCGCGCCGCGATACGGACGATACGGTCGGCCGCATTGCCATCTCCGACCTTCAGAAGCGCAGTCGCCTGGCGCAGCTGCAGGCGAACCGGCGCACGCACCGGGCCACCCGGCACGATATAACCGTTGCCGAGACCGCGCGTCGCATCGATCACCAGAAGCGCGTAGTCGATTGCGAGCCGCGCACTCTGGAAACCATCGTCCATGATAATGAAATCGGCACCTTCTTCGACGAGCCTCACAGCACCATCGACACGCCTGCGGGAGATCACCGTCAGGGCTTCCTGCGCCAGCAACAGCGGCTCGTCACCGACAGCGACTGCGCGGTGGTGGGTAGGATCGACGACGGTGGTGACATCCAGCAAGCCGCCGTGACCGCGGCTTAAGAAACCGGGCTTGAGACCCTTGGCTTTGGCGGCACGGGCAATGGCAATTGCCGTCGGCGTCTTACCGGCGCCGCCGACCGTGAAATTACCGACGCAGATGACGGGGATCGGAACCGAGGCGCAGCGCGCATGGACCATGCGGTAGCCCGCCACACGACCATAAAGGAAAGAAAGGGGCGACAGAGCCCATGCCTGCCAACCTGCCCGCCTCCACCAGAAAGGCGGCGCTTCGGATATCATGATGCCGTCCCGTTTCCCTTGCCCTCACCCCCAGGCGAGGTCTCACAAAATCGACCGGGGCGGATTGAGAAGCCAAAACGCGTGAAAATGCAAGTCTTTGCGCGTCAGGCTAGCTGCAAATCCTGCAGCAGGGCTTCGATGTGGGTGATGTCATCGAAAACATGATCGGCGGCGGCGGTGAGTGATTCACGCGAGCCGGTGCCGGTCAGAACCGCGATCGTCAGGCCGGTTTTTGCATTCCTGCCCATATGGAGATCGTGGTTGTTATCACCAACCATGGCGATTTCTTCCGGCTGCAGACCCGTCGCAGCACAGAAGCCGAGCACCATGCCGGGCTCAGGCTTGCTGCCGAAGCCGCTGTCGTAGCCGGCGATGTAGTCGACATAGTCGGAAATGCCGAAGCGCTGGGCCGTTTGGCGGATCGAGCGCTCATTGTCGCTGGAGGCGATGCCGAGCTTGAAGCCGCGCTTGTGCAGGCGGCCAAAGAAGGCCGCGAGATCGGTGACCGGCACAGAGAATTCTGCGGCATTGGCAAAGAGATTGTCGAGCTTGATCGTCAGCTCGATCACATCGAGTTTTGAGCCGGCGGCAACGAGGCCTTCCGCGATCTGGTGGGTATTGCCGGCAGCAAGCAGGCTGTCGGGAACAATATGGCCCGTGACGGGGTCCATGCCGCATGCGGCAAGCAGGTGATCGGCGAGCGCCGCGTCGCCTTCGGCGGCGATATGAGCAAGCTCGCGGTTTACTGGCAGCCAGCTTTCATCATAGTCGAGCAGCGTACCGTCCTTGTCGAAGAGGATGCCCCTGATCTTCGCCTCTGCAGACATGACCGCTCCTCAGGCCTGCGCCACGGCCTTCGGCAGCAGACGCGCCTTCACCGTCAGCGGATTGATATAGGGCTCCAGCCCCTTCAACGTGGCGCTGAGCGCGCCGCGCATTTCATGCACGGCCGCAATACCGGCCTGGATCATCTTGCCGCGCGCCTCGTCATTGGTCAGCAGGTAATGCACGCCCTTCGCCAGCATCTCGGTATCACGCACCATGCGGGCGCTGCCGCTCCGCGCGAGCTTCTGATAGGCCTCGCGGAAATTCTGCACATTGCCGCCCGAAAGGATGGCACAGCCGAGCATGGCCGGCTCGAGCGGGTTCTGGCCGCCCTCGGCAAAGAGTGAGCGGCCGACGAAAGCGACTTCCGTCAGGCGTAGATAAAGGCCCATTTCGCCGATCGTATCACCAAGGAAGATATCGACATCCGGGGTCAGAACATCGTCACGCGTACGGCGAGCTACCTTCAGACCCTGCTTGACGAGGGCTGCCTCGATCTCGTCAGCGCGCTCGGGATGGCGCGGCACGATAATGGTCAGCTGCTTGTCACGGTCGCGCAGCGCCCGATGGACGATGCCGGCGGCATTTTCCTCGCCGTCGAAGGTGGAGATCGCCGCCCATGTCTTGCGGTCGCCGATCTGCTTCTTATAGCGGGCGAAAACAGCGCTGTCATAGGGCGGAGCGTCGGTATCGACCTTCAGGTTGCCTGAGGTGATGACCGGTACAGCGCCGAGATCGCGGAAACGCTCTGCATCCAGATCTGACTGGGCAATGACGAGCGCCAGATTTTCGAAGAGCGCCTCGGCAAGCGACGGGCGGCGGCGCCAGCGGGCGAACGAGCGGTCGGACATGCGGGCATTGACGAGGATCTGCGGAATGCGGCGACGACCAAGTTCAAGCACGGTCGCGGGCCAGATTTCGGATTCGGCAATGATGGCGCAATCCGGCTGCCAGTAGTCGAGGAAACGGCCGACAGCAGGTTTCAGGTCGAGCGGCACATATTGATGGATCGCGTCTTTGCCGAGACGTTCAGCTGCAAGCCTTGCCGAGGTGATGGTGCCCGTCGTCAGGATGACATGGATGTCGCGGCGGCGGATTTCACGGATCAGGGGAATGACAGCGTTGGTTTCGCCAACGCTTGCGGCATGAAACCAGACAAGCGGGCCTTGCGGCCGATTGGCGCTCGCATAGCCGAAGCGCTCCAAACGGCGGGCGCGGTCTTCCTTGCCCTTGGCCGTGCGGTAGGTGATGTAGAGGCCGACGACCGGCGACGCCACAGTTCCCGCCAGACGGTACGCGTTCAGACCGATCCGCGCCATCCGGGAGCTCATTCAGCAGACCTCCGACCTATGCAGATCGACATCAATCCATTTCCCCAATTATCGTTGCGGCCGCAATGACCGATCAATTTGTTCAGAATGCGTCGATCAAGGGCAAGGAACCGATGCGCAAAGGCCTCCGCTGTGGACAGCGGAGGGCCAGCGGCTTGCTGCTAGGGCTCACTTGCTCCCAGTCGTATCCTGCGGATCGAGCAGACGATGCATGTGGACGATGAAATAGCGCATATGCGCATTGTCGACCGTTTGCTGCGCCTTGGCCTTCCAGGCCGTCAGTGCCGTGGCATAGTCGGGGAAAATACCGACAATATCGAGATCCCCAAGATCCCGGAACTGGATGCCTTCAAGGTTTTCGAGTTCGCCACCGAAGACGAGGTGCAGGAGCTGCTTTTTACCGCCGGAGTCCGTCATTTTTATTCTCTTTCTGCCTATTCTCCTCCGGCCCTTCATCTGAGGGATTTTGACGGAAACGTCAACCGTCTCTTAGCTGAGTGAACAAGTCCAGATATTCACGGAGACGCGGGACAGGCGAAGCGCAGAGCGCCTCGTGGCTGACTTTCTCTCTATTATAGGTTGTCGGGTGACCCGAGAGGTCGACGAGACCACCGCCGGCACGTTCGAGAATAAGATCGGCTGCCGCAATATCCCAGTCGTGGGCATTCCGCCCGACAAACGTCGTGTCCAGCCGGCCATCGGCCACCATGGCGATGCGGTAGGCGAGCGAGGGGATATATTTGACGCGCTCGCTGCGTTCGCGAACCGCCGCCGGCAGAATCTTGAACAGCTCCTCGCTGACAGCAAGCTGGCTGAGATCGGCTTCGCCGCGCGTGGAGACGGAAATCGGCTCGCCGTTTTTCAGCGCAGGGCCGCCTTCCATCGCTTCGTAGAGTTCATCGAGCGCCGGCGCATAAAGCGCGCCCGCAACGGGACGGCCGCGATGGACGATGCCGACGCTGACGCACCAGAGATCCTTGCCGGCGAGGAATGCCCTGGTACCGTCGATCGGATCGACGATGAACAGCGTCTCGTGTTCCAGACGGCCGGCATCGTCGTCGGTCTCTTCCGACAGCCAGCCATAGTTCGGCCGCGCCCCGCGCAGGATGGTTTCAAGCTTTTCATTGGCGGCGAAATCGGCGGCGCTGACGGGCGAGCGTTCCTCATTCTTCCACCAGACTTCCGGTGACTTGTTGAAGAAGCCAAGTGCGACGGCGCCCGCCTGTTTTGCAGCATCGGCGATCAGTGCGAGATCGCTCTGCCAGCGGTTGTCCGTGTCGCTCATCGCGTCGATCCGTTCGTCAGCGGCCGGCAAGCGTCATGCCTTCAATTGCGAAGGTCGGAGCCGCCACACCGAATTTACGGTCGATGTCGTTGGCGAGCGTTAGCCGCATGAACATGTCCTTGAGGTTGGAGGCGATCGTCACCTCCGATACCGGGAAGGTGAGTTCGCCGTTTTCGATCCAGAAACCAGTCGCGCCCCGGCTGTATTCGCCGGTTATCATATTGACGCCCTGGCCGATCAGCTCGGTCACATAGAAACCGTTGCCAACGCTGCGGATCAGCTCTTCGGGCGAAATGTCGCCCGGCTCCAGCGCCAGATTGGTCGAGGCAGGCGTGACGGATGTGCCGCCGCGCACGCCGCGGCCATTGGTTTCCAGACCGCCGATCTCGTTTGCGGTGGAGGTCGACAGGAACCAGTGCTTGAGTACGCCGTCCTCGATCATAACCAGCCGCTCGCCGGAAACGCCCTCGCCATCGAAGGGACGGGAGGACGGGCCGCGCACGATCAGGGGGTCGTCGGTGATCGACAGGCCCGCTTTCAGCACCTGCTGGCCCATCTTGCCGCGCAGGAAACTCGTCTTGCGGGCAACCGACGCACCATTGATGGCGCCGGCAATATGGCCGACGAAACCACGAGCGATGCGGGGATCGAAGATGACGGTAATACCCTTGCCGGTCGGCACCTGCCGGGGATTAACGCGCTTGATAGCGCGCTCGCCGGCCCTGCGGCCGATCTCGGCGGCATCGTCCAGTTCGGAATAATAGAGGCGGCTGTCGAAATCATAGTCGCGCTCCATCCCGGTGCCTTCGCCGGCGATGACGCTGACGGAGTTGCCAAAGCGCGATGCCATATAGCTGCCTTCGAAGCCATGCGAGGTGGCGAGCACCAGCCCGCCCATTCCGGCAGAGGCGCCAGCGCCGGAGGAATTGGTGACACCTTTCACTGCAAGAGCCGCCGCTTCGGCGGCAAGAGCCGCTTCCCGCAACTGATCGGCGCCGACTTCGGTCGTGTCGAGAAGCTGCAGGT
This sequence comes from Hyphomicrobiales bacterium, assembly GCA_900470965.1. Taxonomy (GTDB): domain Bacteria; phylum Pseudomonadota; class Alphaproteobacteria; order Rhizobiales; family Rhizobiaceae; genus Rhizobium. The sequence goes on from UCCS01000038.1 coordinate 46,303, forward strand.
CGGGATAGGTTTTTGCGAGCCTGTTCTCATCGGCGAGGCAGGCAAACGGATCTTCCGGCGAGACCTTGGCCATGGCGACGGCGCGTTCAGCCAGCGCCTGCAGGTCGAAACCCGGATTGGCGGAAACGCTTGCCACCCGCTTGCCGACGAAGACACGGAGCGAAAAGTCGTCGCTCTCGGAGGACTCCGTGCCTTCGACCTTGCCTAAGCGAACGCTGACCGATTGCGCACGCGAGCGGACGACCACTGCGTCGGCGGCATCAGCACCTGCCTTTTTCGCCAGATCGATCAGTTGACTTGCACGGGAAAGAAGTGTCGAGGAATCGATTTCAGAGGACATGATTTGGCCTTTCCTTCCCGTTCCATTTATTGTGCACTCCCGAAAGCATCAAGGCCGTGGATGCCGATTCTTTTCCTGGCTGCCTGCTTGCCCCGCCATCGAAAGAAATGAAGCATGTCCGCACCCAACGCTCTTTTCACCGAAACGATCCTGCTGCTCGGCGGCGCGGTCGTCGCCGCACCGATCTTCAAGAAGCTCGGGCTCGGCACGGTTCTCGGCTATCTGGCGGCGGGTATCGTCATCGGGCCGATCTTTCATGGCATTACCGATGGCGAGCAGATCCTCGATGTCGCCGAACTTGGCGTCGTCTTCCTGCTGTTCATCATCGGGCTTGAATTAAAGCCCACTCGCCTCTGGCAGATGCGGCGTGACATCTTCGGTCTCGGCACCGCGCAGGTGGTGGTGACGGGCCTGGTGCTGACAGCGCTTGCCTGGTTTTCCGGCGTGCTCGAATGGCGCGGCAGCATCGTCGCCGGCTTCGGGCTGGCGCTTTCTTCCACAGCATTCGCCATGCAGATCCTCGAAGGCGACGGCGATGTCAATACCCGCTACGGGCAGCGCTCCTTCTCTATGCTGCTGTTTCAGGATCTGGCGATCGTCCCGCTTCTGGCCGTCGTCACCATCCTCGACGGCGACAAGGGCAGCGGCAATCCGCTTGTCGATTTCGGCATTTCCGTCGCGGCGGTCGGTGCTATGATCATCATGGGCCGATACCTGCTGACGCCCCTCTTCCAGATCATTGCGCGCACCGGCGCGCGCGAAGCGATGATCGCGGCCGCGCTCTTCGTCGTGATGGGATCGGCAAGCCTGATGCAGTTTGCCGGGCTCTCGATGGCGATGGGTGCTTTCCTGTCCGGCGTCATGCTGGCGGAATCTTCCTATCGGCACGAGCTGGAAGCCGATATCGAACCCTTCCGCGGCGTGCTGCTCGCTATCTTCTTCATCGCGGTCGGGCTGTCGTTGCAGCTTCAGGTGCTGCTCGACAATGTGCTCTTCATCATCATTGCCGTGCCGATCATTATGGCGGTGAAAGCGCTCATCATCTACGTGCTCTGCCGTGTGGCGCGTTCTTCGCATAACGATGCCGTTCGCATCGCCTTCCTGCTGCCGCAGGGCGGGGAATTCGGTTTCGTCCTCTTCACCACGGCCGCTGTCGCCGGGCTGATGTCGAGCAGCACGGCTTCGCTGCTCGTTGCGATCGTCACCCTTTCCATGGCGCTGACACCGCTGGGTGCCGCCCTCTCCAAGCGAATGCTGACGGGAGAGGATCACGAAGAGTTGGACGAGGATTTCGAGGGTGCGGGTGCTGATGTGCTGATGGTCGGCTTCTCGCGTTTCGGCCAGATCGCCGCGCAGATCCTGCTTGCCGGCGGCCGCAGCGTCACCGTCATCGATTTCTCCGCCGACCGCATCCGGCAGGCTTCCTCCTTCGGTTTTCGCATCTATTTCGGCGATGGCACCCGCAAGGATGTGCTGCGTTCGGCCGGCATTGATAGGGCCAAGATCGTGCTCGTCTGCACCCAGAAGAGGGAAATCACCGACAAGATCGTTGAACTGATCCAGGCCGACTACCCGCAGACGACGCTCTTCGTGCGCTCCTATGACCGCATTCACTCCATCGAACTGCGCAACAAGGGCGTCGATTACGAGCTGCGCGAAACGCTGGAATCCGGTCTGCTCTTCGGCCGGCGCACACTGGAGGCGCTCGGTGTCGCCGAAGTCGATGCCTACGAGATCGGCGAGGACATTCGCAAGCGCGACGAAGCGCGGCTGGTGCTGCAGGTTTCGGAGGGCCTGCAAGCGGGACAGGACCTGCTGTTTTCGAAGCCGATCCATCCGGAGCCGCTGGTCAAGCCCAAGCGTGCGCCCGGTCCCTTCGACAACGATCCGCTGGCAAATACGGCCGATGTGACGGCGGACGCCTGAAGCGATACCGGTTTACCGCTTCAGCCGCGCCTCGATTTCCCGATCGAGCGCATATTTCAGCTCGTCCTTGACGCCAACCGACATGGCAAGCACATCGCGCGCCTTCAGGAAATCCATGACGCCTGTGCGGCCGACGATGGGGCGCAGGAAGATATGCGGCCGCAGGAGCTTCAGCTTCAGGGAAATCGCCGCCTGCATCATCAACTGGCCGGAGCCGAAGATGCTTTCCATCCGGTTCGGAATATGGGTGCCGTCGCCTTCGGGCGCGCCGACGACATCGATGCCGATGACTATATCGGCGATGTCCATCAGGCATTCGTAAGGAACGGGATTGGTAATGCCGCCATCGATCATCACCCGGCCGTGCAGCCTGACCGGCATGAAGACCGCAGGAATAGCCGATGATGCGGCAAGTGCCGGAAAAAGCTGGCCTTCTTCGACGATGACCTCGGCCTGGCCGTAATAGTCGGTGGTGATCACTTTCATCGGCACCAGCAGATCTTCGAAGCGCGCCGGAAGCTCTGAAGGCAGGAAGGCTTTCAGGATGCGTTCGAGATTGAACTGACCGATGCGGATGCCCTTGGCCACGGCATCGCGTACGGTCGTCGGGCGCAGCCCCCAGATACGGCTGACGACGGCTGCCTTGTTGCCGACTGTTGCCAGCGCATGTTCGCGGATCTCCGCACCCGACATGCCGGCCGCCATACCGGCGCCCATAATGGCGCCGATGGAGGAACCAGAGATCGCCACCGGGCGGATGCCGAGTTCATCCAGCGTCTCGATGATGTGGATATGCGAGAGGCCGCGTGCGCCACCGCCGCCGAAGGCGACGGCAACCGTCGGTAGGTCGCTGATCGCAGGCGATTTCGGACTGATGATTTCCGCCTGCACGATCTGCCCCCAACGCGCCCGCTACTGCGGCTGATACCGGAAGAAATGTACTCTTGTATCGCCGAATATTCGGCTTTCGAGGAAAACATAGGAAGGATGAACCGAAACGGCAACATCCGCGCGTTCTTCCAGAACGGTAATCGCGCCAGGCTTGAGCCAGCCGCCTTCGGCCGCCGCCGCAAGCGCCTTTTCGCCGAGTCCCCGGCTATAGGGCGGATCCGCAAAGAGCATGTCGAAAGGCTCGAGATTGCCGATGCTGCCGAGATCGGTCGCATCACGGCGCAGGATTCGCGTCCTACCATGCAGGCCGAGCGCATCGATGTTTTCCCAGAGAAGCGCCCTGCCCTCCACGCTGTTTTCAACGAAGAGCGCATGACGGCAGCCGCGCGAGACGGCTTCGAGGCCGACCGCGCCCGTACCGGCGAAAAGATCGAGTATCCGGGTGCCGTCGATGCATTCCGGATAGGCATGGCTCAGAATGTTGAACAGGCTCTCACGCGTCCGGTCCGCAGTCGGCCGGATGTCGTTGGATTTTGGTACGGCAAGCGGCCGTCCGCGAAACTCACCGCCGACGATCCGCACCGCGCGTCATTCCCTTGCCTTTCGCACCACCTCTGGACGGCCCGCCCGAAGGCTTGCCACCACCGCCCGGCCGATCGCCTTTCGGCTTGCCGGAAAAGTTCTTTGCCCCGCGGGGTTTGTCACCGAAGGGCTTGTCGCCGCGTGGACGTTCTGAGCGGCCTTCACCGCCAAAGCTTCTCGCCGGACGCGAAGCACGCTCGCCACCCTCCTCGCGCGGACGATCGCGGAAGGAACGCGGACGTTCTTCCCCCTCCGTACGCGGACGACGTTCGCCGCGCGGCTTGTCACCAAAGGGTTTGTCGCCGCGGACGCGCTCGGAGCGGCCTTCGCCGCCAAAGCTTCTGGCGGGACGCGAAGCGCGTTCGCCTCCGTCCTCACGCGGCCGATCGCGGAAGGGACGCGGGCGTTCTTCTCCCTCCGTACGCGGACGACGGTCACCACGCGGCTTGTCGCCGAAGGGTTTGTCGCCACGCGGACGCTCGGAGCGACCTTCGCCGCCGAAGCTTCTGGCCGGACGCGAAGAACGTTCGCCACCTTCCTCACGCGAGCGGCTGCGGAAGGGACGCGAGCCCTCTTCGCCTTCCGCGCGCGGGCGGTGCTCGCCACGCGGCTTGTCGCCACGAGGACGCTCGGACCGACCTTCACCGCCAAAGCTTCTGGCCTGACGCGAAGAACGTTCGCCACCCTCCTCGCGCGGACGATCGCGGAAGGAACGCGGACGCTCCTCTCCACCCGTACGCGGGCGCCGTTCGCCACGCGGCTTATCACCAAAGGAGCGCTTGCGGCCGAAACCTTCGTCGTCATCGCGCTTGGCAGGCGTCTCGCTCGAGCGGATCCATTCACCATCCTCTTCATGGACGCGATTGATCTGCGGGCGCAGGCGATCGGCTGCAGGATCGAAGCGCTGCTCCTTCACTGGGGCCGTTTCACCGCGACGGCGTGCGGTCTGAGCATTCTTGGCAGCCTTGGCGGCGGCCTTCTCGCCAAGCGGACGAGCACCGGGTGCCATCCAGACATTGGCATTGCGGCGGCTGCCGAGCGCCGGGCGCTTGGGCCGGTCCTCTTCGCTGCGACGGTCGTCCTTTCGATCGTCTCGGCGATCATCCCGACGGTCGTCACGCTTGGTATCGAGGCGACTCAGCGCCCGTTCGCGCTTGTCCTCGTCGCGACGAGGACGTTCGCGGCGCTCGGGTGCCGGCTCTTCGGGCTCTTCGGCTGCAACGGCCGGGGCATTGTAGAGCGGCGCATCGAAATTCGCCTTGGCATCCTCGATGAGGCGCGGACCGAGCTGGTCGCGCAGCGTACGGCCGCGCACCTCGACCACGTGACCTTCGGGCAATTCGCCAAGCTGGAAAGGGCCGTAGGAGATGCGGATCAGGCGGTTGACCTCAAGACCAAGCGCGCCGAGCACGTTCTTGATTTCGCGGTTCTTGCCTTCGCGCAGGCCCATGGTGATCCAGACGTTGGAGCCTTGGGTGCGGTCAAGCGTCGCTTCGATGGAGCCGTAGAGAACGCCGTCGACGGCAATGCCATCCTTCAGCTTGTCCAGCGCATCCTGATCGATATCGCCGTGGGCGCGGACGCGGTAGCGACGCAGCCAGCCGGTGGTCGGCAGTTCCAGCGCACGGGCCAGACCGCCGTCATTGGTGAGCAGCAGCAGGCCTTCTGTGTTGATGTCGAGACGACCGATCGACATGACACGCGGAAGTTCTTCCGGCAGATTGTCGAAGACGGTCGGGCGTCCCTCGGGATCGGAATTCGTCGTCACAAGTCCCTGCGGCTTGTGGTAGAGCCACAGGCGCGTGCGCTCGATGCCGCGGATCGGCACGCCATCGACTTCGATCTTGTCTTCGAGCGTGACGTTGACGACGGGCGTGTCCAGGAGCTTGCCATTCAGCGTGACGCGGCCGTCCATGATCATGCGTTCGATATCGCGACGGGAGGCGACGCCAGCGCGCGCCATCACCTTGGAGATGCGTTCCGCCTTGGCATCGCCATCCGCTTCGTTAGCAGCGACTTTCGCGGCAGCAGCCTTCAACGGCTTCTCGCTGCCGGTCTTCGGGCCGCTTCTGGACCGGGCTTCGCGCGCGGGGGCCTTGGTGCCGGGGCGTTTTGGCTTGTCTTTGGGTGTCATTTGTTGTTTGCCTGCCTTTTCGGCCTGTCTATCAGGTCATGCACCTGCGGTTAAGTGGAAATTCTTGCGAACGTGAAGACAAATCGATTTATGGAGATGGCGCTCGAGGAAGCCCGCGCTGCCGGGGAGCGCGGCGAAGTGCCGATCGGCGCCGTCGTCGTCGTCGAGGGCTCGGCAGTCGCCGCCTCCGGAAACCGTACGCGGGAGCTCAACGACGTCACCGCCCATGCCGAGATCGCCGCCATTCGCATGGCCTGCGAAAAGCTTGGCCAGGAACGTCTTGCCGGCGCCGACCTCTATGTCACGCTGGAGCCTTGCACCATGTGTGCGGCGGCCATTTCCTTCGCCCGCATCCGCAGGCTCTATTACGGCGCGGAAGACCCGAAGGGCGGAGCGGTCGACAATGGCGTGCGCTTCTATACCCAGCCGACCTGCCATCATGCGCCGGAGGTCTATTCCGGCTTCAACGAGACCGAGTCGGCGGATATGCTGAGGGCATTCTTTTCCGAAAGAAGAGACCTGCCATGATCCTAGAGCCTTTCCTGGTTAGATTGAAGCATTCTGCCGGAGCAGGTTTTCGTCAGGGCAAAGGCGATTGGCGAAGGGCATACCCCTCGGTACGTCCGAGCCGATCGCCTTTGATCCTGGCGGAAAGATGCCCGGCCCTTCGGGTTGGCTGAAACGGGCCGCCTGATCGACCGGCCGGCTTGGCCGTAGATCTGGCTACGACGCGCGCCGGCCGGTCGATCATCCGACTCCGTTTGAGCCAACGGAATGCTTCAATCTAACCAGGAAAGGCTCTAGCCATCGGAACCATCATCGTCATGGGCGTGCTTGCCGCCTACGCCAACCGGACAGTTGCGCCCGGCGTGGCGAAGCTGCCGATGCAATGGTCACTGAAGGGGAGCGGGAACTGGACGGCGCCGCGGACGATCGCTTTCGCCTTCATTCCAGGGCTTGCAGCTATCATCATGGCCGCGATCCTGCTCAGCGACCAAGTGCGCAATGCCGATATTGCCTTGATGGGTGGCGTCTTTCTCGCGTGCCAGCTTCTGCATATCACGCTGACGCAACGCTGGTTTAACGCGTCGCGGCGCTAGAGCATTTTCGTTTTGCTTCTACACATTCCGGACGCAAAACCGCTGCGCATTCTTGCTGAATTGCTTTTACTGAAGGATCTGCCACCACTTGGTGCCGCTATTGGCGACCGCTGCATCCTTCTTGCGCTGCTTCGCCTTCTTCTGCTCCGGCGTGCCGAGGTCATCGAGCTTGGCAGGATCGTCGACGGCGCGATATTCGGTCGGCGGATCGGAAATGTAGCGGCGCTGGTCGATATAGGCGCCCTTCTGCAGGGCACGGGCTTCGCGATAGGCCTTGGTCTGGGCTTCGGACGTCTGGCGGCCGCCCTCGATGGCGGAGCTGGCGAGCGGCGAACGATAGCTCGGATTGTCCGAATTCTCGTCGGCTTCCTTCACGAGACGGGCGCGGGCCTCTTCCGGGGATTCAACCCACTCAGGATTGTCCTTGTTGGCGACATTCTGCTGCGGCGCGACGAGCGTTTCCTTCTGCGCGGGCGCAGGCATGACCAGCGTCGGGCGCGGCGTATATTTCACACCGGTGTTCTTCGGGCCGGGACCGGTCAGCGAAACGGACTGGCCGAGGTCGTCGGCAAGCTGTTCCATGGCGGTCTTGTCGGTACCGTAGGTCGGGCTGCTGGCGCAGCCGGACATCGTGGAGCTTGCCGCCAGAACAAGAGACAGGCAGGCGCCCAAACGGAACCAATGCGTCGCTAACATGAAAACCCTTCCCGCATGCCGGAATCAGTACTGCCCACCGGACAATCGTCCCCCTGACGCAAAAATCCGGCCATTTTCAGGCAGCTTTTACCGGATGAACGCCATAAAGGCAATTCACCCGGCAAATATCTTCAGGCACGGATGCCGAGTTCGCGGAGTGCCGCTGCGTCACGCGCCGAAACGTCGGGATAATCAGGATCGGAACCGACATCGGTGGTGATGCGCCAGGAACGGGCACATTTTACGCCTTCGGCAAGCTTCGGAACGACGGCGACTTCAGGCACTTCCGGCAGACGGAAAGCCTCAGCCGGGCCGGCGTCCGCCTTGATAGTGATGCCGGAGGTGATGCAGACCTCGCTGAAATCCTGGCCCTCAAGTGCCTTGCGCAGTTCCGCGTCGGCAACATAGACGACGGGGGCTGCTTCCAACGACGAACCGATACGCTTGTCCTTGCGCTCGATTTCGAGAGCGCCGGTAACGACGCTCCGGATCGCGCGGATCTGCTTCCACTTTTCGGCCAGAGCATCGTTGCGCCATTCCTTGGCGACGGGAGCAAACTGCTCCAGATGCACGGAGACGGCCGAAGGATTGCGCGAGAGCCATGCTTCTTCCGTGGTGAAAGGCAGCATCGGAGCAAGCCAGGTCACCATGCAATCGAAGATCATGCGGATGACGTAGAGTGCCGAACGACGACGAAGGCTGGAGGGCGCATCGCAATAGAGCGCATCCTTGCGGATATCGAAGTAGAAGGCCGAGAGCTCGACATTTGCGAAATCGATCAATGCACGGGCGATCTTCTTGAAGTCGAAAGCGTCATAGTTCTCACGCACGAGCTGGTCGAGCTCGGAGAGACGGTGCAGCATCAGCTGCTCCAGCTCCGGCAGATCCGAGAGCGCGATAACTTCGCCCTTGTCATGTGCCAGCGTGCCGAGCATCCAGCGGATGGTGTTGCGCAGTTTGCGATAGGCATCGACATTGGTCTGGATGATCGTCTTGCCGACACGCAGATCGTCCGCATAGTCAGAGGTCATGACCCAGAGGCGCAGGATATCGGCACCGGCATCCTTCATCACTTCCTGCGGCGAAGTGACGTTGCCCTTCGACTTCGACATCTTCTCGCCCTTCTCGTCCATGGTGAAGCCATGGGTGAGGACGGCGTCATAAGGCGCGCGGCCGCGTGTCGCTGCCGATTCCAAGAGCGAAGAGTGGAACCAGCCGCGATGCTGGTCGGAACCTTCGAGGTAGAGATCGGCCGGCCATTTCAGGTCGGGCCGATCTTCCAGTGTGAAGGTGTGCGTCGAGCCCGAGTCGAACCAGACATCGAGAATATCCATGACCTGCGACCACTTGGCCGGGTCATGCTCGTTGCCGAGGAAACGCTCCTTGGCGCCCGCAGCAAACCAGGCATCGGCGCCTTCGGCATCGAAAGCATCGAGGATGCGCTGGTTGACGGCATCGTCCTGCAGCACCTCGCCCTGCTCGTCGACGAAGACGCAGATCGGCACGCCCCAGGCGCGCTGGCGGGACAGTACCCAGTCCGGGCGCTGCTCGATCATGGCGCGCAGACGGTTCTGGCCGGCAGCCGGCACGAAGCGGGTATCGTCGATTGCCTTCAGGGCGCGGGTGCGCAGCGTCGTGCCGTCCGCCAGGGTCTTGTCCATATAGACGAACCACTGCGGCGTGTTGCGGAAGATCACCGGCTTCTTGGAGCGCCAGGAATGCGGATACTGATGCTTCAGGCGGCCGCGGGCAAAGAGCGCGTTGCGCTCGATCAGCGCCTTGATGACGCGGTCGTTGGCATCGCCCTTCTTGCCGTTGTCGTCGATGACGCGTGCGCCTTCGAAGCCGGGCGCATCGGCGGTATAGAAGCCGCCGTCGTCAACCGGGAACGGGATCTTGGTCTCGATACCGCGTCCCTCGATTTCTCGGGCATGCGCCATCCAGACATCAAAGTCTTCGCGGCCGTGGCTCGGCGACGTGTGAACGAAACCCGTACCGGTATCGTCGGTGACGTGATCGCCTTCGAGTAGCGGTACCAGAAATTCGTAGCCGCCTCCGAGGCCATGCAGCGGATGGGCGCAGGTGATGCCGGCGAGATCGGCAGCCGTGACGTCGGCGAGACGCTTATACTGCAGCTTTGCCTTGGCGAAGGATTCTTCGGCGAGCTTGTCGGCGAAGATCATCTTCTCGCCCGGGCGCGGGCCAAAATCGTTCTCAGCAGCCGTTACCTCATAAAGGCCGTAAGCAACACGCGAGGAATAGGCGATCGCCCGGTTACCAGGGATCGTCCAGGGCGTGGTGGTCCAGATGACGACGGAAGTATCCTTGAGGCTATCAGGGCCCTTCGCGACTGGGAACTTCACCCAGATCGTGTCGCTCTCATAGTCGTGGTATTCAACTTCGGCTTCCGCCAGTGCAGTGCGCTCTACGACCGACCACATGATCGGCTTGGAGCCACGGTAAAGCTGGCCGCTCCTGGCGATCTTCAGAAGCTCGCCGGCGATCCGGCTTTCCGCATGAAAGTTCATCGTCAGATACGGGTTTTCGAAATCGCCGACGATACCGAGGCGCTGGAACTCGCCGCCCTGGATGGCGATCCACTTTTCGGCATAGGCGCGGCATTCGCGGCGGAATTCGATCATCGCCGACGGCTCGGTCAGGTCAGGCTTGGCCTTGCCCTTGGCGCGGTAGTTTTCCTCCTCGATCTTCCATTCGATCGGCAGGCCGTGGCAGTCCCAGCCGGGAACGTAGTTGGAGTCGTAGCCGCGCATCTGGAAGGAGCGCGTGATGACATCCTTGAGGATCTTGTTCAGTGCGTGGCCGATATGGATGTTGCCGTTGGCATAGGGCGGGCCGTCGTGCAGGACGAACTTTTCGCGGCCGGCGGCCGACGCACGCAGCTTCTTGTAGAGGTCCATCTGCTGCCAGCGGGCAACGAGTTCCGGCTCCTTCTGCGGCAGGCCGGCGCGCATGGGGAAATCCGTCTCGGGCAGATAGAGGGTCTTCGAGTAATCGATCTTTTCGGCTGTGTCGGTCATGTGTGACAATCGCTTCTGGCGGCCCGACAAGGGCACGCGGATATGAAATCTGTGGTGACGGAAAGCGCTCGCGCAAGCCAAGCGCCGAAAACCCGGACCTTCCGGCCGCTCAGCGCGCGCGGAAGACCGGGCCGATAATTCGTATCGAATGCGCCAGCCGGAATTTACTCATTGCGCCGGTTCATAAGCGCTTTTCAGCGGAAAAGGAAGAGGGATTTCAGTCTCTCAGCCTCACGAAAAGCCGCAGGCCGGATGCCTGCCGCTTCGCTCCAACGAGATTCAGGAACTACGCTCAGGCTCTCGCAGCTCCCCGTGCCGGCGCTGGCAGATTGACGATGACGGCAACGAGGGCGTTCACTGTCGCACCGTTCCAGAACCCTTGTCCATGTCGAGATTGCCTTTCGGCGCCTGGGCACGGTCAATGCGCGGGCGATCGGTTGGCAAACGCCTGGGACAGGCGATGGCTGCAGTTTTGCTGGTCCCAATGCAAAAAATCCCAAAACCCCTGTCGAATTCCCGGTTGCCCGAACGTCTTTGACTCGCAGGCATGGGAAATTCATCATGCCTATCAAACCCGCCCGCAAGGAGTGATGTGGATATGAGCAGTTCCTATCGTTGGGTAATCGTCGCGGCCGGCGCACTGATGACGTGCGTTGCTCTCGGCGCCATGTTTTCTCTCGCAATCTTCCAGCAACCAATCGCCGACGCGACCGGCTGGTCGCATGCGGGCATCGCCAGTGCCATGACGCTGAATTTCATCGTCATGGGCGTAGGCGGTTTCTTCTGGGGTGCTGTCAGCGACCGATACGGACCGCGCCCCGTGGTGCTGATAGGCTCCGTCATCCTCGGGCTGGCGCTGATG